>JACRBJ010000067.1 GCA_016234555.1 Chloroflexota bacterium | reverse complement strand
GGAAATGGTGATGCCGGGAGACAATGTCAACCTGACGGTTGAGTTGATCGTGCCGGTGGCGTTGGAACAGGGATCGAAGTTCGCCATTCGCGAAGGCGGTCTGACCGTCGGTGCGGGTGTCGTCACCAAGATCATCGAGTAAGAGGAAAGTTAGGTAGAGTAAGATGGCTTCCAAGAAGAAAGATGTCCGCCCGGTCATTACGCTGCAATGCAGCGAGTGCAAGGAGCGCAACTACACCACCGAAAAGAATCGCCGCAACGATCCCAACCGGTTGGAGTTCAAGAAGTATTGCTCGCGCTGCCGCAAGCATACGCCGCACCGCGAGACCAAGTAGTTTGTAAGGGCGGGTCCCAAGCCCGCCCAACCTAGGCCAGTGGCTCAATTGGCAGAGCACTCGTCTCCAAAACGAGCGGTTGTGGGTTCGATTCCTACCTGGCCTGCCTTTTGGCAAACGCCGCTTTTGCGCGGCGTTTTAGCCGTAATTTATAGAAGGAGTAATTGCCTTGGCTGAGAAAGATAAGAAAGTCAGGAACAGCGAAAACGCCATTCAGCGTTACATCCGTGAGACGACCGGCGAACTTCGCAAAGTAAATTGGCCCACCTGGCCCGAAGCAAGACGCCTCACCGGGCTTGTCCTGTTGGTGATGGTGATCGTGGGCGTTTTCCTTTGGGGCGTGGATGTTGCTTCAGGCGCGTTGATCGACCTTGTGCTTGGCATCTAATATTTGGTGAATTGAGGATCTGATGGATTTGGAATCGCAAGAGCAGTTTGAACAGGAACCGACGGATGATTTGTCCGCGGAGCAGCCCGCTCCCGCGGAGGCGAAGCATGCCGTTTCTCCTGACGAGAAGCCTGCCGAGCGTTCCGAAGCGCAAATCCCCAACGACCTGCCCCCAGTGGAGGCGACTGTCGAGGGACCGGCCTGGTATGTGATCCACTGTTATTCAGGCTACGAGAACAAGGTGCGTCACAACCTCGAGCAGCGCATCGAGACCATGGGCATGAAGGACAAAATCTTCGACGTGGTCATCCCGACGCAGGAAGAGATCGAGGTCAAGGATGGCAAGCGCCGCACGGTGGAACGACATATTTTCCCGGGCTACGTGCTGGTCAACATGGCGCTCTCGGAAGATTCCTGGTACGTGGTCCGCAACACGCCCGGTGTGACCGGCTTCGTGGGCATGGGAAATAATCCCACCCCGCTGCGTCCCGAGGAAGTTGCGCAGATCGTCAAACGCATGGAAGCCGAAGCGCCCACAGTGAAGGTCTCGTTCAAAGTGGGCGAGCGCGTGCGCATCGTGGACGGTCCCTTCAACGACTTCCGAGGCGTGGTTTCCGAGATCGATATGGAACGCACCAAGGTGCGCGTGATGGTCAGTTTCTTCGGGCGTGAAACGCCTGTGGAATTGGACTTTTTGCAGGTCGAAAAGGCATAACCAGTTATACGGTAATTCGTAATTGGTGATTGGGCAACTGATTACTGGTCACTGATTACCGATTTGGTGGGAGGGTCTCCCAAAATGACCCGCTAAAACCACAAAGGAGTTAAATCGAAATGGCAAAGAAATTAAAAGCAATCGTACGTCTCCAACTCGAGGCTGGCAAGGCAAACCCTGCTCCTCCCGTTGGTCCCGCGCTGGCGAGCCATGGCATCAACATCATGGCATTCTGCAAGGAATACAACGCCCGCACATCCAACCGTCAGGGTGAGGTTCTTCCGGCGGAAATCACAATCTTCACCGATGGCTCATTCACCTTCGTGCTTCGCACCTCTCCCGCCGCAGTTTTGCTGCGAAAAGCCGCAAAGGTCGAAAAAGGTTCCGGCGTTCCGAACAAGGACAAGGTTGGCAAGGTGACCCGCGCCCAGGTGAAGGAAATCGCCGAGCTGAAGATGAAGGACTTGAACGCCATCGATATCGAAGGCGCGATGAAGCAGATCGAAGGCACCGCCCGCTCGATGGGCATTGTCGTCACAGACTAATTTTGTGGGAGGACGGCTGCGGCTGTCCGCTTGGACCACGGAGGTAAAAATGGCAAAACACGGAAAAAAATATACGGCGGCTCTCGCCAAAGTTGAGATCGACAGGATTTATTCGGCTACGGAAGCCGTTGCGCTGGCGAAGGAAACTTCCATCACCAAATTTGATTCGACCATCGAAGTTCACCTGCGCACCACCCTTGACTCGCGTCAGGCTGATCAGCAGCTGCGCGATGTTGTCGTGCTCCCGCATGGACTTGGCAAGACCGTTCGCGTCCTTGTCTTCTCGCAGGGTGAAGGCGCCGCCGCCGCCCGCGCCGCCGGTGCGGACATGGTTGCCGACGACGATGAATCCCTGAAGAAGATCGAAGGCGGCATGTTGGATTTCGACGTGGCGATTGCCACCCCCGATGCGATGGGCAAGGTGGGACGCCTGGGTCGTGTGCTCGGTCCCCGAGGCTTGATGCCCAATCCGAAGGCTGGAACCGTCGTCCCTGCCCAGGACATCGAACGCGCCATCAAGGAAGCAAAAGCTGGCCGTGTGGAGTTCCGTCTCGACAAGACCAATAACATCCACGTCATGGTTGGCAAGGCTTCCTTCGATGCCAACAAACTGTTGGAAAACTACAACGCTTTGCTGGATGCCATCAACAAGGCTCGTCCGTCCGGCGCCAAGGGCAACTTCATCAAGCACATTACCGTGGCTTCGACGATGGGTCCTGGCATCAAGGTTGACCCGAACGAACATGTGAAAGGTGTCGAGTAGAAATACTCGTTTATCCCCAAATACCACTTCGCCAGTGAAGGCGGGTGTGGCGCCGAGCCTCAAACGGCGAGTGTGCCACTTAATTCCCCGCTCAGGTGGAGACTGATAGCAAATTGCAGCGCGCAAGCGCTGATTCCCTCTTGGGAGTTCCCCATTCGGGGACTGCGAAAAGTCTTTGCCTGCGTAAGTGGCAAAGACTTTTATATTGAAAGGAGGTGAATTCCCTTTGGCAATTTCAAAACAACGCAAGGAAGAAGTGCAGGCTCAGTATGCAGATTGGGTCAAGCGCAGTGAAGCCGTGATTCTCGTGGAATACAGCGGTTCGAAGATGAAAGTCCTCGATGGCATCCGCGCGAAGATCCGCGAAAGCGGCGGTGAGTTCCATGTCGTCAAGAACACTCTCGCCCGCCGCGTGCTGGCAGACAATGGCATGGAGTTTCCCAAGGACTATCTCGTCAAGTCCACAGCTATCTCGTTCGCGTTCAAAGATCCCGCCGCCACCGCGAAAGCGTTGACCGAGGCAACAAAAGGCAACGAGTTCGTGAAGGTGAAAGGCGGTCTGATGGGCGGCAGGTCGTTAAGTCCGGCGCAGGTCAAATCTCTTTCCGAGATGCCGCCGCTGCCCGTGATGCGCGCCACCCTGCTCGGCGTTTTGCAGGCTCCTGCCGGCAAACTCGTCCGCACCCTGGCGGAACCCGCTCGTGGTCTCGCAGCCGTCATCAAGGCTCGTACCGAAGCCCAGGCTTCAGCCTAGTTTCAATCGTTCTACAATTTTCAAATTTTCAATTACCTAGCAAGGAGTGCTAAACAATGTCTGAAAAACTCGCAAAACTCGTGGAAGAACTTTCCACACTTTCCGTCCTCGAGGCGGCTGACCTCGTCAAGATGCTCGAAGAGAAGTGGGGCGTTTCCGCCGCCGCTCCTGTGGCTGTTGCCGCTGCCGCCGGTCCTGCTGCCGCTGCCGAACCCGTCGAAGAGAAGACTGAGTTCGATGTGGTGATCAAAGATCCCGGCGCCAAGAAGATCGACGTCATCAAGGTTATCCGCCAGTTGACCAGCCTCGGTCTCGGTGAAGCCAAAGCCCTCGCTGAAACCGCTGGTGGCAAGATCCTCACCGGTGTCGGCAAGGATGCCGCCATGGACGCCAAGACGAAACTTGACGAAGCCGGCGCGACCATCGTCGTCGAATAATTGACATTACAGTTTTGTTAGCAAAGAACGGCTCAGATGAGCCGTTCTTTGCATTTAAGCAAAGGGGTACAAATCTCCTACCAGAGTCGTTGACTCTGGTTTCCGTTCTTTCTATAATGGTATCAACTGGTCTGACCACAATACCACAGGATAAATAAGATGAAAATTGAACCGATTGTCCACAAAACTTTAGCTGAAGCAGTTGCAGGCAAATTGACTGCATCTATTTTGGATGGCACCCTCCTGCCAGGCGTTCAATTACCCCCGGAGCGTGAACTGATCACGCGGTTTGGCATCAGTCGTACCACGCTACGCGAGGCACTCAAAACCCTGGAGAAAAACGGGTTGGTCGAGTCGCGGAAAAATGTGGGTTGGTTCGCCCTGAAAGTTGATGAGTCAAATATGACTCGGGCGCGCGAAATGGCTGGGCCGGCGCAACAGGCTGAACGTTTGACCAGAAACGATCCAATAACAGCTCCCATTCGCCTGCCCATTTCATCCGAGAAGCCAATTCACATCCCAAACTTGAGTAAGGATCGCCTTGGCACTTTCGAGTTCATCTCGTGGTGGGACCGTGAGAAGGTCCAAAACGCAAAGGTGATGGTGGTTGGCGCCGGAGCGTTGGGGAATGAGGTGATCAAGAATCTTGCCTTGATGGGAATTGGGCATATTTTTATTGTGGATTTTGACAAAATCGAGGCTGCCAACTTGAGCCGTTCAGTGCTGTTTCGCGAAGCCGATAATAGTCGCAGCAAGGCCGAAATTGCGGCTGCGCGGGCAAAATCGATCAACCCGGATGTGCATGTGCAGTATCTCAACGGCGACGTGACGACAAAGTTGGGTCTTGGAATTTTCCGCCGCATGGACGTGGTCATCGGGTGTCTTGATAACCGCGAGGCACGTCTCGCCGTGAATCGCTTTTGCTATTGGGTGAACAAGCCGTGGGTGGATGGCGCGATTCAGGAGTTGCTTGGGCTTGTTCGTACCTTTGTGCCGGGGCAGGGCGCCTGTTATGAATGCACATTGACTGAGCAGGCCTTGAAAGATTTGTCGCTCCGCTATTCCTGCCCGTTGTTGGCGCGCCAAAATATTCTGCTTGGCAAAGTGCCGACAACTCCGACCATTGCTTCGATCATTGGGGCAATGCAATCCCAGGAAGCCTTGAAGTTGATCAACAATATGCCGGTCGAACCTGGCAAGGTGACCCATTTTAATGGCATGGTCAATGAGATGCATACCACCGCATATTCTCCCCGCGAAGATTGCGAATCACATTGGACTTATGGGGAAGTGACCGAGCTGCCAGCGCGTGCCGAGCGGACGACTCTTGATGATATCCTGCGGATTGCCTGTGCGGACCTTGGCTTGAATGCGGTGATCGAACTGGACCAGGAATTGGTCACAAAACTGGAATGCAAGAATTGCCATACCGTGGAAGATACTCTCAAGCCCTTAAGCGAAGTGACTTTTGAATCTGGTCATTGCCCAATCTGCGGTGAATTACGCGAAGCCAGTATGACGCATTTGATAACGGGCGAAGAGCCGTTTCTGCATCGAACATTGGCGAGTGTGGGAATACCGCCCTTGCATATCATCCGTGCCCATAACGATGTGGAATATCGTTTTTATGAATTGAGCGCCGATCTGCAGGATACCCTGCATTTCCAGGATTATGGGTCATCCCTGAAGATCGAAGGTAAAAAACAACCCCGTATTCGTATTAAGGATGTCCTCCAGGTAAAGGTTGCAAAAGAGACACCAGTTGTGGTTGCAAAGGAAGCTCCTGTTCTGAGAGTGCGCAATGGCCGCGTTCGATTACGGGACTAGCAAGTAACGGAACTTGAAATGTCCACAGCCACCATGAGCAATTCTTATTCACCCGTGACCTATCGTCTTGCCGGTTTCTTTCAAAAACTGGTCGTTGCCTTGCTGTTTGTTGCATGCATCGCGGGTTCCATGGCGCTGTTTAGTGTTTACCAAAAGAATGTTTCCTCATATTGGATGATGGTGCTTGCGATCCTTAGCGTTGGATTGGCATCCGGCTCCGTCTCCCGAATGGTCTTTTATCAATGGGCGGGATTTGTCCGATTCGTTGCGATACTACTTATTTTGCCGGTAGGGATGTTTGTGTTGGGTCTTTTTACAAACTGGCGGATTGGAATTGGTCCCCTGAATCCGTGGGTCAGGGGAAGCATTCCTCAAGACGAACTGACCCAATTGGGAGGTGCGTTTCTGGTTGCACTCATCAGCCTGGAGGCGTGGTGGAAACACCACCCGAAGACAGAGGATGCGCCCAGCAATGTCCGTCCAGCGTCAAATGGGCGCAGGGAAAGAACGCCCTCCACCGCCTCGATGCAACCGGCCCAGCCTAGGCCGTCACAAACCGAGACCCAGGAAAGTTTGGTTTTTCTGCCAAGAGGAACCTCACGCCCCAAGGTGGTAAAGGCAGCCAGGGTCCGCAGCCGCAAGGTATCCGCGGCTGATAAATTAGTTTTAAAGCACACAGAGCCATCAGCCCGTTCGAGGAATAAACGATTGTTTGGTCGAAAGCCAAAGTTACAGATTTCGACCTTTGAAGAACATCGTTGTCCTTATTGCCTTGACGAAGTCAAACGCAATGACCCTCGTGGGGTCAAGGAGTGCGATATTTGTCATTCGTTGCATCATGCAGATTGTTGGGCGATCACTGGTAATTGCCAGGTACCCCATCTTAATTAATGACGGAGGAATTCATTATGCCTGATTTGAATGTAACAATCGTTTTACCCAGCGGCGGCGCGCGCGCCGCGGAAATACCCGATGATGTGTCTCTGCGCGAACTGATGCCCGAACTGACATCATTGTTGGAGCTTCCAACCGTTGGCCCGGATGGACGCCCAATGGGGTATCGCCTGGATAGCAAGGCGCTCGGAAGGGAATTAAAAGAGAACGAAACATTATCCGCAGCAGGTGTTCCTGAAAACGACCGCCTGATGCTTACCGCGGACATCACCGCCGGAGGAATTGTCTCCATTGGTGGAAGTCCACGCATGCGGCGTCTGAAGGCTGATTACGAATTAATGCAGGATCTAAATGCCCGAAGCGATTTGATTTCCTTCAAAGCAGTGGATGCCCGTCCCGGCATACCGCCTGAGCGATATATCGTCACATTTACCTGCAAGAGCATTTCCAACGTCGATCAAGCAGGCAACCCGAAGTTTTCCAACCACCACCAGGTGGAAATTTACCTGCACAACCAGTATCCGCAACGCTGGCCGGGCATGAAGTGGCTTACACCCATCTGGCACCCAAATATTAATCATTTGAATGGCACGGTCTGTATCGATGCAGCCTGGTGGACAGCCAGTCGTTCGCTTGACCGCCTGATCATCATGCTGGGGGAAATGTTGCAGTGGAAGAACTTCCATGATGATCCCACGAAGCCGCCATTTCCCTGGGACGCGGAAGCCGCCCGGTGGTCCCGTGAATATCGCAAGAAACATGCAAATGAATTCCCTGTGGATCGCCGCGAATTACTAAGGCCGGAACGAGTGAAGGTTAAGCCTGTGGAAGAAAAAAAGAAACCTGTCATTCGATTGAAGTAGTCAATTGCCGTGCACACAAATCGAAGTTCGTTTATTGAAAAAGAAAAGGAGATAAAGCCATGTCAGATATACCTGTTACCCTCATACTCCCCTCTGGGGGCAGTCGTAATGCCGAGGTCCCCGATGATGTAGTCGTGAAGGATTTGATCCCGGAACTGACCACATCCCTCGAATTACCCACCACCGGTCCCGATGGTCGCCCAATGTCTTATCGTTTGGACAGCAAGGCGTTGGGACGTGAATTGAAGGAAGAGGAAACCCTCTCCCAGGCCGGCATCCCACAAAATGACCGTTTGATGATGACCGCAGACGTCACCGCTGGATAGTCCAATTTGGTTGGGCTGCGTGGCTTGCCAATGCAGCCCAACCAAACCTGCTAAAAATGGAATCATAAATGACACCAAGCATTGGTATCCACATCTCAACTCCAAACAACGAGAGACCAAGAAAAGCCTGCATGCCTCTTTCGCGTTCGAAGTACTGGGAGTCGCCGCATGAATACAAGGGTGCGCGACCGCTGGTGAAGGTTTTTCTTTCCCAATCGGCCTATTGCCGCATCATCCTGCATTCAACCAGTGAAATGGACGATGAGGTCGGTGGCGCATTGGTTGGTCTGTGGTGTCATGACCGTGATTCCGACGAACAGTTTGTCGTCGTGCAACACATGTTGCCCGCCCGGCATACCCGGCAGGGGAGTGCCTACCTTACTTTTACCCAGGATACCATCGTGCAATTCCATGAAGAATTGGATACACGTCATGCCGGTAGAAGGATTGTCGGCTGGTATCACACACATCCCCGCATGGGCATATTTCTATCCCACTACGATACGTGGTTGCATAACAATTTCTTTCCCGAACCCTGGCAGGTTGCGCTCGTGGTGGAACCCCATACTTCTGTTGCCGGTTTTTTCATCCGCCGCGATGATGGAGCGCTCGACCCAACACGGTATTTTGGCTTTCATGAGCTTAATGGCAACATGGGAAGAAGCATGGTCGAATGGAAAAACCTTCAAAGTACTGATGAAGAGAGCGAAGGAGTTTAGACTATGAACAGACGAATGCGAACGTATTTTTATGCTGTGTTTGGTGCGATCGGTGGATTGATCGGCTGGCAGATGAGTAATTTCCTCGGCCTGTCTTTCATCAAGAATCTCTATCTCAGCGAGGCAATTGTCGGTGCGCTGATCGGTTTTATTATAGGTTTGAGCATCGGCGTTACCGAGGGACTGTTTACACAGAATCTGGTTCAGGCCATCAGGGCTGGTTTATTCAGCGCCTTACTTGGTCTGGTTGCTGGTGCCATTGGTTTGCCTCTTAGCGAATACCTGTTTCAGGCAGTTGGAGCCGGTTTCCTTGGAAGGGCCTTGGGTTGGGGCATATTTGGCCTGCTCATTGGACTCGCAGAAGGAGTGGTTGGTAAAAGCCAGGCCTGGAAAGGTATGCTTGGCGGATTGCTTGGCGGCGTGCTGGGAGGGGTATTGCTTGAAAGTGCGCCCAACTGGCTTGGTGATCCGTTGAGCGGAAAAGCCGCTGGTCTTGTTTTGCTCGGAGCTTCGGTCAGTGCCTTTATCTCGCTCATCGTCGTTTTACTCTCGCGTGCCTGGCTTGAAGTTGCCTCCGGCAAACTCAAAGGGACAGAGTTCATCCTTGATAAATTCATGAAAGCAGGCGGACCCGCAATTGCCATTGGGAGTTCGGCCCTTAAATCCGAAATTGTTTTACCCGACCCCGATATTGCCCCCCAACATGCCATGCTTACCGGCGATGGAACGCGCTTTTCCCTCAAGGATATGAGTCTGGCAGGTACCTATATTAATGGCAAAAAGATCGAACGTTCACAATTATCCAATGGACAAAAAATCCGCATGGGCAATACCGATATGATTTATCATGAAAAGAGGTAGCCATGCAAACCAAATGGATTCGCGTTTTTTCCATCCTTGGAACGCTTCTGTTGCTGGTGTTTTCGTCCACCTCGACAGTTTTCGCCCAGAATGACGTACAAGTCCGCATTACCCAGGTGGATAATTCCAACTTTCCAACCGTGACAGTATATGTTTCGGTGACAAATTCAGCTGGTGAGCCTGTTGGTGTGGACCCCGCCACGATCCAAATCTCTGAAAACGGGGAGGTGATGGAAATTGCCGATGCCCGGGGCGGAGGCCGGGGTGGCGAGGGAGTCGCAGAACCTTTAACTACGATGTTGGTGATCGACATCTCCGGGAGCATGGACAAAAATAACAAGCTTGCCGCCGCAAAGGATGCCGCCAAGTTATATGTCAATCAAATGCGTGCTGGTGACCAGGCGGGTTTGATGACGTTCGATACACAAACATACTATGTTCAGCCGGTTACAACGGATACTGCGGCGCTGAACACCGCAATTGATGGACTCAAAACTGGCGGAGACACGTCGATGTTTGATGCTTTGGTCGAGGCGGAGAAGAATATGAGCAGCATCACAGGCCGCAAGGCGATCATTGTCCTGGCTGATGGGTTGGATAACCACAGCCAGAATACTGTGGACAGTGTGATCGAGCAAATAGGCCCCAGCGGGCTCACGATTTCAACCGTTGGATTTGGCGATGCCAGTACTGCTTCACAGTCCGGGCTTGATGAGACCGCATTGAAGTCTCTGGCTGAGCGGTCCGGTGGCCTTTACAGCTTTGCCGCCGATTCTCAAGCTCTGAGTGCGCTCTATGAGCAGTTTGGCCGCACCTTGCAAAGTGAATATGCGCTTACCTATGTTTCCCCTTCAACTTTGCGAGACGGTAATAACCGGGGTTTGACCGTATCCCTTTCAGATGTGGGTGCTGTTACTGAAACCAACTATAACCCCGGCGGTGTATTGCCTGAAGTTTCGAGTACGTCATGGATACTATTTGGGCAAATCCTGGCTGGATTGCTGCTTCTGTTACTTGTCCCAATTTTGGTTGGACGCGGGTCGAAGATGTTCAGCGGTGCGAAGCAAAAAGGGAGGGTGAAGATGTCGCATGAGTCTGCCGGCGCAGCAGGTCGCGGTGGTTCGGACGGAAGTGGCAAGAAGCCACGCATAAAGATCAAGTAGCTGTTCCAAACAAAAAAGACGACTCGCGCGAGTCGTCTTTTTTGTCGTTTGATTTTTTAATTGTACCGTTCCACTTTGCGGATGACCATGACCACCTTGCCTTTGATTTCGAGCGCTTCGCCCTTGTCCACGTAGATGGGCTTCATGGTGGGGTTGGCGGGCTGGAGGCGGTAGCGGTCCTTTTCCTTGAAGAAGAACTTGAGGGTGGTCTCGTTGCGGTCAGACAGCCAGACTGCAACCATCTCGCCGTTGCGAGCTTCCTGCGCGGGCTTGAGGATGATGATATCGCCGTCGTTGACCATGGCATCAATCATGGACTCTCCCTGTACCTGGAGGGCGAATAAATCTTTTCCCTTTTCTTTTGCGGGCATGAGGGACATGGCAACTTCGACGGAGTCTTCGGGGGTGAAGGATCCAAAGTCTGCGTTGGAGGGGACAGGGATGGGTTCACCAGCCTGAATGACGCCCATCATGGGGACGCGGAACATATCACCGATCGGGGCGGAGTTGGTCAGCCGCACGCCGCGCGAGATCTTTCGGTCACGCTCAATGTTGCCTGACTTTTCCAATTGGTCGAGATAGTAATTGACAACCGACGTGGAGGAAATATCGCAATGCTCGCCGATCTCACGGATCGAGGGGGGGTGCTTGTATTCGCGCTGGTAGTCCGCGATGAAATCCAGAATTTTCTGGTGGCGTTCGCCGAGACCTTTGCTTTTTCGAACCATCATCATTTAAGCCTCCTGCCGCCAAGGGCGACATGACATGAGCGCATTGTTCGCTCATTTGTGCTACGAATGATACTCGAACGTCTGTTCTGTGTCAAGACTCAAAAAAAGACCTCGGAAGTTTTGCAAAACTTCCGAGGTCTGGCGCTATACCCATGTCCGCCGTCGCATCCAGAAGTACATGACGAGCGGCAGGCCAAGCATGATGCCCAAAATCACTGTAAACGTCTGCCTGCTTGTCCAGCCTACCAGTCCCGCAACAGGTTCGAAGAAGTTCATTCCGAAGAAACCTGTTATAAAACTGATCGGCATGAAAAGAGTGGTGATCAGTGTCAGGGTTTTCATGACATCGTTTAATCTGTTGTTGACCACAGACAAGTATGTATCCATTGCTCCGCCGACAAGATCGCGCAGGCTTTCGTTGACGTCGTGCAGACGGACGAGGTGATCGTAAATATCGCGGAAGAAGATGCGATCTTTGCGGTCGATGACTTCATAATCGTCACGCGCCATTTTGTTGAGCACTTCGCGTTGAGGGAGAAGGATGCGCCGCATGGCAAGCAGGACACGCTTGAGGGTGAACAGCCTGGCGAGGGTTTCTGAACTGGGACGGTCAAAGACCTGGTCTTCGATCATGTCGATTTCATCGTCGATCTTTTCGATGATGGGCATGTAGTCCATGACGATGGCGTCGATGATCTTGTAGAGCAGGTGATCTGCGCCATCCTGTGAATAACGTGGATCACGCTGGCTTGCGTTCCATGTTTCATCGATGGATGATACGGGGTTATCGTGATGGGTGACGACATAATTGCGCCCAAGGAAAATATCCAGCTCGTCAATTTCCGTATCCCACGGCTCGGTGGCTTTTACCAGATGCATGTAATTCAAAACAATATAAAGGTA
This sequence comes from Chloroflexota bacterium, assembly GCA_016234555.1. GTDB lineage: Bacteria > Chloroflexota > Anaerolineae > Anaerolineales > Villigracilaceae > Villigracilis. Next base: position 48,687 of record JACRBJ010000067.1, on the reverse strand, counting down.
ATCACCCCAGTCATCTATTTTGGGCGCATGAGTCTGTTCCAGCGCATCAGCGATGGCGAGATGGTGGAAATTAAAACTTTCCAAAATGGGCTGGGATGTTTCGGGCGGCTCGGACGTAAAGTCCACCCAGAGCAGTCCGCGCCTATCGCGCAGAAGGCGGTGGAGCTCGGCGTGGGGGATGTCGGTACGGGCGGGTTTGCCGGGAGAGAAAAACACGGTGCGAATCATGGAATTTGCCTCCAAAATGGGCGGAAGTTGAAGTTTTGGGTGCGAAAAATCAATTATCTTGAGGTAAATATTGAAATTGTTTACTTTTCTATTGACAAAATTTATTTTGTGAGTATAATTTTATTAGAAATCAGGCAATAAACATTGATTTTCTTGAGACGCCGCTTAAGTTTTTTGATTTGTCTTGAAAGGAGTTTCCATGGCTAGGTTTCCTGAGATCGAGTCTGAGTTGAACCGCAAAAGAATCAAGGCGGAAGTGGATGCCATTCGTCTGGAGGAGGAGGCTGTCAAAGGCAAAACCCTTCTTGATAAAAGTCTGGCTTGGCTGGGCAAATGGATGATCGCCAGCGGCGAGAAACTGCGAAAGCAACACCATCCCTCGCAGGAGTCTGCTGCAAAACTGGCAAACAAGGTTGCATAAAAATGTTCAAGGGTACCATACAAAAAATTTCAACACTTTATCACGAGTACCCACGCACGTTCTGGTTCGTGGTCCTCATCACCTTCATCGACCGCCTCGGCGGCGCATTGCTATTTCCGTTCTTCGCGCTCTATATTACCAGCAAATTCAACGTGGGCATGACCCAGGCTGGCGTGCTCTTTGCCGCATTTTCGGTTTCGAGTTTCATCGGTTCCACCATCGGTGGGGCGCTGACTGACCGCTTCGGGCGCAAGTGGATCATCGTCTTCGGCTTGATCGCTTCATCCTTCAGCACCGTGGCAATGGGTTTGATCGATGTCTTTCAAGCCTTCTTTTTCCTGGCGCTCTTCGTTGGGATTTTAACGGATGTGGCGGGACCCGCCTATGATGCCATGGTCGCGGATATTCTGCCCGAGGATAAACGCGCTGATGGATACGGGATTCTGCGCGTGGCGTTCAATTTGTCTGTGACCATTGGACCAGTCATCGGCGGGATTCTGGCTGCCCGCTCCTACCTGACCCTGTTCCTGACCGATGCGGTTGTTTCCCTGCTGACGGCGACTCTCATCTTCCTCTTCCTGCCTGAGACCAAGCCCGAAGCTCATCCCGACGCGCCAAAGCAAAGCATGGCTGGGAGTTTTGCCGGCTACGGAAAAGTCTTCCGCGATGCGGCTTTCATGCTCTTCCTCGGCGCGGTGATGCTGCAAGTCTTTACCTACATGAACATGAATACCACGCTCGGCGTTTACCTGCGGAACGAACACGGCGTCGACCCATCCAGGTATGGATACTTGTTGAGTATCAACGCCCTGATGGTGGTGGTGATGCAGTTCCCGATTACACGCCGCATCACGAAGTATCCTCCCATGCTGATGATGGCGCTGGGGACCTTCCTCTACGTCATCGGTTTCTCGATGTACGGTTTCGTCTCGACCTATGCCATGTTCGTCACGGCGATGGTCATCCTTACCATCGGCGAAATGGTGGTCTCGCCTGTTGGGCAGGCATTGGTGGCTTCGTTTGCGCCCGAAGAAATGCGCGGACGTTACATGGCTGTCTCAGGTTTTTCGTGGGGCATCCCCTTTGCGGTGGGACCCTACCTCGCGGGCTTGATCATTGACGGTCCAAGTCCATACCTGCTGTGGTACGCGGCTGGATTTGTAGGTATACTGTCCACTCTTGGCTTCCTTGCCCTGCATCGGGTGCGGGAGAAGGAACAGAAGATGTTGGATGCCATGCCCGAGGCTGCCGTCTTGTAGTTTGAGCTTTGTTGACTTTACGCTCTATTGGGGGCTTAGCCCCCAATAGAGCAAGTAGAAAATGATTTGGAGGTACGAAATATGCACCCTGCGCCTGCGCGCTGTCCGATCTGCCAGTCTGAGTTGACCGTTGTCCGCCTGCATTGCTCGTCCTGTGATACATCCATCGAGGGGAATTTTTCAGCAGGACAGTTTTCAAACCTGACCCCCGAACAATTGGAATTCATTTTTACCTTCGTGCGCTGCGAAGGCAAGATCAACCGCATGGAGCAGGAACTCGGCGTTTCGTATCCGACCATCCGCAACAGATTGAACGAAGTCATCCGCGCTTTGGGATACGAACCCGGCAGGGAGGAACCTGTCGAGATCACACAGGAAAAACGCAATGGCATTCTTGCAGACCTGAGCGCGGGCAGGATCACCGCCGACGAAGCCACCCGCTTGTTGCGCGGCGAGGAGGAGTAGCCATGTCTCAAACGATTTCCGCGGGGCGAACGCCCAAAATTATGATCGAGTTTATTGGGGGCGACCTCAGCCTCGTCGGCTGGGAGGGGGAGGATATTTTGCTCAAAGGCGATGACGATGAAATGCAATTCAACCAAAACGGCGGGACGGTCACAGTCTCGTGCCAGGATGACCTCTCATTGCGCGTGCCGAAAGCGGCTTCTGTTTTCGTGAAGAAGATCGTCGGCGACGCATCCATCCGCGGGGTGATGGGCGGCATCGAGGTGCAGGACATCGAAGGTGACCTGTCCATCCGCGACGTGAATTCGGTGGCAATCGAAAAACTGCAATCGGATTTCAGCCTGCGCGGCGCGAAGGGAGACTTGTTCGTCAAAAGCATCGACGGTGATGTGTCCATCCGCGAGGTGGATGGACATGTTTCGCTGGAGTCTGTCGCCGACGACCTTGCCCTGCGTGACGTGCGCGGAAACATCAATGCGAACGTGGCGGAGGACGTGGTCTTGTATCTCAACCCGCAGGCTGGCAATGTTTATTCGGTCAACGCGGGTGACGATATTTTGCTGGTCATGCCGCCCAAGGCCAACGCCACGCTGACGTTGAATGCCGATGAAATCGACATCGAATGGAAGGGAGTCCAAAACGATGAGGATGCGACGAGCAGGGTTGTTACGCTGGGAGATGGTTCCGCGATTGTCACGCTGACGGCTGGGGGCGACATCCGTGTGACCAATCAAGCTGACGCGGGTGAGACCGCCGAAGACTTCGGCAACTTTGCAGGCATCGGTGTGGATTGGTCGGGATTTGGCGAGCGGATCGCCCGTCAGGTGAGCCGCGCCACAAAACAGGCGGAGGAAGCCGCGCGTCGCATGGATCAAAAGTTTTCCCGCCGTGGACCGAAAGTGCAGGTAAACATGGGGCGCTGGAATTGGGACGTGTCGCCGAAAGGTGTGCCGATGCCGCCCAAGCCGCCCGTTTCAGATGAGGAACGACTGGCAATCTTGAAGATGTTGCAGGAAAAGAAAATCACCGCCGAGGAAGCGGAGAAACTTTTATCCGCATTGGAAGGAGGCGAATAATGTCTGCCGAAGAGCGCAGGAAGATTTTGCAAATGGTTGCGGATGGAAAGATCAACGCGGAGGAGGCGGCGGCGCTGATGCGTTCGCTGGAGGAATCGGCCGAGGAGGAAATCGAAGTCATCGAGACTGGATCAGCTTCGGGCGGGGAGCGGGTTTCGGCTCCAGAGTTCGACCAGGTCCGTGAGCGGGCGAAACTCTTCGCCTGGATTCCGCTTGGGGTGGGAATCATCCTCACCATTTTGACCTCGTGGTGGATGTTCTCCATCCAGCAGAAAGCTGGTTTGAACTTCTGGTTCTTTTTCATGACCCTGCCGTTTTTGCTTGGCGTGTTTTTGATTGCGTCGAGCGGGGCTTCGCGCTGGCTCTATGTGAATATAGACCGTTCGCGTCAATCCGATGGACCTAAAAATATTACACTGGCTTTTCCACTGCCGCTTGGCTTGGCTGGCTGGTTTTTGAAAAACTTTGGCTCGCATTTGCAATGGGAACACGCTGATGAAATTCTGACAGCGATTTTGGCGGCGAAGACCACCACCGAACCGCTGATCGTCAACGTGGACGAGGGTGACGGCAGCGAGCGGGTTCAGGTATTCATCGGATAGGAGACTCACATGGCGAACAGCGAAGAACGAATGAAGATTTTGAAGATGATCGAGGAAGGAAAGATCAGCGCGGACGAAGGCTCGAAGTTGCTGGCGGCTTTGAGCGGGGCGCGGAAGGGGATTCCCACACCGCCGCGACCCGGGAGCGGGTCGGCGCGCTGGCTGCGAATCCGCGTTACGGACGTGCGCACGGGACGCTCGAAGGCGTCGGTGCAAATTCCGCTGGCGCTGGTGGATGCGGGGATGAAGATCGGCGCACATTTCGCTCCCGAAGTTGAGGGCGTGGACATGTCCAATGTGATGGATTCGATTCGCATGGGCGTGACCGGCAAGATCATCGACGTGGTAGACGAGGAAGACGGGGAGCACGTGGAGATTTATGTAGAGTAGGGGGAGGGTGAAGGCGGAAGTCAGAAGCAGGATGCAGAATGGTTTTGTGGGTGGGGATTTTTTGGTTTAAGGTATGATGATAAAATCAGGAGGTATTACTTCTTCAACGGACTGTGCAATTCGACGCGCAGCGGGAATGGAGAGAACAAATATGATCACCATCGTAATTGCAGACGATCACCCGATTGCGCGGGCGGGAATACGAAACCTGCTGAGTTCCGATCCGGATTTGGTCATCGTTGGGGAGGCGGAGAACGGCATTGAAGCCCAGGAGTTGGTGGCAAAACTTCGCCCCAATATTCTGCTGCTCGATCTGGAAATGCCGGGACCCAGACCTGCTGACGTCGAACGCCACGTGCGGACAAACTACCCTGAAACCATCACGCTGGTTCTCACCGCTCATGACCGCGATGTATATCTTGCGGATATGATCGCCGCCGGGGTCAGCGGTTACTTCTCCAAGTCGGTGCGCGGAGAAACTTTGATTAAGGCAATCCACCGGACAGTTGATGGCGAGAACCTGATTACCGATGCCCAAAAAGACCGTGTAAAACGCTGGCAGGAGAGCAGGAACAACAAACAGGTAAAATTGACTGAACGGGAAAGGGAAATTCTTGCCCTGATGAGTCGCGGATTGAATAACTCCGCCATTTCCAAAGAACTGGATATCGCTTACCAAACAGTCATCTTTCACATCTCCAATATAAGGAAAAGACTGGGCGGTATCTCGCGCCAGCAGGCAATCATGTGGGCGAATGATAATATCGATGACGATTTTGAAAGTGGATAGGATTATTCCAAATACCTATTGTTAACAATAGTTCACAGAATCGGGGATTCAAAGTAAGATGCGCGCCGATAGAGTATGAAGGACCGTTATGGATTTCATTGTCCCCTGCCTTTGGCGGTGGGAATGAAGTTCATTAACATGCCGACCTCGGCAATACCTTTGTGTTTATGGGGGTATGCGAGAGACACCCCAACAAAGACAAAATCCATCACCCAGCTTTTCGGAGGGCATCATGTGGCGCACAACCAAATCAAAAGCAGAATTATTTGTTCGCGTGATTTTGACGATCATTGTATTGTTTAATGCAATAATTCCCATCCCTGCAATGGCAAAGCCATTCGCTTCCGTTGAAACTTTGACATCACAGCCGGAGGGCGAGTCGACTCCTTTGCCAGATGCGGAACCGGTTTATTACCAGCCAAGTGTGCCCATACCAAATCCAAGTCGATTCTCGCCGCAAGCGGATGAGAAAAAACCTGAAACCCCCGAAAAGGATGCTGTTGAATTCTCGATCTCGACCAGTAAGGGCGAAGTGGGAGGCAATCGGAGCATTGTTGTCAACGTTGCGATCAGGAATAATTCCGAGACACAGATCGATAATCTCGCATATTATGACAAACTGGAAGCAGGACTTGGTTTCGATTCCTCTTCCGACAAGCGGGTTGTTTATAAAACTGCCGGCAACGCCGTTTCGTATAAAGTTGGGTCACTCGCGGCGGGAGAAGAGGTCGTTTTTTCGTATACCCTCAAAGTGAAAAACAAAAAGGCGGGAAAGCTGTCCATTCACAACGCGGAGATCGAGTATGAACTTGATGGGGAGATGCACGCCCAGACCGCGTCATTGGGTTTCGCGGATAGCAGTGCGGTGGTCGATGCGGACGCGCTGATCGTCGTCCCGGACCAGGCAGGGGACGGCTGGGGGACGGCGGGGCGATATTCGCTTTATCTGGGTGAGGAAGTATTGTCACAGGAAGCGGTTGTTTCGATTACACCAGCCGACGTTTCGGAAGCTGGACCGGAACTTCAATTCGATCTCGAATTGATTCAAACCACAGATCCGTCAACCAGCGGCGGTGAATTACGTGAACAGGATGTCACTCTTGGCAGTGTAGTGGAAACTGACTTCGAAAGTCCTGCTTATTTGGAGATCAACCTCGATGGCGTGGCGGATTTGGAGAAGATTCCCGCCGGGCAGGAACCCTATGTGGCGACCTACGACGAAGAACACGATATTTGGGTGAAGGTGCCAATTGTCGAAACGGACCCGGCGACCAATTCCGTGACGGTTGAAGCGGCTCATTTCTCGACCTGGGGAGCCGGCTTGGGCAATTCACTGCCGCAGAATGGCGCGAACGTTCTTTTATTCGATCAACCATACACATCCCTGTTCACCGGCGCTTCCCGCTACAGCGTCCCGATCTGGACACCTCCCGGACGCGCGGGAATGTCCCCCGATATTTCGCTTTCCTATTCCAGCGCCACGGTGGATGGCGTGCTGGGCGATGTGCAGGCTCCGTGGGTGGGCGTGGGTTGGAACATTGACGGCGTCGAAATTGTCCGCAAGATCGTGACCGATGAGAATGGATACGGATACAGCAATGATTTCGCCCTGACCTTGAATGGTACTGTGTATGAATTGGTGGTTGATACGGACGATGAAGACCAAAGCCATTATTACACAAAGCAAAGTTCATTCCTTTACATCGAGCGGCATAATAAGGCATTGGGCAATGATGAAGGCGTAGACAACACAACAGGAGAATGGTGGGAGGTCGTGACAACGGACGGTACCAGCTACCGCCTTGGTTGGGACGATAACAAAGAAGATCCTGATAGTAGTCACTCAGAACAGCTGGCGTTGATGTATGGATATAGTTGTAAAAACGCAAATCCCTGTACAACACCGGATGGGCCTTATCAGATTTTGGGGTATGCGGGCGTTGCCGATAACCTAGTGGCGATGCGCTGGCGTGTGGATCGCATTACAGATACCCATGGAAACTATATTTCCTACACATACAGTGAAGAACAGCCAGACGGCGCCGCGATCGCTCCCTTTGACCGTGAAAGCTATTTAAGCGCAATTTCATATACAGGGTTTGATGGAGATACGGGAGACCTTGGACCCGGGTACGAGGTGAAATTTGTATCCGCACCGCGTTCCGAAATTGGAGATGTTCCTGTAACATTCAATCTCTGGGATAATCTTGACAGCAAATACCTGAACAGGATTGAAATTAAATGTTTGGAATGCAATTCTTCAGACCAAATAACCCGCACCTACGACCTTGAATATTCCCTTGCTTTGGTGCCAAACGATAATGGTACGCTTACGCTAACGGGCATCAAAATCAGCGGCGAAAGAAAAAATGGGGAGACTGTCATTGAGAGTCTGGATGCGCCCGACATCAAATTCACCTATCAAAACCTGGATAATCGGGCGGCAACTGGCACGAATAAAAAATATACCTATCCCCGTTTACAGACACTCAACAATGGCACGGGTGGAGTATTAACCTATACCTACGAGAACGATGGGCGCGGGACCAACTCCTGGTACAACTACCACGTTAAGAATGTCCATGTGTATGGGGGGCGCGGAACTTCCGCATTGCAGGCATATTCGTATGAAACACCGGTTTACACGGGTGTAGGCAGTGACGAGACTCTGGGAGAACTGGTCGGTTACACCACTGTATCTGAAGAACAACTGGATTACAACAACAATAACGCCGTATTGCTTGAAACAAAACATACGTTTGGCACGGAGGGATTGGATACTGGGAAGGAATTAATCACGGAATGGCTGGATGACACAACGGTGTTGAAAAAGACCGCAAACACCTACGTGACCGACAACAGCAAGGCTCCATTCCCCGGCTGGAACTATCGTTACCTGTATCGCACCATCAATTCGGTGGAAAGCTATGGAAACCTGACCGTTTCCTCGCAAGTAACGTACGTACACGACCCAGCCACCGGCAACCTGCTTTTGCAAACCGAATACCTGGGAACCGCGCCTTATCGCAAAACGTATTATGAGTATGTAGACCCCGCAGATTATGATTTTTACATATTGGATTCGGTTTCGCGCGTTTGGGCGGAAGACGCTTCCGGCAATCCCATTTCCGAGACGCGGTATGGCTACAATAATTACGGTGATCCGATTCTTACGCAACGACTAACCGGGAAGGGGAATGAAACTGTTGATTCTGGTGCAGTGTATGATTTATATGGAAATGTGATTACATCGCTGCAATATACAGAATCTGGTCATGCAGGTACTGACCCAACGGGTGGAAATGCCCTAGTGACATCAACGGATTATTCTAAGGATGATCACGAAGGTTTCTATACGTATCCTTATGTTCAAACCAACCCGCTGGGACAAAGTACCACGACCGAATATTTATATGCATTGGGTGTTCCGTATCAAGTGAAGGACTTGAACGGATGGATAACCACCACTGAATATGATCTCCTGGGACGCCAGCGTTCCATCACCGTGCCTGGAATTGAAGAGGATAAGGCGGTAGTTTACAACTATCCCGAGCCAAACAGCAATGGAGTGATCGACGCGCCATACAGCGTTGAAATGCAGATATTGGACACGGCAGGTGGAAAAAACTATCGTTCTGTCTGGGGTATCTATGATGGATTGGGACGACAAATCCAGATGCAAGTCTTTGACAGCGACGAAGACCGGGTTTTGGTTACCAATACTGAATTCAATGCGCAGGGAGCAGTTTCGCGCCAAAGCTCACCATATTATGCAAGCGACTCGCAGGGACGCCATATTTCCCCCGTGTGGACACAATTTACCAGTAGTGAATACGACGCGCTCGGGCGCGCCATTAAAGTAACCCAACCCGGCGACCTTGTCACCCGCACGGAGTACGACGGCTTCTTGACCACGGCATTCGACCCGAACGGACAAAAGATCGAGCGCGGCACGGATGGAATGGGCAGGCTGGCGTACGTGCGCGAGTTCAGCGATGTCAACACGGTCTATGCCGTCACGCGGTATTCGTATGATCAATTGGACCATCTGACAACAGTCACGGATGCAAAGAACAATCTGACGACATTGGACTATGACTGGCTGGGCAGGAAGACGAAAATGGTCGACCCGGACATGGGGGAATGGCTTTATGAATACTACCCAACGGGAACGCTCTCCAAGCAGACTGACGCGCGAGGGACGGTACTCACATTTACCTATGACGAATTAAACCGAATGAAGAAAAAATATGCTGATGGGGTGGAATTGGCATCGTATGAATATGGCGCTGATAAGGGAGAGAACATCGGGATGCGGACGCTCATGTCTGATGGAAGCGGCTCGGCAAGGTGGACATACGCCAATTATGGGCGCACCGTGACAGAAACCCGTGAAATTGGCGGCGTATCGCGAACCCTGGTGAGCGAATCGGACTGGTTGGGAAGGCCGCTTGAAGTTGCAAACCTGGCTGCTCCAGAGGTAACCCCGGATCCAAACAAGGAAGTATTGAACTATACCTACGATGCACTTGGCAGACCAGAGAGCTTGAAGTCCACCTGGAATTCCTCCATATCACTGGTTGACCTGACCTACAATGTGCTTGGGCAGGTCGACACTCACAAGTTGGGCGTCCAGCAGCCCTCCGGCGCAAGCATGGTCGAAATCAACAATCAGTACGACCCGGATGATAACCGCCTGTCTTCGCGCACTGCGAAGACTGCCGCTGTAGCCACACCGGACCTGATGAATTTTGCTTATACCTACGACGATGCTGGAAATATACTCACCATTACAGATGGTCTTGGTGATATCAACGAAACTCATACCTTCACCTATGACTTCCTGAACCGGCTGACGGCTGCCAGGGCGAACACCACCGGCAACGCGAGCGACGTCAAATACGACCAGTATTTCACATACGACCAGGTGGGGAATATCACCCAGATGAACGATTGGGTGATTCCAGAGATGGCAATGCAAAGGGGACCGGCGCCCTTTGCAGGCATCCCGTCTGCTTCACAAAAAGATTCTTTGAGTTCTGGCATAGGTGTTTCGGCGGTGTCCTACCGTTCGCCTGGGTTCGGTTTTTCGGGATCAGCCAGCCTTGCGCTGCAAAACGGGGATACACCAACGCCCACCTCCACTCCCACGTCGGGGCTCATCTTTGCCGACGGATTCGAAAGCAACGACTTTTCGTTGTGGAGTTCCAGCACCACCGATTCTGGCGACCTGAGCGTTTCCCCCTCAGCGGCCCTGGAGGGGACCTACGGAATGCAGGCTGTGATCGATGACACGACGGCGATCTATGCGGTTAATCACTCCCCTGTGGGCGAACAGGTATACCGGGTGCGCTTCCAGTTCGATCCGAACTCAGTGGTTATTCCTGTCGATCAGGGTTTCTCAATTCTCTATACCTCCTGCGCCTCCGGCAGTGGGTATCGCCTGATGTTGAGCGATAACACATCCAGTGGTTATGATTTACAGTTGCAAGCCCGCAGTGATGCTGCAACCTGGATTGGAGGTGGATACGCGGAGATCAGTGACGATGTGCACGTTATCGAGGTGGAGCTTGTAACCGCCAGCGCGGCAGGTGCAAATGACGGGACCTTGACGTTGTGGGTGGATGACACACAAGTGGACGCACTCACCGGGCTGGATAATGATACACGTCTGATCGAATCCGCCTATTTTGGCATTGACAGCGTGGATACGGGTACCAGCGGCACGATCTACTATGACGGTTTCGAATCCTACAGGACTCTGCGGGCTACTTCGCCGACCCCTACAGACACACCTACTCCCACCTCTACCCCGGCTGTCACGTTTACGCCCACCCCAACTGCTACGTTTACTCCCACCAATACCCCCGTGCCTACAAATACGCCGGCGTTCACATCGACACCGAGCTGGCCCGATGCGGATGCATATACATCTGCCATGCTGCACATGGATGGCGTGGATACATCCACCAACTTTGTGGACCAGACAGGCAAGAGCTGGGTGGTGGGAGGCAATGCGCAGGTTGATAATTTCCACAAAAAGTTTGGGAACGGTTCGGCGCTCTTTGACGGTTCCGGGGATTATATCTACACAGCCAATCACACCAGCTTCGATTTCGGAAGTGGCGATTTCACCATCGAGGCCTGGGTACGGTTCAATTCCATTGCCACGACGCAGGTTATCTTCGATAAACGTTCGGCTTCCTATAACTATCCGTCTTTCATGCTGGGATACAGCGCAAGTTCGCACCAATGGTTCTTTAATTCCAGCAAGAACGGCACATCATATGCTGTGACATTGGCGGGCGGGACGGCTGCCGCCAACACCTGGTACCACGTTGCGGCGGTCCGCAGCGGCGATGTATGGAAATTGTATGTGGATGGCCAGCCGGTCAGCAGTGCCACCGTTTCGGGTGCGGTGGTGCTAAATAGCGGAAATGTTTTTATTGGTGCACAAGGTGTAGGGACCAATTCATTCAATGGCTGGCTGGACGAGGTTCGGATCAGCAAGGGTGTTGCCCGCTGGACGGCTGCGTTTACGCCTCCCTCCTCTCCCTATGAGATGGAGCTTACACCCGCTGTAACGCCCACCCCAACCCAGACCTCCACACCCACCAGAACACCAACAGTTCCAGCCGTAGCCATGGGCGGTTACTGGTCTTTCGACGTCACCGGCACACCATCCAACACCGTCGTTGACATTGCGCCGACCGGTACCCCAAACAATGCCACGCTATATGGTGGGGTTGTGGTCAATATCCCCGGCGCGAGCGGACAAGCCGTTTCCTTCGACGGCGACGATGATTATGCATATGTAACCCATCATGCGGAGCTTATAAACAATGGAAGCTTTACCGTCTCAGCCTGGGTAAAGCCATCCTCCATTGTCACCAACCACATACAATATATTGTGCACAAGGGCGGCACCTATAAAGACTATGGCTTGGTCGTGGCTTCCACATACGGTACCGCCACGCCGACCGCCAACCTGGGCAATACGGACTTCAACGGGAGCGTTGCCTTCCAGGTGGGTGACTTGAGCCCGAGCATGTTGTACGGTCCCATCCTGCCTGTGAACAGGTGGACCATGGTGACCGGTGTTTATGACAAGGACGCAAACCAGACACGCCTCTACCTTGACGGGAAGCTGGTTGCCGTGCAGGAGGTGACCGGCGCGGTGAGCATGAGCGCGGGCGGGTTGTTGTTCGGCTCGGATGCCGCCGGCACCTATGCCTATAATGGCAGTCTCGATGAAGTGCGTTTCTACAAGTATGCCCTGACGGACACCGAAGTTCTAACCTTGTTTGGCGTTTTTTCGACGCCTACTCCGCTGCCTATGACGGCAACACCCACGCCGACACTTGCCACTCCGAACATCACGCCCATCCCGTCGGACGAACGCTCCTGGGGAACAGGAAATGACGGCGACCTTTCAGTTCAAAGTGGCGCAACGTTCAATATTAATGTCGATACCAATGGACATAACGGCCGTACCTGCGCCGACGGTGTGGCATACAATGTGACATTGCTGGGCGCCATGTCTGCGGATGTGGATAGCCCGGTCAATCCCACAGCCACACCCACACCCACATCCGCCGCTACCGCCACGGCGACGCCCACCAGTACCACAACGCCTGTATCCATGCCTCTTTCCTCCTGTCTGGCGGCGGGGGATGAAGTTTTGTTGATGCGGCTTTCAGGGGGCAGCGCAATCAGTTACAACTCGGGTTCCTATGAATTCCTGCGGGTGGCGTCGGTAAACGACAATTCCGTCACTTTTACCACTCCCAAGACCAAATGGTATGGCTCGGGCTGGCGCAATGACCTGAATATCGGCACGGGGGCAAATCAGTACCGCGTGATGTTGATGCGCGTGCCAAACTACCACAATGTAACCGTGGGGACAAACGGAACACTGAACGCCACCGCATATGATAACAAGAAATACGGTGTCGTTGCCTTTCGTGTTTCCGGTTTGCTAAACGGAAGCGGCACGATCTCTGCTGATTGGCTGGGATACAAGGGTTCTTCCGGTTACGGAAAAGGCGGGAATGCGACAGTAACATCTGGCGGCGGCGGTGGTTATGGCACGAAGGGCACTCGCGCGACTGGTGCCACCGGGGGTATCAGCTACGGCTCCCCACAGCTCGACATCCTGTTCTTCGGTTCGGGGGGTGGCACAGGTAAAGGATCGGAAGTCACGTATGCGGGTGGCAAAGGCGGCGGGGCGATTCTGCTCTTCGGCAAGGATATTGCCTTCGAGGGAACCATTTCCGCCAATGGCTCATCCAACGGGACGGCTGGCGGCGGTTCCGGTGGCAGTGTGCGCATCGAGGGTGAAGACATCGATTTGAATGCGATTACTGCGATTGGCGGTACAAGAGGCGGCGACGGACGCATTGCGATCTATTATTCCACCGTACCCACTGTTACAAGCAGCGATCCTGAGTTCTATGACCCGGCAGAGTTGAGTGCAACGCCTGTCCCCGCCTCAACCCTTTGGGGCACGGGCGCCGATGGCGACCTGGAGGTGCCTGCCGAAACAACCTTCAACATCTCCACCGATGTCAGCAACATTCACACCTGCGCCGATGGCGGCGACGGGGTATCCTACAAAGTCACTGCCCTTGGCGATTCTTACGCCCAGATTTCTGTCATCTCTACCGTCACCCCTCTCCCGCTCCCTGACGCGAACTGTCTCAGGCCCGGCGACGAAGTCCTGCTCCTCCATAACCTGGGTTCGGGACCCAATATCGGCAAGTATGAATTCCTGCGCGTGGGAGGCGTGGTCGGAGACAGGGTCTACTTCACCACGTCAAAGGTCAATTTCTACGGCACAAATGCGGACGACGACAGCAATATTGGCATGACAATCGACGATCAGCGGGTGATCCTGCAGCGCGTGCCGAATTATGCCAACGTCGAGATAAACGGTACCTTGAAGACGAATAACCGTTTGCTCTTCCGCGTATGGGGCGTGTTGAACGGAATCGGTACGATACATGCAAACGAAACCGGATACGCCAGCGCAACCGGCTATGGAAAGGGCGGGAATGGAACCCAGGGATTTGGTGGGGGGGGAGGCTATGGAGCGGACGGCTACGGTGTGTATGGGGGAAGCGCAGGTTCCAGTTATGGCTCCCTGCAGCTCGACACCCTGTTCCCCGGTTCAGGAGGCGGTACGGGAAGTACCCAGGAAAACACGTATGGAGGCGGCGCGGGAGGCGGGATAATTGGGATCTTTGCCGATGATATTGACTTCACAGGGAGCATTGCCGCCAACGGCGGCATAGGCGGCGGGACGGGACCACGCGGAGGCGGCGGTTCCGGTGGCGGTGTACGTCTCGAGGGCGACACCGTCAAGTTGAGCGCCGTTACCGTTAATGGCGGCGCAGGAGGTGCAAGCGGGGCAGGCGGCTACGGACGCATTGCCGTCTACTACCAGACCAGCCTCGAGAGCAGCCTGGTCGACAACAACGAATACATCCACCTTGAACAGGTGGACCCGAATGCCACACCCACCCCAATCCCCACGATCACCCCCATCGTCGGCTTCGACGAATATGACAAGGTCCTGCTGGAGATGGACGGCGCCGACGCCTTCACGGTATTCGAAGACAAGGCTGGCAAAACGTGGAACGCACGCGGCAACGCGCAGATCGACACGGAATACAGCAAGTTCGGCGGCGCATCCGCCAAATTCGATGGGACGGGCGATTACATCACCACCGACGACAGCGACGATTTCAATGTTGGCTCCGGCGATTTCACGGTCGATTTTTGGTTCAGGAAGAATGAAAACGGTACCAACCAGCTGGCGTTTGGACAGTTGAACTCAACTGCCACAAACGGAGGGCTGTACGGATACACAAGCCTGACCACGAATGTGATTTCGGCGCGTTTCTACAGCAATTCCACGCTCTACACTTTGAACGGTACCACCAAAGTGACCGATACGGACTGGCATCATTATGCCGTTGCGCGCGATGGAAACTATCTCAGGCTCTTCCTCGACGGCAAGCTGGAAGGTACGCTTGAGACCACTCTGACGATAACCAATTCCTCCTCTGCCTTTTCCATCGGGCAGGCTGGCGCATATGCGGGTGGTAATGTCAACGGCTGGATCGACGAGTTCCGCTTCAGCAAGGGCGTTGCCCGTTGGAAGGCGGCATTCACCCCGCCCACCCACTCCTATTATTATGACGATTACGTCACCTCCACCCCCACCCCCGCCCCCACAGCGGAATGGGTGGAGAAGAAATACACCTACTCCACGGCGGTTCCCCATGCGGTGACCGCGCTCACAGACGCGGAGACGACGGAAACCCTCGGTTTGTACGATTACGACGCCAACGGCAATATGACCTGCCGCACCGAAGACGGCGTGATGTACAAGCAGACCTACAACACCGAGAACCGCATCTCTTCGATTCTGAAGATTGCCGAAGGTAACTGTGACTCGGTGACTAGGATCGCCGCCCAATGGGACTTCGCCTACGACGGCGACGGGACCCGCACCGCCACCCTCACCACGCCTTACGATGACGCGAGCGGACTGCCCATATCTGCCGAAACCAAATTGACGGTCTACTACTTTGGCGGCTCTTACGAAGTGAGCGGCGCGGGACAGGTCGATGTTGAGCAAAATGGATTCACCTTTGCGTCCTCACCCACTGCGGTCAGGAAGTACTACTCCTTCAACGGGCAGTCCGTCGCCGTCAGGTCCTGTGAGGCTGGCGACTGTTCACTGATCACTGCTGACTGGTCACTCTCCTACCTCCTCACCGACCACCTCGGCTCCACCGTTGCCGTCACTGACTCCACTGGTGCATTAATAACCCAACAACGCTACCTCCCCTTCGGCGGACAGCGGACTCTATCAGGCTATCAGGCTACTGGACTAACCGACTTCGGCTACACGGGACAACGCGCCCTGGACGAGGGCATGGGCGGACTGATGGACTACAACGCCCGCTTCTACTCGCCCACTTTAGGTAGGTTCTTGCAGCCGGATACGTTGATACCAAATACCCAAAATCCCCAAAGTTGGAATCGGTTTAGCTATGTCCGAAACAACCCTATCCTTTATAATGATCCCACAGGACATAATGAGGATTGTGGGATCGGTGAAGCGTGCCAAGTGGGACATGACAATCCGAACGATCCCGACCCTATTGTTGGCAGTGGCGGCTGGGGAGGCGGTGGTGGGAATAATGATGATGACGAAGATGATGATGACTCCACGTCAATAAAGGAAGACCTTGACAGCGGTGGTGGCGGTGCCAAGCAGGCTATACCAGCAAAAGATGATTTGTGCCCCGATGATGCTCTTTATTGTGTTGAGAAAAGTTTAACAAAAACAGAACTTCATGAAACGGGAAGCTTGTTGTCTAATTTTCAGGGCGCTTATATCGCTGCTGCGTTCTTCTGGGCTGTAGTGGCAGGCGTTACAGCTGCAGCTGCTGTAGTTGCCTCAGGAACAATTGTTGGTATACCAGCTGGCATGGTCCTCGGTGTTATTTCTGGCATATCTGCTGTTGCTGCAGCAGGTTTTGGATACGAAGCGGCAGCGTTGACAGATCTAATAGATTACGTTGATGATATGGAAAAGGCGGCAGACAACAATGGCGGAAGAGTATCTGTTGCTTACTATCAGCAGAAACAGGATATAGGTCCTGGTTTAGTTCATCAGTTTGACAATGATGGAGATGGGTATGGATTCACTACGCTTACAGGGTTGTTGCTCGTGAAAAATCAATGGGGTATACCTTAACCCAGATGAACGTAAACTGAAAAGATAATTCGGTAGTAGCTTGGATGCCAGCCATTACCGAATTATCTTGTGCACATATTGGCTATATATTGTAGATTTGGTTAATTGATTGGAGATGAAATGAAAACTTTTTTTTTGTCACCAGCGCTTTCCATTGTTTTTAGTTCGATTGGCATAGTTGCTGGCGGGGTTTTAGGTGGTAAGTTGACATATTTTTTAGGCGGGAGAATTCTGATTATTTTAGAATACAAAGAATATTTATTCTTTGTGCGCTTTGTTGTTGGTGCGCTTTTTTCTTTGTTTGGGTATGTGTTGGGAGTAGTTGCTCTTAAGAGAAATCTGAGGCGCATAAAAATTTATCTCTCAAGTTTGAGCAAAGAAATCTCAAAAACTTCATTGCATATGTTAGTTGTTTTTTTTGCTCATTGGTTTGTCGTCGGTTTTTATATGGGCATTGGATATGTGGGATTGGTTGTTTTATTAATGTCGATAGTGTGACCTTGTTTTTAAAACGAGAATTCCTGTTGTCGCTCTCGCGACGCCTCAGAGAAATGCTTTGCTAAACCTGTGAGCGGGCAATGGTTCGGGTCGGGAGGCGTGCCGTGGAAATGTCGCCACGGCGCCACGCGACGCCTGTCAGGTCTGGGCAGGCGGGCGTCAGTTGACAGTCACCTCCGCAGGTGACTGTCAACTTGGGGCAGGGTGTAGAAACCGTCCAGCAAGTGGTAGGAACCGTCCAGGGAGTGGTAGCAATCGTCCAGTGACTGGTAGGAATCATCCAGTGACTGGTAGGAATCATCCAGCGGGTGGTAGCAACCATCCAGCGGGTGGTAGCAACCATCCAGCGACTGGTAGCAACTGTCCAGCGGGTGGTAGCAATTGTCCAGCGACTGGTAGCAACCGTCCAGCGGGTGGTAGCAATCGTCCAGTGAGTGGTAGCAGTCATCCAACGGCTGGGAGCGGGAAAAATTCACCCTCAAGCCGTCCAAATTTCAGTTGCGAAAAGGAGAATCTCATGAGCAGACCCAGGCAAGGCATCGCCCAGCGGCTGAACGCCGCGCAGTTGGCAATCGTCAATTCCCTCTCCGACCTCGAAATCAAGGAACTGGTCGGCAGTTTTGGCTACACCGTCGCCAGGCTCGAAGCGGGCAGGGCGCTCTACGAGGCTGCGCTGGCGGCGGTCAACGCCGGCACGGCGGCGTCGGGCGGACAGCAGGCGTCCACGCAGGCGCTGGCTCAGGCTGAAAAGTCCGCCCGCGACGCCTACCAGTCACTGGCGCAGGTGGCGCGCGCCGTCTTCGGCAGGGACAAGGCGCAGCTCGCGGCACTCGGTCTGAGCGGGAGCGTCCCCAAAGACACCGCCGGGTTCGTCGCCGCCGCCTACACCCTGTTCGACAACGTCCGCACGATGCAGTTGGCGGAATACGGCTACGACGTGGAGAGACTGGAAAGCGAACGGGCGAAAATCGCCGCCTACGACGAATCCAACCTACAGCAGGAATCTGCCAAGGGAGCGGCGCAGCAAGCCACGCGTGAGCAGGATTCCGCCCTCCAGGCTTTGGACGACTGGACGGCGCAATACCTCAAGATCGCAAAGGTCGCCCTGCGCGGCAAAAAGCAACTGCTGGAAAAGATCGGCGTCGCCGCGCGCACGTCCAAAACCGCCGCCCAACGCGCCGCCCCGAGAGCAGCGAAGAAGTAACCCCCACCCTGCCCTCCCCCAAATACGACAGAACTACCGTCGTATTTGGGGGAGGTGGCTGCGGAGCGGACGGAGGGGGTCGGAGGGGAGCGGGGGCGACACAATTACCGACAACCAATTGAATTACGTTGAAGGTTTTTGCGCTACAATTGAAAAATGCCAGATAAATCCCAAAGAATAGCAACTGCGACTGCCAATCCCAATATCGCATTGGCGATGTAATCTCAAGGGAACACAATATTTGGTGTCGGCAAGATTGGTTATACCCATATATGGGGGTTCCCAAGCATCAATTTGTGCAAACAATTACGCTTCCTGCTACCAGGGAGCGTAATTGTTTGACATAACTATTTTTTCCAGAATGTGGTGGGATTTCGGCTTCATTGGGACGTGTGTTACCCCAGACTATTCGGCGGCGTATGTCCCTCAGGGAGCACAACTTCCTGAACAATTGGCGTTGGCTCAAGTGCAGGCTGCCGTGGAGCGACGACTACGCTTCGATTTAAGATGTCCACCATTGACAAGCTATTCATCACAATGACAATCAGACCAATCACGGCTAAGACCTCCATACAAAGCAGGAAAACATCCAACCAAGTATGGTGTGAGGGTTCTGTATTTCTGATTTTGGCCCATCCAAACGATAACCCAGTTCCAAAGTCTTCTGACATGTCTGGATCACCAATAAACGACATCACGCGGCCGGTCTTTCGAAAACATCCATCTTGCCAACGGTGATGCGGTCCAACTTATCCGCCTGTGGAAATTCAGGCAGGGTAAGTTTTGCAAATTGACGGAATGCCAATACGGCGCTCAGCGCGGTAAGCTTCAAAAAATCGCGGGGCGAGAAGGGGTTATCACTTTTTATCATTATCCGATTCAACATGGACGTGCGCGGCGTGCAGTTCGTCTCCGTGGTCGTGTTTCATCTGTCCCATCATGAGCAGGTGAGATAATGGGCAGAGCAAAGCCAGCCCCACAAGCACTGCCGTGTTCATTGGAATCTTGAAAAGAAATACGGCGGCAAATCCTGCTATTGGAAGCAGGCAGCAAATGATCATAATCAGCATATGTTTCTTGTTCATTATTATCTCCAGTTATGTAGTTCGTCTGAATGCCGGCAATTGAATATATAAATTGCCAGCTTCGATTTTGGTTATAAATTCATCCAACGGACGCGGCGGCGGACCGCTGATGTTATTGCCTGAGATATCAAAGTGCCCATCATGGCAGGGACTGATGTAATGTTGAATATCAGGATGCCAGTTGACGCGACAGGCGAGATGGGTGCAAATATCCGAGAATACGCGCACATCCTTCTCGGTCTGACGAAGAACAAATACGCCGTAACCTAGCCCCGTCCGCTCCCAGCCGTTTACCTTGGTACGTGTAAATTCAAACAAGGTGGGAATTCCAAGTGGATATTTATCGAGTGGACCAAGGTCCACGACTAATTCATCTTCCGTTTTGCGGAACGAGGGCGAGAGCAGATACACAATCGTGGGAAGTCCAATACCAACGCCGATCAAACCTCCGATAAACGCGGTGGTTGTCTTTATGAAGTCACGGCGGCTGATATTATGTCCAGTCACATCTGTATCCTTTGCAAAAGACTTACTTCAACTCCCATTCAAAGACACGAGTGGGCGCATCCACGTTAATGATTGTGAGGGTAAGTTTTGTCGCTCCTTCGAGGATGGGTTTGTCGTCTTTGGTCGCGGGGAAGATCAACTTGCCCACCACGTGATGACCGCCACGCGGCGCGTCCCAGAGAGTTGATTCCACGCTGACACCTGTGTCGGTGGTGAGCGTGGATGATGTTGCCAGATCCATACTCAAGTCAATCGAATGGGTGGTCAACACTACATCGAATTCAAGGGTATCGGTGGGAACACCGAGGTTGAGCGGGGTAATATCCATGATGATTGCGCCCTGTTGGTCGGAGCGAGTCATTCCCGAATTGCCACCCATTTTGGGAAACAATGTTGCAAGGATGGCAGGATCATCCGTTGGGGTGGGGGTAATATCAGAAACGGAAGCGGGCTGGGGGGCATCCTTAGAGTCGGTCGAAGGAGGAGGTGGGGTGGGAGTTGCAGAACATGCAACAAGCACAACGGATAAAATCAAAAATACCGGCAAAAGATTTCGTTTCATATTGTCTCCAGAACAGGTTGTAGTTTTTGTCGTTCGCGATAAAGCACAAAGAGCATGACTCCAATTCCAATCAGATTCATGGCGAGACCCACCAGCATAAACGGACGCTGGTAACGGGTGAGAAAGCTTGCCGCCGCGGTCAGCCCAAGAATGGGAAGAACATAGGTGACGTGATGAATGCAGCACGCAATCATCGCGGCGGCAGATGTGCCTCCGCTTGCGCCCATCATGGAGCCAGCATAACCTGTGGAAGTAATACGAATAAAGAGACGAAAACGCAGGACAGTATAGAGCGCGGCTTGAACCCCAAAGCCAACGATGATCGGGATAACATACCAACGGTCACGAGCGAGTTGCGAGGAAGCGTAGTCCCAACCCTGCGCCCAGGTGAGAATGCCGATATAGAATGACGCAATGAGGGTTGAACCGAACAGGAAAGCCGTGAGGGGAATCAGAAACCGTTTCACAATGAATCTCCTTTTACACATCATAGCCTTTACACCTCCGAACGTCTTGAGCTAGATTGCCATAAAGCCGATAGGCAATTCTGCCTATGCAATCCAACCCCTTTCTTTATCAGTTCTTTACATTTACCTGTTAGGATGTGGTGCGTATATAAAAAGGAGTCAAATATGTGTATCAGAGGAAAACTATGAATAGTTTCAATATGCAAAGATTTAATGCGGCGGGTCAGGTATTTGAGATTGATCCTGTGTGTGAGATGAAAGTTGATCCCCAGAATCCACCATTCAAGATTCTGTATAAGGACAAGACCTATTATTTTTGTTCCAAAGCATGCAAGCATTTGTTTGAACGTGTGCCAGAGCAATATATCAAGACTGATGAGACATAGGGCAAAAAACGCTTCTCACCTGACGCTAAGCGGGCTTTCGTTCGAACAGCCTGATTCTCGCGGATAGGCAGAATTGCCTATCCGCGAATACGCCACGCGGCTCTTCACGCACCTTGGAAGATTCCATACAATGGGATCATTCGAGGCGCTTATGAATACTTCTCCGTTCTTATCTGTCAACCACCCCTGTGACGAAGCATTACAATGGACTAAGAAACTATTATTGCAGGCGGGCTTGCGTTCCATACAAACTTTCGATTTGCATGTCGCCCGGGCTGGATCGCACGATTGCCCATGCCCAAATCATGGAACGAATCAATGTGACTGTCAGATGGTGGTCCTGCTGGTTTATGGAAGAGATGCAGAACCAGTCACATTGATCCTGCACGGAAATGATGGGCAGACCCGGCTTTCCATTGCGGACGACCCACGTCAACGAGCAGATGCGAAATTGATCACGATAATTCAACAGGCGCTTGAACTTAAAGCGCCTGTTTCCGTTACATAGGCTGGATAGGCAATATTGCCTATATTTTGATGCGTCATATTGCGCTGTCAGGCAGGGTGGGATTTCCTTATACTTGGCGGCTACTCCAATTCTTGAAATGATAATTAATCTATAGGAGAAATACAATGCGTAAAATGATTTTTGTAAGTATGCTCGTCGGTTTGACAGTTCTGCTCGCAGCTTGTGGAAGCTCAGCCCCCATGCAAGAGTCCACCTCATCCAAAGATGTGAATATTGTCGTCGTCTCCAATCCATCCCCAGCTATGATGGGTGATGTGGAATTAATGTTGACCATTACCGACAAGGATGGAAATCCGATTGAAGGCGCAGCAGTAAATGTCGCTGCCGACCACACTGACATGAGCGGAATGGGCATGAACGGACTCGCCACCGATCAGGACGGCGGGAAGTATTCCATCAAAGCTAATTTTCCTGAAAGCGGCAATTGGATGTTGACCGTGAAAGTAACCAAAGATTCGCTGGATTACAAGGAAGATATCGAGTTCAAGGTTCAGTAGTACATAGAATGTGTCAGGGTAATCACACCCTGACACATTTTCTTATTGCAGGAAAACGAATGCCGTCAGAAAATATTTTAGAATCTCGACCGCGCAAATCCCAATCCATGAGCAACTGGTTATCCGCTCACTGGTTTGGGATATTTCTCGTACTATTCGGTCTTTGGGTCTGGACTCCTTTCTTCGCGCCCATTTTTATGAAGATCGGATGGAGCAGCGCGGGAAAAGCGATATACTTTATCTACTCGTTTTTCTGTCACCAATTGCCAGAGCGCTCGTTCTTTTTGTTTGGACAGAAGACCATGTACACACTGTCTGAAATTCAGGCTGTGTGGCAGGACACGATCAACCCCATGATTTTGCGCCAGTTCATCGGCAATACGGATATGGGTTGGAAGATCGCCTGGTCTGATCGAATGATCTCGTTCTATACCAGTATTTGGATATTTGCTGTGGCGTGGTCACCTTTCCGAAAGAAAATTAAGCCGCTTTCATGTGTGGGTTTTGCTCTCCTACTCCTCCCCATCGCATTGGATGGAGGCACACACATGCTGAGCGACCTTGCTGGTATTGGGCAAGGCTTTCGTGACTCAAATCAATGGTTGACCTCACTGACAAATCATTCCCTGCCCGTTTCATTTTACGCGGGCGATGCATTCGGTTCATTCAACTCGCTCATGCGCCTCATTACGGGACTATTGGCAGGTCTCGCAGTCGCCTGGCTGGTATTCCCATCACTGGAGGAATCCTTTGACCAAAACTAAAACGAAGATCAAAGTTCTTTTAGCCGACGACCATCACATGGTACGCGCGGGGATTCGTCAACTGCTTGAAAGCGCGGATGATATTCAAGTCATCGCTGAGGCGGGTGATGGTGAAGAGGCGCAAGCGCTGATCCAAAAGCACAAACCTGATGTGGCTGTGCTGGATATTCAAATGCCCAAAGCCAGCGGCATTGAAGTCACACGTTGGATGCGCGCGCAACTGCCTGAAATCGGAGTGCTGATCTTAACCGCCTATGATGATGAGCCATATGTGATGGCTGTGCTTCAAGCGGGCGCAAATGGCTACGTATTAAAAACAGCCAGCACCGATGAACTCATCCAAGCGGTGCGCGATGTGCATGAGGGCAAGTCCGCGCTTGACCCGTCCATCACGAAAAAATTGATGTCCAATCTTTTCAAAGGCTCCGAGAAAAAGATCATTGATCCACTCACCGACCGCGAACTGGATGTATTACGCCTTGCCGCAAAAGGCTTTACGAACAAAGCCATCGGCATGCAACTCCACATTAGCGACCGCACCGTGCAAGGTCACCTTGCGCACATCTTCGCCAAACTGCAAGCCAACAGCCGCACCGAAGCAGTCATGCGCGGCGTATCCCTTGGATTAATTTCGCAAAGCGATTGATGAAAACTATTTCCCCCAGGTGGCGCGGTCTCACCCAACTTTTCGCTTTCACTATTCTGCCGCTCACCCTTTTACTTTTGCTGGTTGCCTTTGGCAGTGTCACCCTGCACGAGCGCGACATGCGCGCGCTTGTCGGCGAGCGCGATGAGCGCGCAGTGCAATCTGCTGCTGCCGCGCTTGATGCTGAATTACATCATCGTGCTGCCACCATTTCCCTGCTTTCAAATTCAACCGATGAGTCTTTTACCAATGCAGATTTAGTATCCGACTTCGATGGCGGACTGGCTTATTTTGATTCAAGCGGACAGTTGATCAAAAACTCGAATCCTACTGGACTTTGGGATTGGGTTGCCCAAAACGAAGCGAATCTCCCCTTCGCCGATTCAACCAACCCCGAAGCTGTTTTTTCGTCCCCGTTTCTTGATCCAACTTCCAGACAGTTTTTTGTCGTCGTTTCAGTTTATTCTCCATCCCGTGACATGATCGTCGCAGGCGCATTCTCACCCACATCCCTTGCATCTGAAACTTTTTCCGCAACGTATCCTGCCAATAGTCAGGCAACGATCTTTCTGATGGACTCTTCGCGGCGCTTGCTCTTTGTCAGCGGAACGCTCGCGCCTGAGAGCCTGCCCGCAGACCACCCTGGTGTAGCCGAAGCATTGCGCGGCGAAAGCGGCACACTATACACTCAAATGTCACATGCCGAACATGTCGTCGCCTTTAGTCCCATTCCGCTGACAGGCTGGGCATTGATCACCGAAGAAGAATGGGGACATGTCGTCAGCCCGTCTTTGCAACTGACTCAACTGGCTCCGCTGGTGTTCGTGCCTGTTTTTATTCTTGCACTGATCGCGTTGTGGTTTGGCGCAAAGCAAATCGTTCAACCTTTACAGAAACTTGAATCCAAAGCCGCCGCGCTCGCATGGGGCGATTTCGAATCCATCAATGAATCGGTCGGCGGGATATTGGAAGTTCAGCATCTGCAAAAGGAATTGACCGAGATGGCGCGCAAAGTGCAAGCCGCGCAGGAGGGATTGCATGATTACATCGGCGCGATCACTTCGGCCCAGGAGGAGGAACGCTTAAGGCTGGCGCGCGAATTACACGATGAAACCATCCAGGCGGTAATCGCTTTGAAACAGCGTGTGCAGTTGGCTGAGAAATTGGTTAAAGACCAAAACGGAAAACGCTCACTTCAGGAACTGGAAGGTCTTGCAGAACAGACTGTTGAAAATTTGCGACGCATCATCCGCGCACTGCGCCCCATTTATCTCGAAGACCTGGGACTAGCCACTGCGCTCGAAATGCTGGCGAGTGAGACAAAGACTCTACAAGTGGATTTTTACCGCACAGGACAAGAAAAACGGCTTGAACGCGATATTGAATTGGCGTTATATCGTATCGCGCAGGAAGGATTGAGCAATGTAGTACGCCACGCCAAAGCCAGCCGCGTAACACTCAACATTAACTTCAGCGAACACGAGATCAAATTGGAAATTACCGACGACGGCATTGGCTTCGTCATGCCCAAAAGCCCAACAGACTTCGCAACGAGCGGACACTTCGGTCTGCTTGGGATGAGGGAACGCTCCGAGTTGATCGGAGGCAGGCTTGAGATTAAGAGCGAAGCGGGAGTTGGCACGCAGGTTTCTGTTCGGCTTCCCGTTATTTAGTCATGTCACCCTGAGCGAAGCGAAGGGTCTCTACGATAATCTCAGAGATTCTCACCTGCACTGGCGTGCGGCGCAAGTGTCGCTCCGCTCAGAATGACATTATGTACTGTAATTTTCAAAGAGGTTGTTGATTTCCACCCAACAACCTCTTTGCATTTAAAACAAATGTCATAAACGCCCATGACATTCGACATGCGCCATTTAGCTCATGCCACGTTACGCCATTCCACGCTTATGTGAAACAGCCGCTGCACTTAAGATTGGGCAAGTTTGCTGAATAAGGAGACCTATAAATTATGAACAAAAAATTGAATGGAATGATTACAACATGGCTGGTCGTTGCAGCGCTGCTCCTGGCATTTCCAAAAACAGTGTTTGCTGACGGCGGCGAAGGCGGAACTGAGAAGGAAGTCAATGGGTATCACATCACATTGATCTTTCCCGAACCGATCAAGACTGGAGAAAATCAATTCCATATTCAAATCACAGACTCGATGGGCATGCCCGTTACGAACGCGGAAGTGGAAGTCTCTGCCATGCCAGCTGAGGGAATGTCAGAGCATGATGAAAATGAAGAAATGGCAACCGAAGTTCCATCCACGGGCGTAATGACCAGCAATTCAGATGGGATGGACATGGAAAGCGAAGCTCCCGCCACTGGCGTAATGCAGCCCAATGAACCTGCGGCAGATGAACATGGTGAAGAAGTTTCCAAAGTAATGCTTGAACCCACAATGGAATCTGGCGAGTATGCTGGTGAACTGCACTTTGACGCATCAGGCGAGTGGATGTTCAATGTTCATTTCACGGTCAATGGTGAAACTACAGAGGTTGATTTCCCCGTTGAGATCGCCCGAACGCTCGGCTTGAATTATGCAGTTCTGACTGGCTTCTTCGCTATCAACGCCGCTGCGATCATTGTAGCGGCTACTCTCAAACGCAAGACTGTTGTTGTTCGCAAATAACTTTTAGAGGAATATTCCCATGACAACTCCGATCAAAACCCAAAATACATCCTGGCTGAAAGGCGGAAACCTGCTCAACAACAAATGGATTGATAGCTTCCTGCGCAGCCGCTGGTATCCTGGCATTATTCAATGGCCCACTCTGCTCGTTTTCATGGTCATCATGTTCGAGTTAATTCTGGGACCCGAATCCGCGCACGACAACTTCGGCACTGCCCTGACCTGGGTGTTGTGGTGGCCGCTGATCCCGATCATCTTCCTGTTTTTGGGACGCTTCTGGTGTGCCATCTGTCCGTTTGCAACCCTCAATGATCTCGTTCAAAAATTCGTTGGTAATAATCGCCCCGTTCCAAAATTCCTGAAAAAATATGGAATCTGGATCATTGACGCGCTTTTTATCTTCATCACATGGAGCGACCATGTTTTTGGCGTGGTGGAAAATCCGCTTGGTTCTGGCGTTCTGATGCTGACCCTCACAACAGGTGTGGTCGTCTCTGGCGCTTTTTACGAACGCCGCACCTTTTGCCGTTACGTTTGTTTTCTCGGCGGGCTATCTGGAAACTATGCCCGTAACGGCATGTTGAGCCTGCGCGGAACTCCTGAAATCTGTGCCACCTGTACAGTCGCCTCCTGCTACAAAGGCACAGATCATTCCGCACCCTGCCCCTTGTTTGAGTTCCCCAAGACCATGACCTCCAGCGCCAATTGTGTACTCTGCGCGGAATGTATCAAGGGCTGCCCCAACGACTCCATTCAATTGACCGTGCGCCCGCCCACAAAGGAATTATGTTTCATCCGTAAGCCAAAAATTGAAGAGGCTTTCCTCTCAGCAGTCATCATGGGCATTGTGTTTGTCCAAAATGTGACCATGCTTGAAGTGTGGGGCTCGATGTTGAAGTGGCTGGAACAGGTCACAGGTACGACCAATTACGCGATTACATTTAGCATTACCTTTGCGACCGCCATTATCATCCCAGTGGCTTTACTCGGCTTGACTTCATGGATCGCAGGCAGATTTAACAAAGTCTTCCTTGTGGAAAACTTCGCCCGCTTTGGTTACGCCATCATCGCACTGGACATGGCGGCTCATATCGCCCACAACCTGTTCCATCTTTTGGCGGAAGGCAAATCCATTTACTACACAGCGCTGGGATTATTCGGAACGGAAATTCACGACGCTTCCCCCGCCATTGTAGGCATGGGCACCATTCAGTTCCTGCAATTTGGGTTGCTGGCGCTTGGCTTCATCGGGTCGCTTTACGTTGCCTACAAAATTTCAAAATCCAATCATCCAGATGGCAAGGTTTGGGAAACATTTATCCCTTACGCAGTGTTAATGGTTGTCCTCACCGTAATGAACATCATACTGTTCACACTCCCAATGGCAATGAGAATGTAAGGTCAACCATGAGTTCCGAAAGACTGGATGTTGCATGATGCAACATCCAGTCTTTCTAAAAGTGTAATTTCTTTAATTCAGAAATAAACATAAGCCATATTGCCTACATGGTTGCAGGCAATATGGCTCTCGTTGAAGATGCTTGTTAATAGGATACTCAAATCTAACAAAAGGAGACAAGCTATGACGAATATAGTACACGATCCCGTCTGTGGCATGGACATTGACCCCGCAACTGCCGCTGGCAAGTCCGAATACAAAGAACAAACCTATTACTTCTGCTCACTCGGCTGCAAGAAGGCTTTCGACGAGAACCCTGAAAAGTATCTCGGCAAAGCAGACGAACACGCACACCAACATTAGATCACCTTCCTCCGAATAACTTGTTCAAATCATCCTCATTTTGTTTCCTCCAAGAGGCGGAGACAATACACCCCAGTTGATGGACGTGGCTGGAGTGCGTTGGTTGTAGTGTGAGTGGATGACCCGCATATATTTAGCCGCTGCGCTGATAGAAGAACATTCAGCCCTTCGTCGGACAGTTTCCCTATCTAAAAGGAGAATTTTATGAAAAAGACGTTTGTATTCGTATCACTGCTCGTTCTGGTTTCGCTGGTACTGAGCGCATGTGGCCCCCCCGCCACCCCTGTCGCTCCCGCCCCAACAGAAGCTTCCGTTGTAGCAACCGAACCACCCGCCCCCACTGAACCCCCAATGCCAGCCTGGACCGCTCCCGAAGGCGCTCTTGTAGCCGCTTTTGTGGGTGCCGCTCCCACCCTCGATGGTATGGGAGACGATGCCGCTTGGGCAGCCGCGACCGAGATCGTGGTGCCTGTTTCTGGTGGTATGAATTTCGATGGCAAAGGCGGCACCGATGTTAGCGTCAAAGCCATTTACACAGCCGATGAAGTTTATTTCCTTGTCACCTATGCTGATCCGACCGAATCCTGGTATCGGTCGCCCTGGCAAAAACAGGAAGACGGTACATGGAAGAAAGTCACCGACCCGGCAGACAAGGGCGGCGATAACAACACCGTTTACGAAGACAAGCTGGCTTTCATTTGGCCCATCACTGCTGTCAAGAATTTTGAAACCACAGGCTGTTTCGTTGCCTGTCATTCGGGCGAGAACGCCGACATCAAACCTTATGGCAACAAGTATCTTGCTGAAGGCGAAACCGCCGACATCTGGCATTGGAAATCCGTTCGCAATTTAAATCAGGTGGACGACCAATGGTTAGACTCGACCAAACTCGACACCTCAACTCTCGAACTGCAAGCCAAGACCATCGAAGCTGGTCGTCATAGCGATGCCAAGGACTCTGGCGGTTATTCAGATAACTATGCTTCCATGCCTGATCCTGCCGATGCCACCAAGACCGTTCCTGACAAGACCAAACCCGGTTTCACCAGCGCTGGCTTTGATGCAACCACTGGCGCTCCCGGCTTCATTCTTGACAGCGAGAAGGTCGCCCTTGATCAAGCTGCTTTGGATGCCATGCCTGTTGGTTCTTATATCCCCGGGATCGTCAAGAGTGAAATCGTAGGTGACCGTGGCGACATCAAGGCTGGCTGGAAGTGGGCTGATGGCAGGTGGACTTTGGAATTTGGTCGTAAGCTTGATACCGGTTCCGAGACTGACGTTCAGTTCTCAGATATGTCAGCCTCATACTACTTCGCCATAGCAGTCTTCGAGAACGCTCAAGTACGACACGCTTTTGAGAATGG
The DNA here is from genome assembly GCA_016234555.1 of Chloroflexota bacterium. GTDB lineage: Bacteria > Chloroflexota > Anaerolineae > Anaerolineales > Villigracilaceae > Villigracilis. The sequence goes on along the minus strand of JACRBJ010000067.1, from coordinate 18,774 downwards.
CGCTTCGTTCCTCGTCTTCCAACCCAAATGATCTGTAATACTTAATTCTCCCGTGTGTTGTAGACAGGCGGCGCAGAGTGATTGGAAAAACTGCCCGCACTGCGGACAGACTTTATAAAAGGAAAACAGAATGAAAAAGATTAACTGGTTGATTGTTGGGGTTATAGCTATCATCGCGCTTCTGTTTCTCTTCGGAGCAGGTATGATGGCAGGTAACTATGGCTATCGCGGCTGGGGCATGATGGGTGGACCTGGAGGTATGATGGGCGGCTGGGGATACTCTCCCTTCGGCTGGCTTGGCATGGCTTTCATGTGGCTGATCCCCATTGGCGTGATTGCGCTCATCGTATTTGGGATTGCTGCGCTGGTAAAAAATTCAGGAAACCCCACGCCGTCATCCGCTCAGAGTCCCTGCCCCAGTTGCGGGAAGAGCACACAAGCCGAATGGCAGAATTGCCCCTACTGCGGTACAGTCTTGAAATAAAAACAGTCTTTCATCACTTACGAATGGCCTGTCCAAAAGATAGGCCATTTTGCTTATATCGAAATGGGCTAAAGCTCGCTGTTTCATCTCATCAAATGGATATACACTATTGACATCTTTAACAAGGCAGGTAACTATGGCTCAACATGATCCAGTTTGTGGAATGGAAATCGAACCCCAAAGCACTTTCGCCACACGCGAGCACATGGGGCAGATATTTTATTTTTGCTCTCAATCCTGTGTGGATCAATTCGACAACGCCCCGAACCATTATGTAATGACGTCTGCAACAACAGGCTTCAACCCTAAGCGGACTCTTTCCCGCATCGAACTACCCGTCGCAGACCTGCCTATGGTCAGACCTGCGGCAAAGCTCCAAGCAGGTTTGTTATCCCTGAATGGAGTAGATCGGGTGGCTGTAAATTCGGTTACTGGCTTGGTACAACTTGATTATGATCCACAAAAAATCAATCTCGTCGGGCTGGCAGGCGCTATCCGCTCCGCTGGTTATTCCGTGGATGGCGCACAGACACGCATTGGCATTGAAAATCTGCGCTGCGCCTCATGCGTGAAGTTTATCGAAGATGAATTGAAGTCCACGCAGGGCGTTTTGAACGCAACTGTAAATATCGCCACACAGGAAGCGACAGTGGACTATCTTCCACAAAATACAACACTGGCAGAATTGAATAAAGCCATTGAAACCTGGGGCTACAAGCCGCGCCCCGCGACAAGCGACACGCCTGTGGACAAGCAGGAAGAAGCCCACGAGCATGAATATAGCAAGTTGATGAACAAGTTTTGGTTCGCAGCCGCAGTCTCTGTAGTTGTGATGATAACGGCATACTATCAGGTTGTGCCTGTCCTGCGTGACTTGAGCATGGATTCGTTGAGATTGCTGTGGGGTATGACCACGTTGTTGACATTGCCTGTCATGTTCTGGTCAGGCAGTGACTTCTTCACAGGCGCTTGGGCGGCGTTCAAACATCGTTCTGCAAATATGAACACATTGATCACGCTCGGCACTGGTGCAGCGTGGTTGTATTCGACCTTTGCGATTCTGTTCCCATCCGTTTTTCCCGAAGGGACATCGGAACCGTTTTATGATGTCGTTGCTGTAGTAATTGCGTTGGTCGTTTTGGGACAAGCGCTTGAATTGCGTGCCAAGGGACAATCCAGTTCAGCGATCAAGAAACTGCTAGGTCTGCAAGCCAAAACCGCGCGTGTCATCCGCGATGGCAAGGAAATGGACCTGCCAGTTGAAGAAGTATTGGTCGGCGATGTAATTCAAGTCCGTCCTGGCGAGAAAGTTCCCGTAGATGGTGTTATCGTCGAAGGCAGTTCCGCTGTGGACGAGTCCATGCTGACGGGCGAATCAATGCCTGCTTCAAAAAAGATGGGTGATGAGGTCATCGGCGCAACCATCAATAAAACAGGCGCGTTCAAGTTCCGTACGACTAAAGTTGGCAAGGACACTGCATTAGCGCAAATCGTTAAGATGGTACAGGATGCCCAGAATTCCAAAGCGCCGATTGCAAGACTGGCTGATATCGTTTCTGGCTATTTCGTACCCATCGTAATGATCCTCGCTGTATGGACCTTCGTCATCTGGTTCGTTATTGGTCCGCAGCCGCAATTCGTTTATGCACTGGTCACAAGCGTGACTGTGCTGATTATTGCCTGCCCATGCGCATTGGGACTTGCCACGCCGATGAGCCTGATGGTTGGCATTGGTAAAGGTGCAGAGCATGGGATTTTGATCCGCTCTGGTGAAGCTTTACAAACCGCGCGTGGGATTCAAATCGTAGTGCTGGATAAGACTGGCACGATCACAAAAGGCAAGCCTGAGTTGACAGATGTAATACTTGGTGACCAGTCAATCGTAAAAGATTATGAGCTGTTGAGATTAGCTTCGTCAGTTGAAAAAGTTAGTGAACACCCGTTGGCGCAGGCAATTGTTGAAGGTGCGCAGTTGCGTATATTGGAATTGGCGGAAGTCAAAGACTTTGAGGCTATTCCAGGTCACGGTGTTTCGGCAAAAGTCGAAGAGAAACGTATATTGATCGGCAATCTCAAGTTGATGAACCGCGAGAAGATCGCTCTTGGTTCACTTGAAGAACAATCAAAATCCCTCGCTGACGATGGCAAGACCCCGATGTTTATTGCCCTCGATGGTAAAGCCGCAGGGATTATTGCTGTGGCAGATACGGTCAAGGAAGATTCCGCCGAAGCGATCAAAGTCCTGCAAAGCATGGGCATTGAGGTCGTAATGATCACGGGCGATAACCGTCGCACCGCAGAAGCGATTGCGCGCAAGGTTGGCATCACGCGGGTATTGGCTGAAGTCCTTCCTGAAGATAAAGCAAATAATATTCACCTGCTTCAAGCAGAAGGTAAAAAAGTCGCAATGGTTGGCGATGGCATCAATGATGCTCCTGCACTCGCGCAAGCCGATGTCGGTCTAGCCATTGGCACAGGTACAGATGTTGCCATCGAAGCCTCCGATATCACGCTCATCAAAGGCAGCCTCAAAGGTGTGGTCACCGCGATCGAAGTCAGCCGCGCCACAATGAACAATATTTACCAAAATCTTGTCGGTGCATTTTTCTATAATGTTTTGGGGATTCCTGTAGCAATGGGATTACTCTTTCCCTTCTTCGGCTTGCTGCTCAGTCCAATGATTGCAGGCGCAGCAATGGCATTTTCATCAGTTACAGTCGTGGGCAATGCCAATCGTTTGCGCGGATTCAAACCCAGGCTCAGTGTCAAATAGGAGTTAAAAATGAACGCGTTACAATTCTCTGTAATTTTTTCAGATATCGTACTGACTATTCTCATCGCCTGGTATTTCTGGTTCGCGCCCAAAGCGCAGACTCGCGTTGCCGTATCCGCATCAGGCGCGCAGGAAGTAGCTATCACTGTAAAAGGCGGCTACACACCTGATGTGATCATCGTGCAGAAAGGTCGTCCTGTCCGATTGACATTTACTCGACAGGAAAGTTCGGCGTGTTCCGAAAAGGTATTGTTTCCCGATTTCAATCAAAACGCATCCTTGCCTGAAGGTGAACAGGTTACATTGGAATTTACACCTGAAAAGTCTGGCGAGTTCGGCTTCCAATGCCAGATGGGAATGTTGCGTGGCAAGTTGATCGTGGAAGAAGGATAAGATGAAACACCAAAGAATTCATTTACCAAACCTCTCCTACGTTGTGGCATTTGTCATCGGCGTCATTTCATTTGCCGCGTTCTGGAAGGAATTGTTCGGGTCAGCCTCCAGCGCAATCGTTCTGGCTGGGATGGCGGGTGTCGCAGTAGCCGTCACTGCTTTTTGGATTCGTAATGAATCTCAACATCGAAACAACAAGGATTAATAATGAAGGAAAAAAACCGTGACAAATTACCAACTCACTCGCAGGGACTTTATTAAATTGATGGGGATGGGCGCAGGGACATTGACTCTTAGCGCGTGCGGACTCCTCCCGCCCGCCTCACGCTTCGCGGACCCAACAACTGCTCCCGTTATCCTGACGCCACTCGCGTCTGTACCTGTTTCTCTCACTGTAGATCTGACCGCTGGATCAGCCACGCTTCCCATCTTCTCAGGGGCAGAAACTTCCATTTGGCGGTATCAATCGTCGGTACGGGAAGGAAGCGCAGAATCAGTCCAGATGTTGAGCAACTCATATCTCGGTCCAATTTTTCGGGTCAAAAAAAGTCAACGAGTCCAGGTTCGGCTGAAGAACGAACTTCCCGACCCCACCATCATCCACTGGCACGGACTGCTTATTCCCGAAGAGATGGATGGGCATCCGCGTTATGCCATCGCGCCTGGCGCGAGCTTTGAATATGATTTTCAGGTGACCAACCGCGCAGGCATGTATTGGTTTCATCCGCATCCGCACCAGTTGACTGGTCCGCAGGTGTATTACGGACTGGCGGGTTTGTTCATCGTCAGCGACGAAGAGGAAGCTGCGCTGGGTTTGCCCGCTGGCGAATACGACCTTCCACTTGTGATACAGGATCGCACATTTGACTCGCAAAATCAGATGGTCTATCTGACAAACGGCATGATGGAGCAGATGGTCGGTTTTCTGGGCGATACGATTCTGGTCAACGGCGCGCCCAACGCGGCACTGGATGTCAAAGCCAGCGCGTACCGCTTGCGATTGTTGAACGGCTCGAACTCGCGCATCTATAAACTGGCATGGCAGGATGGCACGCCCCTGACCGTGATCGCCACGGACGGCGGTTTGCTGGAAGCGCCCGTGACCCGTGACTACATCACACTCGCGCCTGGTGAACGGGTGGAATTGTGGGCTGATTTCAGCGGGCGAACGGGCAGTGAAATGCGACTGGTCAGCCTGCCGTTTTCAGGGTTCAGCAGTAGTGGCGGGATGATAAGCGGCGGCTCCACCAGCTTGTTCAACGGCGCGCCGCTTGACATTCTGAGTTTGAACATCGGCGAGAAAGGTGTGGATGTTTCCCCGCTGCCAACACGTCTTTCAGCGATTGCGCGTCATCGCGTGGAAGAGGCTGTCAACCAGAACAATCCGCGTTCGTTTGCGCTGACAATGCAGGGCATGACCCACGCCATCAATGGTCGCGTGTTCGAGATGGATGCGGTCGCGCAAGATGAGATCGCGCAGCTTGGTGATTTGGAAGTGTGGGAATTCGTCAATCTCGAAGGCAGCGGCACAGGGATGATGACGATGAATATCGAAATGCCGCATCCGATGCATATTCACGGCGTACAATTTCAGGTGCTTGGACGCGAGATCACGCAGGGTTACGAGTCGGCGTATCAGGAATTGAGCGCTGGGTTTATAGACGATGGATGGAAGGATACGGTGTTGGTCATGCCTGGCGAAAAGGTTCAGGTGCTTGTCCGCTTTGAGAATTACGCGGGGACATTCCTTTATCACTGTCATAATCTCGAACACGAAGATGCAGGCATGATGAGGAACTATAAAATTGAAAGTTGATATGTTACAGGCTCTGACGATGTCAGAGCCTGTTGATTTTCACCATCCATGACATTTATCATAAGCCATTTGGCGTATTCATTTCCCCGCCATCCTGCGCTGGAATCAATCGAATTGTCAGACTACTATTGGGTCATCCGATCACGGAGGACCCAATATGCTTTCAAAGACTCGTAAACTTTTACTCCTCACTATCATTGCAGTTCTATTAACTACTGCAATTTCCGCCTGCTCCACTTCAACATCAAGTGAAGTCCATCTGGTCATGACGGCGCTCGATCAAATGCCCGCCGAAGTCCAGTCTGCGCCCGTAGCTGTGCAGGAAGCCTATCAATTCAACACAGCGAACCCCGACATCATGCAGGATATTCCCTGCTATTGCGGATGCGGCGATATTGGACACACCTCCAATTACGATTGCTACGTCTCGGAAGTGGACGCCAGCGGAAAGATCACATTTGACAACCACGCTCTCGGATGTTCCATCTGCGTAGACATCACACAGGATGTCATGCGTATGTTGCGGGACGGCAAAAGTCCACAGGAAGCCAGAACCTATGTGGACGCAACTTATTCCAAATACGGACCTTCCAATATTCCCTAACCTTATGCGATCTCGCTGGTCTCTTCTCCTCTTTGCAATGGCTGGACTTGTTGTGGCGTTCGCACCGCTTCCAGTTCAAACCATTGCGTCTCAAGCGCGGATATTTCGGGTTGATGCGCGACAATTTGCCTATTCTCCCTCCGAGCTTAAAGTCAACGCAGGCGACACCGTCACCATTCATCTGGTCAGCAACGATGTTGTCCACGGACTCTATGTGGATGGGTACGATATTTCTGTTGAAGCCGACCCAGGTCAATCCGCAGCCCTCACGTTTACCGCAGACAAACCAGGCTCTTTTCGTTTTCGCTGTAACCTCACCTGCGGCGCGATGCACCCGTTCATGATCGGCAAGTTGACGGTTGGCACAAATGACTGGCTGTATCGCTCCATTGGTCTTGCGAGTCTTGTCGTAGTCGGCTTCTTTCCTCTTTCCACTTTCATAACTCAAAAAAGGACGAGGGAAGAAAGAATTATTAGTTAACAACATGAACCGTATTGAACTTACCCGTAACCCCTTTATAAAGAAGGCACTCAAAAGCCGCTATCCTCAGCTGGCAGTATTCATCGTTATGCTGGTTGGATATATCTTCGCCATCCTTGCGGGGCTGATCGGCACGCCCGTTGGAAGTCACAATTTCAGTATTGTTTTCGTGTGGATCGCTTGGTGGGCGATTCTGATTCTCGTGGCGGTTCCATTTTTCGGGCGCGGCTGGTGCGCGGTTTGCCCAATCCCGCTTCCAGGTGAATGGCTTCAGCGTGGCGCAGTACTAAGTCCGCCAGAGAAAAGACCAAAGTGGCTCAACCTGCACGTGCCAAAGATGTTCCGCAACATCTGGTTGCAGAATATTTCATTTCTTCTTTTGGCTCTCTTTAGCAGTGTCCTGCTCACGACGCCAAATATCACGGGCATTGTCCTTGCCGCCATGCTCTTCGCTGCCATTGGACTGAGCACGATCTTCGAGCGTCGCGCATTTTGTCGTTATCTTTGTCCAGTGGGTGGATTTATCGGTTTGTATTCACAGACTGCTCCCATTGAACTGCGGATCAAAGACAAGCAGGTATGTGCAACTTGTGATGGCAAGCCATGTTACAACGGTTCACAAGCAGGTTATGGATGTCCGTGGGATGTCTTCCCAGGCGGAATAACAAAGAATACCTACTGCGGCTTGTGCATGGAATGTATCCGCACCTGCCCGCACGATAACATTGCCATTAACCTGCGTCCATTCCTTGCCGACCTTGCCAAACCGTCCACAAGAATGGATGAAGCCTTCAAAGCCTTCATTATGCTGGGTTCAGCCATGATCTATGCAGGTGTATTGCTTGGTCCGTGGGGCGCATTCAAAGATGCGGCTTACAACGTCGGCACAAACGCATGGTTTATATATGTCGTCATTTTTCTTGCGATTATCTTTGTTGTTCTTCCTGGACTCTTCACACTTGGCATCCTACAAACGAAAAGCCCTCTTCCACTGAAACAACGATTTGCTTCTCTTGCAACCGCTCTCATTCCTCTCGGCTTGATGTTCTGGGTGGCATTCAGTTTATCTTTCGTGTTAACCAATGCATCCTACATCATCGCAGCTCTCTCCGATCCGCTCGGGTTGGGTTGGAATTTATTCGGGACAGCCAACCTTCCCTGGCAGCCTATGCTCTCGTTCATCCTCGCGCCCGCGCAAACACTATCACTGGTTGGCGGGTTGATCTGGTCTGCGCGTACCGCTCAAAAAGCCGCGAACGAAATAAAAGCATCCTCAACTCCTGTCATCGTATTTTGCTTCCTCACCACACTGGTTATGCTCTGGTTACTGCTATGAAACATTCGGAACTCATCTCACGCATCTTAATCATCGCAGGGATTTTTCTTGCCGTTGGCGCGCCGCTTTTCTTTTGGTCAAGCACACCGCTGATCCATGCCCAAGTGTCGGAAAATGGCGGCTGGAATCCCGATGTCATCAAAGCCAATGCTGGCGAACCGCTCCATTTGAAATTCACATCCGATGATGTCGTTCATGGTTTCGCAGTTGGTCAAATGGATATGCAAAACGTGGACATCCTGCCTGGCAAAGTGACTGACCTTACATTGACCTTTGATAAGCCTGGGATTTACACGTTCTTCTGCACGCGCTGGTGTGGACTCAATCATTGGTGGATGCGCGGCATAATTGAAGTCAGCGGTTCATCTTCGGACCCTTCGACAAGCTCAGGACAGCGCCCTGAACCTGTTTCTGTTCCGTTGTATGTGACTCTCGACCTGGACATTGACGCTCCGCACGACGCGCCTGTGGTTCCCATCAATCAGCCGTCATCAATCAGTAGACAGCAGTCGGTAGCCGATTTATCCATTGACCTATCCTCCGATTACTACCGCACACGTTCACCCCATCAAGTATTCGATGAACTGAGTACCACTTCACTTTCTGAAACACAACGATGGGATGTAGTTGCTTACATCTGGCAATCGAATACAACAAAAGAATCACTAATAAATGGAGGGCAACTCTACGCCCAAAACTGCGCGGCTTGTCACGGCGAGAATGGTGCGGGCGATGGTGTCTTTGCCGATGATCTGCAAGCGGTGGGTGAATCATCAATGCAGACTATGACGGGGGCAGACAATATGATGATGCAAGCGCCTGTTGATTTCACAAACCCAACACGGATGCTCGGTGCCAGTCCCGCATTATTACAGGGCAAGATTCTGCGCGGCGGTATGGGAACGGGCATGCCCATGTGGGGAACGATCTTCACCGATGAACAAACCTGGAATTTGGTCGCATTTCTCTACTCATTTCAATTTGAATATCAAGGAGTAAATCAATGAACAAGAAGCACAATAAACAAAAACAAAGAAAGGGGTTCCCTTGGACATTTATTGCAATTGGCGGAATCCTGCTGATTGTCGCTGCCTTTTTCTTTGCCAATCAAAGTGGAGATAGTGGTGGAACGCCCTCAATTGCGGTGGATCAGCAAAAGATTGATTATGGCGATGTGAAATTTGGCGTCAATAAGACCTTTGCCATCAAAGTGACCAATACAGGTGACAGCACACTACGCTTCAAGGAAGAACCGTACATTGAAGTACTGGAGGGATGCTGACCTCCTCAATTAACCATCGGTTCGATGGTACTCAAACCTGGCGAAAGTACGATCGTTGAATCCAGTGTCTTCATGATGCACGAGGGCATGGACGGTCCGCATAACTTTGGGGTTCATCTCAAAACGAATGACCCTGCAAACCCTGATCTGATTGTGAATATATTATCAAATTGGATCCCATAAAAAACTGGAGGTTTATATACCATGCTTGCAAGTTTTCTTTTATCCCTGCGGGAGGGGCTGGAAGCCGCCCTCATTATTGGAATCGTATTGGGAGTCTTACTCAAAATAAAGCGCACTGACTTGAATATTGTCGTCTGGCGTGGGGTGGGATTGGCGGTGTTATTGAGCTTCTTCGCTGCGATCGCGCTCAATTTACTCGGAATGGAATTCGAGGGTAAAGGCGAGGAGATTTTTGAAGGGATCGCCATGCTTCTTGCCGCAGGCGTGCTCACCTGGATGATCCTATGGATGCAGAATCATGGCGGTACCCTCAAGAGCGAAATCGAGGAAAAAACCAATCAGGCAACATTGGGGAATGGTCAAAAGGCATTGTTTGCACTGGCGTTCCTGGCAGTGTTCCGTGAGGGCATTGAACTGGCGCTATTCCTACTAGCTGCAAGACTGACATCCAGTCCATTGCAAACCTTATTGGGCGCGTTACTTGGACTATTGGTGGCGACGATTTTGGGATGGGTGTTATTTACTTCAACGATGAAACTCAGCCTTCGTGGTTTCTTCGGCGCCACAAATATCCTGTTGATTATTTTTGCGGCTGGGCTGGTTGGGCTGGGAATTCATGAGTTTAATGAAGCAGGCGTTATCCCTTCGGTGATCGAGCATGTCTGGGACTTCAACGGAATTCTGAGCGATAAGAGTGAGATGGGGCTGCTTCTCAAAGCGCTGGTCGGATACAACGGCAATCCATCTCTGACGGAAGTCGGCGCTTACATTAGTTACTTGGCGGTTCTGGTTGTCATACTGATGACCCAGAGGAGGAAACAAAACTCAGCGAGTGTGACGGCAAGATAACAAACTGCCCTCGAAATTTTTCGAGGGCAGTTTGTTATCTAATTTTGTTTCAGCAACCTCGCTGAATTACCCATAATCCCAATATCAGGTAATGACTGCGCTGCGGCTGCAAGGACTGGCGGCAGGATTCCAAACGCTGCCAGGGATAACCCAATGACGTTGTAAAACGTAGTGAATGCCAGATTCATTTTTACGATCCGCATGGTGCGTTGAGCGATATGCAATACCTCTGGTATCAAATTCCAATCTTCACGCATCAGCGCGATGTGGGCGGCTTCGATGGCGACATCTGTTCCAGCCGCGCCCATTGCAATTCCGACATCTGCCTGAGCAAGCGCGGGCGCGTCATTCACCCCATCGCCGACCATGACGACTACATGCCCTTTCACTTGATATTCCTTCACTATATTAATCTTGTTTTCTGGTAGCAGGTTGGCGTGGTAGGAAACGCCAAGTTTTTCCGCCAACATTGAAGCGATATTCTCGTTATCACCAGTAAGCAATTCAATATGCCGAATGCCCAAAGTGCGGACGGCTTCGAGCGCAGCGGGAACCTCTGCCCGTAACGTGTCTGCGGCGGCAAGTAGGCCAATCAACTGATCGTTGCTTTCCAAAAACAAGAGCGTTTTTCCCTGTGCCTCAAGGTCAGCGGCAATGGCTAATGTTCCAAGGGCAGGGATCATGCGGCGATTGCCTATTACGATTCGCTGTTGATTGATAATGGCTCGTACTCCCAGACCAGGCACTGCTTCGAAGTCTTGCGGTTCGAGGAGAGAAATATTTTCATCACGAGCCAGAGAGCGGACAGCTTCTGCAAGTGGATGTTCCGAGTAGCGTTCCGCAGATGCGGCGAGGGTCAAAATTTCGACGCGAGAAAGCCCATTCAACGAAACTACATCCGTCACCTGCGGTTGACCGAGAGTCAACGTGCCAGTCTTATCCACCAGTAGAACATCAGCGCGCGCAAGCAATTCAAGATATTTACCACCCTTGATGAGCAGTCCGCGTTTGGCGCTTGCGCCCACGGATGCCAGCATGGCAACTGGTGTAGCCAATGCGAACGAGCATGAACACGCCACAAGTAAGACTGCCGCAGTTGACAACGGGTTACGGCTGATCAGAAACGTCAACGCGGCGACGACGGCAACTACTGGAAGATACCACGCGCTGAATTTATCGGCGATCCGCTGAACATCGGCGCGATGCGCTTCTGCCTCCTCCACCATTTTGACCACGCGCCCGAAGGTTGTATCCACGCCGATGCGTTCAGCGCGAATTCGCAGACTGCCGAGTTTGGCAATGGTCGCAGCAAATACATGAGTTCCACTGGCAGCTTCAATAGGCATGGATTCGCCTGTGATCGCAGATTGGTCTATGGTTGCCTGTCCACTGACAACTTCACCATCTACCGCAATCTTTTCACCTGGACGCACGATGATGGTTTCCCCCACCTTGATCTCATGGACGGGGACTTCCACTTCCACACCATCACGCTCAACGCGGGCAGTTTGTGGAGCAAGCGTGGTCAATTCCTTGACGGCACGGCGGGCGCTTTCGGTGGTGAAGTTTTCGACATAATCGCCGATACGCATGAATATAACCACCAGCGCCGCCGTCACCCACTGACCAACAACCAGCGCGGCAATGACTCCCAGAGTCATCAAGGTATGTGAAATAACCTGTCGTCTGAGTGTGGCGCGGATGACGTTCATGAATATTGGATAGCCTCCTGCAATGACAAGAACCAGTCCCTGTACGAAGGGAACACGATCATTCAGGAAATCGAATAACCCCAATCCTTCGCCAAAGATGACAACACTAAGAATAATGGCGAAAACGCTGACCAGCAGAACCGTCAATCGGCGGTTGAAACTGCCCATCGAAACGGGATCAGGCTGAGGGTCGTCTGATTCGGGAACGTCGTATCCCGCACCCTGAACGGCGGTGCGAATCGTGGGAATATCCACCTGGGCGGAATCGAGCTTTACAATCGCTTTTTCAGTCGCAAGAAAAACATTGACAGATTGCACGCCAGGAAGTTTTTCAATCGCATGTTGAACATGCTGGGTGCATTCGGCGCAGTCCATGCCAGAGATGGGGACTTCTAGAGTAAGTACTTTATTCATCGGAGCGTTCCTCCACACTGTAGCGGGTGCATTCGTATACACCGCGCGCGACATCGGCGAGAAGCGTCTCGGCGAGGGTGAGCAGTTCGCTGACACGCGGGTCGCTCAGGGTATAAGCGACAAACTTGCCCCGCTGTTCAGCCGCTACCAAACCGCAATCGCGCAGGCAGGATAAATGGTTGGATACATTGGACTGGGAAAGCCCTGTCTTCTCAACGATGGCGCCAACGGTTAGTTCGCCAGCTCGCAGGGATTCAAGGATTTTCAAGCGCGAGGGATCGCTGAACCCGCGAAAGAAACGAGCTTTGACGCTCAGGTTGGTTGTTTCGGTTGTTATAAACATGGTATCTCCATACTCGCATTATCATATTATTACTTGATGATATGATAATGCGAGTCAACAGCTTAGTCAAGTTTGCAGAATAAAAGTTGACAATAAAACATTAGAACATTACAATATTCTAAATTTCTAATATAGAAAGGAATCAAATGGCTGATCGACAAATATATGAATTGCACGCTGGCATTTGCCACACATTGGCTAACCCCAAGCGTCTGGAAATAATTGACAAGTTACGCGCCCGAGAATTATCAGTAACTGAACTGACAGAGGCATTGGAAATCAGCCAGGCGAATCTGTCTCAGCATTTATCGCTCATGCGTCAGAGGGGAATTGTCACGACGCGGCGTGAGGGGTTGAATATCTACTACAGCTTAAGCAATCCCAAGATCATTCAAGCATGTGACCTTATGCGGGAGGTATTGCTTGAACATTTGGAAGACGGAGCCGAACTGGCTCGAAAAGAATCAACAAAAAAGGAGAACATAACATGACGGAGAACAATACAACCGAATATCTGCTTATCATCAATGATGGTCCATACGGCAACGAGCGTCCGTACAATGCTTTGCGCCTGGCGATGAATCTGGCAAAGCGCGAGGCTGCCCATGTCCGTGTCTTCTTAATGGGCGATGGGGTGCAGTGCGCGGTGAAAGGGCAGGATACCCCGCAGGGTTACTACAACATTGAGCGCATGTTCACTGCCGTCTTGCGCGGTGGTGAAGTTGCTACCTGAGGGACTTGCCAAAAGGCCCGAGGTCTCGGGTCAGCCGCTATTATGGAAAATATTCAAATCGGGACAATGGAATTGCTCACCGATTGGACTATCGCAGCAGATAAAGTACTGGTGTATTAACCCAGGATTTTATGTTTTGGCAGGATTCAACAAGCGAATCTTGCCAAAACTTTTTTTATCAGAGATAACTTTATTATTAGTGTTTACACGGATGGTGAAAAATGAAAGCACGAGAAAGCGGGATGCCCGATGAACAAATGTGGGACGGATTCTTTGATACGGACGCCATTCTGGATGGATTGGGGATATGTGACCTCTCCGGGAATATTGTAGATTTGGGTTGTGGTTATGGAACATTTTCCCTTCCGGCAGCCAGAAAAAATAAGGGAATAATTTATGCTCTGGACATTGAGAAGGAAATGATCGAGGCTGTTCAAACAAAAGCAAGTGAAGCCGGGTTGAGAAACATACATGCCATCCAAAGGGATTTTATGATGGAAGGGAGCAGTCTGCCAGATGATAGCTGTGAATATGTCATGCTTTTTAATATTCTACATGCAGAACATCCATTGAAAATATTAGCCGAGGCTAAAAGGATTCTTATCTTGGGTGGAAGAGCAGGCATTATCCATTGGAATTATGACCCAACGACACCGAGAGGTCCATCGCTGGATATCCGCCCACGACCAGAGCAATGTCAGGAATGGATCAAAGCGGCAGGATTTGAACTGATCAAACCTAATATTAATTTCCCACCATTCCATTATGGCATGGTGGGTCAAAAACTATAGTCCTGAACACAAACCGACAAAACTAAAATCCCAGGAAAATCATGACAGATCAAAACGATACGCCCATCATCACCCGTAAAAATCATTTATCACCTTCAGTCTTTACGCCTGAGAATATGTTACGAGAGGCTAGAAGACAAAAATCCATCCCGGAAGGGACAGTTCCAAAAGTTTGCATCCTGGATCCGGACGGTGATATTGTTCAAAACTTGCTGGCAAACGGTCAGGCAAAGCCCAATCAATATTGGGCTTGTTACCATACGAACATGTATAACTTCACCTATGAAGGAATTGAGTTTGGCATCGTTGGAAATGCGGTTGGCGCCTCCTTTGCAGTACTCGTGGCAGAAGAAGTGTTTGCATGTGGGTGTGAATTGCTGATCAGCATGACCTCTGCGGGACAAATCGTGTCGAAAGGAGTTCCTCCATATTTCGTATTAATCGAGAAAGCCTTACGTGATGAAGGAACCAGTTACCATTATCTACCGCCATCCAAATTCAGTCACATCAACTCAAAATTGCTCGAGAGCTTGAAAGGTATTTTTGATAAATCACTTGCTCCAGTTTTCCTGGGTGCGACCTGGACCACAGATGCTCCTTTTCGGGAAACCGAAATGGCGATCGCAGATTGTCGTTCGGAGGGAATCCTTGGGGTTGAAATGGAGGCTGCCGCTCTTTATGCCTTTGCTGAGGCAAAACGCCACCCGCTGATTTGCTTTGCTCACATCACCAACCAAATGGGAAATGTTGAAAATGATTTTGAGAAAGGCGAGGCTCAAGGCAGCCTGGATGCGATCAAGGTGATTTCACAGGCTGCCTGTCAAGCTTTGTATTCAATACAATAGTCAAATCGTAATCGGCTTCATCCCAAATAACCAACGCGTCGCATTCCAATGCCGCACCAATTCATAAGCGATCAATGTCAAGCATGTGACAACCAAAACGAGATCAATGGTATTGCCACTTCACTAGCATATCGCAACACAGGATTTGTTCGGCTTAGGAATTGGTGCCCCAATTCAAGCGCAACCAGTGCCCAAATTAACTGTCTAACGGCTTTGCTTCGATTGAATGGAATATGCCCAATACATTTCGCTTGCTTCTCAACACTTTTATACCTGCTGATTGAACCAAATCCAGTGGGTCTTGATTCCAGCGACAACCTGCATGTTCTTGATAGTGTTTATATTCATTCCGATCTTGAAATTTCGCAAGCCACGGCAGATTGCTATGACCATGCTCAAGAAGCAGGATCAATCCATCGGGCCGGCAGACGCGTTTTATTTCCTGTAATGCCTTGACTGGGTTGGGGAAAGTGCATGTGGACAAAGTGGAGATCACCGTGTCAAAACTTCCATCTGCAAATTCGAGATTCTCCGCATCCATTAATGCAAGGTTTACATCCAGGTTGTGCTTGATTGCGTTCGCGCGGGCAAGCTCCAACATTTTCGGACTCAGATCCACTGCGGTGATTTCACTATTGGGCCCAAACAGCGGAAGATTTTGCCCCGTTCCACAAGCCACCTCCAGGATTATGCCAGTTGCCTTTGACAGCAATATCTTCCTGAGCCGCGCCACACCGAGAATATGTTGATCGAACCAAATCCTTTTTTCATACTGATCGGCGACCTCGTCATACGCGCTTTGCAGTTTGTTCACTGTCATCTTTTCGCTGTTGGGTATACGACGAGGGGGACAGGTCTTTCCTTTTTTTTCTGCACCGATAATTGTTTTCATGGTTCTCCTTAGTGTTATACTAAATAACTTATGTTCATCATTGTAACTAAGTTGAATTTGAAGTCAATAATGGATCTGGCTTTAATGTAACAAAAGTTATAAAACTCCGTATTTTGTAACAAAACAAGATTACCATGCCAAAGAAAACTGCCCCTATAAAAGTTGACCCGCGTGTACGTCGGACGCGCCGCATGTTGCGAGACGCTCTGGTTTCATTGATTCTGGAAAAGGATTTTGCATCCATCTCCATCAAGGAGATTACACAACGCGCCGATGTAGCCTACATCACTTTTTTCAGGCATTTCGAGAGTCTCGATCAGTTATTGATGGAGGTTTTGGATGAGGGGTTGGCAGAATTACAGGGACATATTGAGACTCTGGCAAAGCAGTCTGAAACTTCTGCCCTTGAAACGGAGGGGAGGTTGATTTTTGAATACATCGGGCAAAAAGCCGATCTCTTCCGCATTCTGTTCAAGAGTCAAAGTGTGACGCGTGTCCGTAAGAAAGTTGCGCGAAACATTGCCGCTATTTTCCGAAAATCCTGCGCTCCTTTGGCGAGATCAGACAATCAGGTGACAATTGCCATCATGTCGAATCATATTGCGACCTCCCTACTTGCGCTTATTGAGTGGTGGCTGGAAAACAACATGGCGCCTCCTCCAGGGGAAATGGGAAAAATTTATAAAAGTTTGATCATTGATTCGACAGTGGGAGCGGTGAGTTCCTTGTCAACTGCATCGAGAAAGATCAAAACCTCAGTCAATACCACAGTTTAAAATTCATCATTCAGCAAGGGGAACAAGCTAATCAATGAACCCAGTCTTGGAAGTATTCACATCTTTCCTCAAACTTGGCTTTACTGCCTTCGGTGGTCCAGCCGCGCATATTGGCATGTTTCGCGACGAGTTCGTCCGCCGCCGCAAATGGCTCACCGACGAAGCCTTCCTCGATCTGCTTGGCGCAACTAATCTCATTCCAGGTCCAAACTCCACTGAAATGGCAATTCGCATTGGCTTTCTGCGTGCGGGTTGGGCGGGTCTTATTGTGAGCGGCGCAGCATTCACACTCCCCGCCATGCTTATTGTCCTGGTATTTTCCTGGCTATATGTTCAATACAGTTCCACCCCTCAAGTAAGCTGGTTACTTTATGGCATCAAGCCCGTGATGATCGCAATCATCCTGCAAGCCCTGTGGGAACTGGGGCGCAAGGCAATTAAAAACAAACTGTCTCTTGCCATCGGCATTGCATCCATTGGGTTGTACTTCCTCGGCGCGAATGAAGTTCTCCTGCTCTTTGCGGGCGGATTGATAATGATGTTGATCCAAAACTGGAATCGACTTGGGAGACTTCCCCACGCTGCTCCAGCTTGGGAAAAATAACTTGTCCACCGAATCTCAAACAAGAGGTCGCTCTTAGGAGATTCGTGTAAAACAGCGTGATACTCAGACTTCACAAGTTCGAGTAGATAACCAAGTAGCCATCACACCAGCTATTGAAAAACGAACTCAAACACTGATATAGCTTGAGTTCGTTTTATATTCAGCTATCTATTTTTAACTGTGGTCACTGTCCAGCTGCGCCCATCAGGTATTCTATTGTCTTTTCAAACAACAAGGTTTTGGCGGCTTGACCCGTGCCTGTGGTTTGACCCGATGCAGCGGCAGTAGCTCGGGCGGCGACTTTTTCTTCCTAGGTCTTGCCGCTTCCCGAACCTGGAACTTTTGTCACGCCTGGGACGGGGGTTGGCAACGAGACGCCATATTGCGCGTAAAATTCATTCAGCCCCGCATTGGTGATCTGCATTCCTGCAATAGCCTGCAATTGCGATTCGGTCATGGCGGCGGTGATTTGATCTTGGACAGCGGTGAGTTCTTCACTGGCTGTGGTTGTGTCACCGCTTAGGCTTATAACTGCCTGCCAGAGCGGAATCAGGGTCCTGGCTTGTTCAGGCGTTACATCAACCAGTTTGAGCATGCCATACGCCAGTTGACTGCGGACATTCGCCGCGTCGCTATATTCGATGCTGAGATAGGCAGATGCCAATGAGGTGGGTGTTGCTTCCACTGTCGGCGCGCAGGCGTAGATCAGGCTGATGGCGAGCAGGGTCAAGAGTGCAATGCGAAAGATACTTTTTTTCATGATAATCCTTTTGGGTTAGGGAACCTGCGTTTGTAAAGATGTGATGACTGCGTCCATTAATGCTGTTGGAAGTTTGCTTCCGCTGCCACCGCTGCCGTTTGAAGTGATGCCTTCGGCGGCTTGTTTAGTAGCACGTGCTTCAGCGGACATACCCATACCTTGCCCAGGTGTGCCACCTCCGCTGCCCATCGTGATGCCGTTGGCGGTTGCCCATTCCTGCATATTGGTGAAGGTCAACTTCATGCTGGCAATGGACTGTAATTGTTCAGGTTTCATGGCGGTTTCAATTTGAGTCAACAGGGCGCTGACTTCGGCTTGGGCTGTTCCGCCTGCCTGCTGGGTGCTGCGAAGCGCCTGCCAAAGCGGAAGGAGCGTCTTGGCTTGTTCGGCGTTGATGGCTAGATCGGTCTGGCTGAGTTCGAGGGTTCCAAGGGCAAGTTGATTGCGGACTGGCAATGCGCCTTCATAATCAACGGGCAGGTTTTGGCTGACATAGATATCGCCGCCTGTTGTCGGAGCAGGAGCAGCCGTCCCTGAGCAGGAGGCGAGCAAAAGAGCGAAGAGAAATGCGAGGGGGAGAAAGATCTTTTTCATGGTTGAATCCTTTTTGGTTGAAATTTTTTTAGAGGAATTATTCGCGCCGCAGAGCTTCAATGGGATCGAGTTTCGCGGCTTGTGTGGCGGGGTAATAGCCGAAGAAAAT
>JACRBJ010000068.1 GCA_016234555.1 Chloroflexota bacterium | reverse complement strand
TTGATTTCAACGGTCTCGCCCTTCAGAGCCTGGTCAGCCATCTTGGCGGCTTGCTTGGCAAGGACACGGGTGTCCTTGAACACGGTGTAGCGCTGCTCGCCGGCGATGATCGACTTGACGGAGGCAACTTCAGCATCCTGTCCTGTCACAACGGGGCACGGCTGCTCGGTGGTGCAGTAACCAACGCCCTTGAGAGAGGAGAGAATACCGATGCTTAGGCCATCATAGGGGGACAACACAGCATCGACTTTCTTGTCGGTGTAGTAGGCGCTCAGCAGGTTGTCCATGCGGGCCTGGGCGGTGGCGGCAAGCCAGCGCAGGGTGCCGACTTTGTCCATGCCCATTTGTCCACTTTGGATCACGATCGTGCCATCGTCGATGAAGGGTTGGATGACGGACATGGCACCATCATAGAAGTAGAAAGCGTTCGTGTCGTCGGGGGAACCGCCGAAGAGTTCCACGTTGAAAGGTCCAACGCCAGCGGGGGCTTTTTCGCCGGGTTTCAGTCCGAGACCTTCGAGGAGTTGGGTGCCCTGGATGACGCCCACGCCGAAATTATCGAAGGTGGCGTAGTAGTCGACGTTCGGGGTCTTGGTGATCAGGCGGTCATAGGAGATTACAATGGCGCCATTGTCATGAGCTTTCTGGAGAACATCAGAGAGGGTGGTGCCATCGATGGCGGCAATAACGAGAACCTTGGCGCCCTTGGTAACCATGTTTTCGATCTGGGCAAGCTGATTGGGGATGTCGTTATCAGCAAACTGCAGGTCGGTAGCGTAACCCATGGCTTCGAATTCTTTGACCATGCTCTCGCCATCGGAAATCCAGCGGGTCGAACTCTTGGTGGGCATGGAGATACCAACCAATGGACCTGCGGCGGCAGGAGCTTCGGCGGCGGGCGCCTCGGTGGCGGCGCCACCACAAGCTGAGAGCGCAAAGCTGGCGATCATCAAAATAGCCAGCAGATTGAACAGCAACTTCTTGGACATTTTCTTCTCCTTAGAGTAAGTAGACACAAAATATTGTGTTGGCGTACTGGTTGGTGAAACCAGGGCAGCGTAACACTGGCAGCGGCAATCCAGCTTCACCTGGAAATTTGCACCTCAGACGCCAACTTGCTGAAGTACACTTCCTTCCTACACTAACTTTTCATTCCCCTTTTGCCTCACCTCCTTTTATGTTCGATCTCGATACTCGGACAAATAAAAAAAAAGGAAAGTCGCATCCAAATACGGAGTTACCGCGAACTTTCCCGAACAACAAGGGTTGGCTGAATAAACTTCGATTGCGCGGTCACGGACTGACCTTGGTGTCTTGCCTGGATCATTTCCACCACGCTTTGTACAGCCTGCTCTCCAAGCAGTTGAAGATCCTGCGAAATTGTCGTCAGAGAGGGGTAAAAATAGGCTGCCTCAGGGAGATTGTCAAAACCGACCACCGCTAATTGACTGGGGATGCTGATTCCCCTGCGGGAAGCCTCCCGCAAAACACTAAGCGCCATCTGGTCGTTGGCGACAAAAACTGCATCCATATCAGGAAACGCATCAAGCAGTTGAAGAAATGCCTGCTCTCCGCTGGCTGACGACCAGTTCCCTTCGACGCAGTGGCAGTCAGGAGCTTCCAGTCCAGCCGCGCTGAGGGTCTCGCGCCAGGCGCGTTTGCGCTCCTCAGCCTCCCACCAATTGAGAGGACCGGAAATATGTCCGATCTTTTTTCGCCCGCCTTCCAATAAATGACGCATCGCCATCACCCCGCCCTGATAGTTGTCGGTTGCCACACTGGAAACACCGGTGCGCGAGTGCATAGCAATAAAGATCACAGGCACGGGAATTTTGTCCATGCGGGCATCGACCCAGGCGTGGTTGTCGCCGATTTCCGGTGCCACCCAGATAATTCCATCCACCTGACGGGCAAGCAGGGAGGTAATCACGTCATCGATTTTGTTGGTATCGAAATTGTCCAATTCCTTCATCAGGAGCATGTAGCCGAGTTCGTCCGCCTTGTCAGCCACACCGTTGAGGGTGCGCGAGGGGCCGATATGCTTCAGACCAAAAGTAACCACCCCCAGAGTATAACTACGTTGTTGAATCAGGCTGCGGGCAAGGGTGCTGGGGTTGTATCCCAACTGCTCCACCACTTCTTCCACCCGCTGGCGAGTTTCCTCTGACACATAGGAAAACTTGTTCATCACACGGGATACAGTCTGCGTGGAAACTCCAGCAGCCTGCGCGACATCCTTGATGGTAACACGCTTCTTCCTGTCAGCTACAAACACAGTAGATACCTGTTCAGTTAGTGTATGTTGTAACATGTTATCGATAACATGTTATCGATAACATAATATCAAAAACCCCAACGCATGTCAAGTCCCATTTCCCCATACCCCAAATGGGTGATGTTACGAGTTGAGTTTGTAACACAAACCGAAATCAGGTTATTTTCTAAACCAGCCCACCAGTTGACCCAATCCAAGCAGGATGACAAGCACAAGTAACGCCCCCCATTCAAACGTAAACTGTCGCAAGCTCAGGAACGCGGTGATGGATGCAAGTCCCAACCCAGCCAGCGCCAGCAGACTGACACGCAAAAGATGACGGCGTTCAATGCCGCGTGTGTTGTCGTTCTTTGCCATCAGCACCAACCGCCGACGAAAGTCTGTCATGTCCCAGGCGACAAGGGCAAAGATACCGCCAGCAAACAGCCAGTTCGAGGGAAATCCAAATCCCAAGCCGAGGGCGGCGAGGACGGTGACGACGATCAAGGCAAACGGCGAATACCAAAACCATCGCTGCCAGATGGCGAGCAGCCAGCCCAGGCCGAGGATGATGATCCAGACCGAAAAGGAGGTGAATCCGCTTTGAGCGAATCCCCAGGCAAGCGTGGCGGATGAAATCACGATGCTGGATAAAAGTGCGACCAACGTCAAAACAGCCTCCTCTGGCGACGATTCAAGGACGGACCCACAGCCTGATCGAACGGAACCGACACATCCCACCCGACAACTTCCACCCCCGCACGACCAAGTCTGCGCAGGAACAAATCCCGCTCCATGCAGACGATGCGGGCGGCTGTCTCTGTTTCCTTTGAGTTTGGCAGCAACCCAAGCTCAAACTTGACGGGGTCGGGGCTGACCACCATCACCTGATAGCCGCGCCCGCGCAATTGAATCAGGACTTCCAAATCGTCGCTGACCAGCGGGCTGACCAGCACAATCTGCGACTCGGGCGGGAACATGCGCGGCGATAAATGCTCCAAGCCCGTGAAAACCGAACTGACACCAACCTCGGCGTGAGCCAGTGCCTGCATGATTCGCTCACGCTGGATTTTTCCATAGTCGGGATATGTCCAACCAAGATACGCGCCGTAAATCAGGAGTCCCACGCGGTTGCCCTGTGCCAGAAAAACATCCGAGAGCGCGGCGGCGGCGGTGACAGCATACTCGAAAAGGGAATGGTTGGACTGAAACAGATTCGTCCGCACCCGCGCATCGAGGACGATGCCCACATCCGCCACACGCTCCTGCTGGTACTCGTTGGAATATAAATTTTCAGCATGTCTCGCGCTGACCTTCCAGTTGACCGTGCGCGGCGAATCTCCAAACTGATATTCGCGCACGCCGAAAAATTCGATTCCAGAGCCGCCCACACGCGCGGGAATCATTCCCGCATACACCCGCGTTCGGCGCGGATGTATGGCGGCGCGTTTCAGCCGCCGAAATTCAGGGAAGATGAATAACCGTTCGTTCGATTTGATGAATTGCTCGCGGCGAATCAAACCCGAAAAACCTGTCGCTGTAGCTTGAATCCCGTCGAAACGATACGAACCGCGCGCGCCCGCGACGACATAGCTGAAAGTATGCGAGCCACCCTTCGGAAGCCGAATCAGGTGGCGAATGTCCCCTTCGCGGATAGTCAATTTCGGGAAGATTTTTTCTTCGAGCGCAAGTTCTTCGATATCTGCCCCGTGGTTGGTCACAGTCAAGGTGACAGTTGCCTCGGCGTCGGGCGTGATTCGATCATGCGAAATTTTGCGCTGGATTTGAAGATTTAATCCTTCGGGCGCAGCCCAAAATCCGTGCAGGAGGTAAACCAGGAATGGGATGGCAAACGCAATCAACTCGCCGTGCAGGGAGATTAATCCTGCAAGCAGCAAGCCATAAATCAGCACAGATAGAAGGATAGGACGGTACATAATTTCTATGTCGCTGCGAAGAGAAGCGGAGCAACGCCGAAACAACCTCGTATTATCAGGAGACTGCTTCGGCGAAAATCCAAGAGCGCCTCGCAGTGACGTTAGCGAATCACGGGCACAGGCGTAGACTTCAACACGTCACGGATGACATCGCCGTTGATCTCGCGCGACATCCAATATTCGGGTTGAAGCAAAAGGCGGTGACTAAGCACGGGCGCGGCAAAGTGTTTAACATCGTCGGGCAGGATGAAGTCGCGTCCTTTAAGCACGGCGCGGGCGCGAGCCATCTTCAGGAACGCCAGCGATCCGCGCGGGCTGGCTCCGACAGCAACGCGGCGGTCCGTGCGGGTGGCATGAACCAACGCGGAAATGTATTCTTCGAGGTCGGCATCCACATGGACGGTTTCGAGCACGGCGCGCATTTCTAGCAGTTGCTTCGGGCTGGTGATTTTCTTGAGCATGAGTTCGTCCTGCTTGCGTTCACGGCGGCGCTGCAAGATTTCCTTTTCCTCTTCGAGGCTGGGATAGCCCACCGTAAGCTTCAGCATGAAACGGTCCAACTGCGCTTCGGGCAGAGGGAACGTGCCTTCATATTCGATTGGGTTTTGCGTGGCAAGCACAATGAACGGGTCGGATAGTTTCAGGCTTTCGCCTTCGAGCGTGACCTGTCCCTCCTGCATGGCTTCCAACAAGGCGGACTGGGTCTTGGGCGAGGCGCGGTTGATCTCGTCCGCAAGCAGGATGTTGGTGAAGACAGGTCCCTGCCGCAACTCGAATTGGTTTTTGGTGCGGTTGAAAATATATCCGCCTGTAATGTCGCCCGGCAGAAGATCGGGCGTGAATTGAATGCGCTTGAAATCCAAGCCAAGCGCGGCGGCAAAACTGCGGGCGATCAACGTCTTGCCGAGACCGGGATAATCTTCGAGCAAAACGTGTCCACCCGCCAACGCGGACGCCATGATCGTCTCCAGCAGGTCGCGCTTACCGACGACGACGCGTTCCACTTCGTCAATCACCTTGCGGCTGAGTTCAGATACTTTTGCAATGTCCATTATATTGTCTCCACGTATGGAGACCCTAAAAGTTTTCGCGAAGCGAACCTTTAGGGTCTGTTGAAATCATTTGCCAGTCTTCATCTCGTCTTCAAGATACTCGATCACCTGCTTTGGGTCGGCATCCAGCGGTGTGGACTTGAGCTTTTCCCAAAAGCGCGGGCGGGGGTAATCGGCAAAGGAGCCGTTCAAACCGCTTTCCAGGTAGTCGTCTATTTTCTGCGGCGGATTCCAGTCACGCCCGTCCAGTCGTCCGAACTTCTTGCTGATGGGTTGTCCATCGCGTTGCGCGAGAATTTCCCTGGCGGTTTTACCCAGTCGGTTGGCGACCAGCCACTTATAATAACTTCCACCACGTTGGGACTTTTCCAGCCACTCGACCATCCCTTCGATCTGTCCTTTTGGCGGTCTCATTGTGGGCTGAAAAAATTCACGGTTGCCAAATCGCGGCATGAGAGCGGTAATTGCAGAAAGGGCGGCAACCACCACCAACACAATCCACAAGACAGATTGCGGCAGGATGGAATAATACACACCCAACAGCCACCAGACGTACACCAACGGTACGATGATTACCCGCTCGACCACGTCCTGAAGGAGGAACGCGAGAACGAGTGCGGCCAAAAAGACACCAGCTGGAATCAACTGTCGACGGGTCACACAACCTCCCCGCAGTATTTCAAAATCGAGGTGAGACAGGCTATCGCTTCGTCCACGTCGCCCTGGGTTGAGATCCGCGCCCCATAGCGAACAGCTTCAAACAAACGCGTCAGGCGGCTGACAGGCTCACGGGGCAGACCCGCATTCTCGAGTCGCAGGGCAAACTCGGCGGGGGTCATCGCGTATTCGCGGAACAAGCCGCGCCGCGCATCCACCACGCGGCTCATGTCGGCATAGCACTGGATGATTCGGTCCTGCGGAGACCCGTGTCGTGAAGAAAGCCCACGAAGCGAAGTGCGGGCAACTTCGGCAATCTCGTCCAGCGGACTGGGCGGTTTCGCCATAGGCTTGAGAAGCTGCCACCAGCGGTTGATCTGCCAAAAAAGGAAAGCCACCAAGAGGATAATGCCAAACGTGATCAGATAAGAAATCCAGCCCGAAACCTGCGGTGGTTCGAAAACAGGCGGCGGTGAGACACCGGGCGATGAAGACTTTTCCTCTCCAGTTGCAAGGTTGAAAAGTGGAAACAGTCCTTGAAACAAATCGGGTTTGAGTTTAAGCAGGTAAACGAGAAGCAACCCACCCAGCACAAAGCGGATGAACTGTTTGAGAAATCTTTTTCGCATTTCGGGTGGGAGCAGGTACACAATCAGCACGCTGAAGAGGAAGAGCATCACCAGAAAGGCGATCTGCTTTTCCAGCGGGACATTCGCAATGTCCTCGATAATCGACCCGACTGGGATGCTGACCTTCTCCGACTCTTCGCGGCTCAATTGACGCGGCGGACGGAAAGTCATGCCCTCCCCAATGAAACCGGCAAGCAAGACCAAGGAAAACAGCGCAAGAAAGGACACGATGAGAATCGCGCGTTTATCCTTGAATACCTTTTTCAGCATGATTTGATTCTACCATTTTGAAGGCAGGCTGCATGTTATACTTTTGAAAAGCAGAGAAATAGTGAAGAGAGAGCAGTTATGAGTGATGATTGCGATGGAAAATTACCTTTAAAAGTATTGGAAGGGCTGAGGCTGTTCAACGAGAAACAGTTCTACGAATCACACGAGGAGTTGGAGGATGCCTGGCACGAGGAGCGGGGGGCAATCCGCAGTTTGTATCAGGGTGTGTTGCAGGCGGCAGTGACCTACTTCCACATCTCGCGCGGAAACTACGAGGGCGGAATTAAAATGCACGAACGCTGCATGAAACTTTTGAAGGATTATCCGGGCGTTTGCAGGGGAATCAACGTCGGCAGGTTAAAGCGCGACCTCGAAGTGGTCAACGCGGAATTGAAACGCCTCGGCAAGGAACGAGTCACGGAATTCGACCAGTCCCTGTTCAAGGATTTGGAATGGAACGAGAAACGGCTCTGGATTTGCGACCGCTGCGGGACTCAAATGTATGAGAAAAACTGCAAAGTCACCTGCCCCAACTGCGGCAATCGATTTGATTGTTCGGATTTGAATCTTTATTTTGATTAATCGTAGGGCGGACGGCCGTCCGCTCCTACATCGCCCCTACGGAGGCATTCATGGATTTTCAAAACAAAATCGCCCTTATCACCGGCTCAGGTCGCGGCATCGGACGTGCGATTGCCCTGCACTTCGCCCGGCACGGCGCGGACGTGGTTGTCAACTTTTTTCGCAACCGCCCCACCGCCGAGGAAACCGTCCGCGAGATCGAGAAGCTGGGACGTCGCGCCCTGCTGGTCAAAGCGGACGTGGGGAACCTCGACGACCTGAACCGACTGTTCGACGAGGCTGAGAAGGAATTCGGCGGGCTGGACATCCTCGTTCACAATGCGGCTTCGGGATATAACCGCCCCGCCATGCAGCAAAAGCCCAAAGGCTGGGAGTGGACGATGAACATCAACGCCCGCACCCTGCTTTTCGCCGCGCAACGCGCCGTCCCGTTGATGGAAAAACGCGGGGGCGGAAAAATCGTCAGCATCAGCAGCCCAGGCTCGGGACGAGTCCTGCCGGATTATGTCGTCGTGGGCGCGAGCAAGGCGGCGCTGGAGTCGCTCACCCGCTATCTGGGCGTCGAATTGATCTCGAAAAAAATCAACGTCAATGCCGTGGCGCCGGGCGTGGTCAAGACCGATGCGTTGAATTTCTTCGCCTCGATGGGAAGCCAGGACCGCATCCTTCAGGATTTCATCAAGCAGGTCCCGGCGGGGCGGCTGATCACGCCCGAGGAAGTGGCGGGGGTGGTGGCGTTTTTGTGTGCGCCCGCGGCAGAGATGATCGTCGGGCAGACCATCGCCGTGGACGGCGGATACACGCTTCCGATCTGGAAATAAATGCAATTCAACTGCAAGTTGCGTCACGCCGCCCGAAATGCTATCATCTGGACATGAAAAAGCCGTCGCTTGAAAACAAGTTTCACAAAAGCCTGGTGGATAACCTCTACGACGGGGTCTATTTTGTGGATACCGAAAGGCGAATCACTTATTGGAACAAGGGCGCGGAACGCATTACAGGGCACAAGGCAGAGGAAATGATCGGCAAGTTCTGCCAGGATAACATCCTCGACCATGTGACCACCGATGGATGTCACCTCTGCATGGGCGGCTGTCCCCTGCTGGGAACCATCGTCGACGGTCAGCCGCGCGAAGCAGAGGTGCATTTACGTCACGCGGATGGTTACCGCGTGCCTGTGTTGGTGCGATCCTCGCCCATTTACGACGAGCAAAACAGGGTTATCGGCGCGGTGGAAGTTTTCAGCAACAACCAGTCCCTTTTCAAGATGAAACGGCGCGTGGACGAATTGGAACAGGCGGTCTTCCGCGACACATTGACCGGCGTGAGCAACCGCAAACTGTTGGAGATCAAAATCAACTCGGCATTGCAGGAATATCACCAGCACGAAATCCCGTTTGGCGTGCTTTTCCTGGATATCGACCATTTCAAAGCCGTCAACGACACCTACGGACACCTGGAGGGAGACCGCGTCCTGCAAAATGTGACCAGAAATATGACAGCCCACCTGCGCGAAACAGATGTTTGCGGGCGCTGGGGCGGCGAGGAACTCATTGCCATCCTGTACAACGTC
This sequence comes from Chloroflexota bacterium, assembly GCA_016234555.1. GTDB lineage: Bacteria > Chloroflexota > Anaerolineae > Anaerolineales > Villigracilaceae > Villigracilis. Next base: position 65,498 of record JACRBJ010000068.1, on the reverse strand, counting down.
AACCGGAACAGCCTCTTCGCCATCGCCGAAAAACTCCGCACGATGGTCGCCAACTCGATTATCAGCGTCAACGGAAGACAAGTTTCAGTTACTGTATCCATTGGCGGGACTCTCGTCCGCGAGATGGATACGCTGGATTCGATCATCGAACGCGCCGACCAGTTGATGTACCAAAGCAAGCAGAGTGGGAGGAACAGGGTGACAGTGGACGGATAAAAGCTCCGTTTATTTTTTTTCGCTCAATTTGGTGGTGGAGAAAAGAGGGGAAAATATCGCGGCATTTTTAAAAAGACGACAACCGGCCTGCGAATGGCTGGCGCTTCAACCTTATTCACGGAACAATGCCATCCTCGTTACTGAGACATGGCTGCGCGTCCCACCAATATGATATTCGCCCTGGGAGCGAGAACCATGAAGACAGAAAAAAACACAACACCCCTGCGCACAGCATTGATCTATGCCCTGTTCGGCATTCTGTGGATTCTGCTTTCGGACACGGCGGTTGAATTGCTCAATCCCCCAGGCTCCACCATCTACGGGTTGATGCAAACCATAAAAGGCTGGATTTTCGTGCTGGTAAGCGCCTGCCTGATCTATTTCATCGTGCGCAACGATATGAGATCGCTGCGGGAAAGCGAGGAACGCTACCGCCTGCTTTTCGAGTCCAGCCTCGACGCCGTCCTGCTGACCACACCGGACGGAGACATCCACGCCGCAAACCCCGCCGCCTGTCTCATGTTCGGGCGCACAGAGGAGGATATCAAACAGGTCGGGCGCGATGGATTGGTTGACACTTCGGACCCGCGCCTGCAACCTGCTTTGGAGGAACGCGCACGCACGGGACAATACTTCGGAGAGTTGACCTTCCTGCGCAAGGATGGCACAAAATTCCCCGGCGAAATCTCCTCCCCACTGTTCAAGGACAGGCATGGTCACGATCAGACCAGCATGGTCATCCGCGACATTACTGGACGCAAGCGCGCGGAAGAAGTCCTGAGGGCAAGCGAGAAACACTTCCGCGCGTTGATCGAACACGGGCGGGACAATATCTCACTGCTGACAGCGGACGGAATCCTGCTTTGGGAAAGCCCTGCCATATTTCGCACCCTGGGATACGAACACGACCAATTCAAGGGGCAAAGCATGTTCGATCTGATCCATCCCGACGACCTTGGGTGGATACAGTTGCGTTTCAAGGAAATTCTCAGCCAGCGCGGCGGCACGACGCAGGGATCATTTCGCCTGCGGCACTCCGACGGTTCATGGCGCTGGGTGGAAGGCACCAGTACCAACCTGTTGCACGAACCGAGCGTTAATGCCATTGTTATTAACTACCGCGACATCACCGAACGCAAAGAAGCTGAAGAAGCACTGGCTCACTCCGAACAGGCATATCGCACTCTCTTCGAAAATTTACCCATCGGGCTGTATCGCACATCGGCAGACGGCGTATTCCTCGACGCCAATCCCGCCCTCGCCAGGATGTTTGGGTACACAGAACGCGAATCCCTGCTGGGAAGAAATGTTGTGGACTTTTACGTCGACCCCGCGGATGACGAGAGATTCAGGAGGGAGATTGAAAATGTCAACACCATTTCCAACTTCGAGGCTGAATACCGCCGCGCGGACGGAACGACCCTCTGGACGGAGGATCATATCCGGGCTGTGCGAGACGAGGCGGAAAGGATGCTTTTTTATGAGGGCAGCCTGATCGACATCACCGAGCGGAAACAGGCGGAAAAGGCGACCCAATATTACACAAACCAGCTCAAGGCGGTAAATGCGGCCGCGGCGCGCCTGCAAAAGTTATACTCGCCGCAGGTTCTCGCCAACGAAGTCATCAAAACCCTCGAAGACATCCTCCACTACACTTACGGCGCGGTGTTGTTGATCGAGGAGTCGGGAGAGCGCCTGTCGACCTTTGCTCTCGGCACAGAGGGAAGGAAGGAAGAGGAAGCAGCCGCTTTAAAGGGGGGGCTCGACAGACAGGAAATTCGTCCTGGCAGGGGGATTATAGGCTGGGTCGCCCAAACCGGTGAAAAGGTGCGGGTGGGGGACGTCCGTCACGACAAACGTTACCTCGCAGTACGCGAGAATATCCGTTCCGAGTTGTGCGTCCCACTAAAGGCAGGAGAAAGCATCATCGGGGTGGTCAACGTGGAATCAGTGCGACCAGACGCCTATTCCGAGACCGACGAAAGCGTTCTCGAAACAGTTGCGGCGCAGATTTCCGTGGCAATTCAGAACGCACGACTCTTCGAGCAGGTCCGCCAGCAAAGCGCCGAACTCGAACAGCGCGTGCAGGAACGCACAGCCGAACTCGTCCGCGCCAACCGCGCCAAGGATGAATTCCTGGCGAACATGAGCCATGAATTGCGGACGCCGCTCAACGGGATTATGGGATTCGCCGAAATGCTCATGCAGGGGACCCGCGGTCCCGTGAGCGAAAAGCAAGCCCAGGATTTGGGAATCATCCACTCCAGCGGACAGCACCTGTTGGGACTGATCAACGACATTCTGGATATTTCCAAGATCGAGGCGGGAAATTTCGAACTGCACAGTGAAGTCGTCCCGTTGAATTCGGTCTGCCAGTCGAGTCTGGCATTCATCAGGCAACTGGCGCAGAAGAAATCCATCACAGTTGAATATTTGCCCGCCGCGCCTGCCGCCATGATCTTCGCCGACCCCAAACGCCTCAAACAGATCCTGGTCAATCTGCTGAACAACGCTGTGAAATTCACACCCGAACGCGGGAATATAAAACTCGAAGTCCGCGAGGATATTGAAGCAAGCCAGGTGCAGTTTTCGGTCACGGATAACGGCATAGGCATCGCCCCTGAAAACCTGCAAAAACTTTTCGAACCCTTCGTACAGTTGGACAGCAGCCTGTCGCGCCAGCACGAAGGCACGGGCCTGGGACTAAGCCTGGTTAAGAAACTGGTCGAGTTGCACGGCGGCAGCGTCGAGGTGGAAAGCGAGTTGGACAGGGGCAGTTGTTTTCGCGTCAACATCCCGATCAGGTTGCAGAACGTGACGGGCAGGGATGTCCAGGAAATAATCGACCGGGATCTTTTGGGCAAAACGGCACCCCTTGTTCCAGGGGCGAAAAACAAACGCATCCTGATCACCGAGGACAATCCCATCAACATGATGGTGACGAGTGACTTTCTCACCAGCAAAGGGCATGAAGTCATCGAAGCAAAAAACGGGATGGAAGCCATTGAAAAGGCGCGGGAGCAAAAACCCGCCCTGATCCTGATGGACATTCAAATGCCCGACATGAACGGCTTCGAGACGATCAAACGCCTTCGCGAACTTCCCGAATTTGGCTCCACCCCGATCATTGCACTGACCGCCCTTGCCATGCCCGGCGACCGCGAACGCTGTCTCGAAGCGGGAGCCAATGAGTACCTGACCAAACCCGTCAGTTTGAAAACGCTGGCAGAGTTGATCGAAAACCTGTTGCAAAGGGGCGATCATCGTTAAGAGGCTGTCCGAATTATTCTGGAGTCCGACGGCACCCACAGAGCGAGTGAGCTGTCGGACTCCAGAATAGGCTCCTACGGCAAGACAATTGGCGTCAGCGTGACCGTTGGCACGGGAATGGGGGTCGGGGATGGTGCGTTTGTCCAGCCACTGAGATAGAAATACTCTGCGAGAAAAGCGCTTCGCTCCGCCTCCGTCATTGGGCGCGGACGGGAATAATCCTCCAGCATCCCGGTCAATAACTCCACACCGAGATATTTCCCATCGTAAAAAACGTGGCGGTCGTAGAACTCGCGCCGCGTTTCGTCGATCACCTCGCCGCTCGGCAGGATGTAGGACATCTGGTCGAAGAACAAATTCCCCAAACCGTAATGGATGAACGAATCGCCACGGAACTCCATGATATGCGGATAATGCGCCTGGCTGCCGCTGACAACTGTCGCGCCCGCATCCGCCACCGTGTGAAAGGCATCCTCGTGTGTGTAACACGGCATCGCCGAATAACATTCCTCGTGCTGAAAAGTAAAGATGATCTGGTAACCCTGTGCCTTCAAGGCGGTCATCTGCTCCGCAAAATAATCGTAATCACATAGTGCAGGTCCCGGAGTTTTTTCTCCAGCCTTTGGATATTTCTCGGCGCGTTTGCCGTTGCAGCCCATAAAGGCAATCTTGTTTCCGTTGACTTCCATCAATACAGGCTGGCGCGCTTCTTCGGCATTTTTTCCGCCGCCATAATAGGGAATATTGTTCGCTTTATAAATGTCGAGTGTTTCCAACAACGCATTCTCGCCGCGGTCACGCAGGTGGTCGCCTGTCAACTCAACCACATCCATGCCAACGTCCAACAGCAGGTCCATGTACTTCGGGTCGCTGCACAAAATGAAATTGCGGTAGCCCGCGCGCGGCGGCGGACAGTCCTTGTCAAAGGTGACTTCGTTGCTGATGTGGGTGATGTCCGCTTCGCGCAGCCAGTCGCCGATCAAATCGCCGGGGTAGGTCACGCCCTTCATTTCCATCGTCGCCGCCGTGGCGCGGACGATTGCCGTCACACCGGTTAACATCACCGTTGTCAGTTTGGATGGGTCGCGGTTCGATTTGGGCATGGGGAAGCCAGACGAAAAATACGCTTTCAACGGATATGCTTCCGCGTCGAAATTTTTGTGGATGGGAGATTGACCATCCACGCTGAGGACTTTCCATTTGGGTTGGATTTCCTCGAAGGGGATGATCGCCCAGGCGGACTCTTTCCACGCTGAATCCAGAATCTGCTCCGACGGCAAAACGCGGACCGCGCCTGAGGCTGGTTCTCCCCAGAGAGCGGAGAAAACGCTCCAGGTGGATTCCGCCATCAGCAAACTGCGACCAGCCATGAGGTCGGTTGGGTTTCCCTTCCAAGTGGCGACCAGAGTCTGAGAGTCCACCCCGTCTATCACCGTGGGAAAAGGCGCAACGAGGGCATAAATCCACAAAGAACCTGAGTCGGAAAGTTCAAGTTTTTGTGTGGCAGACGCGGAATTGGTAGTCAGCGGAATCCCCCAGGTTCGGCTCAAGTCTGCGAGCTGCGCAGGGACGGCAGGACTCACCCACAGCGCGTCGGGCATGGGCGTGGATGTTGCCGTCGGTACCGGCAAAGGGGAAGGGACGGGCGTGCTTGTTGGGGATTCGGTTGCGGAGACACATGCCGCAAGAACGGCAAGCAGGACAAAGGCAATGACAAATTTTCGCATCCGCCTATTTTGCCACAAAATACCCCGCTCAAGCCGCCGTCCTCGGTGGAGAGAATGGCATGTCAGAACCGGCTAATCCAGTTTTTCAAACGACAGGATGTATTTGAACATGGAGGTCTCGCAGTAGAAAATGCGATACCTCTTCCCTTCCTGGAAAACGCTACCGCTGGACTCTTCCGGGATGGGGAGTTTTACCTTGTTGACAATCACGTAATAAGTCGAGCCAACTCCATCATCATGACTCTCGTCCAGCCGCGCCGCGCCTTCGACGCTTTTCAACTCGGCATTCGCCAATCGATCCGCCCTTCTGTATGCTCCCCAAATACTCAAAGCGTAGATGCCAAGCACCACAGGGACGATCATTGCAAGCGCAATCAAGATTAACGGGTCCGAGAACAGTGCCCTGCGCGAGCTTTCATTGGAAAGGGACATGCCCAAAATAATGCACAAACCCAAAAAGAGAAAAAAGACGACAACCCATATCCCGCCTCTTTGCGTACTACGCATGCCTTCCGCGTAGCCTTTGAGCACGGCTTTCTGCGAGGCGCTGAAAAAGCCGCGCTTGTTCGATTTCAAATCCTCTTCGGTAAACTCAAACATCGACAAGTAACTCATTTTCACATCCTCAACTAACTTTAAATATAAATGGGCAAAGACCATGCCCAATCAGCTCGCTTCTCGCAGACTGCAATACGGGTCGTCCGATTGCCTTCTCCAATAAAGCAACTTCCATTTTACATAACTCAGGATGTGCATCAATCACCTTTGCGTAGGGGCATCGTCCCAGGATCACGCGCGGACCTTCCGCCCCAGCCTCCCACCGCGCCTGATAGTGCATCTCGTTCAGTTTATCCACCAATGCGGACAGGCGTTTAGCCATCGGCTGATTCGCCAATCCAACCAGACCTTGTGACAGCGCAATGCGCTCACCTATTGCTTCCAAATTTATCTTTTCATCCAGTAAGGCGCCCGCCAGTACAGAGAGGTTATCACCCAGCGCCGCCTGCGAAAGCGAGTAGACCTTTTCGGGTCTGCCGCGCCCACCGTGTTGATACACCATATTGACCTCTGCTCGTCCATCCGAAACCAGAACGCCGAGGTGATGCCGCACGTTTGGTGTGGACATGTCCAACGCGCGCGCAACCTCCCGCGCCGAAGCGGAGCGGGTCTTTTTGAGGTGGGCAAGGACTTTCTGGCGGGCTGTTGTCATACAATTATGATGATTATACTCACCTTTTTATTTTTACAAATATATTTTTGCATAATTCGATTGACTTGGCCGGCTACCCTGCTATAATGCGAGGGACTCAGCGAGCCAACGAGCCAGCGATTCAACTGTTGAACTAACAAACGAACAAACTACATGACCTTGACCTGGGACACCACTTACGCCATTGCTTTGGAACTGCGCCGTCAGCATCCCGAAGCGAACATCGAGGAAGTGTCGCTGGGTCAAATCCACCGCTGGACGCTTGAACTGAGTGAATTCGAGGATGATCCCGCGCTCGCAAACGACGGCATCCTTTATGCAATCTACCAAGACTGGTTCGAGGAGAACATTCATGGACAATGAACAATTGAGTTTGCCCAACTACACCATCCCCGAAGATATGCGGGATGTTGTAGCCGTCACCACGCTCGACCGCCTCTACAACTGGGGGCGACGTTCTTCGTTGTGGCCCCTGACCTTCGGTCTGGCTTGCTGCGCCATCGAAATGATCGCGGCGCAAATGGCGCGTTACGACATGGCGCGCTTTGGCATGGAGGTCATGCGACCTTCACCGCGCCAGGCAGATATGATATTGATTTCGGGAACCGTCACCAAGAAGATGCTGCCCGCCATTATTCGCCTGTACAACCAGATGCCCGAGCCGAAATACGTCGTGTCAATGGGCGCATGCGCTTCGGGCGGCGGACCCTTCAAGGAAGGCTACAACGTGGTCGCAGGCATCGACAAGTTCCTGCCCGTTGACGTGTACATTCCCGGTTGTCCTCCCACCCCGCAGGCACTCATGGCTGGCTTGATCAAATTGCAGCAGAAGATCGACAAGGACTCTCTCAAGAAAGTCCGCTGGTACCAGAAGGGCAAGGAAGACCCGAACTACGTCCCGATGCCCATTCTCGGTCCCGATTTGATCGATGTGCGCCGCAACGAGGAATACAAGAAAGCCGCTGCTGTAAAGGAAGGTGCATAATGGCGACTGCAATCGAAACCCAGACCGTCGACCTGGTTGCCCGTTTCCCCGGCAAAGTCATCGCTGAAAGTCGTCCCGGCTACAGCGGATTCATGGTCGAGAAGAATGCTCTCGTCGAAGTGATGACGGCCGTCCGCGACGAATTCGGCTATGACCTGCTCCATGCCCTCACCGGCGTGGACTACCTCGAACAAAACAAGATGGAAGTGGTTTACCACCTTCACAAGACGACGGGCGGAGCGAAGTTGATTATTCGGACTCAGGCTGACCGCGTTGACCCGATCGAAATTCCATCTGTCACTCCCATTTGGGCTGGCGCGGAATATCAGGAACGCGAAGCCTTTGACCTGTTCGGAATCATATTCACCGGGCATCCCGACCTGCGCCGCATCCTGATGTGGGAAGGCTTCGAGGGCTATCCGCTCCGCAAGGACTGGAAGGAAGCCTTCTACGAAGAGGAAATCAAACCCTACAAGAGCCGCTGGCCTGAAGGCAAGCACACCTACGCCGAGTTCAAGAATCCCTTCCGTGACAACCTGAAATTCCCGGCAAACTTCAACCCGGACGAATATAAACCCGAAGGTGAAAAAGACCTCTACAGTTCCCTCGAACGCTTTACCGTCCAACAGGAAGGCGGACTCAAGACCGATCACGCCGTCGTCAACCTTGGACCACATCACCCGTCCACCCACGGCGTGCTGCGCGTGGCAGTCACCCTCGAAGGTGAAACCGTGCTGGGGCTTAAACCCGTCATGGGCTACCTGCACCGCAACCATGAAAAAATCGGTGAGCGCAACACCTTCCTACAAATCATGCCGTACACCGACCGCCTCGATTACTTCAACTCGATGAGCAATAACTTCGGTTATGCCATCACGGTCGAAAAGCTGATGAACATCACCGTTGCCGAACGCGCCGAATACATCCGCGTCATCATGGCGGAGCTCAGCCGCATCCAGAACCACCTGGTCTTTATCGGCATGTTGCTCAACGACCTCGGCACGATGTTCACACCTGCCCTTTACGCCTTTGAAGAGCGCGAATTGATCCTCGACATCTTCGAAGCCGTCGCCGGCTCGCGCATGATGTGCAACTACTTCCGCTTCGGCGGCGTGGTACGTGATGTGACCGAAGAGCAGATGCAAAAGATCAAGGATTTGGTGTACGACCGCCTGCCTGCCAAGACCGATGAAATGGAACGCTTCCTGAACCAGAACGAAGTATTGGTTGGACGTTTGAAAGGCATACACGTGTTGAACGCGGAAGATGCAGTCAACTTCTCCGTAACCGGTCCTGTCCTGCGCGCTGCGGGTGTTCCCTATGACCTGCGCCGCGCCGACCCCTACTCCATCTATGATCGCTTCGACTTCGATGTGGCGCTGCGTCACAACGGCGATATGATGGACAACTATCTCATCCGCTTCGACGAGATCCGACAATCCCTGCGAATCCTGGAACAGGCGATCAAGCAGATCCCCGGCGGGCCGATCAACTCACAGAAGCCGAACTACCAGGTCAAGGTCCCAGCCGGCGAATCCTACGGACGTATCGAAGCTCCCAAGGGCGAACTCGGCTACTACGTCGTCTCGACCGGCAAACAGAATCCCTATCGCTATCACGTCCGCCCGCCATCATTCGTCAACCTCACAGTGATTGAAAAGATGTGCATTGGAAAGAAGATTCAGGACTTCGTTGCCCTGCTTGCCATGCTCGACATCGTCATGGGCGAATTGGACCGCTAACAGGAGAAACAACCATGTATGGATTAGGCATTCTAAAAGGACTCAGCGTTACGGCAAAGCGGTTTTTCGATACATACTGGGATGACATTTCCTGGGCGTTCACCGGCAGAAAACGCTATCGCACCGAGGAAGGCATCAAGCACCGCTCCAGTAAAAACACGAAGGGCATCTTCACTGTTCAGTATCCCGAAGAGCAACTGATCGTGCCCGAGGAATTCCGCTTCGTGCCGTTTTTGGTCTACGAAGAGAAGGACGGCAAGAAGGAACCGCGCTGCACCGCCTGTGGTATTTGCGCAAAGGCGTGCCCGCCACAGTGCATCTGGATCGTCCGCTCGAGCGACCCGGTGACAGGCAAACCCGTCGCCACCCCGGCGGAGTTCTACATCGACATGGACGTCTGCATGAACTGCGGATTCTGCGCCGAGTACTGCCCCTTCGACGCAATCAAGATGGACCACGATATCGACATTGCATCGTTCGGACGCAACGTATACAACCTCGAGAAGTTATTGAAACCCGTTTCCTACTATTCGGAAATCCGTCCGTTGAACTACAATGCGGAAGAGGAAGAACGCAAAGCAAAGGAAGCCGCCAAAGCTGCAAGGGCGACAGCGGTAGCAACACCGGCAGCGTAAGCGAGTAAGTAGGCAGGTGAACAGGTAGTCAGGTAAACAGGTACACAAGAAAATGCTTGTGTACTTGTTTACTTGTATACCTCAACACATAGGAAACCAAATGACAATTACAAAAGAAGCTGTTTTAGCCGCGCTTGGCAAAGTGCAGGAGCCTGAGTTACATCAGGACCTCGTCACCCTCAACATGATCCGCAATTTGGAGATCGAGGGCGACAAGGTCTCATTTACAGTCATGCTCACCACCCCCGCCTGCCCCCTGCGCGGACGAATCGACAAGGAAGTTCGTGAAGCCGTGATGGCGGTTGACGGCGTGAAGACTGTCGAAGTCAAAATGGATTCGGACGTTCCAAACGACGGTCGCATGCGCGGGCTGGTCAATATGCCTATCCGCAACGCCATCGCCGTTGGCTCCGGCAAAGGCGGCGTGGGCAAATCCACCGTCTCGGTCAACATCGCCGTGGCGCTCGCCCAAAGCGGAGCGCGCGTCGGCTTGATGGATGCGGATATTTACGGTCCCAACACCCCCACCATGCTCGGCGTGGACAAACTCCCCGCGCCCAACGGTCAGAAACTTACCCCCGCCGAAGCCCACGGCATCAAAATGGTCTCGATGGGGTTGCTGGTCAAGCCCGGTCAACCCCTCATCTGGCGCGGACCGATGCTCAACTCCGCCATCCGCCAATTCCTCAGCGACGTGGAATGGGGCGAGCTCGACTATCTCATCATCGACCTTCCGCCTGGAACGGGTGATGCGGCTTTGTCCCTCGCCCAAGCCCTGCCCCTCAGTGGAGCGGTGATCGTCACCCTGCCGCAGATGGTCTCGCTGGAGGATGCCAGCCGCGGCTTGAATATGTTCAAGCAGTTGGAAGTTCCCATCCTCGGCGTGGTCGAGAACATGTCCTACCTTGACCTGCCCGACGGAACCCGCATGGACCTCTTCGGTTCGGGCGGCGGCGAGGCGATGGCAAACGCCAGCAACGAGACCTTCCTCGGGCAAATCCCCATCGACCAAAACGTCCGCATCGGCGGCGACACGGGCAAGCCCATCGTCGTCTCGCATCCCGACTCGGCTGTGGCAAAAGCCATTCAGGAGATCGCCCAGAAGATCGCCGCGAAAGCCAGCGTGGCGGCAATGACGGCGAACAACGCGTTGCCGATCAACATTACGGAATAACAAAAAAGCGGTGAGGAAAACCCTCGCCGCTTTTTGATGAGCTTTAAACGAAGTCAACCGTCATAGTTATCGACTTTCGGTTTCCTGGAAAAAATGAATTGATAAAACAGGATTGTGCCAGTTACAGACAAGATAAACCATATCGCACTGTGTATCCCGACCGAATATGAATTCCCAAGCATGGGGATAAGTTTAACAGTAATCCAAGGCGTATACCACCATTCCGGAAACCATCTGACATTTTCATACCAGGGATATAGCAACAAATTTGTTTCGTGTGAAATTAAGTCAAATCCAAGGTGGGAAAGAACACCCACAACCACCGAGAAACTCCATACGCCAGGTCTGGTTCGCCATCCATGTCCATTATGAGCTACCGCCTGATTTTTTGATAAACGCGCCACGATAGCCGTCACGAGCCAGGTAAGCATCAAACCGCCTGGAATATCCACCACGGCTGCGCCGATTAGTGAATGCGCATACCATTGCTTGAAATACCCGATGGACAGAAAACCCAGTGTAATATCGATCAAATCAGGCATTGCCGCCCCAACCGATAATGCGATCACGTCAAAGTAAGCGGGCCACTTTCGCGCCACAGGAAAGAGCAAGCCTTGATGAGCGGGAAAGGGGGATGGAAAAGTAGCTGGCATGTGAGCTTTCTCCTATCTTTCGTCCTTGTGTCGAGTTAGTATAACAGAGCGTTATCAGACGGCATTTTTTAGGCATGAAATGGCCCATCGATTTTTTTAATTTGACAAGAAAAAACGAACTGAAAATAACTTTGTGATTTTCGCCCCTTGCTCACTTGTCTGGATTGGCATACACTTATACGATGTGGAATCGGGTGATACTCAGAACTCAGTATTCTAGCGATTAAAATCTTTTCAATTAGACAAGGCAGAAAGAGAAAACCAACCTGGCCAAACAGCGGTCCTAAATGGGAGCTATCCACCAACAAGAGCGCAAATAGCCAGCAAGGACATTGAAGCAATGAACAATTCATATAAACGATTATTAGCAGAGGCGATCACTGGTCTAATCCTGTCTCTGATCTTGGCAGGGATTATCTTTTTTCAATTGCAAGATATCCGAAAGCAATTGGAGAAAATCAGCAAAAAAGCAGATGCAGCCCGCGCTGGAGATCTAGCGAGACAATCCCAATTACTCGACATGAATGATGGAACAAAAATGATACAAAGCGGCTTGCTGGCGGTGGAAGCAGCAAGATATGGAGCAAGTTTACAAGCAGACCAAGCCTTGCGGCGTTATCTTGAGCTAGCAGCACTGCCAATCGCCAAAGTGTCTCATAGGGATGCAGCATATGTAGCTTATAGCCCAAATGGAGAATACATCGTCTCAAACAGTACAGGCGACATAAAGGTGTGGGATTCTAAAAACGGTCGCATACTTACCAGTATATCTTCTCGTTCACATAATCCAGTAATATTCAGCCCTGATGGCAAATATGTTGCCTCTGGTGAAAACAATGGAAATGCGCGGGTGTGGGAAGCCAATGGTGGGCGCGAGGTTATTTCACAACCAACTGGTCAATGGGAAGTGTTCATGGCTTTTAGTCCAGATAGCAAGCTTATCGCCTGGAGTGGAAAGAACTCCATCCACGTCTGGAACATCAAAGACAAAAAGGAGTCTTTAAACATAAACTACGAAGGGATCGTCAATTGTCTTGCATTTAGTCCAAATGGAAAATATATTCTATCCGGCGGCAATGACAGCAGTGTGCGCATTTGGGGTGTGCAAGGCGGACAAGAGATCATGAAACTGAATCATTATGGAGAAGTGAAAAAAGCGGTATTTAGCGCTGACGGCAAATACATTGTCGCTGCCAGCGAGGATGGAATACAGGCATGGAATGCAAATAGTGGAAGTGTGGTTTCCGAGAAATATGGCAGCAACAATATAACCGACGTTTCTGTTAGTCCAGATGGTAGTTTTATCGCCACTGGAGACAAAGACGGTACTGTCCGGGTATGGAATACTCCACATGGAAGCGAAGTTGCAAAAGTCAATCACGGCAGCAGTATAAATTCGGTAACATTCAGCCCGAACGGCAAATTCATAGCCTCCACAAGTTACGATGGAGTTGCACGAATTTGGGTCGCAGTGACCGGGCGCGAAGTTGCCCGTTTAGACGATGCCCAAATAGGCTCAATCGCCTTCAGCCCAGATGGTAAATATGTTGTAGCAGGCGGGTGCGAGAGTTTGACCGACTATCAACAAGGACAGCCCTCTATCTGTCAAGGCGTCGCAAGAGTGTGGGCAGTCTCAAATGGACGTCAAGTTGTGGATATTCCTCAAGGCAACTCACAAAACTCCTACGGCAATGTAAATTCAATAATGTACAGTCCTTTAAACGATAATTACGTTTTAACTGGCAATTCTGATGGGTCCGCAAGGGTGTGGGATATTCAGAGCGGACATGAAATTATTCGTATAACGCCAAACAAAGAGGATGACAGTGTGACTGCGATTTTCAGCCCAGACGGTAAATACATACTGACGCGTAGTTGGGGGTATGTCATGTGGGTCTGGGACGCCCGAGATGGTCATGAAATTGCATATATGCCTGATGATGAACAAGTTATTGCTTTTAGTTCAGACGGCAAATATGTTGCCACTGGGGATCGATACGGCATGACGACTATTTGGGAAACGAAAAGCAGGCGCAAAATCTCGCGTTTACCTTTAAGCAGAGGCACAGAAAATGTTGCTTTTAGTCCAAACGGGAAATATTTTGCCGCTAGTCTCCAGGGAACTGCGCAAATATGGGAGGTATCGAATGGGTATGAAACGGCGCACATAACATACCCGTTCCGCATACGAATAGATAGAATAGCCTTTAGCGCAGATAGTAAATATATCGCATTAAGCAGTTCAACAGACCCACTCAAACCGGACGTTAAAGGAATAGTCAGCATACGAGAAACATCCTCGGGACGCGAGGTCGCAAATTACTCTCATCCCTACCTTGTATATTCAGACATGATCTTCACATCGGATGGAAGATATCTTCTTACAAAGAGTATCGACGGTACCATCGTGATGTGGGATATGCAGACTGGAAAGGAGTCCGCGAGGATTCTAAGCGGTAACACTTCTTGGAGATATAATTCTCTCTCTCTAAGTCCGGATAACCGTTATCTTCTTGCGGGCGATGATTCACTCCAGATATGGGACCTACAAAGCGATAGACCGCAAATCGAGGTTCGGAGTGAGTTGACGGATAACGGAACCTTCGTCACGCGCAGCCGTTACCTCCAAAGCAAAAATGAAATTTCTGAGATCGCCTTTTCCGACGCTTACTTGTTAAAATTCGGCCCGAATGGTCGCTACATTATCGCAACTGGCAGCGACTTTGAACACTACGGCGTTAGCGGCGAACAGCACATCTTTATTTCATACTGGCGCATTGAAGATTTGGTTGCAGAGGCTTGTCGCCGTCTGCCACGTAACTTTACGCAGGCAGAATGGGTACAATATTTCCCTGATGAAGAGTATCGTGCCACTTGTCTCAACCTGCCAATCGAACCCGAAATAATCCCATGAAAACTTTGCCTACCCACAGTTGCCAAGTCTCCGCGCGTAAAACAGATACAACCTATCTACACTATTCCCGCCCCCACCCTACGGTATAATTGTCGTCATGCAAACCAACATTATCGGTGTTCGATTCACAAAGATAGGAAAAATCTACCACTTTGACTGCTCCGCCCTGCCCGACGTCAAACAGGGTGACCGCGTCATCGTGGACACAGCCCGTGGCAAGCATCTCGGCGAAGTTGTCCAAATTCTGGAGGAGACTCCACCCCAGCCCGAAGGCGGATGGAAAGCCGTCGAACGGCGAGCCACCCCCCGCGACCTGCTGCTCCAGCAGTCGTGGCAGGCAAAGCAAACCGAAGCCATGATCAACTGCCGCGCCCGCGTCGCGGAGTTGCAGCTCAGGGACGTCAAGATCGTCACAGCCGAATACAACTACGACGGCTCGCGCCTCGCATTCCTCTTCAGCACCGAGAGCGAAGAAAAGGCAGACCTTAAATCCCTCAAAAAGGACATGAGCCAGTTGTATCAAAACACGCACGTCGAGATGCGCCAGATCGGTCCGCGCGACGTGGCGAAGTTCCTCGGCGGCATGGGAGCCTGCGGCATCGAAACCCGTTGCTGCTCCAAGTTCCTGACCGACTTCTCCCCCATTTCGATCAAGATGGCGAAGGAGCAGGGCATCTCGCTCACGCCCAACGAAATCACCGGCATGTGCGGACGCCTGCGCTGCTGCCTGATCTACGAGTACGAGCAATACGTCGAGGCGCGCAAGACCCTGCCCAAGCGCAACAAACGCGTGGTCACGCCCAAGGGCGAAGGGAAAGTTATCGACGTGCTGCCAATGAGCGACAAGATCGTCGTGCTGATCGAAAGCGGTACCGACCGTCCGCAGCAGATGACCTTCTCCCGCGAAGAGGTGGAACCCTGGGACGAACTCGAAGCCCTCAAGCGCAAATCGCAGGCGCCGTGTGACCGTCACGAAGGCGGCGAATGTGACTGTGGTGACAAAAAGGCGCAACAGCCGCAACAACAACAGCCACAACAGCCGCCGCAGCAGCAACAGCAGAAAAAGAGAAGATAATTTTTCGAATTACGGATTACGAGTTTCGTAATCCGTAATTCGAAATCCGTAAAACCATGCCCCTCCAACCTGAAAACTGGGATTCCCCAAAAAGTATTCTCGTCATTTTAGCCCATCCCGACGACCCCGAGTTTTTCTGCGGGGCGACCCTGGCTCGCTGGGCGCGCGCGGGACATCAAATCACGTACGTCCTCATGACCTGCGGCGACAAGGGATTCAACCCCGCCACCCACCCTGAAATGACTCCCGAAAAATTATGCGGACTGCGGCACACGGAGCAACTCAACGCTGCGAGAGTTATCGGCGCGAAGGAAGTTCACTTTCTCGACCTCGCGGATGGATACCTCGTCCCAAGCCTTGACCTGCGCCGCGACGTAGTGCGCGAGATCCGCCGCCACAAGCCCGACATCCTCGTCACCTGCGACCCGCAAAACCTGTTCGCCCAATACGGCATCAACCATCCCGACCACCGCGCCTGCGGACAAATCGTGATCGACGCCGTCTTCCCCGCCGCAGGAAATCTGGTTTATTTTCCCGAACTTCTCAAAGAAGGTTTTCAGCCGCACATGCCCAGGGAAGTCTGGTGCTCGCTAACCAGCCAGCCCAACGTCACATTGGACGTGACCGACACCTGGGACACCAAACTCAAAGCCATCCTCGAACACAAGACCCAGATTCCCGACGTGGACAAACTCATCGCGCGCATGAAGTCCCGCCGCACGGAAGACAGCACGGATGAAAATCCGCGGTACGAAGAAAAATTCCGCGTGGTGAAGTACTCGTAATGACAGAATCAACCGCAAACAAACAGATCGCGCGCGCGACGGGCACTGTGATGGTCGCCATTTTTGTGGGACAAGTCATCGGGCTATTGCGCGGCATCGTGGTGGCGCGAACGTTTGGCGCATCTCCCGAACTCGACGCATTCTTTGCCGCAAACCGCGTCAGCGAAACCTTGTTTTTGCTGGTGGCGGGCGGAGCGCTCGGTTCGGCTTTTATCCCAACCTTCACGGGATTGCTTGCACGGGATGAAAAGGACTCAGCCTGGAGGCTTGCCGCCGCCATCGCCAACGCGGTGACGTTGACCCTCAGCCTGCTTGCCCTGCTGGTGGCTTTGTTCGCCCCGCAAGTTGTCCGCTACGCGCTGGCTCCGGGACTTTCCACCGACCCGCATCTTTTTTCGTTGACCATTTCCCTGCTGCGGATTCAACTCATCGCGGCAGTGCTGTTTGGGCTTGGCGGACTGGTCGTCGGCATCCTCAACGCGCATCAGATTTTTCTCGTGCCCGCGCTGACGCCAGCGCTGTATCAACTGGGGATCATTTTCGGCGCAATCGTCCTCTCGCCTTCGATGGGAATTTACGGACTCGCCTGGGGCGTGGTCATCGGCGCGGCGCTATATCTGGTTGTGCAGATTCCGTCATTGCTAAAAATCGCCAACTGGTCACTGATTACTGATCACTTCTCACTTGGATTACACGACTCCAACGTACGCCAGGTTCTAACCCTCATGGGACCGCGCCTGCTGGGAGTGGCGGTGGTGCAATTGAATTTTTGGGTCAACACCTGGCTGGCTTCGCAGATGGCCAGCGGCAGCGTGAGCGGCTTGTATTACGGCTTCTCGCTGATGCTGATGGCGCAGGCGGTCATTGCCCAATCCGCGGCGATTGCGGTGATGCCGACCTTTTCGGCGCAGCACGCGCTCGGTCAACAGGATGAGATGCGCTCCTCGCTGGCGGCAACCTTGCGCTCCGTGATTCTGCTGGCTTTGCCTGCAAGCGTGGGACTGATCCTGCTCCGCCAACCGCTGATCTCGCTCCTCTACCAGCGTGGCGAATTCGACGAGCGCGCGGTGCAAATCGTCGCCTGGGCTTTGCTCTGGTATGCGGCGGGCATGATCGGGCATTCCATCATGGAGATTTTGACCCGCGCATTTTATGCACAGCACGACACGAAGACCCCCGTGGTCATCGGCACGATTGCGATGGGACTGAACGTGGTTTTCAGTCTCGCGTTCATCAAACTTTTTGAATTTATCGGCTGGATGCCCCACGGCGGGCTGGCGCTGGCAAATTCACTGGCAACCGCGCTCGAAGCGGTCACCCTGTTCATCGTGATGCGAAAGCGGTTGAATGGGATCGAAGGAAAACACATCTTACGCGGAGCAATCCCCTCTGCGGCGGCGACAATTGCCATGTCGGCGTTGATTTACGGCTGGCTGAATCTCGGTCAAAATTTCAGCGCGTGGATTCTCGTCCCCGCGGGCGTGGTAATCGGCGGCGGCGTGTATTTTGCCGTGCTATGGATTCTACGCGTGCCTGAATTGCAGTATTTGGTAAATGGGGTTTTGAGAAGGATTACAAAAAGACTTCCGAATTCGTGAAGAGTTCGGAAGTCTGCTTTTTCAGGGCCAGATGATCCATTGCGTGATGGCGACAAAAATCCCCAACAGGATTCCGCCAACCACTTCGAGCGGGGTGTGCCCGATGACTTCCTTCAATTCGTTTTCATCCCACATGTGTCCCTGTAACAACTCCTCGAAAAGCAGGTTGATGCGTTCGGCGTGCATCCCCGCCTGCCTGCGGACTCCCGAAGCGTCATAAGCGACGATCATCGTAATGGCGACGGCAATGCCAAAGAGCGGGTCGTCAAAGCCGTAGTAAAGTCCCACAGAAAGCGCTCCCGCCACAAAGAGGGCTGAATGGGATGACGGCATTCCGCCGGGGGCAAAGAACATCGCCCACAGCCAACGGCGCGATTTCAGATATTCGGTGGGAATTTTCAATATCTGCGCCAGCAGCCAGGCAGACAACACCGCAATCAGAACCTTGTTTTGTAAAATTGCCAGCAGGTTCATTCGGATTCATCCTCGAAGGGGACGGGGACGTCCCCAACCAGTTTCTGGACTTTGAGTTGGGCAGACTCAAGCAGGGAACCGCAACGCGCGACCAAAGCCTGTCCCCGCTCGAAAAGTTTCATCGAATCTTCGAGCGGACTCTGCTCCCCTTCCAGGGATTCAACGATGCCTTCGAGTTCGGTCAACGCCTCCTCGTAGGATAATTCTTCAATTGGTTTTTCGGATTTTTTTTGTGATGCCTTTGGCATGGGAACTCCAATTCAAAAGGATGAGCGCCGCCTATTTTAGAACATCGGGATGGTTTTGCACATACCCAAATGGAGGATATTACGCGTCCCGCGTCACGTCAAACTCGCCATCGCTGACGCGGACTTTCATCCCGCCTCGCGCATGCTTCACCGAGGAAACCACCACGTCATCCTCCTTGCGGGTGACGATGGCGTATCCGCGCGCGAGCACTGCTTCGGGATTGAGGGACAACAGGCGTTTGGACATTCCATCTACGAGGCGGGATTGCAATTGGATGCGGTGATTCAACGCGGAAAATGCGCGGCGGGAAAGCTCGTCGAGACGCTGATATTCGGATTGGATGCGCCGTTCGGGGGAGACGTATTTCAGGCGGGAAGCCAAGGAGGAAACCAAAGCTCGATGGTCAGCGAGCAGGCTTGAGATTGAGTCCGTGATGCGGGAGGAATAATATCCGAGTTGAGTTTGCAAATCCTCAAGAGTGACCTGGGCGGCAAGTTCAGCCGCCGCGGTCGGGGTCGGGGCGCGGAGGTCGGCGGCAAAGTCGCAGAGGGTGAAGTCGGTTTCGTGTCCCACGCCACAGATAACTGGCACGGTTGAACCCGCAACAGCACGCACGACCCGCTCGTCGTTGAACGCCCACAGGTCTTCAATCGAGCCGCCGCCACGCGCAAGCAAAATGACATCGGGTTTTTGTTCGTTGAGCGAGGAAAGCGCGTTAACCAGCGCGGGCGGAGCTTCCACACCCTGCACAGGCGACGGCGCAAGAATAACTTTCGCAAGCGGCAGGCGCCGGCGGAGGGTGTTGAGCATATCGCGCAACGCGGCTCCCGTGGCAGAGGTGACAATGCCGATCACGCGCGGCAGTTCAGGGATGGGACGCTTGCGCTCGGGGTCGAAAAGCCCCTCGGCTTCGAGCATGGATTTCAGCCGCAGAAATTCCTGGTACAGCGCGCCTTCGCCCTTTGGCTGGATGATGTTGGCAACCAGTTGATATTGTCCCTGCGGCTCGTAGACGGCAATCTTCCCATGCGCCTCGACAGCCATGCCATCGCGAAGGTTGAGTCGCAGGCGGGCGGCGTCGGTTTTCCACATCACACAGCGCAACGAGGCATTCTTGTCTTTGAGCGTGAAATAGATATGTCCCGAAGCGGGTCGCGACAAGTTGGAAATTTCTCCCTCCACCCAGACATCCTGCAAGGTCGGGTCGTTCTCCAACTGCTTGCGGATGTGGAAGGTGATTTGGGAGACGGTAAGGTGAAGGGATGAGAAAAGGGATGGTTGCATGGGAAAAAGTAACGAGTAACAAGTAACGAGTTACTCATCACTCGTTACTCATTTCTTTGTCATCCTCGCCAGATTTTGAAATCCTTCAGGCTGGAGCCGCCGAGGAATTCGCGCACGATGGAATTGGCGGGGATCAGGCTGGCGTCCAGTGGCAGGAACCAGTCGAGGAAGGCAAGCAGGCGGCGGGCTTCGATGAATTCGGGGGAACGGTGCTGCACCTGGCGCAGGAGCGGTTCTGCCAGCGGTTTGAGGGCGGCAAGTTCATACACCAGCGCGGAGTTGAACATCACGTCGGCGTTTTCCTGGTAGGGGAAGATATGCCGCTTTTCGCCGCGCCGGACGGATTCCCAGACGCCGATAGTTTGCGTGGCGGAATATCCGCGCTCGCGGGCGTCGCGCACAATGCGGCGGATGAGGCGGGTGTCGGTTGTCGAGACGCGGTTGTGGCGGTCAAGGTTGAGCTGGGTCAGGGCGGAGACGTAAACCCGAAAGGCGGAACCAGCCCAACGGTCTGCAATCAGCTTCGGGTTGAGTCCGTGAATCCCTTCGAGGATGAGTGGCTGACCGTCCTTCAACTGAATCACGTCGCCCACCTCCCTCATCCCCGCCTTGAAGTTAAATCGCGGTAACTGGACCTTTTCTCCCGCGAGGAGTTTTTCGATGTCCTCTTCGATGCGGACAAGGTCGAGGGTTTCGAGCCGCTCGAAGTCTGGCTTGCCGCTTTCGTCAATCGGGGTCTTGTCGCGGTTGACGAAATAATTGTCGAGTTCGAGCGGGAAGGGCGAGATGCCGCGCGCAAGCAGTTGGATGGCAAGGCGGCGCGACGAGGTGGTCTTGCCCGAAGAGGACGGACCCGCGATGAGAATGATGCGCGAGTTTTTCTGGACGATCTGCTGGGCGATGTCGGCGATGTGCTGTTCGTGAAGCGCCTCGGACACAAGCACGATCTCATCGGCGCGTCCCGACTTGATGGCGTCATTGAGCGCACCAACGTTGTCGATGTCGAGACGTTTCAGCCAGTCGCCGTATTGACGGAAGGTGTTCAACAGCTTCGGGTAATCGCCCATCGGTTCGAGTTGCGTGGGCGCGTGGCGGCGCGGGAACTGGAGCGTGAATCCGCCTTTGGTGGGTTTGAGGTCGAACCAGCGCAAATATCCCGTGGACGGAACCATGTAGCCGTGCAGATAATCCATGTATTGACCGAGACTGTAAACGGTGAGGTATGTCTTTTGACGATGGGAGAACAGGCGAACCTTGTCATCGTAACCCAGCCTGCGGAAATATTCAATGGCATCCTGAATGGGAATCTGCTTCCGCTCGAAGAGCCAGTCCTCCTCCACCAGTTTTTGCATGTGGTCTTTTAGTTCGCCAAGCTCGCCAGTGAAAAGCTCCCCGCGTCCTGTGACCTGGCAATAGAAACCACCGGACGAGACGGAGTGGTCGATGGTGAGTTTGGATTTTGGGAACAGGTCGGTAAATGCAAGTTCGAGCAAAAAGACAAGCGAACGGCGGTAGATGCGCGCGCCGTCAGCGGTATCCATGGTGACGGGTTCGGCTGTCGCTTCGAAGTCGATGGGATAGGTCAACTCGTGCAGCTCGTTGTTGATGATCGCGGCGACGATTGGCGCAGAAAAATCATCCTTCACCTGTTTGAAGAATTCCCCCACCTGCGTCCCGCGCGGACCCGACAGCGCGCGCCCATCGGGGAGATGAAGTTCGACCAGTTGGCTGGGTTGGATGATTTTTATGACCATGCTGTGTTCTCTGTCAAAAGTCAAAGGTCACAGGTCAAACCGACTTTTGATTTTTGACCTGTGACAATAGTTTCTCCGGCTGACCGGCATACTCATCCAGCGGAATTTCGCCGTTCGTCAAAGCCAGAAGTGTGGTCGTGAGCAGTTCGTTGACGGGCGTGGGGATGTTGCGCTTTTTCCCTTCGCGCACGACCGCACCGTGCAAATATTCCACCTCGCTTTTGCCGCGCCCGGAATACAGGTCGATGTGGAAGGAGGGCATCTTCCCGCCACGTCCGCTGCCAGCCGCGCGGGAGAGGAACGGCTTGGAGAGCCAAAGCGGCAGTTTTGTGGCGAGAGCCAGCAGTTTGACGGGCGTGCCCGGCAAATCCACGGCTTCCAGCTTTTGCGCCTTCATCACGTCAAGACATTCCTTCAACATGTCGATTTCGAGTTTGTATAATTTTCTGTTTGCAAAGACTTCCGCCGCAGACATGTTCAAAATCGCCGAGGTTGGGTTGGAGACGAGGTTGGTCAGCATCTTCGACCATTTCATGCTGTGCGCGTCGGGATAGAGGTGGCAGTTGAGGTAGGCGGCGTCCAGCGCGGCGGCAAGCTTTTCCGAGAGGGGATGTCCCGCCGCAACGCCCACGCCGCGCAGTTTTTCGAGGATGATGTCTCCCGCGCCGCGCCGTCCAACCGCCGTGGTCACGGTTCCGTAAATGACGTTGTCCGCTCCGAGGGCGCGGGCAATCGCCTGTTCGTTTTCCACACCGTTCGAGAGGCACAGGATGGGCGGCACGCTCCGCGTGTCCGCAAAGGGCTTCATCCTCTCGAGGAAGGCTTGGGTGTCGAAGGATTTCAAGGCGAAGAGCGCCACGTCGAAGGGACCGAACTTTAGGGCTTCCTCCAGCGACGGCTCGATCATGAAGGAACGCGGCTCGATGACAAACGCTTCGCGCGTCTTCCTTCTTTCGTCAACCGTCAGGTCGAGCCGCAATCCGCGCTCGCGCAGTTCGGCAACCATCTTCGGCTGTTCGACAAAAACAACATGATGACCGGCAAGGGCAAGCGACCCGCCAAAATACGTCCCGATGGCGCCCGCGCCAAAGATAAGGATTTTCAAATTTTCAGGATTTTTTACGCTTGAAATGGATGATTGCAAAATAGCCTCGAATGAAAAATGAGAAACAAAAAATGGTTCTCCCGTTTTGGGCGGGATTGAGCGTTAAGGCTCAAGACCTCTGCCACGAATTTCACGAATTTTCGCGGATTTGGGAAAAGAATTCGCGTGAATTAGCGTAACACCGCACTGGCGCACGGCGCAAGTGTTCGCGGCTAAGTTTTTTGGTCTTCCCCTACTCCGCATCCACCCAATGCGCGTGGTCGTTGAGCCTGTCCACAACCCAGCGGTGCTGGTGCGGATGATAGACCAGGTTGGCAAAGGCGGTATTCCCGAAGCTGAAACGCGTGCCGGCGTTGTTCGCCTGCGGCGCAAGCCCCATCACCGCGTGCATCACCTGGTTCAGCATCCCCCCGTGCGAGACGACCAGATAGCGGGCGGGGTCGCGTTTGAGCAAACCGTGCAAAGCCTGACCCGCGCGCAGGAACAATTCCCAGTCGCCCTCCCCGTCTCCGCCGACAGGGTCGTAGGGCGTGTAAAAAGGCGGACGCTGAAAATTCTCGCGGAGCTCGTGTGCCGTCAGCCCGGCGAATTCGCCGTTGTCACGCTCCAGCCAGAGCGAGTCAAACTCAATGGACACGCCCAGCGCGGAGGCGATGATTTCCGCCGTCTCCTTTGCGCGAATCAACGGGCTGGAAATCAGAAAGTCGAATTTCATGTTTTCCCGCTGCCAGCGTTCAGCCAGCGCGCGCGCCTGGGCGCGACCCACGTCTGTGAGCGGGAAGTCGGACTGTCCCTGCCAGCGAGCCTCGGCGTTGCCCACCGACTCTCCGTGCCGCAGGAAGGTAATGTAAAAAGGCTGGGGGCGGATTTCATCCGTCATTCTTTTCACCTCGAAGCAGGTATATGGGTCTGCGCTTCACTTCCTGGAAAATGTAACCGACATACACGCCGACAAAGCCAAGCAGGACCATCAATATTCCACCGACGATCAGAATCATGAACATCAACGAACTCCAGCCCGGGGCGAGGTTGGAAGTGCGCCCGGTGACCCAGAAGGAAAGCACATACGCCACTTCGATTGCCGCAAGACAGAAAAACACTCCGCCCAAACTCAAGCCGAGGTAAAGCGGCATCAGCGAAAACGAAAAGATCGCGTCCATCGCCAGGCGGGTCATTTTGCTTAGGGAATATTTAGAGACGCCGCTGATTCGCTCCTCGGGCTGGTAGGGCAAAATCACCGACGAGAAACCGATCCACGAGACCATGCCGCGCAGGAACCGGTGATATTCCGGCATGGACTTTAGCGCGTCCACCGCCGGGCGCGTCATCGCGCGGAAGTCCGCCGCGCCGGGCAAAACCTGCGTGCCACTGACCACGTTGATCAGCCGATAGAACAAGCCCGATGTCCACTTTTTGAAGGATGCGGGCTGTGCCTCGTCCATGCGCTGGGTCTGGACGATGTCGTAGCCCTGGGCGATCAAGCCAAGCATCTGGGGAATCATCTCCGGCGGATGCTGACCGTCCCCATCGAGCGTGACCACCACCCCGGCAGTGGATGCGTCCATGCCAGCCGTCAGCGCCGCCTGATGCCCGAAGTTGCGACTCAGCCGCAGGAGAGTCACTCGCGGGTCGGCATCCGCCAACTTGCGGAGGGTATCAACCGTCCCGTCGCGGGAGCCGTCATCCACATAAATGAAATGGAAATCGTGGGCAAGCGCGTCCACCACGCTGCAAATCCGCCTGTGGGTATGTTCAACAACCCCCTCCTCGTTGAAAATGGGAATAACAAGGTCGACAGTCATTTGATTGGAATTCATCGACAGGATTTTACCATGCGCTCCCGGGCGCGGTTATTTCCAACAAAGAGCCTCGTAAACCGGGATGCGGTCATATTCGGCTGGCTGTTTTTTCGTGGACTCGTACTGCGTGCATAATTTGGTAAACGAGTTTTTATCGTCGCGAATCAATCGGGCAACGGCTTTGGCGTTTTCGATGTCCCCAAGGTTGACGTACGCCTCCAACAGGGGAAACCACTCCGAAACCTCGGCGGGACGCAGGTCCAAATCCCAAGCCTGGTCGCCCAACTCGACCACCTGATTCCAATCTTCCGTTTGGCGAGCCAAATCCATTTTTTGATAGAAATAACACCAGCCATGCGACGGCTCGGAGCCGAAGACTTCGACGGGTGGGATGGATTGCTGACCCGAAGCCTCGATCAAGCTGACGTCTGAATACTGCGCGATAAGCCTGACATCCGTGCGGGCTTCCGTGATGGCTTGATCGAAGCGCCTGCCGTCCAGCACATGCAGACAGGCGTTGGGCGAAGGCTGGGATACAATGATGACCCTGCCGTAATCACGCGGGATGGTGAACGTATCGCGCACGAGACGTTTTTCCTGGGTGCGGAGCAGGAGGTCAACCCAAATCTGGTCGAACGCAATTTGTCCGGGCAGCCGCAGCGGACCGCCGGGCTGATAGATCAAATTGACGGGTCCCCACACCTCGTATTCCTCGGCAAGTCCATATCCGCTGGGCATGGCGGTCACAACCGTGGTGCCATCTGCAATTTGCGGAGCACGCCAGGAAAGCTGCCACCATGCCTCCCGCTCGATCTTCCAAAAGTCGCGGAAATAACTGGCGCTGGCAAACTGCGTGGAGACGCCGGAGACCAGCAAGGCAGCCAGAAGAATCCAGCGCGCCCTGCTTTTGATCAAATAAAAAACAACTCCGCCCATGAACAAAGCCACGCCAAAAACCGACTGATAGGTGTAACGGTCCCATCCGCTGAAGTGGACGTTGCGTCCAGCCGCGATGATCGGTAAAGTGGTGACAAAAACAATGACCGCGCCCAGGATGAGGAAATCGCGGGAGGATTCCGCTTCGGTTTCGTCCTGCCTTCGCGCAAGGAAATAATAACCCGCGCCAGCCAGCACAACCAGAAAGCCCAACGCAAGCGAGACGCCAAAGTCCCTGTAATCGACCTCGTTGGAAAATTGATAGAAAGGGACCGCCCACGCAAGGATTGAGGTCTCGACCAAATCCTTGGCAGTCTCGATCAACAAGCCAATTAATCCATGCAGGGAGGTGAAGTTGCCGACCAGACCTTCAACGCTGGTCGCCTTGCGCGTGCTCTCGAACAGGAAAATCCGCCAGTACACAAACGACGCAGCAAAAAGTAGGTAAGGAATGGCATTCGTCAAAGACAGCCGAATGTTCTCCTTCCAGTTTTTGCCTTGCTGACTAAAGACCATCCAAAGCAGCAGGAGGCGCACAACTTCCATCCCAACCAACGCTTCATAAATGAGGATATAAAACACGCCCAGGGCAACCGCAAGAATGGTGAGAAGCGACTTGGCGGTTATTTTCTCCGCTTTCACCGCATTGACGGTCAACGCCAGGGAAAGCAACGAAGCGGTATAAGAGAGCAGTAACTGCTTGTAGGTCAACGCGTTGGGTTGTTGATAAAAGCCGGGGTAAACGACGAATAAAAGCGTGATGAACAGAGTCTCGATTTTGCGCTGGGACCACACACTGCGGACCAGCCACAGAAAAGCCAGCGCGGACGCCAGTTTGATGCACAGGACATACACGTGCCAGTTCAGCGGCGACAAGCCCATGACCGAGAAGTCGAACACGTACAGCCAGCCGACAAAGGGACGATCCCCCTGAAACATGCTGAGGATGCCCTCCACCCCTTTCGACTGGGCGCCCCAGAGCAAATACCAATCGTCGCGGTAAAAACCCAACTGCTGGATTTGTGTGCCGTAAGTGATCAGGGTCGTAAAAACAACCAGCAGGATTGCGAGAAACGATTCGCGGCGGGACGTGGTAGTCGGCGAAGAGTTCATTAAAATTGGAACTCCATAATGGCATCGATGACCTGCTCCTGGTCGCTGCTGGTCAATTCGTTGTGAAACGGCAGGCGGACCAGCTGGTCGCTGACGCGTTCGGTTACGGGACAGTCTCCTTCGCGATAGCCAAAGCCTTGTCCCATATCTGAAAGGTGAAGTGGTAAATAATGAAACACACTGTAGATTCCGCGCTCGCGCAGGTACATGATGAATTTCTGTCGCAACTCAAGATTGGGCAAAAGCATGTAGAACATGTGATATGCCTGCTCGCGGTCTGCGGGGACGGTGGGCAACTGCACGCCATGTTTCCCCGCCCAATCCCTCAAGGCAGCCTGGTACATGTCCCAGACATTTTTGCGGTGGCTTTGGATTTTCTCCCGCTGCTCGAACTGGGCATACAGGAATGCTGCCAGCAGATCGGAGGGAAGGTAGGACGAACCGATGTCCACCCAGGTGTATTTATCCACCTGTCCGCGGAAGAAACGCGAGCGGTTTGTCCCCTTCTCGCGGATGATCTCGGCGCGTTCCGCCAGGGCTGGGTCGTTGATGAGCAACGCGCCGCCCTCACCGCAGGAAAAGTTCTTGGTCTCATGAAAGGACTGGGTCGCCATCGCGCCAAATGTGCCGAGGAACTTCCCCTTGTATTTGCCAAACAGTCCATGTGCGTTATCTTCGACGACGGCGATGTTATGGCGGCGGGCAATGCTCATGATGGCATCCATTTCACAGCCCACACCCGCATAATGCACGGGGACAATCGCCTTCGTGCGCGGCGTGATCGCGGCTTCGAGCTTGGTCTCGTCGAGATTCAGCGTATCGGGATGGACATCCACAAAAACGGGTTTAGCCCCGCGCAGGACAAAGGCGTTGACCGTCGAGACGAAGGTGAAATCGGGGATGATGACCTCGTCACCGGGTTGGATTCCCAACAGGATGGCGGACATCTCCAGCGCGTGCGTGCAGGACGTGGTCAGCAGGGCTTTTGTCACACCAAGCTCGGTTTCAAGAAAAGTGTGGCATTTTTTCGTGAAGACGCCGTCGCCTGAAATTTTCACGTTCTCGATGGCTTGTCGCATGTACTCGAATTCGTTGCCAACGGTGACGGGTTTATTGAAATCAACTTTGATCATAGATTCCTCAAAATAACATCGCAGGTCTGCCTCGCCTTCCCCTCGTCGAAATGCTCGTCGTTGAACAAATTGACGACCTCGTCCGCAAGCGCTTCGGCGTGTGGAGCGGAGCCGTCCGCCATGATGCCCACCAGCGAAGCATAGTGCGAACTGGCAAAGAGACCCGCGTCGAAGATTGCGCCCAGGATTTGCGGTTTGTTTTTTACACGGACATTAAACCGCCAGGTTTGATAACTCGAAGGTAGTTGTATTTCCTTCGGCAGCCTGGATTCATAAATCTGATTCAGCGATTGACGCTGAATCAGCGAAGCCTTTTTTCTCGTTTCGATTTGCTGGGAATAATCATACCATGCGGGAAAAGGCGGGTCAATTTGCAGCCAGTCGCTATCGTGATACACAAACCTTTCGCGCTTTTGGATGGCCCGTTTGTAACTCTTTTCCATCTCATCGTGATGGGCTGGATTGAACGGCAAGCTGACAGAACGATATTCGAGGTCATCGCGCAGAAAGGCGTACCCGCCCAAGCCGAGTTCCGCGATCTTGGCATAGCCCGTGCTGTACAAAATCACATCCGCGCCAGCATGGATCGGCTCAAGGTCGGGGATGCAGAGACAGCGGTCGTCCAGAATCAGCAAATCGGGGTCGAGGTTTTTGATCGCGGAGAAAAACTCCAGCGGCGTGGAGGATTCCCCGTAGGTGTGGGCATACAACAGTCCGCCAAATTTGCCGCGCCTGATTCGTTCCCCTGCCTGTTTAAAATCCATGTGAAGGGTGGTCGGAGAAATATCCACAAATTCAAAGGGAATCCGCGCCTTCAAAAAAGTGATCGGGACGATGGGACAGATGTTGGCTGGCAGCAACCAGGGATGGGAATCCGCGCGACCAACGAGGAGGTTATACAAAATCGCCGAAGCGCGCGGAGCCTGAATAAATTTCATAGCACACTTCAAAAAAGACCTGACGGGTTTTCTGAAACCTGTCAGGTCTCATACTTTTATATGTCCTTGCGGACGAGGATGGTGAAATCGTACAAGCCGTAATCGTGGAGCAAAGCCACGTTGCGCGAGAAGTTGCGTTTGCAGAAATCAAAGAAGAAGAGCGGGTCACCGTAAAACAGATCGGGGCGCTGCGCCATGCGGTCGGCATCAGAGTATTTGGTGAGCATGTTGAACGAAAAGCCCCTCGAGCAAAGCGCGTTCATGCGAGGCAAGGTCTCGCAGACGAAGTTTTGCCACTCGTCGTACGGCGCTTCGAGTTTGATGTTGAAAATGCCAGCTGCCACGAGGTAATCGGCAATTGGCAATTCTTTTTCGTCAGTCGTGAAATGAGTATTTGGAAATGCCTTGTATTTTTCGCGTCCCGCAATGACCATCTTCTCGATCAAATCCACGCCGTAATATTCGAAATCCCAACCGCGCTGGTTGAGAAACTCGAACATCGCGCCGTAGCCACTGCCGTAATCAATGACCGAGAATTTGCTGACGGGGTTGATGACCTTCACCAATTCTGCAAAACGGATTTGCTGCGCCTGCTCGCCGTTGTAGTCCACGCCCTTGGCGGTCGCGCCGAAGGTCTCCAATTTCTCGGTGAAATAGTCGTTCAATTTTTTCTGGGTTTCGTCAATGCTCATACTTGCAACTCCTGTGGGAATTCCAAATACAACCGCGCGTCTTCCCCCGTCATGAACAGCAGGTCAATCACGCTGACATAGGGTTCAAAGGGAGGGAAAAGCTGTGGGTATTCGGGATAGTTATATTTTTTGTATTCCAGTCGGATGCCTTCGCCTTCCAGCAACTCAGGGACGAGATAAGCCTGCGCGGCGGGACCCGACAAATAAACGGTGGCGTTCACCTGCTTGAGGATTCCAACCAGACGCTCGGTTTTGGTCCCCTGCGGATGGAACTCGCGCGAAAATCGGATGGGTGTGTCGATCTTCAAATGTCTGCAAACCCAATGGATGAGGCGCAGATTCAACTCCGAGATGGTGTCGGCGGGTTCGAGCAGAAGTCCGCCAAGTTGGGTGTAGTACGGCTCGAAGTGCGGCGCCTGACGGTAGACTTCCCGAATGCGGTTCAGTATCTTCTGCGCCCAACGGGTGGAATGGTCAATCGTCGTCTCCTCGATCAACTGGCTGGTCGTCTTGTAATTGACGGGAACCGTCATCCACTCCAAGCCGCGCGGGGTCTTGATCCTGTTTCGATTACGCCAGTCGCCCTTTGTGTATTGCAAATCGTCGTGGATGATGAACAAATCCACTTCGCGGATGAAGTCAAAGTATCCGCGCCACGGCAAAAAATTGGATTGAATGATGCCAACCTTCATCGAGATTCCCCGTCGGTCGTCGCGCTGACGGTGTAGGTTTTCCGTCCGCTGGAGCGATCAAACAACCGCGCCAGGTATTCGCCGATGATGCCCAATGCAAATAACTGTGCGCCGCTGAAGATGGCGATGATGGACGAAAGAAACGGAAAGCCTTCCACCGATCCCGCCGAGAAGTAGGTAACCAGAACGTACAGCAAAACAAAGAAGCCAAACAGGGTGAACAGAAAGCCAAGAATGCTGGCAAACCTCAACGGGACGGTGGTGTAACTGGTCAAGACCAGCAGAAAGACCTTGATCAACTTGACGAGGTTGTAGTTGGATTTCCCAACCGTGCGCGGAGCTTCATCAACCGTCACCGAAGCGAAGCGGTTCGTCCCCCACGAGAGCAGCACATCCACCAGCACATCGGGACCGTTGAAAGAGTCAAAGGATTTCCGCAGGTCGGCGCGGAAGGCTTTGAAGGCGCCGATGTCGCGCACAGCTTGCTGCCCCATGATGTAGGCGATGGCTCGTTTCAGGAATGCCGATACCAAACTCTTGTACCACGCCTGCTGACGTTTGCGCGCCACGCCGTAGACCACGTCGTAGCCTTCGTTCAATTTTGCGAGAAGCTTCGGCATTTCCTCGGGCGGATTTTGCAGGTCGTCGTCCATGACGAAGATGACTTCGTACCGCGCCGCGCGAATCCCGCACAACGTGGCGTTGTGCTGACCATAATTCCGCATGAGGTTGATGCCGCGCACCCAGGGGGTCTGTCTGGACAGTCTTTCGATGGCGCCCCAACTATTGTCGGGGCTGCCATCGTTGACCAAAACCACTTCGTACTCGTCCGCCACATTCGGCAGGACTGCCGCCAAACGTTCAATGAGAAAATCGAGAGTCTGCTCGCTACGATAGACAGGAATGACCACAGAACAGTTCATAGGGGAAGTATTTTACCATCCCGACCAACACAAGCCCGGGATTATTTCTCAGGCTCTACGTCCTCTTCCTCTTCAACATCCTCGCCCTCTTCTTCAACATTGTCCTTTTCGGTGTCGTTCAGGAAATTGAAAACGATCACCGCCAGCGTGGACCCAAGCAGCGGACCAAAAAGGTAGATCACGTAGGTGTAAACATTCGTGAGGCTCGGACCGGCAAAGATGGCGGAGGCAAGCGTACGCGCAGGATTCGCAATGTCGCCCGTAAACAAAATCCCCACCACCGCCACAACAACCATCGTCGCGCCAATGGCTCCGCCCGCCAGAACTCCGCTGCTCTTCCCGTCTGCCAATGTATGCAAAACCGTGTTGACAAGAAGGAAGGCTAACACGGCTTCGACAACCATCGCAAAAATGGGCTGGGAATCGGTCAACGCGCCAACCATCACCACGCTGTTGATATCGCCGCCCAGCGACTCCAAAATTGTTTTCAGGAAAAACACCCCCAGGATCGCACCCGCAAACTGGGCAACCCAGTAAACCACCGCCTGCGCCCACTTTATGGTTCCGTTCAGCGCCAGCCCAAAGGTCACGGCAGGGTTGATATGCGCCCCGGAGATGTGTCCGTAGGCATAGACAAAAACCGCCACCGTCAACCCATACACAAGGGCAAGGCCGACCAAATCCTGATTAATGCCGAGACCCGCGCTAATGCCGATAAACACCAGCGCAAACGTGCCGACGAACTCGGCGAGGAACACCTTTGAATTGAACATGTTTTCTCCAATGATATGAATTTAAAAACACAACCCTTGCGGATTGAATTTGCTATGACGACCAGTCCCGCGCGCCAGCCAAAAAGGACTTGCCCGGCATGACCTTCCTGCCCGCAGGCTGGACTTCCTCCAAAACCAACGCGCCATCTGCGGATTGGATTGCCGGTTTCCCTTCGACCGTAAAGCGGACTCCGCTTGCCAGGGCTTTATCCCCACTGACGATTGATGCGCGCAACACTTTGAGCGGATTCCCGTCCCACTCGAACCACGCCCCGGGCCAGGGATTCATCGCCCGCACGCGACGCTCCAACTTCACAGCGGGATGGCTGAAATCCAGCAAGCCATCCTCTTTTTTCAACATCGGCGCATAGGTCGCGCCTTCTTCGGGCTGTGGCACAGGCTTGAGGTCCCCCGCCAGATATTCGGGCAACGTTTTGAGGAGCAGGTCCGCTCCCAGCTTGGACAAGGCTTGGAAAACAGAACCAGCCGTATCGTCCCGCCCAATGCGGATGGACTTCGCCGCCAGCATGGGTCCCGTATCGAGTCCCACATCCATCTTCATGATCGTCACGCCTGTCTCTTCGTCGCCAGCCAAAATTGCGGCGTTAATCGGCGCCGCGCCGCGCCAGCGCGGCAACAGCGAAGCATGGACGTTGATACAGCCATAACGCGGCAGATCCAAAACATCGCGCTTGAGTATCTGCCCAAACGCCGCAACCACGATCAGGTCTGGGCTCCACTTCCGAAGTTGATTCATTGCCTCGGGCGCGCGCAATTTTTCGGGCTGCATCACAGGGATATTCAATTCCAACGCAAGAGTTTTCACCGGCGGAGCCTTCAACTCGCGCCCGCGCCCCGAAGCGCGGTCGGGCTGGGTGACCACGCCGACGACATCATAAACCTTCGCCAGCGCGGAAAGGCTGGGCAATGCAAAATCGGGCGACCCCATGAACACAACTCGAATGGACATGCGTTCATTTTAGCACATACAGTACTCATGGGTGAAATGTGCTGTTGCGTGATGATGGGATTGGCTGTAAAATACAATAAATCCAAAACCAACTTATTTATTCGGAGGAAAAAATCATGTCTCAAGCGCCTGTGTCACCCGATATCACCAGTGACGACAAACTGTGGGCAATGCTTAGTTATCTCATTCCCATCATTGCCATCGTTGTGCTGTTTATGGAGGATAAAAAGAGTCGTCCTTATGTCAAGTTCAACGCTGTGCAATCCATTGTCGCATCCGTTGTGTTGTCCATTCTCTCAACCGTGACCTGCGGCTTTGGCGCGGTGCTCTTCCTTGTCATGCTTTGGTGGGCTTACCAGGCGTACCAAGGTCAAGATGTGAAGATCCCCGTGATCAGCGATTTTATTCGCAATCAAGGCTGGGGATAAATTTCATTCAAAATAAAAAGAGGCTTGCGGTAAATCGCAAGCCTCTTTTTATTTCCGCGCTTTTGATTATTTACGGGATCGCCGCCGCCCAATCGGAGCCGAGACGGATTTCGATGTCCACTGTCGAGTTGGGGTCGGGATTGAACCTGACCTGCGTGTGGGAAAGCTTAAACACAAGCTGCAAGTATTTCAACGTGTACACTTTGGGACCGTACACGACCACAACGGTCGAGTTGTACACGTTATCCGCCGCACCAACCTCGGTGACGTTCATGCCCTGGGATTGGAAGAACTGCCCCGCACGTTGATCCAGACCCAGGGTAAAGGTTCCGTCTGCGATGCGCACGCGGGCTTGCTCGTCGCGCATCGCCTGCACGAGGAGGTTCCCATCCGTAGAGCCAATTGGAAATGCAACCGGGCTGAGCGGTCCAGTGGTGGTGAATATCTCATCGCGCAGGACGCGAATCTTGTCCGCCATCGGTTTCATCACGCTGGCATCCTGCCCGCCAAGCACAGTATGTTCAAATGTCGCCATGCTGGTATCGATGACACCGGTCCGTATACTTTCCCGGGGAATATCCCTGCCAAGCATTGCCAGCTTTACCGCGTCCTCGAACGGCATGTTGGTGAAGATGCCGTTTTCCAACTGGTAGTACATATCCGGCGCCTTCGACACCAGGGACGGGAAATTTTCAGGGTCGAATATTTTCTCCTGGAGGGCAAAGATCACCTGCTGTTGGCGTTTCGAACGGTCGGTATCGCCGCCCTGCGTCTTGCGCGTGCGGGCGTAGGATAAAACCTTCCAACCGCACAACTCGCGTTCGCCACCAGCCGTGATTTTAACCTTGTCGGGTCCGCTGCCTACGGGATCAAGAATCAAAGTCTCCTCGGGGGTGACGGTAATACAGCCGAGCATGTTGATCAAGTCCACAAACGTCTGGAAGTCGATCTGAACGTAGTAGTGGACTGGCACACCCAGGAGCTGCTCCACTGTCTTCATGGCAAGACCCGCGCCGCCACCGGGCACTTTATTGCCGGCCCCGGTGGAATAGGCGGTGTTGATACGGCTATACCCATAGCCGGGAATGTTCACCCACAAGTCACGCGGGATGGACAACATGCCCGCTGTCTTTGACACCGGGTCGACGGTGAAAAGGATCATCGTGTCGGAGCGCGGCGGACCTTCGTTTGCCTGCCAGTCACGATAATCCAGCCCGATGAAGAGGATGTTGATACGACTGGCACCGTCCCAGGCGGGAGGCAGGTCAACCCGTGGAGCGGTTACCGGCGGGGCAGGCACCACAGCCTCCGCCGTGGGCATCGGCGTGCCTTCGGGATTGAACTGTGCGGGAGCTTCCGAAGCGCCGCAATTGGCGGGAGAAACTCCCGGCAGCTGGGTCATTTTCCAACATTCAGTGAAATCGCGCGCGTAAAAGAAAGCCGTGATCCCCAAAGCCACGGTCACGCCCCAAAAAATAATCCACCCAATCAACGAGCCGCTAATTTTTATTTTCTTCAAAAACTCGAATTTACTCATTCTTTATATCACCTCAGGGCTTAACATATACCATATTTAGCCCAAGTCGGTCCAAACCTTCCTTCGCCCAGTATTGCAAAATCGCGGAGTCGTCGCCCAGGCATTTCATCATCACGGGAATGGCGCGATGGTCGCGGATTTCAGACAGCGCGCGCAAGGCGGGAATGCGGACAGCTGTCGGCGACTTGTCCATGACTTCCAGCAAATCAGACACGGCTGGACTCCCGATCAGCACGAGCGCATTTGCCGCCAGCCCCGCCGTGAGGGAATCCTCATCCGCAAGAGATTGGACCAACGCCTCCACCGCGCTCTCATGGGGATGGCTGCACAAGGCAAGCGCGGCGGCGGCTCTCACTTCGGGAGAGGGGTCGCCGAGGAGGGGGATCAAGTCACCAGCCTGGGCGTGGGGGGAAGCTGCAAGGGCGCGCACCGCCCACCAGCGGGAATCCACATCAGCGGCGTGAGTCAACTCCACAAGGGCCGGAATCACAGCCGTCCCCAATTCAACAATGGCGGGGATGGAATCCTCTGCGCGGGCGTCGTCGCCGCTGGTTAGCTCATCCAACAGGCGCTGCATATCACCTATTTGGCGGGCGGCGGAACGGGAAGCGCATCCTGACTGGTGTTGACCCACTTGTCGCCCTCGTCGATCAGCATCACGGGAATGTCATCGACAATCGGGTATTTGCGTCCGCAGTCCTGGCAGATGAGCCAGGCGTCTTTATGCAGGACAAGCATGCCGCCCTTTTCGCGCACACAATTGGGGCAGCGCAAGATTTCGAGCAATTCTGGTTTAACCATGTAGTCTCCTGTTTTTGAAGGATTGTACCATTTGACGTTGGGATGGACTCCAAATTTAGGTATTCGGCGGCAGGCACAAATCCTTTCGTTTGGCTTCCTTGATTGGGTCTTCGGTGCCTGGACCGTACTCGCAGATCGCCGCCCAAGGCTGGTAGTGAGTTGGGATTTGGTCGGAGAAATAGATGGCTCCTCCCCGCCAGACGGTCCGGGTCACGGTCACATCGGCGCCGTTGGCTGGGTAGTCGATCTGCTTGATTTGTTCGGCTTTCAACTCCGGGTTTTCTTCAAAGACCGGGCTGGGGGCTGGCACCACGTTGGACGGTCCCGTCGTCTCCCAGGTCACACTGCGCCCATCGGGCGTGGAATAAATCTTCCAAGTGAGGGTACGCGCCCCCACGTCGACGTAGGTTTCCATCAGCATCCAGTAGGGTGTGTCGTTGGCGAATTTGAAATCCACGAGCGGGAAGTAAACTGTCGCATCCAGCCCGGCGAGGTTGGGATCGACAGACCCGCTGATGGTTTTCTCGTAGTAGGAAACGCGATAGGCATGGGGGACCCGCTCGACGATGGGGAAACCTGCGAAGAACACCGTCCTGAAAAGGGTGGTGCTCACCTGACAAACGCCGCCGCCGACGCCTTTGATGGTCCGCCCGCCGTAGATGATGAGGGCTTCGGCAAAGCCATTCTCGAGGCTGACATCGCCAAGCGTGTTACCCATCGAGAAGGTTTCGCCGGGAGCAACCAGCACACCGTGAAATTGCTCCGATGCCGCGACGATGTTCTGGATGCGCTCGGTGCTCGAACCGTAAAAATAGGTGGTATATGACGTGAGCAATTGGGTGATTCCCAAATCCGCGCCTGTGGCTGTATCCGCCACCGACGGCTGCTGCTCCCCGACCACGAGGGCGACGTTGTGCTCGCCGCGCAAAAGCGCGTCATTGATGGCGGCGATGCTGGCTTCCACATCCATCACCCGCCCGGTGCGTGAAGCTGAAATAGGCTCGATCTGACCCGTTTCATCGTTGAAGATAAAACGCGCGCTCGACGGCTGGCGGTCAACATAGACCTTGAGTTCGGTCAGGGACAGGCGCAAGGCGGTCAGGTCAAGCCCCACCTGCATTTCCGCGCTGCCATTGTTATCCACCATGTTGACCGTGAGCATGTTTGCAATCACGGGGATGTCGTACGTCCATGGACCGGGGTCGCCTTCCTGATAACCTGGCACGGAAATGGTCAACGGCTGGCTGAGGATGCGCCGTGCGGCATCCGCCTGCGAGGAAACGTCCAACAGTTTCGGGGTGGCTTCCTGAACAACAAGCGGAACCTCGCCATCGCGGAAGGATTGCAACTGCGCGCCGAGATAAACGAGGGTCGCATCGAGGTTGAGCAGACGTCCCACCTGACCGGGCTGCGCCACCACATTGGTCCCGTCGATGCGCAGGCTTGCCTCCACCACCGGCTGATCGATTTGGGCGGCGATGTTTTGCAGGTAGGTGTAAGCCACCCGCTGGTCGAAAATCAAAACGGGCGAAACGTCTGCGCCGAGACCAATCGCGCCAAGCTGCCTCGCAAGCGCGGTGAAGATGCCGCCGGAGCGTCCATGCTCGTAGGCGGCAATCGCGCTGGCAGACGGGTCGAACACCATGCCCAACTCGACCGGCGACGCCACCCAGACCTGGTCCCCGGCGCGGAACAATATTTTACCGGTGATCGGGAAGGAGAGGGTCTGGCTCAGTTTGAGCGCGGCGTCGTTTGGCGAAAGCCCGGATACGTTCACACCCGCCACGGAGACGCCGGGAAAGATTCGCCCGGCAAAAGCAAGCTGGTAGCCAACCGTCCAGACGATGGCGATTCCTGCAAAGAGAACCACCCCGCCGATGAGCGCGGCAAGGATTTGCTTCCACAAATTTCCACGGGACATTTTCATAGTCGGGGATTATAACGAAAAATCCCATTTCGTTCGTGAGGGTTGTATGAGTTTCCGACGAGGAACATGGGCTATAATCCGCGCATGGACTCAAAGGGTATTCACTTTCAAAACGAACAATTCACGCTCATCCATGACGACGTGCTGACCACCCGGCATGTGGCAGACAACAGTGTTGACTTGGTGGTCACGTCGCCGCCCTACAACGTGGACATCCAATACAACTCGCACAAGGACGACGTGTCCTACGCGGATTATTTGGAATTCAGCCAGAAGTGGATGACCCGCTGTTTCGACTGGTTGAAGGACGACGGACGTTTCTGCCTGAACATTCCGCTCGACAAGAACAAGGGCGGACAGCAAAGCGTCGGCGCAGACCTGACGACGATTGCCAAGCAAATCGGCTTTCATTATCACTCGACGATTGTCTGGAACGAAGGGAACATTTCCCGCCGTACGGCATGGGGTTCATGGAAGAGCGCATCCGCGCCGTACGTGATTGCGCCCGTCGAGTTGATCGTGGTGCTTTACAAGGAGAAGTGGAAGAAGACCAGCGGCAGCAAAGTCTCGGACGTGGAGCGCGACGAGTTCATGGATTGGACAAACGGCTTGTGGACGTTCAACGGCGAGAGCAAAAAGCGGATCGGTCATCCCGCGCCGTTTCC
Source organism: Chloroflexota bacterium (assembly GCA_016234555.1). Classification (GTDB taxonomy): domain Bacteria; phylum Chloroflexota; class Anaerolineae; order Anaerolineales; family Villigracilaceae; genus Villigracilis. Next base: position 27,321 of record JACRBJ010000068.1, on the reverse strand, counting down.
CATCGAACTGCCGCGACGATGCGTCAAGCTTTTCAGCTACGTGGACGACCTCGTCCTCGACCCGTTCTGCGGGAGTGGAACCACGCTCCTCGCAGCAGTCACCAACCAGCGGCGCGGAGTCGGGATTGACGTGGATAAAAATTACTGTGAGCTGGCGCGCAAGCGCATCCTGGGGATAAGTCATGTCAAACAGTCGTAACCGCTTCGACAAAAAGGATTCCCTCGAACTGGGCGAAAAAGCCGAAGAGTTATTCGCCGACCTTGCGCGGAAGGCAGGCTGGCAGGTCTCGCCATCTTCGCGGGACCAGAACATCGACGAGCATTGGGATTTTCAAATCGCCAAAGGCGGGGAAACTTTCAAGGTCGAAGTGAAGAGCGCAAAACGGGTGGACAGAAGCGACAGCGGGATTCAATTCGATTACACCTGGGTGGAAATCCACGGCGTCCGCCCAAAGGATACGGGCTGGCTGTTCGGCAAGGCGGACTTGATCGCCTTCGAGCGGGAAGCTGCGTTCGTCTTCGTCAGGCGGCTGGACCTGCTCAAGGTGGTCAACAAAAAGGTGAACCTGGTTGCAAAGGTGACCGACCCCCGAGACGCAGTTTATAAAATCTATCGGCGGGATGGACGCAAGGACAAGCTGACCCTGCTCCCATCCGGCGACCTCGAAGAAATCAAATTCATGGAATGGAAAAAGAACCTATGAAACGCTTTATCGATACTTTCCTTGTTCTCGCCTTCCTGTTGACCTCTTGCAACCTCCCGACCAACGCACCCGCTGTCCCGTCGGAAACGCCTGTCATCGCGGCATCAGCTACGGCTGTTCCGACCGATACGCCGACTCCCACCCTCGTGCCGCCTACGGAAACCTTCACGCCCGTCCCGCCAACAGCTACGCCGACCAGCACTCCCGTTCCCGTTGTGGAAAGCCTTGACGCCACCGTCACTGCGGACTTGCTCAGTTGTCGCTACGGACCGGGAGCCGAATACCTTTACCTGTACGGCTTGAAGAAAGGCGCGAACATCCAACTCATCGGGCGGACGGATGGAAATAACTGGGTGATGGTGAAGGGAAAAAACCTGTGCTGGATCAACGCCAAGTTCGTCGAGATCAAAGGCGACCCGCAGGCTTTGAGAGTGGCATACCCCGGCGAATACAAACTCCCCGTTTCGCCGTATTATTCGCCGCCGACGGCTGTGAAGGCAGTCCGCGACCCGAATAACAGGAACGAGGTCACGGTCGAATGGTCGGAGATGACGCTGCGCTCCGGCGACGAAGAAGACGAAAACATGTTCATCTACATCATCGAAGTCTGGCGCTGTGAAGGCGGAAAGACGGTCTTCGACCCGCTCGCGTCGAACTATCCCGAAGTGACGTTCGTGGACGAACCCGGTTGCAGCATCCCCTCGCATGGGCGGGTCTTCTTTCAGGAAAAGCACGGGTTTGCCGGGCCGGCTGAGATTGTCCCCTGGCCAGAGTATTAAAATTTCCAAAGACATAGTAAAATCGCGGACATGGAAATTCAGATCGCGGTCGCAAAGGTCAACAAATATGCGGTTTCCGAAAGCGGGGACACGCTCGAAGTGGTGGAACGCCCCACCGGCGGACTCTCCGTCGTGCTGGCGGATGGTCAAACCAGCGGGCGCGGCGCGAAAGCCGTCTCGATGATGGTCGTCCGCAAGGTCATCGGGCTGATCGCCGAAGGCGTCCGCGACGGCGCGGCGGCGCGGGCGGCATCCGATGCCCTGTTTGCCGACAAGTCCGGCAAGGTCACCTGCACGCTCAACATCGCCTCGGTGGACTTGCATAGCAAGACCATTGTGCTTACGCGCAACAACCCTGTGCCTGTATTTATCTGCCGCGGCGAAGAAATAGACTCGCACAATGAAGACAGCATTTCGCTCGGCACGTCGCGCAACGTCCGCCCCATCATCACCGAACTCGGACTCGAAACCGGGCTGACCATCGTCATCTTCACCGACGGCATCAGCCATGCGGGCGAACGGCACGGACAGCCCATGAATGTCGGCGAGACCATCCGCTCGATTATTGAAGACCAGGAGCCAACTCCGCAGCAACTGGCAGATTCGCTCCTCGCCCACGCCATCAGCCTCGACGACAACCGCCCCGCAGACGACATCAGCGTGCTGGTGTTGAAGGTCTCGGCGCGAACAGGCGACGATGTCAGGCGGATGAACGTCAGGCTCCCCATCAATGGCTAACACACGCAAACATCACCCAGACTCAGCCCTGCATCGCTGGAGACATTTCAAAGCCTCCGTCCGCGACACCACCATCCTGCTGGGAGAATTCCGCATCCCCGTGCTATGGTTTGCCGTGGCAGTCGTCGGCGGCGGCACTCTATATCACTTCTTCTCCGAATTATTTGGTGAACCAGTCAACAGTCTGGTTGAATCCATTTACACCGTCCTGACCCTCACGTTTTTACAGCCGCCAAACCGTGACTTTCCAAACCACATCATTTTGCAGATGTTTCACTTTTTGATGCCCGTTGTCGGCATCGTCGTGCTTGCGCAGGGTCTAGCAGACTTCGGCAGTCTGCTTTTCAACCGCCGCGCTCGCAGCAAGGAATGGGAAATGGCAGTAGCCTCCACATTTAATAAACACATCATCCTCGTCGGGCTGGGACATCTCGGCTATCGCATCGCGCTCAAACTGCATGAGATGGGCGAACAATTTGTGGTGCTGGAATACAGCGCCGACACCGACACCATCAGCGTGGCGCGCAACCTCGGCATCCCCGTCATTCAGGACGACGCCACCCGCCCCATCGCGCTGGAGGGAGCAAACGTTAAGGACGCGCGCACCATCATCCTCGCCAGCCAGAACGACGCCATGAATTTGCAGATCGCGCTCAAGGCGCGCAGCATCAACCCAAAGATCAACGTGGTGGTCAGAATCTTCGATGACGACTTCGCCCATGCGCTCCAGGACCAGTTCGGGTTCATCGCCCTGAGCGCCACCGAAATGGCTGCCCCCGTTTTCGCTGCCGCCGCTGCGGGCGTGGATGTGACCAACCCCATCTCCATCGAAGGGCAGTTGCTCAGCCTTGCGCGGCTGGTCGTCTCGGATCACGCGCCTTTCGCGGAAAAAACCATCGGCTACGTCGAAGACAACTATCACCTCAACATCGTGCTCATCCGCCGCGATCATCACTCCGAAATGCACCCGACCGACAGCAGCGTCATTCACGCAGGCGACACCATTGCCGTGCTGGGCGGCACGGAGGAGTTGGGTCGCCTCTTGCACGAAAATGAATGACCCCGACCAACGACTCCTTATCGGCGTCGTCGGTCCCTGCGGATCGGGAAAATCCACATTGATCGCAGGGCTGGAAAAACACGGCTATCGCTGCCGTCACATCGCACAGGAACATTCCTACGTCAAAACCATGTGGCGGGTCATCACCAATCCCGATGTCCTCATCTTTTTGGAATGTTCCTTTGAAAACTCCACCTCACGCCGAAAACTAAACTGGCTTCCTCAGGATCACGAAGAACAGTTGCGCAGGCTCTCGCACGCCCATCAAAACGCCGATATCATCATAGACACCAACAACCTGACGCCTGAAGAAGTTCTGACCCAGGCTTTGACTCACTTAAGAGGATTTGCCAAATGAAAAAGCTTTCCCTGCTCCCAATCCTTCTTCTTTTTCTGACCTCGTGCCTGATCGTTGGTCGAGGAGCCGAATCCACACCCGAGCCGATTCCGCCCACCCAGACCTCCACCACAGATCGCGCCATCTTCAAAGATGGACTCGTCCCCGAATATCAAGCCGTGCTGAACGAACTTCCGTACGCCAGCATGTACGAAATCGAATTCAACATTGCCGACGACCTGGCGCACATCAGCGGCAGCGAGACCGTGATCTACACCAACGCCGAAGAGATTGACCTGAACGAAGTAAAACTCCGCCTGTTTGCCAACATCCTCGGCGGCGAGACGAAAGTGGACAACGTCACCGTGAACGGCGAAGAGGTCACACCGACGTATGCGCTCAACGACAGCTTGATGACCGTTCCGCTCGAAAGTCCACTAAAGCCAAGGGAAAGTCTCACCCTGAGCATGGACTTCAACCTCGCCGTTCCGCAAACCGTCGAGTTGAATTACGGCGTCCAAGCCTACTACGACGACGTGCTGGCGCTCGCGCACGCCTATCCCGTGATCGTGGTCTACGACGACGAAGGCTGGAACGCCGAAATCCCGCCGCAATCGGGCGATGTGACCTACGCCGACATGTCCTTCTTTGAGGTCACGGTGGAAGCGCCGAAGGGAGTCACGCTCGTCGGCTCCGGGCGCGAAGTCAACCGTCAGGAAAATGGGAACAGGCAAACGGTCGAGTATGCGGCTGGACCCGTGCGCGATTTCTATCTGGCGGCGAGTTCCGAATATGAAGTCTTCACAAAGAAATCAAATGGAATCGAATTGCGGTTTTACACCCGCGATTATTTGCAGGACGGCGCGGAGTCCGCTTTGGAAACCGCCGCCCACGCAATCGAAGTCTTTGAAAAACACTATGCGCCTTATCCCTACACCGAACTGGATTTTGTTTCCACGCCCACACACGCTTTGGGGATCGAATACCCGGGTATGATCGCCATCGCAGAGTGGATCGTCTCACCCGACCAGAATTATTTGGAAGCGACGGTCGCCCATGAGGTGGGACATCAATGGTTCTATAACCTCGTCGGCAACGACCAGTTGGACGACCCCTGGCTGGATGAATCCCTCACGCAGTTTGCCACGCTCCAGTATTTCTCAGACATGTACGGGAAGGCTGGCGCGCAGGGCTTTCGCTCCAGCCTTGAAGGGAGGTGGTGGTACGTCGAGAACGAGAAAATTCCCGTCGGGCTGCCTGTCCGCGATTACAGCGACGAGGAGTACAGCGCCATCGTCTACGGGCGTGGCGGACTGTTCTTTGAAGCCCTGCGCGACGAAATGGGTTCGGAGGTTTTTAACGAGTTCATGAAGGACTACACCCAAAGCAACGCCTGGGATATTGCCACCCCTGAGAAATTAAAGGCGGACGCAGAGGAGCATTGCGGCTGCGACCTGACCGATTTGTTTAAAAAATGGATATACCCGTAAATCACCTATGGGAGTATAATGGCGTCCGCGCCAGCCAAAGGCTGGCATTTTTGCGCATGGAGATATTGAAGCATGATTCGTAACCTTACCAACCGTATCATCGTCATTGTGTTGATCTTGATCGTCGCGCTGTGGATCGACTTCAGCAAGAAGGCCAACATCATCAACCCTGTGAACGATGAAACCCTTCTCACCCGTGACCTCACCCCCCGCCTCGGCTTGGACCTTCAGGGCGGCTTGCAGGTCCTCCTCGAAGCGGATGTCGCTGAAGGGACAAAGATCGACTCCGCCCAAATGGAGATCGCCCGCGAGATCGTTCAACAACGTACCGATGCCCTCGGCGTGAATGAAAACAACATTCAGGTCGCAGGCGAAAGCCGCATCGTCGGCGAGTTCCCCGGTCTCGAAGACACCGAGTCTGTGCTGGCGACCATCCAGCAGACGGGCTTGCTGGAATTCGTGGATACCGGCGACTTCGCTCCCGAGGCTGGTTCGACCATCCTGACCGACTACAACAACACCACCCCTCCCGCCGAAGGCGAAACGGTATATCACACCGTCATGACCGGCGCGCAACTTGAAACTGTGGGCGTTTCACAGAACGGCGTTAGTTACCAGATCGATTTCAGTCTGAAATCGGAAGGCGCAAAAATCTTCGGAGACCACACTTCCGCGAACATTGGCAAGCAACTTACCATTGTTTTGGATAAGGAAGTGATTTCGTCTCCTTCGATTAACAGCGCCATCACCGGCGGTCAGGGAACCATCACCGGCGGCTTTACATCCGAGTCTGCCAACGCCTTTGCCGTCCAACTGCGCTACGGCTCCCTGCCTGTCCCGCTCAAGATCGTGGAGACCCGCATCATCGGTCCCACCCTCGGCGCGGACTCGCTCGACAAGAGCCTCATGGCTGGCTTGATCGGCATGGCAATCGTGGCGCTGTTCATGATCATCTACTACCGCATGCCCGGCGTCGTGGCGGTCGTCTCGATTTTGATCTACGCCGCAGTCGCCTTCGCCGTGTTCAAGTGGTTCCACTTCACCCTCACCCTGCCCGGCATCGCCGGCTTCCTGCTCAGCACCGGCGCGGCGCTGGACGCAAACATCCTCATCTTCGAACGCATGAAGGAGGAATTGCGCAACGGCAGGAACCTTACCCAGGCAATCGACCAGGGTTGGACCCGCGCCTGGTCCTCCATCCGCGACTCGAACCTCTCCACCATCATCACCTCGATCATCCTCTTCTGGTTCGGCTCCACCTTCGGCGCCACCATCGTCAAGGGCTTTTCCGTGACCCTGGCTCTGGGCGTGCTGATCTCCCTCTTCACCGCAATCTACGTCACCCGCACCCTGCTGGTGGTTTTCCTCAAGTCGTTCAAGTTCGACGATAATCTTGAACGCTGGTTCGGCATCTAAAGGATGCGTCAAGGATATTCTTATGATTGACATTCTCAGCAAACGATATTTATATTTCGCCGTCTCCCTGGTGGTCATCGTATCAGGACTTGTCCTGCTGGCTGTTGGCGGATTGCCCCTCTCGATTGATTTCACCGGCGGAAGCCTGCTCGAAGTTCAATTCGAGGCGGGGAAGACTCTGGAGACAGCTGACCTCGTAAACCTGTACGAGAAAGCTGGCATCGACGACGCGCAAATCACCAGCACCGAATCCGGCTCGCTCCAGATCCGCTCCTCCTTCCTGAGCGAAGAAGTCCGCGACAGCATTTTGACCGCGATGAAGGAAACAAGCGGCGCCGAGGTTACTGTCATCCGCTTCGACAGCGTTGGACCAAGCATCGGCAAGCAGGTTGCGTCCCGCGCCGCGCTGGCGGTGGGAGTCGCCGCGCTGGCGGTGGTCATATACATCACCCTCGCGTTCCGCAAGGTGCCAAACGCCTTCCGCTACGGCGTCTGCGCCGTCATTGCAATGGTGCATGACGTGGCGGTAGTATTCAGCGTTGTCGGCATCGGCGCGATGTTCTTCGGGTGGCAGATCGATTCGCTCTTCCTCACCGCCCTGCTGACCGTCATCGGCTTCTCGGTGCAGGACAAGGTGGTGGTTTTCGACCGCATCCGTGAGAACTCGAACCTATTGCGCAAGCTGGAATACGAAAAGCTCGTCAACCATTCCATCGTCCAGACCTTGCAGCGCTCGATCAACACCCAATTGATGACCGTGGAATTCCTCCTGCTGGCGCTGGCTTTGTTTGGCGGCATCACGCTGCAGGAATTCTCCGTCATCCTGCTCGTGGGTCTCTTTAGCGGAACCTATTCCTCCATTTTCATTGCGGCTCCCATTTTGGTCTTGTGGGAAAAACGCGAATGGACCACCTGGTTCAAGCGAAAAGAAGAAAGCATGATCTAACCCGCAAGGGACATCGGAAACGGTGTCCCTTTTTTGTATCGCACTCGGTCACAAATTGCGCTTTTTCTGAGGGCGGAAAGCGCAATTCCCTGGCACCGCCCACCAAGGCAGGTGTGTGACCGTCAGTATTATATTTTGATACAATCCGACGCATGAGAAGAATTTCAATCGGCGTGTTGCTCGTTTTATTTTTTGGGACTTCCTGCGACGCACCAGCCACAACTTCAGCGGTTGCGACGGATGCCGCTGTCCCGACGGCTTTGGAGGCCGTCCCGACTGAACCGCCCCCAGATAACGAGATTAGCCCAACGGTTGTCCCGCCGCTCCCCATCCCCATCCGCGCCCGGTGGCAAATCCAATACACGGGAGACATCGACCTGAGCCTCGACGTGGACGTCTACAACCTCGACCTGTTCGACACGGATGCCGCGGACATCGTCCAACTGCGCGGGCGTGGCGTTTTCGTGATGTGCTATTTCAGCGCGGGCTCGCTCGAAGACTGGCGACCCGACGCGGGACAGTTCCCGTCACAGGTTTTGGGGAAAGCCATGGAGGGGTGGGAAGGCGAGACGTGGTTGGACATCCGCCAGATTGACCTGCTGAAACCAATCATGGAAGCCCGCCTCGACCTTGCCGTGGAAAAAGGCTGTGACGGCGTCGATCCCGATAACGTTAACGGCTACACAAACGACACGGGCTTTCCGCTGACGTATGAAGACCAGATACGCTTCAACATCTTCCTCGCGGAAGCCGCCCACCAGCGCGGTTTGAAGATCGGGCTGAAAAACGACCTCGAACAAATCCCCGACCTACTACCCTATTTCGACTGGGAGTTGAACGAGGAGTGTTTTTCGTTCAACGAGTGTGAAATGCTTTTACCGTTTGTGAAGGCGGGCAAACCCGTCTTCGTCATCCAGTACAACACCCCGCCCGGGGAATTTTGTCCGCAGGCGGAGGAAATGAATTTCAACGCCATGCAAAAGAACTGGGAACTGGACGCCTTCCGCGTCCCATGCGAATCGGATTATGAATGAAAACTGGCATCATCATTGCAGGATTTGGCGTTTTTGCCCTGTTGACCTTTCTCGCCTGAAAGGTACTGTATAATCGGGTAAAAATAAACCAAGTCGAGGTTATTCCATGTTGAGGAAACCGGCAAATCATTTTATTACCGCACTGATTTTCATCCTTGCCGCCTGCGTCCCCCCCACGCCTCAGCCAACATCGCAACCAGCCACCAAAGCGCCCATCGAAGAGCGCTTTATTGTTTTCGGCGATATTTCCGACGACCCGGCCGAGGTCATCGAAGGGGCGCAGCCGATTGCAGATTATCTCGCCGCCCAGCTTGCGGACTACGGCATCACCGGCGGACAGGTGAAGGTGGCGACTTCCACCGATGAGATGATCGAGCTGTTGAAAAACGGCGAAGTTGACCTGTATTTCGACAGTACCTACCCGGCGACGTCGATCAGCGACGCCTCGGGGGCACAGATCGTCCTGCGCCGCTGGAAGTTTGGCGTGGAGACCTACCACAGCGTCATCTACGCCAGCAGGGAAAGCGACATCACCAGCATCGAAGACCTGAAAGGGAAAATGGTCGCCATGGACGCGCCCTATTCCACTTCGGGCTTTTTACTGCCCGCGGTATACCTGACCGAAAACGGGCTGACGTTGAGCGGCAAAGCCAGCAACAGCGACCCGGTCGAAGCGGACGAGGTTGGGTTCGCCTTCGCCTACGACGATGAAAACATCCTGCAATGGGTATTGAGCGGCCTGACCCCGGCGGGCGTCACCGACGACTATAACTTCGATACCGCCTTTCCTCCCGATGTCACCGAAAAGCTGGTGGAACTTGCCCGCACCGAATCCACGCCGCGCCAAGTGATGGTGGCTCGCGCAGGCATCGAACCCGACCTGCTGAAGGCGATCCTGCAAACACTGACCACCATGCACATAACCCCGGAAGGCCAGGCTGCACTGAAAACATTCCAAACCACACGCTTCGACTTATTCCCCGAAGGCATCGATGCGGCGACCAGCCGGATGCGCGAAATGATGGAAATCGTCAAAGACATCCCCCTGCCATAACTCATGCGTACACTGCGTAAATACTGGCTGAATCTTCCGCTTGCAAGCAAGACCGCATCGCTGACAAGCCTGCTTGTCACTCTGACGGTCCTTGCCCTGACGTATGTCTCCATTCAGCGGGAACGCTCCAGTTTCCGTCAGGAACTTATCGAGCAGGCTGACCTCTTTCTCGAAACCACCTCCCTCACCCTGCGCGACCCGCTCTATCGCCTGCAGGTGGATGAACTGCTCGACCTTGCCAGACTCATCAGTGACAACCCAGACGTCAACTCATTTGTCGTTTACGATTCAAAGGGACGGGCGCTGGTGGATTCACGTCAGACCGAGGCGTTGTTCTCCCAGCAAACCGACCCGCTGGGCGGCATGTTGATCACGTACGACCCCGCGGGCATGTACATCAAATGGGAGGCGGAACAGGTCAGCACGGGACGGGTCATCATTTTGGGCAACCAGGTCCTGGGCGCGGTCAGCGCGGATTTTTCCACCAAACCCCTGGCCAGCAAAATCAGTTCGATCACGCAACAAGGCATCCTGCTGGCGGCGCTGACCCTGCTCTTTGGCGCGGCATTGACCTTCCTCTTCTCCGGGCAAATCACACGCCCGTTGACCGAACTCACCGGCATCGTCTCCCGCATGTCGGCAGGCGACCTGACCCAGCGCACCAGTTATCTGTCCGGCGACGAGATCGGGCGGCTCGGCAAGGCGTTCAACCAGATGGCGGAACAACTCCAGGAGCGTGAATGGCTACGTGACATGTTCGGACGGTTTGTCAGCCACGAGGTCGCAGAAGCCATCCGCACGGGACAGGTGAAGCTAGAAGGCGAGAATCGCAGCGTCTCGGTGCTGTTCTGCGACATCCGCGAGTTCACCAGCTTTTCAGAAAATCACACCCCGCAGGAAATCGTCACCCTGTTAAATGAATTCTTTCCCATCGTGGTGCAGTCGGCACAAAAGCATAACGGCATGGTCAACAAATTTGGCGGCGACAGCACGCTCATCGTCTACGGCGCGCCGCGCGAGGTGGAGGATAGCGCCTATCAGGCGGTGCTGACCGCGTTGGAGGTTCGGGCCGCGATCAAGGAGTTGAACATCCAACTGGAAAAGGAAGGCAAACCGCCATTGCGCGTGGGCGTGGGAATCAACACCGGGGTCGCGCTCGCGGGCGCCATCGGTCCCAACGAACGGCAGGAATACACCGTTGTCGGGCGGACGGTGAACCTGGCAGCGCGAATCGACGGGCTGAACAAGCAATTCCCGCAATACGACATCCTCATCAGCGGCTGGACGTACATGGCGCTCGGGAAAAACAGCGAGCGGCTTCACACCAAACATCTTGGGGCGGTCCCAATCACAGGCATGAGAGACCCCGTGGAAATCTGGGCTGTGATCGATAAACTCTAAAACGCGAAACACAAAACCAGGTCGTTGACGTTCGTTCCGCTGGGACCAATGCGGATGAGATCGTCCAGCGCATCGAAAAAGACGTACGCGTCATTTCTGGACAAATAAGCTGGGACAGACATTCCAAGCTTTTTCGTCCTTTGAGCTGATTCACCCGTCACCACGGCTCCCGCCGCGTCGGTTGGTCCATCCTCGCCGTCGGTTGCCAGCGTGACCAGCATCACGCTTTCCAAGCCAGCCAGCGCATCCACCGCGCCAAGCGCCAGTTCCTGATTTCTCCCCCCTTTTCCCTTTCCTTTCAATGTGACGGTTGTCTCACCACCCGCGAGCAAACAAAACGGGCGCGGCATTCTTTGAATTGACTCTCGCAATCGAGCAACCATCTCGCACCCAACGAGACTGGCTTCCCCCTGCAAATCGGCGCGGAGGATTTTGGTTTCAAATCCCTCCGCTTGCGCCTGAGCCTGGGCGGCTCGCAGGGCAATCGAATTACTGGCAATGATTTTATTTTGCACCCGCTCGAAGATGGGGTCGTCAGGCTTGGGCGTCTCGTGCAAAGACGAAATCACAGCGGCGGGAATTTTATCTTTCAAAGCGTACTTCTCGATAATGGACAGGGCATCGGCGTTCGTCGTTGGGTCGGGAGCGGTGGGGCCGGAAGCAATCGCCTCGATGGAGTCGTTGACCACGTCCGAAAGAATCAGGCTGACAATTTGAGCGCCGTTGGATGCACGCGCCAGCCCCCCACCCTTGAGTTGGTCCAAGTGACGGCGCAGGGTGTTGATCTCGTCGATGCGCGCGCCGCAAGCCAGCAAAGCCGAGGTCAGCGACTGCAAGTCTTCGAGCGGAATGCGCGGAGCGGTCATTAGCGCCGAACCGCCGCCTGAGATCTGGCAAACCAGCAGGTCGTCCCGCGTGAGTTGGGAGACAAACTTCAACGCGGCATCTCCCGCGTTCACGCTACCCAGGCCTGGGACTGGATGATTCCCCTCGATGACAGCAACCCGCTCGAAGTCCAGAAGCGAAGCGTGCTTGGTAACGACGAGGCTTTCGAGCAATTCCGTCGAGTCCGCCAAAGCCGAGGTCATCGCACAAGCCGCCTTCCCCAATCCAAAAGCAAAGACGCGCTTCGAGCTCGGCAGCGGATTCTCACGCAAATAATTCCTCACCGCCGCGCCTGCATCCACGGCATTCATGGCGGAAGCAAGCACGCGTGTCACGGCCGGACGGGATCCCAGGGAAAAGCTGTTGAATTGTTGGGAGGTGAACATGCGCCAAGTATAATCCCGCGCACCCCGCCATTTCCAACAACATCGACAGCATCGAGATCACATCGCTGACGCGTTCGAGTAGTCTTTATTTCCTTGCGGAGGTTTGTGGATGACTTATATATTGACCCGTACGAGAGGTGCAATTTATAATTTGTCCAGTCCATTTAACTCAAAGCTGTCCAAAAGCGGCGATATATTCCCTTGTTGGCTTGCCCCTTGCAAATCAAAATAAAAAAGATGGGATACTAAAATGACAGAAAATCCATTGCCGAATGAAGTTCAAGCTCAAGAAAAAAAGCCTTCCAAGTTTCCCCGCTGGCTTTTGTTTGTTGTGTCAGTTCTTTTGATAGGAGTTTGTTGTGTTGTTCTCGCAGTTGTAATTAAGCCGTTATTTAATGTGAATGTCAAAAGCGGTGGTTATTCAATCGAAAGCGTAACGCTATCAAGCGACTTGGAAGATAACCAGCCTGTTGACGTCAAAGATGTTTTCAATCCATCAGAGGCAATTATCTGCACAGTGAAAACGGCAGGTATAGAAGATGGCATCATTGGCATGAGGTGGTATCTTGGCGAAAATAAAATTTACGAATACACGGGAAAAACGAAAAACAACACAATTAGCACATATATCGAGAGCAATAAGTCAGCAGTTCTTCCAGAAGGAAAATATCGAGTTGAGATTTTTGTGGCAAAAGAAACGCTTGAAACCGCATATTTTGAAGTAAAAATCTACCACCCAACGGTGAATCCTCCAATTTTAATTCCTGAAGGACATACAAATATTGAAATCCCCTGGTATCCTGAGGCCCCATTTGCTTTTGATGAGGTGTGGAATATTGACAACACAGAATGGAAAATAAACGAAGTAAAAGTTGTTTTAATGGATGATACCCAAGAGTATTTCGTGGCTGTCGTTGTTAATACAGACATGAAAGATTTGATGTCAATAAGCAAAGATGAAGCAAAGGCAAGAACGCGCGCAATCGCTCTTTACGCCATTGAACATGGTTATGTTGAAGCCGCAAGAGGTTTAGAAATCGACGGAAAGCATTACGATTTAGACCAATCATTTTTTGTGATTCTGAAAAACCCATCGAATCAGCAGGTCTATCGTATAAAATTTACAATGGACGAATTACAATAGCAGAAAGCAAGCCAACAAAACGTACATTCAACAAGTGGGAGGCTGCGCGATTTACAAGCATTTCACGTACGCGTGGTTTCGAGTTTTTTCCGCTCCCAGGCAGAGTCCACGCCCGCCCTGGTTGTCGAGATACAGCGCCATAACCCACGGGCTAGTCCGCGAACACAAACCGTTGGACCGCCAAAAAAGTTGCGGTTAAGTCATGTCTAAACAAAAAATTCTCTTCATGCTTATTGGACCGAAAGGTTCTGGCAAAACCCACATTGGGACGCTTATTGATCAGCACACGGATATTACATTTCTCCGTGTTGAGTCAATCTGGCTAAGTTTGAAACCTAATGAAAATGGATGGGAAAAAGTTGAAGCAACCATTGATGCAATGTTTAAAAAATGTAATAAGGTAATGATTGAGAGTCTTGGGGCTGGTGAAGCATTTGGCAACTTCCATGCATCCCTTGCGGATAAATATTCTGTCAAGATGATCCGTGTGCATGCCAACCTGGAGACTTGTTTTATCCGAGTAAAAACGAGAAACAATGTTGAACATATTGCTGTTTCGGACGAAAAGGTTGTCGAGTTCAACAAAATCGCGGCTGCTGTCACATACAACTGGAGTCTCGAAATTAACAACGATGTTCCCGCTTCAGATAGAGACATTATCAATGCAATTCAATCCATCAATCATGTCTAATGTAAATGCCAAGAAAATTGAAATCCCAGGGCGCAACCCGACAAAACGCGTACTGGGCGTTGGTGACTGCCGCCCGAAGGGACGGCGTGGGCACTCTTCTCGTCAAGCATCTCACTTCGCGTGGCTTCAAGTTTTTTCTGCCCCCATGCATTGTCCACTCAGGGAAGATCGGGAACTTGATCCAAATCCCATATCCCAACGTTATCGATGGTCACCACGGAGGAATGACCGGGCTCCGCGAGGATGTGGAACGTGCCAGACTGCATGGACGGTTTAATATCGGGGTTGGCGCGGCAGTCTTCGAAATAATCCAGCGGGGTATTGTTGAGATAAACAGCGCATTGATTCCCGCTCGCAATAACCAAAATCCGCGTCATCCCAAACGACAAGCCCTTGTAAACACCCGTACGGGATTGCCGCGCATCACCGACGCCCCAATGAAAAGCCCATGTTCTGTCTTTCGTCAGATCCAGTGCGAAGTTTTCCAGTCCGCCCTGCTCGAACTGAAATCGGAAGGTATCGCCCGGCTGGGTCTCGTAGAATTCGAGGTCGAACTGAAGTGCGAAATTCTTCTGCAAAAAATATGGGGTGTACACCCAAAAATCCCTGTTCTCCTTCCCTGTAGGCAGGCTTAGAACCAGGGTCCCGCTGTCGATGTGAGCATAGAAGGGATTGACGGGGCTGTCCGGGACGATGTAGAACCAGCCCTTATTCAACAGGGTGTATCCGTTTTGCAGGTCAGGCTGCAAGTCCAACGTCGGACGCGCCGTGGCAAGCGGCAGCTCGGAAAGGGATGATTCGTCATACTCGTTGGACTGGTAATAGGTTCGCCGCTCCGGCGTCGCACACACCTTCCATTTTTTGCGCTCATCGACGCAAATCGACGGGAACTCATCCGCAAACACGGGATATTGATCCTCGATCGCCGCAATGATGGGATCGGAGAAATCCGCGACCCAGGCTGGGAATGTCGCCGCGGCGGCGGGAGGCGACGGGATAAACATTGGGGACGGGGTTGGCGTGCGCGGCTGGCGCGGAATCACGGACGGGGAGAGGGTCTGCCTCTCGACGGATTGACCAGTTGGCAGCGGAGTCGAAAGATCGGTTCCCAGTCCGCAGGCAAGGGCAACCAGAGTCAGGATCGCAAAAAGGGACAAGGGTTTTATCGATTTGATTTCCATGTTTCAACAGGCGTATATGTTACTACAGGATTCCATTCCCCCGAAAAACAGCAAGAGACCGGAACGAGTTGTTCCGGTCTCTTATCAACGAGTCAGGTAAAATCAACCAAGCTGTTCGTTGGTTGGCGCTGACGTGACAGGCTTCGGCTTGCGCGGGGCGCGGGGCTTTGCCTCGGTCGATTTGGGCTGCAGGAACAGCATGTAGGCATAGACCAGGGCAAAAACGCCAAAGAGGACCAGCAACGCCCATCCGTTGGCTCGCAGCACGCCGACGGAGGTCATGCCAATCAGGGACATGGCAAACCCGCCAATGGAGTAGGCAAGCATCAGGAACGTGATGAGCTTTTGCTTTTTGGCGGGGACATCCAGCAAAAACCAGAGCAGCAAACCGCCCATCAACAGGGCGGCGCCCATAAATCGCGCCATGTATATGGTCGCCACGTATACCTCGGATTTGAACTGGGCGAGGACGAATTCGGGCATGACCATAAACAGCACCCCGAATATTGCCAGGACAACGGCATTGACAATGAACATTAAACGGTAACTCATGTTTATCTTCCTTTCGTCAGGGCTTGATTGAATTGATAAAATAACTATAAACATCCCTGAAAAGAAGCGCAAGAAATATGGCTCAGGAAACCTTGCATTCCCCTTGCATGGGACGCGGTTTGACATCCCACAAATGTCCTGCCTCCGCGCCCGAAAAACCGTCATGGAAATGCAACTTGTACGGGAACATACAAACTCCTACAATATATATGCAAAGTTTTCATTTCTTTGCAAGGAAAAAACCATGATTAAAACTGCGTTCATGAAGAAAATGCCCCGCTTCCTGCTGATTGCAGGGATTCTTGTGATATTGCTATCCGCAACCAGCGCCCTGGCTGCCGGCGGGACATTGGATCCGACCTTCGGCTCGAACGGCATCGTCACAACCAAATACAACGACCAGTCCAGTTCCGCAAATGAGGTTGTTTTGCAGGCGGACGGCAAAATCGTCGTCCTGGAAAGCGCCAAAGTCAGCGAGGATCAATCCGTAAAAGTCATCACCCGCTACAACAGCAACGGCACGCTGGATACTTCCTTCGGCGTCAATGGAAGCATGCCGATTGAAATCGAGCTGTTTAACGCGTCGAAGATCGCGCTCCAGCCGGATGGAAAACTGATCGTTGGAGGAACAAATTGGAGGGGTTATTTTGCGGTTGCCCGCTACAACAGCAACGGCACGCTGGACACCTCCTTCGGCACAAATGGATTGGGGGTCTACGATTGGTCGTACAACGAATTCCATCAATCCCTCGCCGACATGACAGTTCAAGCCGATGGCAAAATCGTCCTCGTCGGAGATTACACAGCCGGGCAATCCAACTACGCCGACTTTTCGTTTGCCCGCTTCAACAGTGACGGCACAAAAGACATCGGCAACAACATGATAAGTTTTACAAACAGCCGCTTCAATTACGCCAAGGCGGTTGTTATTCAGCCTGACGGTAAGATACTCATCTCAGGAAACATGCAGGACGATGACGGCAAAAACCAGATCTCCCTTGCGCGGCTTAACCCGGATGGTTCGCTTGACAAATCCACTTTCGGAAATGGCAGCGGGACCGTAATCACCCGATTGGATTTCCAGAACGGCAGCGGAGCCCTTGCCCTTCAGTCCGATGGCAAGATCGTGGTGGCTGGCAACAACTTCACCAGCGGCAACCCAACTTTGGTTCGCTACCACGCCAATGGCACGCTGGACACCTCCTTCGGCGGGACCGGCATCGTAGACACCGACTTCGGGGCGGACGAATTGCTGGATGACTTTGTCATCCAGCCGGACGGAAAAATTCTTGTGGAGGGAAAGACCTCCAGCCTGGATACCAGCGACTTCCTGCTTGTCCGCTACAACAGTGATGGCTCGCCGGATACCTCCTTCGGCACAAACGGAAAGGTCACCACAGACTTTGGCAACACCGCCGATTTCGCACGGGGAATTGCCCTGCAGGCGGATGGCAAAGCCATAGTCATAGGGAGCAAAGGCACAGACGGCATTCTCGCGCGGTACGATACCGGACTGTCCATGACTCCCACCACCCTCACCTTCGACTCGGTGGGCGCATACGACGGCTGGATTCTCGAATTCCTGGAAAACAGCAACAAGGGCGGCACGCTCGAAAAGAAATCCAACCTCATGTATGTAGGCGATGACGCCAAGGACCGCCAATACCGCGGCATCCTTTCGTTCAACACCGATTCCATTCCCGACAATGCAACCATCACTTCGGCGCAGGTGAAGATCAAAAGGCAGTCGTACGTTGGGACCAACCCTGTTAACACGCACGGCGCCCTGCTGCTGGAAATCCGCAACGGGACGTTCAACAACGACATCGCGCTGACACTGGAGGATTTTGCCGCGCCTGCCAGCAGCGGCTCCACACAGGACACATTTTCGGGAGCCGATGCCAACTTTGTGCACACCGCCACGCTGAGCAATGCCAACCTCGGCTTAATCAACAAAGCTGGCGTCACCCAGTTCCGTGTGCTTTTCAGCAAGGACGACAACGACGACCAGGATGCGGACTACTTCAAGTTGTTCACAGGGAATTCCGACAATGACCATCCCAAGCTGGTTCTCACCTACTCCACTGCGGGACCGGGACCAACCAACCAGCCGCCCGCCATAACCTCCAACGGCGGCGGGGGGACGGCTGACATCAGCCTCCCCGAAAACACAACCGCCGTAACCACCGTCACCGCCACCGACCCGGACGGACAAACCCTCGCCTACTCGATTTCGGGCGGGGCGGATGCGGCGCTGTTCAGTATCAACCCGTCAGTTGGGACACTCTCCTTCGTAACCGCACCCAGCTACAGCGCGCCGAACGACGCGGGTTTGGACCACATCTACAACGTCACGGTGCAGGCATCCGACGGGACGTTGACCGATTCGCAGGAATTGGTCATCAGCATTCTCCCACCCAACCCACCGCCGGCTTCACCGCTCGACACAACCTTCGGCACAAGCGGCGTGGCGGCGACAAAATTCAACGGGCTGACCAGTTCCACGCGCGACATCGTTTTGCAGCCTGACGGCAAAATCGTCGTCCTCGGCGATATGCAATCGACGAGGGTCGTCGCCCGTTACAATTCCAACGGCTCTACGGACACCTCCTTCGGCACAAACGGAATCGTCGCCAACACATTCCCTTCATTTTCAGGGAAAGCGCTCGCGCTTCAACCGGATGGGAAGCTTGTCGTGGCAGGGTTACAGAAAAATTTTGCCGCCGTCCGCTATAACAGCAATGGCACATTGGACACCTCCTTTGGGGCAAATGGATTGGCAGCCCTTGATCCCGTTAATATCAGCACCGACATTTCCTATTTCGTCGAAGATGCCACAATCCAACCGGACGGAAAAATAGTGATGGCTGGGAGTTATAGCATTGGAAACCACATTGAGATCGAGGTTGTTCGTTTCAACAGCGATGGCACACGGGACGCAATTAACCCACTGGATTGGGGGACTTTCGGCAGCCAATATAACTACGGCAAGGCGGTCGTCCTCCAGCCAGATAACAAAATCGTCGTGTCTGGCGATATGGTGAGCTGTTGCGATAACTATCAGTACATTTCGCTTGCCCGCCTCAACCCGGATTTTCGCCTCGACAGATCCACTTTCGGCTCTGGAAAGGGAGTTGCAACAGCCCCGCTCAATCGCTTCCAGAACGGTAATGGGGCGCTTGCCCTCCAACCAGACGGCAAGATCGTTGTAGCGGGATACGTCCTCGGCGCGGATTGGGAAACCCCGCAGAACCTGGCTCTGGCGCGTTTCAATAGCGACAGCACATTGGACACCACCTTCGGCGGAACGGGAATCGTGGTCACCGACTTCGGCGCGGAAGAGTCAACTGCCAGCCTGGTGATTCAAGCTAGCGGCAAAATCATCGTCGCGGGAACAACTTCCAGCGCGGGCGCGAGCGACTTCCTCCTCGTCCGCTACAACGGCGACGGCTCGCTGGACACCTCCTTCGGCACGGGCGGCAAGTTGGTCACCGACCTGGGGAACACCAACGACGCCATCACAGGGATCGTCCAGCAGTATGACGGCAAGGTCGTCGTCAGCGGGAACAGCGGGGAGAACGCCATCCTGGCAAGATACAACACCGGGACGACCACTTCCGGCGGACCGACCGCCTCCCTCAGCTTCAACTCGGTGGGCGCCTACGACGGCTGGATTCTCGAATCGGGAGAATTTAGCGCCATCGGCGGCTCGCTCGACAAAATCTCCAACGTCGTTTACGCGGGCGACGACGCCAAAGACCGCCAGTATCGCAGCATCCTTTCCTTCAATACAGATTCCATCCCCGACAACGCGACCATCGTTTCGGCGCAGGTCAAAGTCAGGAAGCAGGGCGTCACCGGCACAGACCCGTTCGGCACGCACGGCAACCTGCTGTTGGAAATTCGCAACGGGACATTTAACAACGACATCGCGTTGAGTTTGGGCGACTTTTCCGCCGCCGCCGACAGTGGGTCCTCGCAGGATAAATTCACCGCAGCCGACAGCGGCTGGTACACCGCCAGCCTGGGCAACGCCAACCTGGCACTGCTCAACAAATATGGCGTCACTCAATTCCGCCTGCTCTTCAGCAAGGACGACAACGACGACATGAGCGCGGACTATGCCAAGTTCTTCTCCGGCAATTCCACCAGCGACCTGCCCCAGTTGGTCGTCACGTATTCGACTGGCGGCGGAGGCGGGACAAACCAGGCACCCGTTATTTTTGGCGGCGCATCACTTTCGGTCAGTGCTCCGGAAAACACAACGGCTGTCGCCCGCGTTACTGCCCTGGATCCCGACGGGCAACTCCTCACCTATTCGCTTTCAGGAGCGGATGCCGGCAAGTTTTCCATCAACGCCGGCACAGGCATCCTGAGCTTCGTCACCGCGCCCGACTTTGAAGCCATTCCATCTGGCACGGTCTACCACGTGACGGTTCAAGTCTCGGACGGAAGCCTGACCTCGACGCAGGAGGTTTCCGTGACGGTCACTCCGGTCAACGAGTTCGCGCCGGTCGTCACCTCCAGCGCCGGGACAAACATCAGCGTGCCTGAGAACACAACCGATATCGCCACCATCACCGTAACCGATGCCGACCTGCCAGCCCCATCCTTACAATATGAAATTGGCGGGGTGGATGGGCAACTGCTCAGCTTCGATTCGGCAACCGGGAAGCTATCCTTCATCACCCCGCCAATTTACAGCGCGCCGAACGACGCGGGCGCGGATCATGTCTACAACTTCATGCTTGGAGTGTACGACAGCGATTTAGGCACTCCGCTTGAATTTGTCATCACCATTACCGACTCAAATGTTCCCACAGGCGAAATGCTGGATTTGACGTTTGGCACAAATGGCGTCATCTCGACGAAATTCGACAACCGTCCAAATTTCGTGCTGGGCATTGGGTTACAGCCCGATGGCAGGATTGTGGTGCTTGAAAGCATCAAGGTCAACGATGACATCAACGACTACACCTACAGGAAAGTCCTCGCCCGTTACACCCAGAATGGGATCCTGGACACCTCCTTCGGGACGAACGGCATTACGCCCATAGAAATCGCATCCTTTAGTCCCACCACCATTGAGATTCAGGCGGATGGGAAAATTGTCCTTGGCGCAGGGTCGGGGCAGGTTGCTGTTGCCCGTTACAACAATAATGGTACTCTTGATGCCACTTTTGGAATAAACGGGTCGAATAGTTTGAATATGAACGATCACCACACATATATCACTGATGCCGCAATTCAGACGGATGGGAAAATCGTTCTGGTCGGAAACGACACACAGGGTCAGGCAAACTATACTGAAGTCTTCGTTGCCCGCTTTACGAGCAATGGTCAAGTGGATAACACCTTTGTGGGGAACGGATTCAATATCATCGATACCATCCCCAACTACCGCTATGCCGGCGGTGCGGCAGTTGCAATCCAGAATGACGGAAAAATCGTCATCTCGGGAGACATGATGGACAATGACGGGAAAACAGATCTCATCCTTGTCCGTCTCAACCAGGATGGCTTGCTCGATCGGACCGGCTTTGGCGCAAATGGCAACGGAACGGTAAGTACTCTCATTCCAAACTTTCAGACCAACGTTGGAGCGCTTGCCCTGCAGGCGGATGGCAAAATCGTCGTCGTGGGAACCTCCAACGATAACCTGATACTGGCGCGATACAACACCAATGGTGTTTTGGACGCCACTCTCGGTGGAACCGGGATCGTGACAACCGACTTCGGCAGTACGGAAGAAGCCAACGATCTTGTCGTTCAGGCTGACGGAAAAATCCTTGTGGTCGGAAGCATTCCCGCTCCGGAATACAAGGGCTTTCTGCTTGTCCGCTACAACCCTGACGGCTCGTTGGATACTTCATTCGGCACAAACGGAAAAGCCATCACCCGCCTCGGAAGCATTAACTCAACCGCAACCACAATCCTTCAACAGGCGGACGGGAAAATCCTTGTCGGTGGACACAGCAGTGTAAATGGCGTAAGTTGGGACAATGGCTATCTGGCGCGTTACGACATCGGGACGCCTGCCTCCACAAACATCCTGGCCTTCAAATCGGTGGGAACGCAGGACGGCTGGATTCTCGAATCGGGCGAGAACACAAATCAGGGAGGTACGCTCGAAAAGGTCTCCAACGCCATTTTCGTCGGTGACGATGCCAGGGACCGCCAGTACCGCTCCATTCTATCCTTCGATACCAATTCCATCCCCGACAATGCAATTCTCGCCTCGGCGCAACTCAAGATCAGGAAGCAGGGAGTCGTTGGCAGCGACCCACTCGGTACACACGGCGACCTGCTTTTGGAAATCCGCAATGGGGCTTTCAGCAACAGCGCCACGCTGAATGTGGAGGACTTTTCCGCCACCGCCGAAGTCGGCTCCACACAGGATAAATTCCTCGCAACCGACAGCGACTGGCGCGTCGCCAGCCTGAGCAGCGTCAACCTTGGCTCAATCAACAGGTATGGCGTAACTCAATTCCGCCTGCTATTCAGCAAGGACGACAACGACGATCTGGATGCGGACTACGACAGATTCTTCTCAGGGAATGCAGATTCGGGACAACCCGAACTGACTGTGACCTATTCCCTGCCGGGAAATTCCGCCGCCAAAATGACAACAACCGCTCTTGCCGCTCCCCCCGAGCCCACACCAATTCCCACACCGGAAACCACTGCGGCAGCCGCCGCACCTTCACAATTCACAGTCCTGCATCAGTTTGGCGGTCAGTCGAACAATGGGCGCGTCCCGTACGGAACGCTTGTCGCATATAACGGAGTTTTCTACGGCACAACCACCTACGGGGGTCCGCCCTACGATGTGCCCCCGACCAACCCTGACAACAAGGGCAATCTATTCCGCATGAATATGGATGGGACAGGCTTCACGGTCTTGCATGAATTTGCAGGCGGGGCAAACGACGGCTGGAAGCCCTGGAGTGGACTCGCCATGTTGGGGAACACGATCTACGGCAGCACAGTCTACGGCGGACCGCACGGCGAGGGCGGCGGCGTCATCTACGAGATAAATCTAGACGGCAGCGGATTCCGCGTCCTGCATGCCTTTGGCGAACCCGGCGATGGCTTCGGCGGATCGACCTCCCCGATTTTGGTCGGCGACGTTTTGTACGGGCTGACCCGCTGGGGCGGCAATGGCACGGGAACCATCTACAGTTACAACACGACCACCGAAGTCTATACACAGTTGTATCGCTTTGCCGCAAACAGCAGCGACGGCAACGCCCCGCTCGGAACGTTGACCACCGCCAACGATGGTTATCTCTATGGGACAACCTGGCTCGGCGGAAGAAACAACATGGGTACATTGTTCCGCATCAAACCCGATGGCTCGGCTTTTGAGACCCTGCATCATTTCGATGGAGGCTCACAGGGCAAGTACCCCTACGACACGCTTGTCTTCGATGGCAACCACACACTTTACGGCACAACGCTGGGAGAATACGGCGTCAATCTTTCCGACCTCGGCACGGTTTTCAAATACGACATCACGAACAGGACATACTCCGTCCTGCACAAGTTTGCGGGTGGAGAAAACGACAGCGGCAAGCCAAACGGAAGCGTGGTTCTTTCATCCGACGGCGTGACGCTGTACGGCACGACCCACGGCGATGATGCCTGGGGAGGCAATGAATACGGCGTTCTCTACCGGATGAACCTCGACGGGACGGGCTTTACGCAACTGCACGAATTCAAAGGCGGTGCGATTGGCGCAACTCCCATGCGGACGCCATTGCTTATCGACGGTGGGGTATACGGCATGACAGCCTACGGCGGCGCGGAAAATTATGGGTTGGTCTACCGCTATCAACTCGACGATGCAACGGCAACCCAAAGGATTGCCCCGCTGGCGATCAGTGTCAACACCAGCCCGGGGATCACTTCCAGCAGCACAGTTTCGGTCGCGGAGAACAACCTTGCGGCGCTCAACGTCACGGCAACAGATGCGGACATCCCCACGCAAGCCCTGACCTACTCGATCAGCAGCGGCGCAGATGCGGGACTTTTCAGCATCAATCCGTCCACGGGAGAGCTGGTCTTTGCCGCCAAGCCAGATTACGAAGCCCCAGCCGACGCCGGTCGGGACAACATCTACAACCTGACAGTTCAGGTCTCGGACGGAACAGCAACGGCGGCGCAGGAAGTCACCGTCACGGTCAACTCCGCCAACGACAACAGTCCAGTCGTCACGTCGGGCAACGCCATTTCTGTTTCTGAAAACACCACGGCAGTGCTCAACGTCACCGCTACGGATGCGGACATCCCTTCCCAGCCTTTGACCTATTCCATCGTCGGCGGCGCGGACGCAGCCCGCTTCGCCATCAATTCTTCGACGGGAGAGTTGACCTTCGTCTCCGCGCCTGACTTTGACCTCCCTTCTGACGCCGGGGCGGACAACGCCTACAACATCACCGTGCAGGCCTCGGACGGGGAACTGGTCGGCGTTCAGGATGTCACGGTCACAATTGTCCCCGTCAACGACAACGCGCCCGTCATCACGTCGATTGCAAATCCCTCGGTTGCAGAGAACAATCCAGTTGTGACCACCGTCACCGCCACAGACGCAGACCTGCCACCACAACCCCTGACCTATTCCATTGCCGGCGGCGCGGATTCAACCCTCTTCACCGTCAACCCATCCACGGGTGAGTTGACCTTCGTCAGCGCGGCCGATTACGAGGCGCCAAAAGACGCCGGCACGAACAATGTCTACAACGTCACCGTGCAGGCATCCGACGGCACATTGACAGTTTCGCAGGACGTGGTCGTGACAGTCACCCCGGTCAATGACAACATGCCCGTCATCACATCGCCTGCGAGTTTCTCGATCCCCGAAAACACTACAGTCGTGACCACGGTCATCGCCACCGACGCCGACCTGCCCGCCCAACCCTTGACCTTCTCCATCGTCAGCGGGGCGGATGCGATGCTGTTCACCATCAACCCCTCCACGGGAGCATTGGACTTCGTCACAGCACGAGATTTTGAAGCGCCAAACGACGCGGGAGGCGATAACGTCTACAACCTGATGATTCAAGTCTCCGACGGGGCGTTCAACCTCACAAAGGAACTTACCGTGACGGTTCTTCCCGTTAACGACAACGCGCCTGTGGTGATCTTGCCCGACAAATTCTCGATCCCCGAGAACACGACCACGATTGCAACGCTCACAGCCACCGACGCAGACCGTCCCGCCCAGCCTCTCACCTACTCCATCATCGGCGGCGCAGACACGGCGAAATTCTCCATCGTCAGCGCCACAGGCGAACTGACCTTCGCCACCGCGCCTGACTTCGAGACGCCAACCGACTCCAACCTGGACAATATCTACGAACTCATCATCCAGGTTTCGGATGGGACTACCAACGTCACGAAGAACATTTCCGTACAGGTGATGTTCAGGGCGGGTTGATTACGGATCAGCATCAAAGGATTGACATGACTCACCCAGAAATTAAGGTTTCTCGGGTGAGTTTGTTTTTAAAGGCATTTGGGACGCTGATTCACGCTGAAAACGCGGATTTTTCTTCACCTCATTAGCGAAATCAGCGTTTCGCTTCGCGTGCGTCCAGATTAAATTCGGGGTTAGTCATGTTTGTTCCCCATCTCTCCACCGTACAAACCCTTTGGTAACACCGCGCCAAAACGTGGAGACTTCCAATAACGCGAACGTCATCCGCTAATCTACGCTAATCAGCGCGAATTTGTTTTTCGCATCATTCGCCGTATGCGCTTTGTACGCCTGTTGTTTTACAATACGGAAGGGTATAATTCCCTGTAAGATATAGGGTGTTATACAGCGCGATGCTGTATAACACCCCGCACAGGGACATTTTACAGCACGAGTCTGTATAAAACATAGTTGGCTGGCTTCGCAAAGAATAAAAAATATCGAATATGAAAAATAAAACAACCGACTTGTCAAAAAAGAAAATCTCTTTGCCGCAGATATGGCAAACAATTAGTAGCCAAATATCATCGGGGTATGCTGACTTTAATAAACGCTTTACTGAAAAAGTAGTATCAAAAATTCCAGGAACTGCGGCTTACAAAGCACGTATTCAAACGATAATCCTAAGCGATGTGAGGAAATACCTTCATTTTTTAAAAGAAATTGACTCAATAAACCCAGCCACGAAAGCACAGATTACGCCTAACATACGATTTCATGAAAGCCGTTTATCTATCATATATATCCAAACCATAATACAAAATGAGTTTAGAACGGCTATCCGCTCGGTGGGTATAGTTGCCATACTAATTGGCACACCATTTTTATCGGCTTGGTTTTACAATCTTCAAATCGACCCTATTTTTTTTATCGGTTATATTTTTGCTTACTTGATTGTCAAATTGATTTGGAACATATTAATGTCAATTATTGACAAGGTATCGCTGGTATTACCAAAAAACATGGAGAACATTCCTTTTTACTTTGGAATAGTTGCAACGCCTGTCATTTGTATAATGATAATCAGCCAAAATTATTCATCCCACCTTAATACCTCCAAAGTATTTTTAGAAATCTCACCCCTACTTTCCCTAACTGGTTTTGCGCTTAATGTAATTGTGTCAGAAAGTTGGAGTCTGCTATTGAATTTTTGGAAAATGAGACAGAAAAAATCGAGGTACCCCGATTCTGTAATAATAGATGGCTTACTCAATATCCTGTACACGGTAGAAAAGTTTCCTCAGAAATGGGACAACTTAATAACGAAAAAATATATCCTAAATACATTAGATGAAATTGGCTCAGCGACTTCCAAAGATTTACCAAAAACTTTACAAACTGCCCATACTGCCACAAATATATGGACGTCTCAGACATATGAACAAATTGCAGCATCTTTTTATTCTCTCCAAAAGTGGGTCATAACCCCCAAAAAAGATACCCGTGAATTTCTTATCAGCCGCATTGCAAAAGATTTAACACTAACAGCACTAGGGAATTGGGACCAATTAGAAAAAAATGAACCAAGTAAAGTTAGTAGAACTCAAAGAATTCACCAAATCGCAAACATATTCAGAACATTACTCATCGCCGTATTGCCATTATCAGTTTTGTACGTTATCCAAATTTCTATTGATTTACAAGGGGATTTGCTGAATTATTCTAAAATTGGCGGATTTATTTGGGCTGTTGTAACATTATTAAATTTATTAGACCCATCGTTGAATAAGAAGATAGTTTTGATTAAAGATTTATTTGGTTTGATTCCTAAAAATCAAGATTAGAATAAGTCAATCGCCAGCCAACAAAGCGTGCACCAGACGTGTGGGAGTCGGCGGCATTTTTAGGCTTTTTCTGGCTTTGAGCTTTTCCTGCACTCAGAGCGAATCCACGCTCCGCCCACACGCGGGTAACGCAAACCGTTGAAACTGTCGAAAAAGTGGGAGAATCTAGCACAAAGGCATAGGGTTATATTCGCCAGAGGACTCCGATGGCAAAATTCAAACCACTCAATGAAAATCAACTGGTCATGCTCCCGATTTCCC
>JACRBJ010000064.1 GCA_016234555.1 Chloroflexota bacterium | reverse complement strand
TTATTTCCACGCTTATTGGGAATGACGATGCTTGTGCTGGCATATTATTACATCCGCGCCGCATGGAGCGGTGTCACCGAATTTTTCAAGTGGACAGTCCATGCGCGGTTTATGGGCGTGGCATTCTATATCGCATTTGTCTTCTTCGGTATTGCGCCTATCTCCGTGCTTGGATTTGCACTTATGGATTTTCTGGGCGCGTTATGGACTCAATGGGCGCTTGGCGCTGATAGAAGAGGTGTATCGTGAGGAAAGCGGGCGTGGTGGCACGGGTCGAGTCGCTCCCACTCGCTCACCTGCACTGCACCGTACGCAGTGCGGTGTAAATGTCGCTCGGGGGCTTCGTGCGGGGAGGATGAGGGCAAGAGCTGTGGTAAGCTTGTCGAAGCATGGTGGGGCTGTTTGATGGCAGTTGGCACAATCTATTAGAGGTGAATGATGGACGAGAAACTAAAAGCCTTACTTGAATATGTCAAAGCGGGTGGGCGTGTTTGCCCCATGCCCACTTATTGGGATCGCCTATGGGAAATGCTGCCAGATAAAACGCATATCGGCAGGGGATGGGAACCGCCGCTGCCTTTGACTTTAACGGTCTGGTGGGAGACGCCCTTACTGGCAAAGACATTGCGCCTTGAAATACATATCCGCTATGCGGCAGAACATGGCGCATTGGATGTAGTCGACTCCTACCTGCGCGGATTGAAACCTGAAGAATGGTTTTATGGAAAGTAAACTACTCTCCGCCTTTGCGGGCGTGGTGGCGCGGGTCGAGTCACTGCGTGGGCGGATGGGCGAGTCCACGCGGCAGGTGGAGGGGCTGTTTGAGAGTCTGCTGGTGGAGGCGTTCAGTTAGCCCAGCCCCCTCTGCCCTACGGACATCTCCCCCAAATACGACGGTAGTGCTGTCGAATTTGGGGGAGAACGTGGAATTGAGATTTTTTATGAAGACTGAAAGTGTTTCTATAATTTTAATTTCAGACGCAACCGTCCCTCCCCAATTTCGACGTGCTCTCCGTCGCAATTGGGGAGGTTAGGAGGGGAAGAAATGCCACGCCCACCCAGAAGCAATCCAAAAACCAGAACCCACGCCATTGAACTGCGAAAAGAACCCACCCCTGCCGAACGCAAACTCTGGGCGGTCATCCGCAACGACCAGCTGGGGGTGAATTTTCGCAGACAACATGCGATAGGCAATTACATTCCCGATTTTGTGTGCATCGAGAAGAAACTCATCATCGAACTGGATGGAAGTCAGCATTTGGAACAGGAAGAATATGACGAAGAAAGAACAAAATACCTGAACTCGCTCGGCTACAAAGTCATCCGCTTTTGGAACAATGATGTGATGAACAATATCGACGGCGTTATACTTGCCATCATCAGTGCATTGGAGAATGAAAATAAATGATCATGGAAAACCGCGGTCTACGGTTTATCGTTCACGGTCTGCTTTGCGGGCGTGGCGGCACAAGCCCATGGGTAAGCCATGATCTACGATCCATCACCCACTGTCCATAATTTGTACAAATAACTTCCTTGTGTCTCCGAGTCTTGGGACAGTATAATTGTCCCATGCCCACACTCCCCCTCAACCAAATCCTGCAAGGCGACTGCATCGAGATTCTCAACTCGCTCCCCGGGAACTCGGTGGATTTGGTGTTTGCCGATCCCCCCTACAATTTGCAACTGCAAAACGATCTCTACCGTCCCGACTCAAGCAAGGTGGATGCGGTCACGGACAAGTGGGACAGGTTTTCGAGCTTCTCGGATTACGACAGGTTTACCTCGGAGTGGCTACGCGCTACGTGCAGAGTAATGAAAGACACGGGCACCATCTGGGTCATCGGCTCGTATCACAACATCTTCCGCGTCGGCGCGATCATGCAGGATTTGGGCTTCTGGATTTTGAACGACATCGTCTGGCTGAAAACCAATCCCATGCCGAATTTTCGCGGCGTGCGCTTCACCAACGCCCACGAGACCATCATCTGGGCGCAGAAGAAAAAGGGCAAGAGGTACACCTTCAACCACCGTTCGATGAAAGCCCTGAACGACGACCTGCAAATGCGCTCCGACTGGGTCCTGCCGCTGGCGACTGGCGGGGAGCGGATCAAGTTCAACGGGGCGAAGGCGCACTCCACGCAAAAACCCGAGTCCCTGCTCTACCGGGTGATCTTGTCCAGCAGCAACGCTGGCGATGTGGTCCTCGACCCGTTCTTCGGCAGCGGCACCACGGGCGCGGTGGCAAAAAAACTGGGACGTAATTTTATCGGCATCGAACGCGACAGAAAGTATGTGAAGGTTGCTCGAAAGCGGATCGACGCAATCGAGGAGTCCCCCGCCGGGGCATTGATCCTGCCCGAGAAACGGAATCAGCCCCGGGTGCCGTTCGGGTCCCTGCTCGAAGCTGGGCTGCTGACCCCGGGACAGAGTCTATTCCTCAAGAGAGACAAATCCGTTCGCGCCGTCGTCTTATCCAACGGGCATTTGAAATGCCAGGGACAGGTCGGCTCGATCCACGCGCTGGCGAAGTCGCTTGCGGGCAGAGCCGTCAACGGCTGGGAGATGTGGCAGTACAAGGAGAACGGCAAGTTAAAAACAATCGACGAATTACGTGAAAAAATAAGAGCGTCAAAGGTCCAAGGTCAGACTTTCGACCTTTGACAAAACAATCAGGAGAAACATGTCTAAATCATTTAACCTTATCGAAGAAAAGACCATTCCCGAACTGAACGCCACCGCTCAACTCTACCTCCACAAGCGGACGGGTGCGCGCCTGCTTTCGGTCATCAACGACGACGAGAACAAGGTCTTCGCCATCAACTTCCGCACCACGCCAAAGGATTCGACGGGCGTGGCGCATATTTTGGAACACTCGGTTTTGGGCGGCTCGCAGAAGTATCCCGTCAAAGAGCCGTTCGTGGAACTGCTCAAAGGCTCGCTGGCGACCTTCGTCAACGCCTTCACTTATCCCGACAAGACCTGCTATCCCGTCGCCAGCCAGAACATCCAGGATTTCTACAACCTGATCGACGTGTACATGGATGCGGTGTTGCATCCGCTTATCACCGAGCAAACGCTGATGCAGGAAGGCTGGCACTACGAACTGGACGACCCCGCCAACCCATTGACCTACAAAGGCGTGGTCTTCAACGAGATGAAGGGCGCGTACTCCTCGCCCGATAATTTGCTGGGGCGCACCATTCAGCAATCGCTTTTCCCCAAACATGTCTACGGCATCGACTCTGGCGGTGACCCGCGGGATATCCCCAGCCTGACCTACGAAGCGTTCAAGAACTTCCACGAGACGTATTACCATCCGTCCAACTCGTTCATCTTCTTCTACGGGAACGACGACCCCGAGAAGCGCCTCAAGCTGATGGAAGGCTATCTCGCGGGGTACAAGAAGCTCAAGGTCAAGTCGCAGGTTCCGCTCGCCAAGCCGTTCAAGAAGCCGAAGAAGGTTCAATACTCCTACGACGCTGGGCAGGAAAAAAACATCAAGAAGAAGCATTACTTCACGGTCAACTGGCTGCTGCCCGACACTTCCGACCCCGTCACCGATTTCAGCCTGTCGATCCTCGCCCATATTTTGATCAGCACGCCCGCCTCGCCTCTCAAGAAGGCGCTGCTCGATTCAGGTCTCGGCGAAGACCTTGCGGGACTCGGTCTCGAAAACGAATTGCGCCAGCACATCTTTTCGACTGGCTTGAAAGGCACGCGCGCCAGCGATGCAAAGAAAATCGAGAAGCTGATCTTCGACACGCTCGAAGCCCTCGTCCGTGACGGCATCGACCCCGACATGACCGCCGCCGCCATCAACACCATCGAGTTCCGCCTGCGCGAAAACAACACAGGTTCCTTCCCGCGCGGCATCTCAGTCATGCTGCGCGCCCTCATCACCTGGCTGCATGAAGACGACCCAT
Organism: Chloroflexota bacterium; assembly: GCA_016234555.1. Taxonomy (GTDB): domain Bacteria; phylum Chloroflexota; class Anaerolineae; order Anaerolineales; family Villigracilaceae; genus Villigracilis. Next base: position 25,252 of record JACRBJ010000064.1, on the reverse strand, counting down.
TCAAACTGCTTGCCTTCGAAGCGCCGCTGACCGAGATCAAATCCAGACTGGCGACAGACCCCAGATATTTCGAGAAGCTGATTCAGACTCACCTGCTGGATAATCCCCATCGGACGACGCTGCGCTTCAAACCCGACCCCGAAGTTGGTCGCCAATTCGAGGAAGAGGAGAAGTCCCGACTCGCCACCGCCCGCGAAGGCATGAGCAAGGAAGACTTGAAGGCTTGTGTCGAAACCACCAAACAACTCAAAGAATTGCAGGAAGCGCCCAATTCACCCGAAGCGCTGGCGACCATGCCATTCCTCAAACTTTCGGATTTGGAAAAGGATATCAAGACCATTCCCATCGAGGTGACGCAGGTGCAGGATACACCCGTGCTGGTTCATGACCTATTCACGAATGGGATTGTTTATCTCGACCTCGGCTTTGACCTGCACACCCTTACCGCCGATTTGCTCCCGCTGACGGAGATCTTCGCCCGCGCCTTGCTGGAGATGGGCACCGACAAGGAAGACTATGTCAAGCTCTCGCAGCGCATTGGGAAATATACAGGCGGAATCCACGGCAACGGGATCAGCACCACAACTCACGGGTCGCGGGAGAACATCAGCAAGTTGTTCCTACACGGCAAAGCCACCGTCGGTCAAGCCACCGAACTGCTGAACATCCTCAAGGACATTTTGCTCAGCACGAAGTTCGACAACCGCGAACGGCTCAAGCAGATCGTCCTCGAAGAAAAATCGGGGCTTGAGTCATCCCTCGTCCCCAGCGGACATGCCTACGCCAACCGCCGCATCCGCGCCCAGTTTGGCGGCGCAGGCTGGGTCAACGAGCAGATGGGCGGCATCAGCCATCTCTTCGCCCTGCGCAAACTCGCCAGCGACATCGACAAAAAATGGGACAGCGTCCTGCAAAGGCTGGAAACCATGCGCGATTTGCTCATCAACAGCAAGTCGCTGATCTGCAACGTCACGCTCGACGCCGAAAATTGGAAGGCGTTCAAACCTCACTTCGAGAATTTCATCTTTGCCCTTCCAGAAAAAGACTTGGAACCTGCAACCTGGAACCTGAAAACCTCAACAGAAAAGGAAGGTCTGACCATCCCCGCACAGGTCAACTACGTAGCCAAAGCCGCGAACCTGTACGACCTCGGCTACGAACTCGACGGCTCTTCACACGTCATCATGAATTACCTGCGGACCACCTACCTGTGGGAAAAGCTGCGCGTGCTGGGCGGAGCCTACGGCGCGTTCTGCTCGTTCGACAGCAACTCGGGCGTGCTGTCCTTCCTGTCCTACCGCGACCCGAACCTGGATGCCACGCTCAAAAACTATGACAATGCCGCCGCCTTTTTGAAGAGTCTCGACTCGGCTTCGTTGGACGAGAGCGAACTCACCAAAGCCATCATCGGTACCATCGGTGACTTTGACGCCTATCAACTACCCGACGCCAAGGGCTACACCTCGATGATGCGCTACCTGACAGGCAAAACCGACGAAATGCGCCAGAAGGAACGCGACGAAGTCCTCTCGACCAATGGCGAAGATTTTATCGCCTTCAGCGAGGTGCTGGAAAAGTTCGCCAAGTCCGAAGCGGTTGTGGCGCTTGGATCACAGTCCGCGATTGAAGGCGCAAAAGCTGGCTTGAAAGTGACGAAGGTATTGTAAGGATGTAAAATCAAACCAATTGACATGGATATTCCACTCACCCTTTCCCCATTTTTTCAAGAATACGATTTTGCAAAATTGAATTTGCAGGCGGATTCGCACACTATCATCGAACGCATTTTACAGTTCGGGACTCGTGCGGAATTGCGCTGGCTGTTCGACGCATACTCGGAAAAACAAATTAGGGAATGGGTGAGGGAATTTGGAAACGAAAAACTTCCGCAACCACACCGCACGTTTTGGCAAATTGTATTGGATGTTAAAAAATGACCCGGTTGTTTTGGAATACCGTCACCGAAAACATGCGCCTTGTCATGAATGGGTTCACCAAAAGTGAACTCGGGAAGCGGTTTTACCTTGCGGGTGGAACGGCACTGTCCCTTCAAATGGGACATCGCCACTCGATTGATCTTGATTTCTTTTCGCAAACCGAGGATATACCAACCCTCCGCCCACATTTGGAGAAAACACTTTCCCAATTTAATGCCACACTTGCAGATTCATCTTGGGGCAATCTCGTCTACCTTGCAAACAATACCCGTGTCGGCTTTTATGGATATGGATATTCACTGGTCGAGCCACTGAAAATAGACAAAGAAGTACACCTCGCATCCATTCTGGACATCGCCCTCATGAAACTGGATGCGCTACTATCACGCGCAGCTCGCAAGGATTTTTATGACCTATATTTCATCTGTCAATCAATTCCGTTGCGAAAAATATTCGATAGCGCACCACAAAAATACCCGTCTGTGCGTGACTTTGAAGCGCAGACATTAAAGCGGCTGGTTTACTTTGAAAATGCAGAACAAGAAACCGATCTGCAATTGATAAAATATGTAAACTGGAACACTGTGAAAGAATATTTTATTGAGCAAGCCAAGAAGATAGAGAAAAGCTGGTTAAAGTAACTTCCACTCAATTTCAAAGGAGTTCGCCCATGAACCTCACCCTCAAAATCAACGGCACGGACTATGCTCTCGACACCGCCCCATCCACCACTTTACTTGCCGCCCTGCGCGGACTTGGCTTCCACGGCGTCAAGTTTGGCGACGAAGGCGGGTTGAGCGGCTCGGACACGATTCTGTTGGACGGCAAGCCCGTCAACGCGGGGTCGCTGCTCGCGGCGCAGGCGGAGGATCACAAGATCGCCACTATCGAGGCCCTCGGCGAACACCCCGAACAGGGCTGGAAAGCCACTGATGGTCTGCATCCGCTGCAGAAGGCATTTATCGAAATGGGCGCTGTCCAGTGCGGATACTGCACCCCAGCGCAAATTCTTGCCGCCAAATCCCTGCTGGATAAGAATCCAAATCCGAGCGAAGAAGATGTCCGCGAGGCGATTTCGGGTGTCCTATGCCGCTGCACGGGTTATCTCAAACCTGTGCAGGCAGTGCTGAAAGCCGCTGCTGAAATGAGAGGCGAAGCACCTATTGCCTGGGAAGCAGTAAATTGGGATTTGGGGAATTGGGGAAACAAACCTGGCAATGATCAACCGACTCAATCACCCAGCGATCAATTTACCAATTTACTAACCAAACCCAAAGTGGTTGTCACTCCCGATAAGCAAAACTGGCAAACCGTCGGCAAGCCTGAGATCAAGGTGGACGCCGTCAAACTGGCGCAAGGCAAGCCCGCCTTCACCGCAGACTTCGAGAAGCGCGGACTGCTGCACGCCAAGGTACTGTTCTCGCCGCACGCGCACGCCCTCATCAAGAAGATCGATACCAGCAAAGCCAAAGCGCTGGAAGGCGTTGCTGCCGTGTTGACCTGGCAGGACCTGCCACGTGTGGTCTACTCGACAGCTGGACAGTCTGACCCGATTCCCGGTCCGTTGGATGCTTTCTCGCTGGACAAAAAAGTCCGCTTCGTCGGTGACCGTGTGGCATTCGTCGCCGCTGAAACTGTTGAAATCGCGGAAAAGGCTTTGTCTTTGATCGAAGTCGAATACGAAGTCCTGCCCGCCGTTTTGGACTCGCGCGAATCCATGACCAGCCCGATTCGGATTCACGACGAACCTGAGTATGTCAACTTTGCAGACTCTAACCCTGAAAAGAATCTCGCCGCAGAAATCCGCATCGACATCGGAAATGTGGAAAAAGGCTTTGCCGAAGCGGATCAAATCTTCGAAGCCGAATACGAAGTGCCGAAGGTTCAGCAGGCGCACATCGAGCCGCATGTGGTCGTCACCTATTGGGACGAGGATGACCGCCTTGTGATTCGCACTTCGACACAGGTCCCGTTCCACGTCCGCAGGATGATGGCTCCCGTGCTGGGTCTGCCCGTCAAGCGGATTCGCGTCATCAAGCCGCGCATCGGCGGCGGGTTCGGCGGCAAGCAGGAAGTTCTCATCGAAGACGTTGCCGCCCACCTGACGATTGCCACCAAGCGACCCGTCATCTACGAATACACCCGCGAGGAAGAATTCATCGCGGCGCGTTCGCGTCACCCCATGCGCGTGAGAATGAAGACAGGCGTAAAAAAGGACGGCACCATCACCGCCAATTCGATGTATGCACTTTCGGACACAGGTGCATACGGCTGTCACGCTCTCACCGTCACAGGAAACACGGGACACAAGTCCATGGCGTTGTACGTCGGCGATGGCGAATACCGCAAAGCTCCTAACATCCGCTTCTACGCAGACGTGGTTTATACCAACACGCCGCCTGCTGGAGCTTATCGTGGTTACGGCGTGCCGCAGGGCTATTGGCCGCTTGATCGCCATCTGGAAAAGATCGCCCGCGCGATGGGTTTCGACCCGATCGACTTCCGCTTGAAGAACGCCATTCACCCCGGAGAATATCATCCCTTCTCCACTGCCTGGAACGAAGGACGCGAACCGCGCCCGGAAATCATCCATACCGTCGGCTTGGAACAATGCGTGGCACAGGGTCGCGCCGCGATTAATTGGGATGATAAATACGGAAACGAATCCTGGCACGTAGGAGCGGGGTCACCCAGCCCCTACCCACCCCACAAACGCAAGGGCATCGGCATTGCCCTCGCCATGCAAGGCACAGCCATTCCCTATCTCGATATGGGCGGCGCATCCATCAAAATGAACGATGACGGTTCGTTTAACCTTTTGGTCGGCGCAACCGATCTCGGCACGGGATCAGACACTGTCCTAGCACAAATGGCAGCGGAAGTGCTGGGTGTCCCTGTGGAGGACATGATCTGCTATTCATCTGACACTGATTTCACGCCATTCGACAAAGGCGCGTATGCCTCGTCCACAACTTACATTTCAGGCACAGCAGCGACCAAAGCCGCACAAATCGTGGCAGAAAGGATCAAAGTCCGCGCGGCGATGATGCTAAAACTGGACAAGCACGACGACATCAAACTACAAAACCGCAAAGCCATTGCACCCGATGGACGTTCTGTGACCATGACTGAGATCGCACTTGATTCCCTGCATAAGAATAACCAGGAGCAAATCATGGGCGTAGCAAGCTATGTATCACCCGTGTCACCCCCGCCGTTTGCGGCGCAGTTTGCCGAAGTGACTGTGGACACGGAAACGGGCCAGGTCACAGTGGACAGACTCGTGATGGCAATCGACTCGGGCATCATTATCAACCCGGTCACGGCATCGGGACAAATCGAAGGCGGCATGACCCAGGCTCTCGGCTACGCCGTCTGCGAGGAGATGCGCTACGATGAAAAGGGAGTCGCCTACGAACGCGACTTCGACCGCTATCACATCTTCCGCGCCGACGAAATGCCCGACCTGGAGACCATCTTCGTCGAGACGATGGAACCCAGCCATCCGTTTGGAGCAAAAGCTGTCGCCGAGATTCCACTCGACGCAGTCGCACCAGCCGTCGGCAACGCCATCCTCGACGCCGTCGGCATCAACGTGGACGATAATCCTGTCACGCCTGAAAAAGTGTGGAGAGCACTCAAGAAATAAATCCAACGAAGTGGCAGTCAAGTTCATTGACTGCCACTTCGCTTTCCATCGGCGAGATATAATTACCATGATCAACATTCGACGCAATTTAGCCCATCCGCAAATTATCACGCATATCATTAGGAATTAAAAAACATGCCAGATCAAATCTATGTCATAGGACATGTCAACCCTGATACGGATTCCATCGCCTCGGCAATGGGTTATGCATGGCTGTTGCGCGAACGGGATGCAGCCAACACCATCGCCGCCCGCGCAGGGGCGCTCAACCCGCAAACAGCCTTCGTGTTGAAGACCCTGGGACTGGAAGCTCCCGTCCTGTTGACGGATGCCTCGCCGCGCTTCGAGTCGGTCATGCGCCGCTACGACACCCTTCACCCCGAAGCGCAGCTTGGCGCGGCATGGACGCTCGCCAGCAAAACAGGCGGAATCGCACCTGTCGTCGGTGAAGACGGAAAACCCTACGGCATCATCAACGGCATGAGCCTGTTCCAATACTTCACCGACATGCTTGGTCCCCGTCCCGGCGATACCACCGTCCGCGAGATGATGTCTGCCCAATGCAAGGATGCCGCCGACACCACCGTCGCCAAATATGCGGCAGGGGCGCACATCCGCGATTTTCTCAACAAAATCCTGCGGGACGAACACAACGATTACTGGGTGGTGGATGAACACGGGGTTTATGTCGGGGTTGCCAGCCAGCGCGAAGTGCTGAATCCGCCGCGGTTGCAGATCATTTTGGTGGACCACAACGAGCCGCGTCAGGCAATTGCCGCGCTGGAGGAAGCCGAACTGCTGGAGATTTTGGACCACCACCGCCTCGGCAACCCATACACTCACCAGCCGATCCGCTTTACGGTGGACATCGTCGGATCGACTTCCACGCTGGTTTCTGAACTGACGTCCGAAGCGGGGCTTTCGATGCCGCCCGCTTTGGCCGGGATGCTGCTGGCGGGTCTGCTGGCTGACACCCTGATCCTCACGTCGCCGACCACCACATCGCGCGACAAGACCGCCGCCGAACGACTATCCCGTTGGGCATTCGTCGGGGGGAGTCCGCTCAAAGGCAATACCATCGAAAGTTACGGGAAATCCGTGCTTAGCGCCGGCGCGGGACTCTTGAACCGCGACCCGAAGGATGTGGTCAGTACCGACATCAAACCGTTTGAAAGCGGCGGATACAAGTTCGCCGTTGCCCAGGTGGAGGTGACAGACCTGATGCAGCTTACCGACCATCTCACGTTGCTCGAAGACGCGCTCAACGACCTGCGCGACAAACGCGGGCTTGACTTTGCGATGCTCCTCGTCACCGATGTGGTGCGCGGGACGAGCCGCTTGATTCTCACCTCAAATCAGCCCTCGGTGCTGGACGACCTCCCCTATCCGCCGCTCCCCGACGGCACACGCGACGCCCGCGGCGTGGTTTCGAGAAAGAAACAATTACTGCCGGCGGTGCTGGGGCTGCTGGAGAAATAAGTGTTCGTTTAATTGTCCTGCCGCCGAGGACTGCGGCGGGAGCATAAATCGAATGGACATCAAGACAAAATAAAACGCCGGGCTTCAAGCCTGGCGTTTGTCTTTGAATATCAAACCTAGCGAATGAACTCACTGTAGCAGTATCTCAACTGCTGGGGTTGGAGGGAGTTGAGCAGGCGCGGCGGGCAAATATAATAATATTCGAGCCAGGGGGTCAGGTCGGTCAGGGCGGGCACATTCTTCTCGCTTCGCAGCGTCCGGGATTGGTTTTGCCTTTGGTGTTCAAGGATGGGCGTCGGATTCATCGTTTCGCTTGCAGTAGGACTCAGATGGACGGATTGAGTCGCAAGGTAATTGGCATAGGTCTGTGACATGTAATCCGCGTCGTATTCAATCGGTTTGTCGGCGCTGACAAGGTAGTCGCCAAAGGAGTCGCTGTACGGGAAAATGGTCGCCACGGTTTTGGGGATGAAATGCGACTCGTTCACCCAGGCGCAGAAGATCCCATTTTCGGAAAGGTGACTTTGGTAAAGCCGCAGCGCCTCCTGCGAATACAGGTTGTTGTGCCCGGCGGTGAAACTCCACAGCGGGTCGATGAAAATCATATCGAATTTCTCTTCGTGATTGGCATACAGGTAGCGGCGTCCATCGTCCGTAATGTAATTTACTGACGAATGATTCAAAGCCGATTGCGCCACGGGCACGTACTCATTCAGGAACGGACCAAGCTCCTCCATCAGTTCCACGATCACAACCTCCTCCACACCGGGGAGGGACGTGATGAAGTTGGCGGTGTTGCCGCCGCCCAAGCCGATGATCAAAACCCGTTTGGGCTGGACAGCCGAGGCGCAGGTCATAGCGGAGCGTTCGTACTCGCCGTCAGACGGGAAAAAGCTGTTTTTGATGCCGGCAATCCACAGGTCGGCAGGGTCGGTTTTATCGCCGCGGAAAGTAATCGCCAGGATGCCATCGCCCGATTCACGGATGACGATACTTTTTAGCCCGGTGGCGTTTTGATAGAGCCGGGTGTAGAACTGGCTCCTGCCCGGCAGGATAATAACCAGCAGGACGAGGATCACAGGCAGCAGAAGCATGGACGGGCGAAACTGTTCCTTGCGGGAGAACAGATAGATCGCCAGAAATGACAGGGCAAGCACAGCCAACACTTTCAGCGTCAACTCGCTTCCCAGGGAGGGCAGCAGGAGAAAGCTGGTGGCAAGAGTCCCGGAGACGGAGCCTGCGATGTTGGCGAGGTGGATGTCGCCCACGCGACGTCCCGAAAGCGAAACCTGATGAATGGCAATCCGATCCAGGACGGGCAAGCCGCCGCCCATCAGCAATCCCGCAGGCAAAACCATGATGAGGATCGGCAGAAAATATTCGAGCATGCCGGAGAACAAAATCCGCTTCGAAAATACAAGGTCATCCCCCACACGGATGAACGGCGAGACCGGCTGGCGGAACTGGTTGAAGTTTTCCCAAAGCCATCCGCGCAACTGCGGCAGGTTGATCAGTCCCCACATCAGCAGGAAGGAGGACGCGCTGACGATGCCCACCCAAATTTGCAGTTTCCAAAACAACTTGACCGGGTCCCCGCTCCTGTCGGCTTTTCCGCCCCAGAACCAGCCACCCAACGCCAGCGCGATCAGGAAGACAAAAAGAATGGTGGGAAAGTTATAGGCGGTATGCTTGTTGAAAATACCGAGCAGACGGAACCACAGCATTTCGAATCCCATGTCGATGAAGCCGACCAGGAACGCCGACAGCAAAATCGACTCGTAGTTCCAGAGCGCAGACGGCGGGGAGGACGGCGCGGCGTCCTGACCAGCCCGATGTTCGGCGTTGATCCTGAAACGCGCCCTGAGCAGGACCGCGCTCAAACCAATGAGGAAATTCAGAACTGCCGCCACCAGCAATGCGCCGATAAATCCAAACCAACCCATCAAAACGTAGCCCGAGACCAGGGCGCCAATGGCGGCTCCCAGTGTGTTGATCCCATAAAGCAAGCCGATCACATGCCCGGAGGTCTGGACATCGGTGACGAATGCCTGGGTCAGCAGGGGCAGAGTCATACCCATCAACAAGGTGGGCAGAAGCAGCAACCCAAAGCTGAGGACGAAGACCAAAATATATGGACTGCCCGCCGTACTTTGCCCAATCCAATTGATCAAGGCAGGGCTAAAGATGCCGAACACCCCCACCCCGGCTTCGATCAAGCCGTAGAGCAATACGGTGTTTTTGCTTTTGGATGCGATGCGCCCGCCAAGCAGGGAGCCAAGTCCCAGCCCCGCCATGTACGCGCCAACAATGAGGGTGGTGGCGGTCAGCGTGACGCCGAAATACAGTTCCAGCAGGCGCACCCAGACGGTTTGGTAGATTAATCCCGCCGCCCCGGAAAGAAAAAATAAAATGGAGACGAGGACAATGGATGCCCTTCCGCCGGTGGTTCTGTGTAAAGTTGATCGTTGCAATGCCTTATCCTGTGAAAAAATTTTCCCAACTTTAGCACAAAAAGCCTGGTTTGAGAGGATTTTTTGGCAACTCCTGCTGTCCTCGCCGCCTGGCGGGATCCGTTCCCCAAACCCGGGGCGGTCAATTAACCTCACGATGCGGTTATTACGGTAAAATGGATATATGCCAATGCGTGAGAAGTCCGAACAAAAAAACAGTCTTTCGGGTGATGCCACCCCCAAAAAGGAAGCCCGATCGGGTGCTGACATTATCCACTTAAACCATATCCTTGCCGCCATGGAACAGATAGACCGCTACACCAGGGGGATGTCTGAAAGCGAGTTCCTTTCCCGCACGATGGTACAGGATGCCGTGATACACCAGATCGAACTCATCGGGGAGGCTGCCAGTTGTATTTCGGTCGAATTCCAGAATGAACACCCCAAATTGCAGTGGATGGAAATGAAAAATATCCGCAAGAAGATCATTCCTGAGAGCTTCAACATTAACTTCGTCAAAGTCTGGAATGCCGTACAGGACGATATCCCGCTCCGCAAACAAGCCATCAGGAAACTTTTATAGAAGAAAGCTCATGGATAAAATCCCCAATTCCCAATTGATAGAAACCGACATTCCCACCCAAAACGCAAGCTGGAAAAAAATCGAACCCTTCGCATTGACCTTCAACGGGTACAAACACTGGGGTTCCTTCAAAAAATGCCGCGAAGTCGCCAGGGAAGGCGTCAAGCTCTATCGTGAAAACAAGGACCTCACCCTGTCCCTGACCGACCTGCGCACCTGTCTATTCTTTGAGTCCCGCCGCTGGAAACATTACGAAAAAAGCCCGTCCAAAAAGGGCATGGAATACGTTCGCACTCTGGTCGAGGCAATCCGCTTGCATGTTACTGCAAAAGACCTGGATTAAGTCTTTCGGGAAAACACATCAAACCTGAATAAAAAAATGGACGCAATTTATCAATCCCTTGCCGAACTTGAAAAAAATCATGGCTCTGCTGCACTTTGCACGGTGATCAAAAGCGAAGGCTCGACGCCGAGGCACGTGGGCAGCAAGATGCTGGTCTACCCCGACGGGCATTTCATCGGGACAGTGGGCGGCGGCGAATTGGAACAGCGGGTTCTCAAAGAAGCGCGAATGGCGCTGGAGGATGGTCAGGCGCGCGTTTTGCATTACAGCATGGTCGATCCTTCGCGCGGTGACCCCGGCGTGTGCGGAGGTCAAGTGGAGGTGTTTGTGGAACCTATTCTCCCCGACCCGCAGGTGGTCATCATTGGCGCAGGACACGTAGGCAAGGCGATTGTCCACCTGGCGAAATGGCTGGGATTCCGCGTTGCCGTCAGCGACGACCGCGCCGAATTGTGCAATCCCGAAGCCACGCCCGGAGCGGATGCCTACCATCCCGTGCGGATGAGCGAACTTCCAAAGCACATCGAGTTCGACAGGCGTACCTTCGTGATCCTTACCACTAGAGGGTCAAACGTGGATGTGGATGGACTCGCCCCACTGCTCGACCTGCCCGCCGCGTACATCGGCGTCATCGGATCGAAGCGCAGGTGGGCAAGCACGGTGAAGGGATTGAAAGCACAGGGTGTTTCGGAGGAAAAACTTGCCAAAGTCCACTCGCCAATTGGGCTGGAACTCCAGGCCGAAACCCCGGAAGAGATCGCAGTCAGCATCATGGCTGAGATTTTGATGATCCGCGACAAGGGAACTGGAAAGCAGATGAAGGCTGGGAAAATGCCTGTTGTCAGTGAACAATAATCAGTGCAGCGAAACGTTTCGGAGAAAAAGCCGTAGAGAGATAAGACAAACGGTTCTTGTATCAAAAAGTTCATTCGACTATAATTTGCGTGCGCTTATAAAAAAGGAGAAAACATGGCTAGAATTTTTGATGTCATTGAATATGCAAGTGAAATGAACGACGAGATCGTCCATCGCTTTCCCGAGGAAGGCATTGGGGATTTCCGCATCGGCTCGCAGGTGATCGTACGCGAAAGCCAGAGCGCGGTCTTCTTCCGCGACGGCAATGCGCTGGACGTGTTCAAGCCCGGGCGGCATACCATTGCAACGGCAAACATCCCCTACCTGATCGACCTCATCGGCAAGGCGTTCAACGAACGCACCCCCTTCCCCGCGGAAGTGTACTTCGTCTCGCGGAAGGAATTTGCCAACAAGAAGTGGGGCACGCCGCAGCCGATCATCGTCCGCAACCCCGGCATGGGACTCGGCGTGGCGCTGTTGCAGGGACACGGCACGTATTCCTTCCAGGTGAAGGATCCGCAGCAGTTCGTGACCCAGATCGTCGGCGCGCAGGGAACCTACCGCACTACCGACATCGAGGAACGTCTGCGCACGATGCTGCTCTCGAAGCTGCAGGATGTGCTTGGCGAGACGGGTGCGAAGAACTCCGTGCCTGAAATGATCGGCTTGACAGAGGAAATCGGCGCGGCTGTCCGCGTGAAATCGAAGGATGATTTCGAAGCCATCGGTCTGACGCTCAAGACCTTCTACATCGGCAACTTGAAGCCCTCCGAAAAGTCCGCCCAGGAACTGCGCGACATGGGTATGCTCGACATGGCGACCTACACCCAGTTGCAGGCGGCGGATGCGATGCGCGACGCGGCTCAAAACCAGAGCGGCGGAGCGGGTCTGACGGCTGGAATCGGCGCCGGGATGGGAATCGGTAACCTGATGGGACAGGCTTTGCAAGGCGGAATGCAGAACACCGGCGCAGGCGGCGCCGCTGCTGGCGCGAAGATGCCCGACATCATGACCCCCGCCGAAGCGGCTCAGTTCATGAAGGTGACCGAAGACGACATCTTGTCTGCCATCACGGACGGCAGCCTGAAGGCGAAGAAAGTCGGCAAGGCGTACCGCATCAGCAAGGATAACCTCGAAAGTTTTATGAATAGCTAGTTTTAGCTGGCAACAATTAGCAAAAGAGGCTTTCCAATCGGAGAGCCTCTTTTGCTTTTAAAAAGTTGGGAGGATGGAGACAACGATATTCCTTTCCCCGACATAAAAAGCGCCTCCTGTTATTCTCACAGGGGGCGCTTCTTTTTGCGTCAGTTTTTTTGGTGGCGGTTTTTTCAGGCTTCCTTTTCCAGTGACCCAGTCCCTTTTCGCATCTGCTCTTCCTGCATCATGCGGACGCCGTTGCTAACCTGGTTGCCGACCTTCTCGATCTGCTCCTGCACTTTCATCAAAGTGTCCAGCACATAGTTGTCGGCGTCTACGCGGGTGGCTTCGGCATCGGCGCGCGCCTGGGCAAGGATTTGTTCCGCGCGGCGCTGCGCCTCCTGCACGATGATGTCCCTATCTATCAATTGCTCGGCTTTGTCGCGCGAGAGTTGCAGGGTGCGATTGGCTTCCTCCTGCGCCTGCGCCATCACGCGGTCACGCTGAGCCATCACCTGTTGGGCTTTCTTCACCTCTTCGGGAATGGCAATGCGCATCTGGTCGATCAGTTCCAACATGCGGTCTTCGTCCACGACGACGTTATGCGTGAAGGGAACCGCCTTCGCGTCGTTGAAGAGTTCTTCCAATCGGTCAATAAGTTGCAGGATGTCCATAGGATTCTCGCAGGTAGGGGTTTATGTTCCAATTCTAGCACAAATTAATCGCGCAGGGCATTCGGCAGGGATTGCTCTCCCATATTAATTACTTTTGCGTGCAGAGCGGAGTTGACATGCGGCGGGACCATGCTGGAGACGTCGCCGTTGAGCATGGCAATCTCGCGCACGGTGGACGAGGACAAAAACGTGTGCTGTTCGGCGGTGATGAGCGCGATGGTCTCGATGTCGTCGGCGAGACGCTGGTTCGCCAATGCCATGCGGAACTCGAACTCGAAATCGGAAAACACGCGCAAGCCGCGCACGATGACATGGGCGTCGATCTTGTGGGCAAAATCAACCGTCAGCCCGCTGTACCCTGTGACCTTGATTTTCGGGTTATCCGTGAACGCCGCCCGCACCAGCGAGATGCGTTCGTCGGGGGAAAACAGCAAATTCTTCAACGGCTTGTCGTACACAGCCATGACCACTTCATCGAAAAGGCGCGAGGCGCGGGTTGCAATGTCGATGTGACCGAGGTGGATCGGGTCAAACGTGCCGGGAAATAATGCTCGAACCATGATTCTCCAATATTACGTAGGGGCGAGGTCTCCTCGCCCAAGGTGGAATATCCTCACCAAGGGCGGGACAACCCCGCCCCTACAAGATTTATGATACGTCCCCTTTGCCCGTGCCCCAGAATCGTTCAAAGGCTTCCGCCAGCAGGGAATGCTCAGGCATTTGCAGATAGGGGTCGCGCTCGAACAGGGACTGCGCCTGCGCGCGCGCTTTCTCGATCAGGGCGACATCGGTAATGCTCGCCATCTTCAACGTGGTGGCAAAGCCCGCCTGACGCGTGCCCAAAAATTCGCCGGGGCCGCGAGTCTTGAGATCGAGATCAGCAAGTTCGAAGCCGCTGTTGGTTTGTGACATGGCTTGCAGACGTTCGTTCTCGGCGGCATCTTCGTGTGTGGGAATTAGCAGGCAGTACGACTGCTCCGCACCGCGTCCCACTCGTCCGCGCAGTTGATGGAGTTGCGCCAGCCCGAAGCGGTCAGCCCCTTCGATGAGCATCACCGTCGAGTTCGGCACATCCACACCAACTTCAACAACGGTGGTCGAAACAAGGATGTCAAACTCCTTGTCGCGGAACTTCGCCATCACCTCGTCTTTTTCGGCGGGCTTCATCCGTCCGTGAAGCAGACCCAGCCTGAGCTTGGGAAAGATTTCCTTCGACAAAACATCGAAGTCGTCCACGGCGGCGCGGGCTTCGATCTTCTCGCTTTCATCGATCAGCGGATAGACGATGAACGCCTGCCGACCATCCCTGATCTGCCCGTGAATCAGCGTGAAAGCGCGCTCCCTTTCCTGCGGACGGAGGACATGCGTGCTGACAGGTTGCCGTCCGAGGGGCATCTCGTCGATGACAGAAATGTCGAGGTCGCCAAAAACGGTCAACGCCAGCGAGCGTGGAATGGGCGTAGCGGTCATCACCAGCAGGTGCGGATTGGTGCCCTTGCTGCGAAGTTCCTTGCGCTGTTCGACACCGAAACGGTGCTGTTCGTCAATGACGATGAACTGCAAATCCTTGAACAAGACATCGGGTTCGATGACGGCGTGCGTGCCGATGACCACTTTCACCGAGCCATCTGCCAGCCCCTGACGAATTTCCTCCTTGCGGACGTCGGGCGTGGAGCCGACCAGCAGGCGAATTTCACTTTCCTGCAAGCCGCCTTCGACAGTCAGCAACCTGGTGAAGTTGCGGAAATGCTGTTCCGCCAAAATCGAAGTGGGAGCCATGATCGCGGCTTGCGCCCCCGCATTGACGACAATCGAAGCGGCGAGTGCGGCGACAACCGTCTTGCCCGAACCGACGTCGCCTTGCACGAGTCGATTCATCGGCTTGCCAGAATCGAGGTCGGCGCGAATCTCGTCGAGCGACTTTTTCTGGGCGGAGGTCAAAGCGAAGGGCAGGCCCGCAGTACGAGCATCCAGCCATTCGGTCGGGACAGCGAAGCGTCGCCCCTCGACAGATTTCCAATCCCGCTTCTGGCGCAACACTCCCATTTGCAGGTAGAAAATCTCATCGAAAGCCAGTCTCTCCCGCGCCGACTTGAGCCGATCCTGTGAGACGGGAAAGTGAACCTGCATCAACGCTTCGGAGAGTGAGACCAGCCGTGCCCCAAATTTGATCTTGTCGGGCAGCGCATCCACCACGGCGGGCGCCCAATGCGACACCACCTGGTTCATGATTCCGCGCAGCCATTTCTGCGTGATCTTCTCGGTCAGCGAATAAATCGGGACAATCCGCGCCGTGTGCAAATTTTCAACTTCAACAGGTTCCCAGTCGGGGCTGTTCATCACCAGCCGTCCGAGATATTGGTCAACCTTGCCCGAAACCGCAATCGCGTCGCCCTGCTTGAAACGGTTGGCAAGCCACGGCTGATTGAAATACGAAAGCCGCAGCGAACCAGTCGTATCGCTGATGACCACCTCGATGATGGTTTGCTTCCCGCCACGAATGGGTCGGCTATGCACGCTTTGGATCGTACCAAGCACCGTCACCACGTCGCCGTAAAACAGCGACTTGATGGGCTTGAGCTGGCTGTAATCTTCGTAGCGGCGCGGGAAATAATACAGCATGTCGCCAAGCGTCTTCATCCCCAACTGCTCCAACGTCTCGGCATGGCGCGGTCCCACGCCCTGCAAGACGGTCAACTCCGCATTCAACGCGGCCGGAGTCTGGCTGGTCTTCGCGCCAGGCACGGCTTCGGAACGCGGCATCGGAGCGGGTCGCGGCTTGGGTTGGTAGGCGGGTTTTTCCTGTTGGGGAATTGCGGACGGCGAATCCACGCTTTGGGCTGGTTCCTGTTCCGCTCTGGGCGGACGGGGCGGCTGGTTCTGCTGGACTTTGGGCTTTTGCCCCGCTTCGGGGTAGGTCTCGCCAATCCGCTTCCACAAGCCCTTGAGCGACTCCGCCCGTCCTTCGGGACTGAGCTTCTCGTAGGAACGCAATCGCGCCACAACGGCTTGGATCACTTCCTCGGCAACGCCGTCGGCGCGGGCTTCGCCCTCCCAAAAATCGAGCATCTTCGCAAGCCCGCCGATGATGGCGGTATTTGCATATTTGTTTTCATGTTCGAGACGAAAGAACTTTCTAAGTTTTTCCAGTGAAGGTTGCATGGGAACTATTTTATCATGAGCGCATGCATTACTTCCTCACCGCCGCAAACCCCACCCCATTCGGACCCAGGTGCGTGCCGATGACCGCCGTGACGTTGGCAAACAAAATCTCCCTCGGCATGGATTGGGGATTATGGGACATGGCGCTGTCCAGTAAAAGCCGCGCGCGGTGTTCGGCGTTGGTGTGCATGACCGCCAACCGTTCCAACTCGCCCTCTTGAAGCAAAAACTCCAACATGCGCTCGTCTGCCTGATGCGTGGTGCGGACTGCGCCAATCGGCTTGACCGCGCCATCGATCAATTCGATCATCGGCTTGATGGAAAGCAATCCGCCAAGCCGAGCCACCACAGAAGGGACACGTCCACTGCGGCGGAGATATTCCATCGTGTCCAGCGCGGCGGAGACTTGCAGCCGCTTGCGGGTGGATTCAACCGCATCCAGCGCGGGTTTCAAGCCGAGTTCGGCGGCTTCGGCGGCAGCCAGCACCTGAAATCCCACACCCAGCGAAAGCGAGCCGCTATCCACGCAGATGACTTTGCCGTCGAATTCCTTCGCGGCTTCACGTGCTACGTTGACGGTGGTGGTCAGCGTACCAGCGGCATGAATCGACAGGATGTGGTCGCAGCCGTTCGAGAGCAGGGTCTCATACGGCGTGGCAAAATCCCCGATGGACGGGGCGGCAGTCGTCGGTGAGATTCTGAACGCGGGCAGGCGGTTGTAGAATTCCTCGCGGGTGATGCCAATTCCGTCCGCGTACTCCTTCCCATCCAAAACAAGGATGGTGGGGACGACGTGAATTTGATGTTCTTCGAGAAGCCAGGCGGGTATATCTGCGGTAGAGTCTGTGACGATTCCGATTTTCATGGTTAATCCAAATTTCGAATGGCGGGATGAGTGAGTCCAAGCAAAATCATGAAGATGGTTCCAGTGCCACCGATCAAAAAGACGGTTGGTGCGCCAACCAGATCGGTTGCCCAACCCGCAAGCGCAAACCCGATTGGCAGCAAAACCCACGAACCGAGCGAGTCGATGGCGTAGACCCGCCCCAGTTTTTCGTGCGGAACCATTTCCTGCAAAGTGATGCTCCAAATCAATCCAAAGACGTTGAAACAAAATCCATAGACGCCCATTGCAACGATCAGGACGGGAACTGGGAACTTCAAACCGAACAACAAGAGTATGACGCCGTTGATCAGCACGGCAAGATACCCAAGCAAACCACGCCGACGCAGACGTTTGAACTGTCCCAGCACAAGGGCGCTGAGCACGTAGCCAATCGAAAACGCCGAACCGAACCAACCCAAAACAGCCACGTCCGCGCCCAAATCATCCTTGATGAGAAAGGGCATGGACACCGCACGCGGACTGCCTTCCATGATATTCAGGACGCCAAAAATTAGAATAGTGATCCAAATCCAGGGGACGGCGATGACGGCATCAAACCCTTCGCGCAAATCGAGAATTCCGCGTTTGATTGTCTCATGCATGGAGTGATGTTTTCCAGTCCCTTCTTCGCGTTTTGGCATCTCGTTCAAGCCTGCTCGCAAAAGCGGAAAAACACACACAGCAGAGATGAAAAAAGATAACGCATCCAAACCAAAAGCAAGGGAAGTCCCGCCAACCGCAACCAGCGAAGCGCCCACGATGGGTCCAATGACGCCCATGATGCGCTGGCTGAGTCCGTTCAAAGAGTTGGCGCTGGTCAGCATATCCGCTGGGACGATTTGCGGAATAACCGCCTGATAGGCTGGGAAGAAAAAGGCTTCGACAAACCCAAAGATCAGGCTGGCGATATAGATGTGCCAGATTTCCAAAACGTCGAGCCAGGCAAAGACAGCGATGAATGTAACCACCGTCCCGCTGAGGAGGTCGGAGAGGAACATAATGCGGATGCGCGGAAATCGGTCAACGACGATGCCGCCGATGAGGATGAAAAGCAAAAGCGGAATTTGGGAAAGCACAAGCACCGTGCCCATGGCGGTGGCTGAACCTGTCTTTTCGAGCACCCACCATGCAAGTGCAATGCGATGAAGGTTATCCCCCAATCTGGAAACAGTCTGCCCTGTCCAAAGCAGGGCAAAGGGACGATGAGTGAAGGCGCGAAGTACGTTCATAAAGTGTGAGTATAGCATAGCCGCATACTTTACCCTTGACATACTATATTTCACACAGTATAATGCGATAAAGGTTGAAATATGACAAACACCGAATCACTCGAAAATGTTGTCCTCGAACTGCGGCGCGGCGTAATTGTCCTGGCCGCGCTCAGTCAACTGGGAACGGAACAATACGGCTATTCCCTGCTAAAACAGCTCGCTGACCAGGGATTGGAAGTGGATCAGGGGACGCTGTATCCACTCCTACGCAGGCTGGAGGCACAGGGGTTGCTGGAATCTGTCTGGAAGCTGGAGGAGGCTCGTCCGCGCCGATACTACGTCATCAGCGCGGAGGGCAGGAAACTCCTGCCAAAGTTGAAAAAGGAATGGGCTGGCATTGTGTCTGTGATGAGCAAAATGCTGGCGTAGTAAAGAAGGAGAAAAAATGAACTTAATTGATCGTTATGTAAGGGAAGTTGGAAAACACCTTCCGTTCGTCAGAGGGCGCAAGGATATCGAAAAGGAATTGCGCTCCACGCTGGAAGACATGCTTGAAGACCGCACGCAAAAAACAGGCCGCACCGCAGATGAAGCAATAGAGCTCGAACTGCTCAAGGAATACGGTGAACCTGGAAAAGTGGCAGCAACTTACAACCCGCAGCCCTACTTAATTGGTCCGCGTATGTTCCCCTTCTTCCTGATGGTCTTGAAGATTGTGACCACGGTGATCGCCATTGTTCTGCTGGTACTCACAGGTGTGAAAATTTCAACCATGTCCCCGATGGCAGGGGCTCAACTTGCGAAGGCAATTGGGGATGGTCTGTTGGGGATTATCTCCGCTGTGATTGCGGCTTTCGGAAATATCGTGCTGGTCTTCGCAATTCTCGAAAGATTTGTCCCCGCTGCTGAATTCAAGACGGACGAGGAAAAAGAGTGGGACCCCGCTTCATTGAAGAAGGAACCCGAACCCGATGAAGTGAAAATATGGGAGCCCGTCCTGGCGATTGTCTTCACCTTTATTGCGCTCAGCATCTTCAACTATAACCCGCAATGGATCGGCATCTATACATTCTCCGGCGATAAATGGTCCATCATTCCCGCCCTGACCGAAGCCTTCTTCCGCTGGCTGCCATGGATCAATATTGGCTGGATTGCCGAAATCGCCCTCAACGGCATCCTGCTCCGCACTGGAAGGTGGAATATGCCCACTCGCGTATTCTCCATCGGCATCAAAATCTTCCAGATCATAATTGGTTTCTTCCTGTTGACAGGTCCTTCCATACTGGCAGTCACCCCCAAGTCACTGCTGGCAAGCGGAATCTTCGACGCCAACGCTGCGCAAACACTGGGAACGATGGCGCAAACCGGAGTACGCGCCTTGATCGGCTTGATCATCTTCGTCACAGTGATCGACGCAATCAAAGCGGTCTATAAGCTGATCACGCGAAGTTCATCTGCAAGAGCATAAAAGGCATACAAAACAAAAATGGGCGCAAGTTTGCGCCCATTTTTGTTGCACATCAAAATTATTCAATCGAAATCAGGAATTGATAATGCGGCTGACCGCCTTCCTGCACTTCGATCTCAAGATTTGAATATTTCTGACCAATGACATCCTTCATACGGTTAGCCTCGGCATGAGCCATGCCTTCACCATAGAAAAGTGTGACCAGTTCATGGTTGGCGGCATCCGCTTTTTCGAGCAGGTCCATCACGCCCTGCTCCACCGACTCGGCGGAGACGACCAGTTTCCCGTCGAGCAGCGCAATCACCTGACCATCCTTCACACTCACACCGTCAATCTCGACGGTGCGCGTGGCGACGGTGATCTCACCCGTCTTGACCGTCGCAATCGCCTTCGTCATTTTCTCGGCGACAGCATCCAAATCGCCGTCGGGGATGAGCGAAAGCATGGCAGTCAAGCCCTGTGGGACGGTGCGTGTTGGCACCACCGCCACCTGCTTCACCGTCACATCCTTTGCCTGATTCGCGGCGAGGATGATGTTCTTGTTATTTGGCAAAATAATTACTTTATCCGTTGGCAGGTTTTCGAACGAATTCAAAATATCCTGCGTGGACGGGTTCATCGTCTGCCCGCCTGGGACGATGGCGGAAACACCCAAACTGGCAAAGATACGGCTCAGTCCCGTGCCAGGCGAAACCACCACCACAGCGATTTGTCCAGGCTCGACGGGGGCAAACTGCAACTGGGAGGACTTTTGAATATCGTCCATTTGCGCCATCAGGTTTTCGATGGCAACCTTCGTCACTGTGCCGATGCCCATGATGTAATCGATTGGTTCGTAGCGTTTCTCGGTCGGCACGTGGATGTGCATGCGATACATCCCCTCGCCCTCCCCCACCTGAATGGACGTGCCCATCGTCTCCAACCTGCCATAAAATGATTCGAGGTTCAACTCAGCAGACGGCACAAAGTCCACTACTACCTCGTAATCCTGTCCCTCCTCCACTTCCTCCATCGCATCCTGCAAATTCATCGAAGACAACGGTTGCACCGCCATTGTGGGCGTCTCTAATGACTCGCCATACACGTGGCGCAGCATCCCCTCGAGGATGAAGAACAGCCCCTTGCCACCCGAATCCACCACCCCTGCCTGCTTCAGGACTGGGAGCAGTTCAGGCGTATTTTTGACCGCCTCATCTGCGGCTTTGACTGCCACTTCGAGGATTTCTATCGCATCCACTGCCGACCCCAAAGCTGATTCTGTTGCGATAGCCACTTCCTTGATGACGGTTAGAATCGTCCCCTCGACGGGTCGTACCACGCCCTTGTAAGCCGTATCCCGCGCCTCGCCAAACGCCCTGACGAGAGTCTCCTTGTCGAGAGTGGCATTGTCATGCACACCGCGCGAAAAGCCACGCAGAATCTGGCTGGTGATGACTCCTGAATTTCCGCGCGCGCCCATCAGCGCCCCCTTGGAAACCATGGCTGCCATCTCACTAAAATTGCGGGATCCCGAGTCCTTCACCTCGTTCCAGGCGGCTTGCAGGGTCAGCACCATGTTCGTGCCTGTATCGCCGTCGGGGACGGGGAAAACGTTCAGGGCATTCACAATCTGTTGGTTGGTACGCAGCCAGGTCAGACCCGCGTCGATGAGACGCTTAAGAGATTGACCGTCAATCGGCATTCTACGGAATTTTTCAACGCGAGCAAGGTCCATACCCATGAGTCTCCTGTGCCCTAATCCGTATCGCTGACGCGCAATCCCGCCACATGCACGTTGACCGAGTTGACCCGCAGCCCCAGCGCCTTTTCCACGTGGAAGCGGACCGTGTTTGCCACGCTCTGCGCCACCGAGGTAATGCGTGTGCCATATTCGATGATGACATGAACGTCAATGTCAATATCCTCACCGGAATAATGGACAGAAACGCCCCGCAAAGGTTCGTTGGTAATGCGGGATACGATCCCGTCCGTCAGGTTTTTTGGCGCAAGCCCCACCACGCCGTAGGATTCAAGGGTGGCACGATACGCAATCGTCGCCACCGCGTTAGGCGAGATGTGAATCCCGCCGAGAGTTGTTTTATCGTCGCCCATGGTTTTCCTCGTCAATCGTTTGGTAGGGCGGGTCTCGACCCGCCAGGACATTCTCAACCGTTCTGTTCCTATTTTAACATCTTTACTTGAAGAAGGTTGCGTTGTATGGTAAAATTCCGCGCCTTTGAAAAAAGGCGTCATCGGCATCATTGGAATTGGAAAGGAATCTTCAAATGGCTAAGTGCAACTCCTGCGGCAAAGCAACCACCTTTGGTCACAATCGCTCGTTCTCCCTGCGCGCAACCAACCGCACATTCAAACCGAATTTGCAGAAGGTCAAGGTCATGGAAAATGGTCGACTGATCAAGAAGACGCTGTGCGCCAAGTGCATCAAGACACTCGGCAAAGCGGCGGCGTAGATTTGTTTTTCCGTCACACCAAAGGTCACGGCTTGCGCCGTGATTTTTGTTTTAAGCCGGGATACAGCCGCGCAGCAGCCTGATCGCCTCACCCACACCCATCGGATGCTTGAAGGCGAAATTTCCAACCACAAAGACATTTGCACCGGCATTGTACATCAGTGGAACGGTTTCGACAGACATACCGCCGTCCACCTGCAAAAAAGCCTGGGAATGGATTGCATCCAATCCACCGCGGATTTCCTCCACCTTGCCGATCATTTCAGGCATGAATTTTTGACCTGAATATCCGGGGTTAACGCTCATCACCAAAACCAGGTCAACCAGCGGCAGGACGGCATCCAGTGCAGAGGCGGGAGTGGACGGGTTCAACGTCACGCCAGCCCTGCAACCCAACGATTTGATTCGCTCGATGGTCTGAATCAAATTCGGGCAGGTTTCCACGTGGACGGTAAGCCTGTTCGCGCCGGCTTTGGCAAAGACCTCCAAATGCTGGTCTGGATTGGATACCATCAAATGCGCATCGAGCGGAAGTTTGGTGGCGCGGCGGCAGGCTTCCACAAAAAGCGGACCAACCGTGATGGTGGGGACAAAATGACCGTCCATGACATCCACGTGAATCCAGTCCGCGCCGGCAGATTCGCAGGCGACAATTTCGTCGCCAAGTGTTGTGAAATCCGAGGCGATGATGGAAGGGGCAATTAAAAATTTATTCATCTTAGCGGATGGGGGGATTGTATGAAAAATAAACAGCCATCCAAAACGGAATAAGGCCAAGCACAGCCACCACAGCCAGCAAGGCAAGCCCCACTGTCGCCCAATCGATCTCGCTAAAGGCGGACGCAACATCTTCCATTGATGAGGACTCGACGACAGGAGGAGGCTGGGTTTTCGGCTCAGGCGGGATGTACGGCTTGGGAGCAGGATCAATCCGCGGCGGCGGTTGGGTCCTTTCTCTGACAGGTTCAGCTACGGGCTTGGCGACAGATGTAGGCGCAGTTGCAGTCGCGGGCGGATCAGGAAGAGTCCCAAACTTCAACAGCACCCGTCCAAGCTGGTCGGCGGTGCGATAGCGCGCGGCAGGTTCCTTGGAAAGAACCTTCATAATGATCTCTTCCAGCACGCTGGGAATCTCCGGGATGTATTCGCGGATGGGAATGGGGCGGGCGGACATGTGCAGCCGCGCCAATTCGGACGGCGTCGATGCCGTGAACGGCGGAGTGCCGACCAACAACTCATACATGACCACCCCGATGGAATAAACATCAGACGCGGGCGAGAGGGCTTCTCCACGCGCCTGTTCGGGCGCAAAGTAAAGCGGCGAGCCCCAGACCATGTCGGTCTTTTCGCCAGGCGCCATGGTGGCGAGCGCGCGCGCAATGCCGAAATCCGTCACCTTGAGACGACCATCGGGCGAAACGAGCATGTTATGCGGCTTGACGTCGCAGTGGACCAGCCCGGCGCGATGGGCATATCCCAACCCGGCGCAAGCCTGGATAATGAGCGGGATGCCCTTTTCCACGCTGAAACGTCCCTGCTCGCGGATCAACTGTTTCAAATCCTTGCCGGGGATGAATTCCATGACGATAAAGAGCAGCTTGTCCGCGAATCCAAAATCGTGCACGGTGACAATATTTGGGTGCGACAGGTTTGCCGCAGCGCGCGCTTCCATGCGGAAGTTATTCTGAAAATCGGGGTTATCTGAATAATCCTGCCGCAGGACCTTGATCGCCACATAGCGATCCAGCATCAGGTCACGGGCGCGGTAAACATCCGCCATGCCGCCGGAGCCGAGTTTTTCGAGCAATTGATAACGGTCGTTGAGAAGGGTTGGTTCAGTCATCGGCAGGAATTATATCATCCGTCATGCAACTGCCGAAAGGTCATCGTCAATGTTCGATTCTTTTGATCAACGACAACGGAAGTTCGAAGTCACCGAGGGCTGCCTTGCCGCGCAGCCTCCAGCCGATGCCGGGACATTCTGCCGAAGAGCGAAGTTTGTCGTCCAGAATTTTTCCGTCTTTCAGCGTGATCGACACCACCTCATCGGAAAACTCAACCGACCGAATGTCGTCGAGAAGGATGTCTGAACCTTCAAGGGGCAGCGAGGTCAGGTCTTCACCGTGACAACAATACACGTCGTACATGCAGGTGGTAAACAATTTGGGGTAGGCGATGGAGACCACGTCGCCGCCCGATGTCTCGACGGTAATGAGATTATCTCCTGACGGTTGGCTGGGAATTGGTTTGGGGTCGGCAGTGCGTTGGATGACAATTTTCTGAATGTCGGTCAGGGAGATATCCAGAAATCCGTAATTGGAATCACCTGTCAGGTGAATCTTGTGGTGAGCCTTGAATCCCATACTGGTTGAAATTTTCGAGCCGTCGGTGAGGGTGATGGTGACAAGCCAGTTTCCCGAGTCTGAAATCAAGTCCGGCAACACCACCTCCCCGTCGGGATTGACCAAAGGCTCGGGCAAGCTGACAGCCTCAGGGAGGGAATCCCAATCCGAGGCAGGGATGCCAAAGTCCACTTGTGAGATGTAGTCGAAGGAAAGTTCCACACCGCTGGCAAGTGGAATCCCCTGCGGCACACCTTCGGTATGAAAGGCGACGTACTCATTGGCCTCCAATAGGATGCGTCTGAATTGAAGTTCCTGACCGGCACGCGTGGTTGCCAGATACGTCACCGGGTAAGGCGTGAGTTGCAAAGTCGCCTCCCGTGTGGGGATGAGCGTCTTCGCAACTTCAACAGTGGGGCTGGCGGTGGAAGCACAAGACGAGCAAACTACGGCAATCAAAACAAATAGGGCAAACATTCTTTTCACAATAGACCTCTTGCATAAGTGTGCCATAATAGGCACATGAGATACGAAACCGTACAAGTGCTCAAAGATGAAGAATTCAAGCGGTCAACAGGCGTTCAGCGAAAGACTTTTGAACAGATGCTCCAGGTTGTCGAGACGGG
>JACRBJ010000063.1 GCA_016234555.1 Chloroflexota bacterium | reverse complement strand
GGTCAATTCTGTGATCAAACGCAAGTTTGGTGATACCATCCGTTCTCGAAAGACACAACTTCAGAACCGCGAGCCGATTATCAAGGCCTTGGTCTACAACATTCATCGCTAGTTCACATTATCTTTGCAACAGAGCAATTTTGTTACACAAACTCTATCACACTAATACTTCGATCGTTATCGAAATGTCAGTGTGATAGAATGTCCAAAGCACCTGGCAATTCAACAAGATTATGAATAATGATCCAGACATTTCCGCTGTTGCATCCCTGATAGCTGACCCTGCTCGTGCTGCCATATTGTCCATATTAATGGATGACATTTCGTTGCCGGCGGGGGAATTAGCCTGGTTTGCCAAAATTACGCCACAAACAGCCAGTTTTCACCTTGCCAAGTTAATTAAATGCAATTTGGTGAGCGTAAAAAAATCAGGAAGGCATCGTTACTACCGCTTAAGCAACAAAAACGTTGCGCAAGCCATCGAGTCACTTGCTTTTATCGCTCCTCCTTCAAGGGTGTCCTCGCTTCGAGATTCCATTGAGAGAAAAGCCGTCCATCATGCGCGTACTTGTTATGACCATCTGGCTGGTGAATTGGGAGTGGCGGTCACGCAGGCATTAACCGACAAAAATGTAATTCAATATCATGACGAATCCTATGAAGTTACTGAAATGGGGGAAGCGTGGCTGGCATCCCTGAAAATTGACTGTCATCAACTCCGGAAAGAACGTCGACTTTTTGCGCGAGCATGCCCGGATTGGAGCGAACGAAGACCACATATTGCAGGAGCTTTGGGCGCTGCAATCCTTCAGCGATTTTTGGAACTAAAATGGATTATCCGCATTAGCGATTCCCGCGCCATTAGGGTTACTGAAAGTGGGCGGAAAAATTTCAAGGAGCAGTTTGGCATCGAATGGAAATAGGGTCAGACTATTCTCTCAACACCTCTCTAAAATTTCTTGCAAACTGCTTCGTCACCTCTACTGGATTTTCATTCCCCCCAATCGTCTTCACTCACGCCGAGTCGACAACGACTCCGTCCGCGAGTGCACCCAATTTCTGCCTTGCCAAAGCAGAATATGTGTTCTACAATGCAATAGTCGAATCTACTTTAGAAAGGATGTGTAAAATGTTAAATCTCAATTCAGTTATGATCGGAACGAAACAGCCCCAGGCGTTGGCAGCCTTTTACGAAAAAGTTTTTGGGAAACCCGCCGACATGGTGGACCAGGAGAACGGCTTTTGGGGCTGGCAGTTGGGAGGTGGATTTCTGGGGGTTCTGAATCACTCCGAGATGGGTGGAAAAACAAAAGACCCTGGACGTCTGATGATCAATTATGAAACGCAGCAGGTCAAGGAAGAGTTCGAACGGATCAAGGGACTTGGTGGAGCAGTCATCAAAGAGCCGTATGATATGGGTGGCGGGTTTATCGCAACACTGGCTGACCCAGACGGTAATTACTTTCAGCTAATGAATCCAATGGGATGACAGATCTTCCAGATATAGAAGTCTTCTCTGGAGGTTGGCCATGCGAAAACTGATCGTCTTCAACCACGTGTCGCTCGACGGTTATTTTACAGATTCAAAAGGTGATATGAGCTTTGCGCACAATCCCATTCCCGATGCGGAATGGGATTCCTTTGTTTCAAGGAACGCCGGCAGCGGAGGGACACTTGTCTTTGGCAGAATCACCTACGAAATGATGGCGGGTTACTGGCCCACGCCGATGGCGGCGGAACAAATGCCTGATATCGCCGAACGGATGAATAAACTACCGAAGGTGGTATTCTCCCGAACGTTGAATGACGTCACATGGCAAAATACGAAACTGATAAAAGGCAGCATGGTGCACGAAGTCAGAAGGATGAAAAAGGCTGACGGCACCGACATGGTGATTTTGGGCAGCGGCTCCATCGTCTCACAGTTGGCGCAGGCAGGCTTGATCGACGAATATCAGTTTGTGCTTGACCCTGTTGCGCTTGGCAGCGGCAGGACTATGTTCGATGGGCTAAGCATGAAGCTGGCTTTGAGACTAAAGAAGTCGCAAACTTTTGTCAACGGCAATGTCTTATTATCCTATGAGCCAGTGACCTGATGAAGAAAGAAGTCTCTTTAAATTGTCATTAGCCGCCCCAAGCCTCATTTCATCAGACTATCCAAAGCCTTTCGGAACTCTGCCGCAAACTGTCTCGCTGTTTCTACAGGCTTTTGACTCGCTCCAATCGTCTTCACACACGCCGAGCCGACAATGACTCCGTCTGCGAGTTGACCGACCTGCCTGGCTTGCTCGGGTGTGCCGATGCCGAATCCCACGCACACTGGTGCGGACGTGTGTGCACGCACGCGTTGAATCAAATTGCCAAGGTCGTTTGAAATTTCCCTGCGTTCACCCGTCACACCCGTGACCGACACCAGATAAATAAATCCCTTCGCGTTTCGCGCGATGGATTCCATGCGCTCATCAGGGGATGTCGGCGCGAGCATTTGAATCAACGGCATATCGCCATTGATGGACTGAAATTCCTCCGCTTCTTCCAATGGCAGATCAGGGATGATGAATCCGTCCGCACCTGCTTCACGGGCATCGTGGATGAATTTCTCCAGTCCATATGCCAGCATGGGGTTGTAATACCCCATCAAAATCAGCGGAATGGTCACACCGCGGCTGCGAATCTCCTTCACCGCTTCGAGTGATTTCTTGACCGTGATTCCTTTTTCCAACGCCACCTGCGTGGCTTGCTGAATCACGGGCCCATCCGCGAGCGGATCGGAGAAAGATAATCCAACCTCAATTAAGTCAGCCCCATTTTTTGCCAAGGCTTCGATCACGTCGATGGAAGGTTCGAGGTCAGGGTAGCCCAACGGGAAATAGGGCATGAAGATGGGCTTGTTTTTGAATGCTTCGTCAATTCTATTGGTCATTTTTCACTCCTTGCTTTTCTTCGCGCTGCTGTCACCCAACGCCATGCTCAACACAAATATATCCGTCAATATCCAGAAAACATTCGATAAAACCCCGCCAAATGCCAGTGAAAAAACGTACCCGGTGAGGTTGATCGTATTAGCAATTCCATAACATGCCATGGCATAAAACAAAAGCAAGGCGTTCCTATTCCACAAGCCCTCGCGCGCAGCGCGGACTCTCAACCAGGCAAGCATAATCATGGCCGCATCCAATGCTGGATACATGGCTAAACCTAGAAAGCCTGTCCAATCCCCGCCCCTGAGTTCCATTGCTGGATTGAAATAAACAGCCCAGACAATCGCATTGGTAACAAACACCGCCACACCAATCCAGACTCCGTCTCGACGGGTCAGTGGAGTTGGGTATAGCCAAAGAGCAATGCCGATCAATACGTATCGCAACACATAGAACAAATCAACCGCAGAAAATGTATCCAGCGTAGTTTCAGTAACAAGGTCATGAATCACCCAGGCAATATTGCCAAGCAGATTCATTGTCCATGCCATCGCAAGCAAACGCCAGAAGGGGCGAGCTTCAGATTGACGAAACGCCTTGCGCCATAACAGCGCTAAGATAACCAGCAATAATAAATATCCAATTGCTTGAAGGATTTGCGAGATCATGTCCATTGTTATGTTTTCCATTCAACACTCAACAGTCGGGGGCAGGGGTTTCAACTTCCCAATTCCTTAATCACCGTGTTCAAATCCTTATCCCCTCTACCCGACAGGTTGACCAAAATCACCCGGTCCTTCCGCATGGTCGGCGCGCGCTTGATGACTTCCGCCACGGCATGAGATGATTCCAACGCAGGGATAATCCCTTCGGTGTGGCACAAGGTTTGGAAGGCGCTCAATGCTTCTTCATCCGTAACGGAGGTGTAAAAGGCGCGTTCATTGTCGCGCAGCATGGCGTGTTCGGGACCAACCGCGGCGTAATCCAAACCAGCAGAGACAGAATGAGTCTCGGCAATTTGCCCGTCTTCATCTTGCAAGACATAAGTGCGTGTTCCATGTATGACGCCCACACGTGCTTTGGTCGCGTCGCCAAAGCGAGCCGCGTGTTTGCCCGAAGCGATTCCGCTGCCGCCAGCCTCCACGCCGATGAGTTCCACAGCTTCGTCGTTGACAAATCCACTGAAGACGCCGATGGCATTCGAGCCGCCGCCCACACAGGCGATGACCGTATCAGGCAGGCGTCCCGCGTCCATGAGCATTTGCTCGCGTGCCTCACGCCCGATCACAGACTGAAACTCGCGCACGATGGTCGGGTATGGGTGCGGTCCCAATGCCGAACCCAAAAGATAATGCGTGTCGCGCACATTCGTGACCCAATCGCGGATGGCTTCGTTGATGGCATCCTTCAAGGTTTTCGTACCCGACTCGACAGGTCGCACTTCCGCGCCGAGCAACTTCATGCGGAAGACGTTCGGCTCCTGTCGCGCGATGTCCACGGAACCCATGTACACGACGCATTCCAATCCAAGCAGCGCCGCCGTCGTCGCCGATGCGACTCCATGCTGACCTGCACCCGTCTCGGCAACAATGCGTTTCTTGCCCATGCGCTTCACCAACAACGCCTGTCCCAACGCATTATTGATCTTGTGCGCGCCTGTGTGTGCCAAGTCTTCACGCTTCAAATAGATTTGCGCGCCACCTAATTTTTCAGAGAGGCGTTTTGCGTATGTGAGCGGCGTGGGTCTGCCGACAAATGACGCCATCAATCTATCGAACTCTTGATTGAAGGCTGGGTCATTGCGCGCAGAGACGAATTCACGCTCCAACTCAATCAGCGCGGGCATGAGCGTTTCGGGGACGAATTGCCCGCCGTAGGGACCGAATTTGTGGGGTAATAAAGTGGTCATGGATTATTCCTACCTTTGATTTTCGACTTCTCGAACTGCATTCACAAATGCGGATATCTTCCCCGCATCCTTCTCACCTGGAGCGGTTTCAACACCTGAAGCCACATCCACACCCCAGGGTTGGACTTGGCGAACGGCGTCCGCGACGTTTTCGGGGGTGAGTCCGCCCGCGAGCAGGAGCGGATATTTCTTCGCCAGTTCTGCGGCGGCTGTCCAATCAGCGGTGACTCCGCTTCCGCCGTAGACGCCTTTGACTGCGGCGTCGATCAACATGACAGGTGCTTCGTCTCTTTCATAGCCCACATTAGATTCTGGGATTCCGCGAAAGGCACGGAAGGCATGTGGGGCAAGTTGGGCGAAAATCTCTGGCGTTTCGTCACCGTGGAGTTGGGCAAGGTCGAGGGAACAGGTTTGCATGACGTCTTTGATTTCTTCGACTGATGAATTCACAAACACGCCGACAAGTTTGATTTGCAGACGTTCGTGCTTCAGCACGGATGTGATTTCAGCGCAAGCGGATTTTTTGATGAAGCGGACGCTCTTGGGGTAGAAGTTGAATCCCAAATAGCCCGCGCCTGCTTCGATGGCGGCGAGGGCGTCTTTCAATGTTTTGATGCCACAGATTTTTATGATGGTCATAGGTTACAAGTCGAAGGTCAAAGGTCGAAGGTCATCAAAGACTTTAGACCTTTGACCTTTGACTCTCCATTCCAGATAATTCACGGACTTTGGCAGGGATGTCTTCGGATGTGACTAATGCTTCGCCGACGAGAATCGCGTCTATGTTAGCTTTCTCTAAGCGTTCCACATCGGTGGCGGTGAAGATGCCTGATTCGGCGACAACGGTGATGTTGGCGGGGATCATTGGGCGGAGGTGTTCAGTGGTGGTGAGCGAAACTTCGAAGGTGGCGAGGTTGCGGTTGTTGATACCGATGAGTTGGATGTTGGGAATTTTCAATGCTCGTTCGGTTTCGGCTTCATCGTGGACTTCGACCAGGGCGGCGAGACCTAAACTCAAAGCGCAGGCATGGAGGTCGGCGAAGTGTTTATCGTCAGAGAGGGCGGCGGCGATGAGGAGAATGGCGTCGGCTCCGTTGGCGCGGGCTTCGTAAATTTGGGACTCATCGATGATGAAATCTTTTCTGAGCAAAGGCAGTGACAAGTGATGAGTAAAACGTAAATCGTGTAACGTTTCAAGTTTGCCTTGGAAGAATTTCTCGTCCGTTAGAACGGAAATTGCGGCGGCACCGTTTTGGGTGTAGATGTCTGCCACCTGGAAGAGGTCAAGGTGCGGGGCGAGGATTCCCTTCGAGGGTGAAGCACGTTTGAGTTCAGCGATCAGGCTCGGGCGGAGTCCGAAGCGGCGGCGCTGTATGGCGGCAAGGAAATCTCTGGGCGTTGGACTGTGCTCGGCAGCGTAGCGCAAGGCTTGGGCGTCAAGCGCCGCAATTTCCAATCGTTTTTGGTCGAGGATTTTTTCGAGAATGTTGGTCATGGTATTTTATGTAGGGGCGGATCGTGATCCGCCCTTACGATTGGGTGAAGGCGATGAGTGCATTTAGTTTTTCGAGAGCCTTACCGCTGGTGAGGGAGGCTTCGGCCTCGGCGAGCGCGGATTTGAAATCGCCTGATTCGGCAGCGAGTGCGGCGGCAGTGTTGAGCAGGACTGCGTCGCGGCGAGCGCCTGTGAGTTTATTGGAGAGGATGTCTCTCATCATCTGTGCGGATTCGTCGGGGGTGCCGCCGCGCAGGTCTGCGACGGTGCAGGGCGCGAGACCGAGGTCGGCTGGGTTGAGGTCGTAGGTTTCGACGGTGCCGTTGCGAAGATGACTGACACGATTGACGCCCGTGGGATTGAGTTCGTCGAGACCGTTGGCGCCGTGGATGATGAGCGCGGCCTGGCTGCCGAGTTCTTTGAGAACGTGCGCGAGCGGCTCGGTGAGTTTGGCGTCATACACGCCCGTGAGTTGGATGCGCGCACCCGCGGGATTGGTCAGCGGACCGAGAACGTTGAAGATGGTGCGCTGTCCCATCTCTTTGCGCGGACCAACGGCATATTTCATGGCGGGATGAAACTTAGGCGCGAACATGAAGCCAATGCCAACCTGCTCGATGGCGGCGGCAACCTGGTCGGGCGTGAGGTCGAGATTGACGCCGAGCGCGGAGAGCACATCCGCGCTGCCGCATTGCGAAGACGCGGCGCGGTTGCCGTGCTTGGCAACTTTGCGTCCCGTGCCTGCGAGGACGAACGCGGCGGCAGTGGAGATGTTGAAGGTGTGTGCGCCGTCGCCGCCTGTGCCAACGATGTCGTAGATGGGGTCAGTTGAGTTGACGTTGACCTTCACCGCGACGTTACGCATGGCGCGGACGGAGCCTGTAATTTCGGGGATGGTCTCGCCTTTCATACGCAGCGCAGTGAGATACGAGCCGATCTGCGCGGGAGTCGCGCCGCCTGTCATGATGACGGTCATCGCTTCTTCGGCTTCGATGTCGGTCAGGTCCGTGCGGTTGATGACTTTGGCAATGAACGGCTTGAGCATGACGGGCTCCGTCGACGCGCCAGCGGGCGGGGCAATTTTGATATCGAGAAAATTCTTGAGCAATTGCTTGCCGTGTTCGGTCAGGATCGACTCGGGGTGGAACTGCACACCGTAGGTCGGATGCTGCTTGTGCTTGAGTCCCATCACTTCGCCTTCGTCGGTCTGGGCGATGACTTCGAGTTCGGCGGGAATCGGTTCATAGACGACGAGCGAGTGATAGCGCATGGCTTCGAAGGGAGTCGGGATGTCTTTGAAGATGCCCTGCTGGTTGTGTTTGACGGGCGAGGTCTTGCCGTGCATGAGTCGCGGAGCACGGTCCACTTTGCCGCCGTAGATGGCGCCAAGGCATTGATGCCCGAGGCAGACACCGAGCACGGGGACTTTGCCCGTGAAGTATTTGACGGCTTCAGGCGAGACGCCGCCGTCTTTGAGCGGTTCGCCTGGACCTGGGGAGATGACGAGGTGGTCGGGCTTGAGGGTGATGAGTTCGTTCAGCGAGATCTGGTCGTTGCGATAGACGCGAATGTCCGCGCCAAGTTCGCCGAAGTACTGAACGAGGTTGTAGGTGAATGAGTCGTAGTTGTCGATTAGGACTAGCATAATTTTTTCCTTACTCCGTTGGTCGAGCGCAAGCAGTCGAGATCAACAGGTGAAAAAAGTAATTTCTATTTTTGAGAGTTTTTCATGAACTGGTGGTCTCGATACGTCCCGCAAAGAGCGCGCGGGACTACTCGACCACCGAGGGTTCTCTTAATCTTCGTTCCCGAAAATATCCAATTCATCTGTGAACAGGTCGAGCGAGTAGGATAAGCCTGTCTTCTCGCGGACAAGTTCCATCGTCGCTTTGGCTTCGGCTTGCATACGGCGGATGCCGTCCGCGAGAACATCGCGCGGGATGGTGGGATGGGCGAGGAAGTAAGCGCGTTTTTCTCGGAAAGGTTCAAGGAAGTTGTTGATGGCTACTACAAGTTTCTGCTTGACTTCCACATCGCCGACTTTGCCTTGGCGGTAGCGTTCTTTGAGGTCGTCCACTTCGGCGTAGGAGGGATTGAACGCGTCGTGATAAATGAAGATGGGATTGCCTTCAACCGTCCCAGGGTCGGTGGCGCGGAGACGCTTGGGGTCGGTGTACATGTTCATCACTTTTTGCTTGACCGTCTCGGCGTCGTCAGAGAGATAAATCGCATTACCAAGGGATTTGCTCATCTTGCCTTGTCCATCGGTGCCAACCAAAAGCGGAACGTCTCCGATTAGCGAATCAGGCTCGGGGAAGACTTCGCCATACAGGTTGTTGAAGCGACGCGCTAGTTCGCGAGCCAACTCTACATGAGATTGATTATCGCGTCCGACTGGGACGAGTTGTGCGCGAGGTAAAAGAATGTCCACGGCTTGCAGGACGGGGTATCCCAACAAACCGAACGGCATGGAATCAATATTGGCATCGCGCGCCATGTCTTTCAGCGTGGGCATCCGTTCAAGGCGCGGAACCGTGACAAGCATTTCAAAAAGTAAATTCAACTGATAGGTTTCAATAATTGCCGATTGGACAAAGATCGTGCTGATGTTCGGGTCAATGCCGACGGCGAGATAATCCAAGACAGTCTCTTTGATATAGGTTGGAATCTCTTTGATGTATTGCGGTTCAGGCTTGGTGGTCAGCGTG
>JACRBJ010000062.1 GCA_016234555.1 Chloroflexota bacterium | reverse complement strand
TGGGGTTTGCCAGGCGCGGCGTGCGTATATGAGCGGCTTTTTCCACTTGTAAATCGGGGACGATAACATAAACCCTGGCTTTTTCAGGCAGGTGAACACCCGCTTTTAATCGGACTTTGCCTTTTTCGACAATACCTTCATAAGTTGTAATTGCCATAGGATACCTCGCTTTCTCATCTACATAAAATTATAGCACAGGCATTACTCGCCATGATTTCCCATGCGCCACAAGGGGTGTGCGTCATTTTTTCGGGGGATCGTTGCGTTGATAGAGAGACCGGCCGAATTTGAATTTTCGCCAGGGGTTGTCTTTGGGATCTTTGGGTTGGCTTGGTTGCTTTGTTGTGGTTGGGAAGGGAGTAGGCGCTGGTGCAATGATGGTGGCTGCCGACGTGCTGACTGGCGTTGTTCGGGATTGGTGCAGTTCCCCGCTGCGCTGACAGGCGTGTTGGCGTAGACGAGCCTCGATCTTGGGCCAATCTTCCTTCCAGCGGCCACTGCAGATGATATTGCGGAGCGCCAGCATCGAGTTTACGTGCTGTTCTGCCCAGTGCATGCCGGAGCCTTTCAAACGTATTTCCACCACCAGTTTGTTGCCGCTTTCCACCATGCCACTGCCAATCGGCCAGCCACTTGCCTGGAAGTGGGGGTATTGGATTTGTTGCTCCCGTTTTTTGAGATAGGCCAGGTTGGCGGATATTGCCTGTGCGTCGGGATGTTGGGCTTTCAATTGGTATAACTCAGTGAACAGATTATCAGGCCCTTCATGTTTGAGCTGGTGCAACTGTCCTTTGAGCCATTCATGAGCTTGCGGCGTGCCTTCTCCGTACAAGAACTCCCCGACCTGGCCGATATGTTCCCCGGCATGCGGAAAATCCAAAATCCGCACTGCATCCGGGCGGTGGTAATCGGTGAAACCTTGCAGCCAATCGGAACCATCCATGACCGCCGCCACTTGTCTGGCATTCTCCACTCCCCGCCGCTGGGTTTCCACCAAAGCCAGCCGCTCGAACTTTTCTGAGCTGGTTTTGCGCGAAAAATAGGATAAATTTCGCGTGCGCACCACCCATTCGCCCCTCTCCTGTACCGCTGGCTGTACTTCCCCAACCACCAGAGTCCGTACTTCCGCCCATTGCCCGTGCAGTAGCGGCACCATGGCCCCATCCGCGCTGATCTGCATTTTCTCCGCCCCCTTGGGTGCTATAGGCATCTCCTTTTCCAAGCGCCCTACTTCTTCCGTCTGCAGCTCTTCGTATGCCGCCCCGGCTGCTTCACTCTTACGCCTACTTGTCGATGCGCTGACACATATCCCCTGCATGTCTTCCATCAACTCCGTCGCTCTCTCAAATGGCATCCAACTCGACAACCGTACCAGGTTCTCATGCCCCTGCGGCGTTAGTCTACCTGGCAGCAGTTCCAGTTCCTCATCCAGGGGGAAAAATCCCCCGCCCGCATTCCGGGCAGACCCCATATTTCCGTTCGATCTCCACTTCATGCTCCCCTCGAACTTGTAGCTTCCGCCTCTTCCTCCCTTTCCCTGCCAGTTTCACTCCACAGTGTGGACACTGCGGCCCTTCTGGCCCCTCGATCCATGCCGCACTGGCACTCAGGTTGGCCGTATCTGACAGCAGTTGCGCTCGTAACTCATCCATCCGCCCATCTATTTCTGCTTCGATCTCCCGAAACGTCGCCCGCGGATGTTCCTCCCGCCACTGCGCTATCCCGGCATTCATCTCCACGCTCATCTCATCCCATTTCTCACGCGCTTTTTTCGTTTCCATCTTGCTGCCTCCTTTCCACTCCCCCTATCTTACCCCTTCCCCGAAATTTTGACGCACACCCGGAAAACGCGGCGCTAAGGCGCCATGACCGCGGGTAATATATAATTGCGGATAATGTCCCTGAAAAACCGTTACCGCCCCTTGTGGGTCATCCTACATTGGCTGATGGCGCTGCTGGTCTTCACGACTTTTGGAATCGGCCTGTTGAGCCTGGCCAATCACCCAAACACGGGCGCAAAACTCGTACCGTTGGGCCTGCACATGGCCTTTGGGATTGCGATCCTGGTGATCGTGGCGCTGCGTTACCTGCTGCGGGTGCTGGTCTTCAAACCGGCGCGCCGGGCTGTATCCGCCGAAACGGTCCCCGCAAGAAGGAAGCCCATCCTGCTGGACCGCATGACACCCCATGTGCATATCCTGCTGTATTTCTTCACCGCGCTGATGGCCTTGCTCGGAATCAGCATTGCCCTCCCGGCGGACTTGTTCGCCACCGTCTGGGGAGCTTCCGGCGCAGGGTTGCCGGCTGATTTCTACGCCTACCCCGCGCGCGCCTGGCATGGAGCGCTTTCATTGGTTTTGATGGTCTTGATCGCCCAGCATGTGCTGGTAATGGCCTATCATCAATTTTTGCGCGGGGAGAATT
>JACRBJ010000061.1 GCA_016234555.1 Chloroflexota bacterium | reverse complement strand
TACGCGCCTAAATTCGCACTCGTTAGATTAAAAAAGAGAGAATCGTTTTTTATGCCGGGTTGCCAACTACTGGAATCACCATTAACCACAAAGGATGACCAGTCCGCTGGCATCTGATTAAATTCCTCTGCAAAAGACTCTCCCTCTGTTGCTGGCGAATTCGAGATGGGCTGACCAGTGTCAGTTGCTTGCGATATTGCGGTATTGGTCGGTATCATATTAACTAAAGGAGTTTCTACTATCAGGGTTGTATTAGCCAAAGGAGTTTCCGTTATCGGGGTTGTATTAGCAAACGAATTACCGTTGCCCAACGGTAATTTTTGTAAAATTGCATAGATACCCAGGACGCAAAAAAACACGACCAAGACTGCTCCACCACCTGCAATCCAGAGCCAAGTCGCGGATGAAAGATGCGGTTTGGGCAATGGAGGGCTTACATGAGATGAAGTCTCGTTTAAGGAAGCAGGAGATGGTTTAGGGCTTGGATATTCTGAAAACAACGGCATTGATGATACACGATCGCTTACCTTTTCCTGGGGTGTACCGATGGCATAGCAAAGTGCATCAAAAAAATCCTTGGCGGATGAGTAACGTAGAGACGATTCTTTGCTTAATGCCTTTAGAATCACATCTGCGACTGGAGAAGGTATAGATGCATTAACCATCCGTGGGTCTGGCGGCTGAAGGTGTAAATGCGCGTATCGAATACGCTCATGAACTGTGTCTCCACTTTTGTCTGTCCCTTCTCCATCTCCTCGGAAAGGCCTTTGGCCTGTCAACATCTCAAACAGCATAACGCTCAACGAATACACATCCGTAGCGGGCGTTACAGGCTTGCCGAGGATTTGTTCCGGAGCCATATAGGCTGGCGTACCAGCCATGCCTAATGCTGTCTTGGTACTGTCTGAATGGCGAGCAACACCAAAATCCGTTAAATAGATATTACCTCCCTGATCAATCATTATGTTGCCAGGCTTAACATCACAATGAACAACGCCATTAGTGTGTGCATATCCTAATGCGGCACAAATTGCTTTGAAATATGTCAATGTTTCCTGTATCGGCAATGGTTGCTTCTTCTTTTGTCGCAAAATGTCTTTAAGAGAAGGTCCGTCAATAAAACGCTCAAGAAGAAAGACAAAATCAGAAGTTCGGCGAATGCCATAAAAGGGGACAATATTAGGATGTGCCAACTTCTTCAAAGCATTCGCTTCGCGTTCAAAACGCGTAAAAATCGTTGGATCATCAGCAAGATCGTCATGAAGAACTTTCATTGCCAGGGCCACATTGCGTTTAAGATCCCAAACGCGATAGACCGCTCCCATGCCGCCTGATGCAATAAAAGCATCTACACGGTAATGATTATCTACGATCTTGCCAATTAAATCCTTCATATATTTCTCCTCTTTAAAGATGGAAAATAAATGTGTTTTCTCCAACTCTAATATGATCCCCCGAATTCAAGCGAATAGCCTTGATTTGTTTTCCATTCACAAAGGTGCCAATAGTGCTATTTTGATCCTGAATGAACCAAGACCCCTGGGCATATCGAAGTCTGGCGTGCAAGCGTGAAACCCTTGTATCGGATAGTTGCAGGTTATTATCGCGGTTGCGACCAACAGAGAAATCATCTACATCCAGGCAAATTTTTTTTCCCAATAACTGCCCTTTTGTTGCTTCCAAATATGCCTCTTTTACAATAGGCTTGGCTTCTTCTTCTACTGACGACTGTACAGGTTCAGGAGGAACAACTTGATCAGTCTTTTTCTGTTCGGGGAAAAAGTAGGCCAAAACCCCTACAATAGCTGATCCGATTCCAAACAATAATACAAATAAGCCAATTCCTGGCCAAATGTTAGATTGGGGGTCCAGAGATGAAGCGTCTCCAATTAGTAGTTTCAGCTTTTCAGGCATGACAAGAAAATAGATTAGCGCACCAAGAAGGAGTAATAAGTCTATCGCCCAGCCTCCAACCTGTCCAATAAGAAAGGCGGTTTTCGTCTTTTGGTTGTCAGCAGGAATGAAAGATAACACGATCATTGCTAGCGCGCCAAGTGGAACAAGATATAAAAAAAACCAATAGGAATGACCTGCAACTTTCAGCAAACTGATATTAATAGAATGACCTGCATTCTGGCCAGAAATGGAAATAACCGGAAGCAGGAAACCAACAATAAGTAATAAAGCACCGCCAGCCACCATCCATTTTGATGCTGATTTCATACAAGCCTCCAAATATTATCTTGAAAACACATCAAGATGACAAAAAACGTTTAACTCTGATGAACTGCCCTCTATAAGAACAGTTCGCGATATCAATTGAAAGCCTTACTTAATCTATTTTTTAGACAACTTTTTAGTCACAGGCTTTTTTGACTTCGGCGCTGCAACCTTTCGCTTTGGGCGGGGCGTTAATAACTTGACAACAAAAACTGTATCACCAATTTTTACAAGGTCATTTTCGTCGAGTATTGTTGCCTCACGAATTTTTTTTCCATTAACATACGTACCGTTTGATGAGCCAAGGTCCCAAACAACAAAATTGTCGCCTTCCATCTTAAATTTGGCATGTATACTGGAAACATTGCGCTCATCCAGAACTAACCCACTTCCCTTACGGCCAACAATCATACCATTATAGACATTGTATGTTTTACCGCGTCTTCGGCCTTCCTTAACCCAAAGCATTGCCAGAGTGACTCTGGAAGGCTCATCTAACTCGGTGACATCCAAATCGTCATACCCGCCGGGGTCGGTTAGTTCTTCGCCATCGTCAAGGAAACGTCCGTTTCCATTTGGGATTTCTGTGGGTTCTTCTCCACTATCATTGTAACCATGCCTACGACCTTGCCCAAGGTCGGTTGGGGCCTCGTCATCCGAAAGGAATGGTTTTCCAGGTCGTTCTTTATCTCCATGTGGGGGTGGAAAAGGGCAAGTCGCTTCATCATAGGGACCGTGATTAGGGCAAAATCCAGACATAGTAAGCTCCTTTTAAAAATTAGTAACGAGATTTTATAAATCGCAAGACGGTTCTATCGCCGAATTCGATTTCGTCGTCGTGCTCAAGCAATATGGGCTCATGCACAAAACGCCCATTCATACGTGGGTACCTCTGTGTAGTAAGCGAATACAATCGGAAATGGCCATTCTGCTCCAGAATTTTAGCGGACTCCCTATTGACTGTCTTATCATGTTCCAGGACAATGTCATTTGTTAGAGAACGGCCAATTCTTGTTTCATTTGCAAGCAACTGATAATCTTTGCCATTTTTGGCTACCAGCCATGCGTGTACATGTTTTCGTTTTTTTACCGGTATCAGAGGAGGAGCAGACTCATCCTCTACAGCATCTTTCTCAGGTGGCTCATGTTTTTCTATAACAATTTTTACCAAATGCTCAGGATTGGGACACTTTCCAAGTTTCGCCTCATAAACATGTCCCTGCGAACAGACGATCATGCCACGGTAAAAAAAATAATATCGAATAGCCAACATACCCGGCAATACTCCGCCTAATATACCCAAGCCAAAAATTAACTCACTGAAGTTG
This sequence comes from Chloroflexota bacterium, assembly GCA_016234555.1. Lineage (GTDB taxonomy): Bacteria > Chloroflexota > Anaerolineae > Anaerolineales > Villigracilaceae > Villigracilis. The sequence goes on along the minus strand of JACRBJ010000061.1, from coordinate 42,313 downwards.
CGTAACGGTGACAGGTTAATTCCATCACGAGTAGTGGTAAAGCTATAGAAAATGGTCGGTAATATCAGACTTGCAGTCAATGCAATAACCAACCGCCAAGTTAATGCTGGTAATTTTCGTTTAGCGCTATCATAGAACAACCATATCACCGCAGCAAGCGAGAGCAAAAAGAAAATAAACCATCCGCCCAAGCCGCTCAAGCCAAAAAAGAACCATAGAAAAAATGTATCCGGTGCAGAAGGCATAGGTCTCTCCTTTATTCTTGAAAACTATTGAGGCTGTCCACCATTTTGCGTACAAACACTCTCTTTGACACCAGGAATAATAACGCTCCAGCCAGGCAGAATGTTGCTAGGGATGGTAAGGTCACATCCAGAAGAATTAGAAGCACACACTATTATTTTATAATTATTACCTCCAATTCCAAATTTATCTGCAATACCAGAAAGATTATCACTAGATTCAATTGTATAAGCACAACTAACAACGGGTTCAGAAGTTGGAGTAGGAGTAGATGAAGGCTCAGGAGAAGGAGTGAACGTGAATGATGGTATAGGGGAAGGAGTAATGGCAACTCCGCTATAATCCAGCGCTGGTAAGGTCGTTGCGTCACCTTGTACAACTTCAACTTTATCTACAGGTACCCAACCAAAATGTTTTTCACCATCAGCGTTAGCTATTTCTATCCGATACCATGTTCGATCTTCGGTGAACTTCCCTATCAATGTAAATTTACGTCCGGATTCTAGTTTTTCCACAAGAGGAGAAGATTCGATGTTATCCATTGAGGGATTTGTAGTTACATTAACACTGTCAGATTCAGAGGTTACCTTACCGATAACAGTCGAAGATATGCTTGCTGGCAAGAGATTATCCTGAGTTGCAGTAGGCGTATCCTGTGGAAGGGTAATAGGGACTTCATTAGTAGCAGTATAATTAGCAGGAATAGCTGTATTTTTCGACGTTGAGACGGCGGGCACTTGAGGAGGTAATAAATAATTAATCATCATTATCAAAACAGCAAATCCTCCCAAGATAAACAAAGACGTAAATGCCCAAGTCTTAAGTCTCAAGCTCTTCTTACTATTGAAACCAAGATCTGTCTGCATAATTTCCCACTGTTCAGGGTTGATCGGTCTGGGAGAATGCCGCGCCACGGTTTCCAGATCAGTGGACGGTTCATAGATTACTGTGATTACAGAAATATTGTCTGCACCGCCATGTCCTTTTTTTTTGGCAAAGGCAACCAGATCAGTGGTAATCTTCTTTGCTGAATCAGTTACCGCCAATTGTAAAAAATCTTTTTTCATTGCATAACGCGTCAGTCCATCGGTGCATAAAATAATTTTGTCATCGGGCTGCAAGGGAATCGGGTCAAAAACATCAACCCGCACATCTTCGTTGCCACCAATACTGCGCGTTATTCGATTTTTCATCTTCGATTTCATCGCCTCGGCTTCGGTCATCGAACCGCCACGCACCAATTCACCCACAAGGCTGTGATCCCGTGTTACCTGACGAACATCCTTACCGCGAATTAGATAGACCCGGCTATCACCCACATTCGCCACAATCAAAGAATTATCAAATACGACAGCCACTGACATGGTTGTTGCCATTCGGATGTCTTTATCATCTGCGTAATCGAAAATATCCCGATTAGCTTGAGCCATTACTTGCTTCAATCGCTTGCCAGGTTCAATTTCAGGATGGTTTAAATACTCATACACTACCTTCTCAGCCGCATACTTGCTGGCGCGCTCTCCTATTTCCGCACCGCCAACTCCATCTGCCACAACATAAATACAACCGCTTGCCTTACGCTCCTGCGTATCGGAAGGCTCGAATAAAGCGACAAAATCCTCGTTGTTTGAACGACGTCCTTTGTCCGTCAAGGAAAAGGACTGAACTCGAAATGTAGCGTTATTGTTGTTCATAGCGGATGATTTCTTGATCTGCCTTGCCAAATTGAATTATGTCACCAGACCGCAAGGCAGACTTCTGGCGTACCTCAACCTTGTTAACAGTAGGCGGATTTTCCCGGCTAAGATTGTAAAGCACATGATTGCCATTTTCGTATTTTATAAGCGCCTGTTCGCGAGATGCGCCTGTGCTTCTTAATTGGATATCATTATCTCGTTTGCGTCCCAAACGAACATCTTGGGATCCCAAATGCCAAACTTTGCCCAAGTTTGGACCTTCCAATTCACGTAGGATTGCTTGCGATTCAACTTTTGCCGTTGTCCCCACTGCTTTTTTTCTTTCCCATACGGCAATGGGAATCCCAAGAGCCGCCAAACTCATACCAATCACAAGTATCAGAAACCAAAAATCCTTTCCTCTTGCCTGAACCATTATTTTCTGTGTATCTGAAAACCCATTGGCATCAGTGGCTTTCACTTCCAGCCAGTGCGGGCCTTTTGAATAATCAGACCAATTGATGGTAACCTCATATGGCGAGGCTGTAAGCGTTTGCAATTCAACACCATCTACCATGTACTCGACCCTGGCAACTCTTACCAGAGATGAAACTTCAGCGATAGCCTTTGTTAAACCACCAACTTCTTGATCTTTAACAGGTGTCACAATATTGACTGTTATGGGTGGCTCAATATTCAAATCAATACTTGCCTGCCCCGTATTACCAGCCTCATCGGTTACGATAAAGACAAATTTATGCAATCCAGGATCAACCGTGGTGGTGTCCCACGGATATTCAAACGGTTCAGAAAGCACACTTTGCAATATCTCTCCATCGAGCCGTATATCCAGTTGCTCCAAATCTGCTGGGGCAATTACTTTTGGCTTGAGGAGCACATTTCCACCTACAATATCTCCATCTTTGAAAGGAAGAATGATCTTAATTTCGCCTAGGCGCGCCTCGAATGAGCGCTCATCACTGACGCTCAAACCTTGAGCATCGATTGTTATCTTTAGCTCGTGTTGATTAGAATCTGCGGGAAGACTGGAAGTATACCGAACCAAATATTGCTCACGCAAGATTTGTAACACCGTACGAAACGCAGACTGTAAATCCGAAGAGTTTGGTTTAATTTGCGCTGTTCCGCCTGCAAGGCCAGAAATTTTTTCAAGTTCATCGCGATCCACATCCCCAAACCCAATGGAATAAACGGGTATTCCATATCCCCTAACTTCATCACGCGCATCGCTGGAACTAAACTTTCCATTTCCAGTATCTTTTCCATCGGTAATCAAAATAAGTACCCGTCGTTCCGATCTCTGTCCAAGCAAATTTACCGCCTGAACAATCCCATCATACATGGTTGTGTTGCCGTCAGGCTTTAGGGCATCTAGTTGTGTTCTTATCACGCTCCTATCGTCAGTAAAATCCTGAACCATATAACTAGAACTCGAAAAACTAATGACTGCAACTTGATCTTGTGAAGAGAGCGAATCAACAAATATTTTCGCGGCCTCAACTGCATTTTGCAATGGAGTAGGCAATGATCTCCCTCCCATGCTACCGCTTGTATCAATCGCTAAAACTACCGCCAGAGGTTGTTTTACATTTTGTACAGGTGTTACTTCAAAGTTCTTGACAGACCGCCCATCTTCAGAAACGGAAAAATTAGAAATATCAAGATTTTTTATTGGAAACCCCTGAACATCTGTTATTGAAAGATAAATTTCAAGAACAGGAAACCGCCCATTATCAATATCTTCAATGTTCACTCTTGCCGTTCCCTGTGCATTAACGGTGGAGACAGAGAGTAATAACAACACAGTGATAAGCAGAAATGCCTTTTTGATTGTGAGCATTTAGTTTCCTCTTTTTGAGCAAAGACCCTACCATACTACTTGAACAATCTGATTACCATGTGCGAATTGAGTGGAGGCAAAACTTTATTTCTACCGCCTCATCAGCCAAAATTACGCAAGTCAAATCCCGGAATCCTTCCAGTAATTTCCGAGAGAATCGCTGGAAGGATTCTAAGGAAAAAAACGGCTTAATTTCGACGTCTATCCACAGAATTCACTAAACAGCCTTACGTCACATTCCCGGCAACCTTCTTCTTCATCACTTTCGAAGTCCGTGCTACAACCCCGATCTTCTCCAGTAACTGCTTCTTTCCTCGCAATGCCACACGGGCAATTTTGAGATATTGGGCGTACCAGGCATCGAGGTTGGTCAGGGCTGTGGTTTGTTCGCGGGTGGCTTGTTGAGTTGCGCCTTTGGCGGCTTCCTGTTTCTGGTTGGCGAGATCGAAGGCGGTAATCTTCCCCTTTTCCGAAGCCAGGCGTTCCCCATCATATCCAAATTCCGAAAGGCTCGGCGCGGTCGCGGCATTGTCAAAAAGCGTCGAGGCGGCTGCGATAAAACCTGAAACGGTAAGCGGGGCGGAACCTGTCAACCCCAGCGCGGTCAGGCGCGCCTTGTCGTCCTTGAAAATTGCGCGGGATACCTTTGCCAGTGCCTGGTAGGCGTCGCGGGCGTCCTTCTCCGCGGTTTTCAGTTCCCGGGTGGCTTGTTGCTGCGCCCCCTCCGCCGCCTTTTGCGCGTTCACGGCGGCAAGCGCAGTCTCATATAACGCCATACCCTCGCTCAGTTTCTCAGTCGAATATCCATATCCCCCAACCAGGGACTGAATCTCCCCGTCTGCAAGGCTGTTGGCGATGGCTACCTTCGCGGCATTCAACCGCTCTGCAATGGAAAATGTGGGTCGTCCGGGCATACATGACTCCTTTCAGTCCATTTGTGACTGCTTGACCATCATCTGCGATTGCTTGAAACCAATCTGTGACTGCTTGACCTTTACATAAGACTGCTTGAAATCGATCTTTGGCTGCTTGATTTTCATCCGCGACTGCTTGAAGTCAATCTGTGGCTGCTCAAAACCGAACCATGACCGCTTGCGCCAGATATGCCATTGCTTGGTCGTCACCCATGGACGCTTGAAGCCCATGTTCGATCTACACCTCCACGGTCATCAGTGGCGGGAGGATGGCGTCCATTGGAAACAAAAGAAGCCATGACAACATCCTCATCGGGATGAGTCATGGCTTCCGGAATTCTTTCGTCCTCGCCAAAGCCAGGGAGATATTCGGTTCTGAGTGGGGGCTTACAGGCTATTCGCCCTCTTCCCTGTCCACAAAGCGGTAGCTTTCAACTTTGTTAATATACCTTAACTCTCCTCTTTGCACAATGATGTGCACTTCACCATATTCGCCAACGTCGTCGAGCATCTCGTCTATACGCCTGACCTGTTCTATCGTGAGTTTCAACAGGTGTAGGTCGTTCGGGAGCGATGCCCCTCTCAGAGGTTCCAGGTTTTTCATTGTATCCTCCCAGGATGGGTCAACAGTAAAACACAACTTCAAGGATCGCTAATTTATGGCTTGTAGTTTTAGGTGGAGATACCCTGGTTGCCACCCATTGGTACTACTTCGATTATTTTACAACCTTTCTTCATAATTTCCAACCCTAATCGGTCTGGAATTGTCATAAATTATATTGGATGGATGTCATAAATCCTGACCGATTGTGGTTATTTTCGCGCGGCGTTTCAAGGCGGGAGTAATAGGCATTTGTATTGATTTATCATCCCAACACCGGGAGCTTTTCCTTCGCGTCCATCGCTGCTGGTCCATGTCCCGTACAGACGATGCGCGCGCTGTGGACTCCGTGAAAATCTGCGCTAATCCGTGGCAAAAGATTGCGCGACCACGCTAAGGGTAACCCCACCGCATAAGAGAATTCCAGCCGCTACGGGACAGTGTCTGGGTTGCCTGCGTATCCACTTCTGCTGGGATAAAGGTAGCCGAGGTCATCTAGAAAGTCCAGCTCGTGCGATAGGTAGTAATTGATGAAACTCCGAAGGGCCTCATTGGTTTCATAGGTATTCTTATTCGCGTATAGGTAAAGGGTGGTCGCAAGGGGGTACTTGGAGGCATTGTCGGCTGCTATCGCGGAACCCACATATACACCATTGACAGGGACAGCTATCAATTGGTTCTTATTTTTGTAACTCTGATAAGAACCATAGTCTACAATTCCAACGGCGCTAGCATCCACTGCGACGTTGTCAAGCAATGACTGTTTATCATTATTAACGCTCAAACCCGGAATATCATCCTCGTCACCATCATAAGTGCGACCGTGGAAAGCACCATTCTTCACGATTTCGAACTCGCCACCGTCCAACGACGGGTAATATTTTGCGATAGACTCGTTGCCTTCCCAATACTCTCGCACGTCTTTCCATGAGTGCGCAATGGTCAAGAGTTTCTCGAGCTCTTCATTGGTCAACGGATTCTTTTGTATGTCTTCCGCATAAGGGTTATCTTTATTGATGAACACCACCATGGCATATCTGGCAACTTCAAACTTTTCCAACTCAATGCCACTACAATGATATTCCGTCATCATCGCCTCATCGACTTCCCTGTTCGCACCGAATAAATGCACTTTACTTTGACAAAGATCCCGCAACCCAGTTATCGTGTTGCCCAAATTCATCTGTACCAATTCAGTTCCTGTTGTCTCAGCAGAACACGTCGATATTTGAGCTGATAGAGGGGAGAGTATTGAACTACCCGATATTTCAAGCCTTGATTGAGAGTCGGTTGGGATGGGGAAAGGAATCGTTATCGGGAACTTCTTATATTTATCGATCCATTGCTGTGGAGGAATAAAGAGATTCCAGTTTTTTCCAGCGTCCAGGCTGATCGGATTGATAACGTGATATTTACTATACCCTTCAAGGATTTTCCTGTTGTTGTAATAGGCAATGGCGTATAGATCGTATGAATCGGGCTTGGTGCCGAATTTATCGCTATAAACATCCTGCAGTAATAGATAGCCTGCCACAGCATCCCGACCCTGACCGTCTTGTAGTTTGCACGATACGACAGGAGTAGGGTCAGGCGGGGGCACAGTAGTGGTGTTAGGTGTGATGTCAGCAGGACTAGGGCTGGGCGAAATGACAACCTCAGGCACTTCAGAAACAGGCGGTGGTGTAGTAATTGTATATGTTAATGTGGCGGTGGGAGATGGTCTTAGATAAGTAGGTAAAACAAATGTCCCAAAGTAAATTAATAGCAAAACCAATAATCCTGAAACCCAGAATGCAAGAGGGTTTCTTTTCAGGTTTGAGGTCAATTTGCGCGACTTTACCCAAGACTCAACAAAGATTCCCTTGTCTACGAAGGACTGATTTTTAATCGCGTCCTCTAGTTGGGTGACCAAATCGGAAACGGACCTTTGACGTTTTTCCGGTCTGGCATCAAGGGCCTTCAGCAAAACTCTTGCTGCTCGTACACCACCCTTTTTTAGAAGAACTTCAGGAGATGGAACATTACCTTCCAATTTTTGTTTTATCAGGGCAGGAAGGGACTTTGCAGCAAAAGGAGTTTTCCCTTCTATTGCTTCATATATGATAACGCCCAATGAATACACGTCAACAGCGGGTGACGGTTGCTTGTTTTCAAGAATTTCAGGAGCAAGATAGTCGAAATTTCCCAAAAGGACATTGTTATTGGCATTGAGGGCATCAGTTGTTCCAGCAACCTTTGAAGTTCCATAATCATCAACAAAAGGCTGAATACTTCCATCGATCCTATTCCGTCGAAGAAGGATATTCTCAGGTTTCAAATTTCGGTGAATAATTTTTTTCTCGTGTAAATAGTCAAGCGTTTTTGACAACGGCTTTACTATTTTTAAAATTTCCTGCATCTCCATGCCTTTGGGAGAAAGGAAATGACGCAAGTTATGCCCATTAAGATATTCTGTGACCAGGTATTGCACACCGTTTTCATAACCAATGTCAATGATCGGCAGCGCACCTTTGCTATGCTCAAGTTCCTTTAACCCTTTGATCTCAGGCAGTTTGGCTTGTGGCACAAACAACAGTTTAAGAGCAACCTTTTTATTCTTGTTATCTAGATCATACGCTCTGTACGTGGCGCCAAAGGGTCCCCGTCCAATATATTCCTCAATGACATATTTATCAAAAGTATATCCTACATACTTTATATACTGACTTTCAATTTGCAAAATAATTTCAGTCGCTGTTTTCGGTCGATCTTCAGGATTCTTTGATAATGCTTTTGTAAGTATAAAGCCGGCGTTTTCACCAAGCTTCTTTATGGTTTTTTCTGGAACCGGCACGACTCCGGAAATAATCTGGGCATATATTTCATGGTCTTTGTTGCTGGTGATTGGATGATGCCCCTCTAATGCCTCATACAACATAACTCCAAATGCATAAATATCAACCGCCTTTGTCATTTTTGCATCTTTTTTCAAAAAGAACTCAGGCGCCATGTACCTGGTTGTTCCGGACCTGTGTTTTGTTTCAAAAGACGACGCTGTATCAGAAAGCGTCACTGAAATGCCGAAATCTGTCAAATACGGTGTAATCTTTTCGCCCGACATTTCATATACAACATTTTCCGGCTTAATGTCACGGTGGATAATTTTGTTTTTATGAATATAGTCGATACTTTCGGCAATTCGAGCAAAGACATCCAAAATCTCGGTTATCTTTGGGTTTTTCTTTAGCCATTTTCTGAGGTCTTCCCCATTTTTGTATTCAGTGACGATGAAATAATCGCCTTCACATTCGAACGTTTCCAAGGGCATTAATACGCCATGCCTGCTTTTATTTTTTAATTTTTTATGCGCCGCTATTTCTTTCTCATACTCTCTTATGGATACATCCGAAAATGAACCAAACACTTTCAAGACGACCGGTTTACCGGTTTCAGTATGAATGGCTTTCAAGGATATTGTTTGTCGCGATTCGTGTTCAGAAATCAGTTTTTCAACCTGATATTTCCGAACTTCACGACCCAGCCATTTTGAAGCAAAGACTGATCTGGCAGTCTGTCTATTTGTTGTTTTATCCATGATGTTCAGCGCCCTGTAGATGCGGAAGATTGATAACGACACAAAAAGTCATGCCGCCATCCTGTTGGGATGACGCATAATTATGATTTGGTTGGGTGGACATAATGTAATTACCACCCATTGGTACTATGTATTAAAGATTTTACGACTTTTCTTCACAATTTCCAACTCTAATCAGCCACAAATTGTCATAAATTCATTGGATGTAAGTCATGGATTTCAGACAAATCCTGGCACATTTAGAACGGAGGTCGGTGAATGAGATTCGATCATCTCCTCAACCCTAAACTTGAAACTTCCTCATCGCCTTCCGCCACGGGACCATCTCCAGATCTTACGATGCTCGCGCCGGGGAAACTCATGTCCAAATCCGCAAATTCAAATTGACCGAATCGGAGGCATTGAGTTATAATTCCGCGCCACTAATTGACAGCCAGCTCCCCCAAGAGGGACTTGCAATTATCTTTTACAAAGGAAGTAGTTTCGAATGACCAAGAGAACATATCAACCCAAGATCCGCCGCCGTGTTCGCGTGCACGGCTTCAGAAGCCGCATGGCAACCGCCGATGGGCGCAACGTGTTGAAGCGCCGCCGTCTGCGCGGTCGTCATCAATTGACGGTCAGGTCCAACGAGCACGTCAAGAAAGTCCGCTGGTAGGTCTCTGCTGCTTTTGCAGGGATTACCATCGAGGTGCGGGTGCAGCGCAAATTTCGTCTGACCCGATCTGAAGATTTCAAGCGGGTGCGGCAAAATGGCAAGTCTTATGCCCACCCGCTTGTTGTGTTGGTGGTGCAAACCTGCGACATGTGCGCGCATGCGCGTGTGGGCGTCACCGCAGGAAAAACCACCGGCACCGCGGTCCATCGTAATCGAGCCAAACGGCTGTTGCGCGAGGCGATGCGTCCACACCTGAACCTCCTTGCCTCCGGTTTGAACCTGATCCTGATTGCCCGCCCGCCGCTCGTCACAGCCACCCTGCAAGAAACCCGCGCCGCACTGGAGAATCTCCTCCACCGCGCAAAACTCGTCCCCTCGGATGAATCCTGAACACGAATCCCATTTGCACGATTACCCCAACGAACCGCGCCTGCGGGACATGCCGCGTACGTTGGGTAATTTGCCACGCATTCCTGTGCTGGCTTTGATTCGTTTATACCAAATGGTCGTCTCGCCCGGTTTGCCCGCCAACACCTGCCGCTTTTATCCCTCCTGCTCCCATTATGGATATCAGGCCGTTTACAAGCATGGCGCGTTGAAAGGGTCATTGATGGCGGTGTGGCGTGTTCTGCGCTGCAACCCGTTCAACCCCGGCGGATACGACCCCGTCCCCTGATAATTTTCACATGACGCCTTTGTCATGTCTCACGAGGAGAAGTACCAACTTGAATACAAAACGATTGATCCTGATTTCGTTGATTGCGCTCGGAGCGCTTGCCTTGAGCGCGTGCACCGGCGCCCCGGCTGCCAACAACTGGTACGGACTCACCGCAGACGCGGAGCGCGCCTATGTTGCCGGCGGCTCCTTTGTTTATGCCGTGAACCTCAAAGACGGCAATGAAGTTTGGCGGTATCCCACCGAAGTCAACAACAAACTTTTGTTTTATTCCAATCCCGTCCTGACTGCCGATGGACAACTCTTGGTCGGCAGCGCGGGAACGACCCATTCCTTTGTCAGCATCGACCCGGTGACGGGTAAGGAGAACTGGGTGGAAACCTTTGGACAGGGCATATGGATTGCTTCGCCGCTCGTCTTGAACGAGACCATCTACGCGCCCAATACGGACGGCTTCCTCTACATCCGCGACCTGAACGGGAAGGAGGTTGCGGACCCGATCAAGCTTGGCGGCGCGCTGTGGTCCGCCCCCACCACCGATGGGACGCTGCTCTACGTCGCTTCGCTGGACCATCGCGTCCATGTGATTGACCCTGCGCGTGGAACCGTTGTCGAATCCATCGACCTGGATGGCGCGATTCCCAACAGTCCCGCCGTTGGCGCTGACGGTGTCTACGTCGGCTCGTTTGCATCCACTGTCGAATTTGTCAAACCCGATGGAAGCCATGAAGTGGTCACGAAAGCCGATAACTGGGTCTGGGGTTCGCCGGTTGTGGATGGGGAAACGCTCTACTATGCCGACCTCGACGGTAAAGTCTATTCAGTTGACTTGAAGACCGGAAAGCAAAACTGGTCGATCGATTTTGTGGATGGGGACAAGATTGGCGTCACGGCAGGTCTGCTTGTAACACCGGACCACATCTACGTTGCCGCTGAGTCCGGTGCGATCATCGCGCTGGATCGCGCAGGGGAAATTGTCTGGGAAAAGACCCTCGAAAAGGCGGTCTATACCACGCCCGTTGCTGCCGGCGATTTGATTCTCTTCTCTCCCTACCAGGCTGACATTGCCCTTGCCGCATACGATGCACAAGGCAAGCAAGCCTGGACGTTCACACCGGAAAAATAAGGAAACTGACCCATGTGGGATACCATCATCATCGAACCGATGACCAACCTTTTATTGTGGATCTATGACGCACTCGGTCATGGTCCGCACATGTTTGGTCTGGCGATCATCCTGTTTACCATCGCCATCCGCGCCATCACCTGGCCCCTGAACGCTTCGCAGGTCAAGGGCGCGCAAGCCATGCAGGAATTGCAGAACGACAAGGATTGGCAGGACATTCAGAAGAAGTACGCCAAGGACAAGGAAAAACTTGCCCAGGAACAGATGCGGATTTACAAGGAGAAGGGCATCAACCCATTTGCCTCCTGCCTGCCCACCTTGATTCAATTCCCCATCATCATCGGCTTGTACCAGAGTATCATTCGCGCGCTTTCCGCCACCCCCTTCGACATGCTCAAGCTGGCGCGCACGGCATATCCGTTCCAGAACGTGGAAGGCATCATCCCGCTCAACAGTACCTTCCTGTGGATGGACCTCGGGCGCCCTGAGTCTGTTCAAGTCTTTGGCTTTGCCCTGCCGACCCTGGCAATCATCGTGGCGCTGACCACCTACGTCCAGTCCAAGCTGACCATACCGACCTCGACCAACCCCAACGACCAGAGCGCAATGATGTCGGCACAGATGTCCATCATGATGCCACTCATGCTCGGTTGGTTCGCGTTGACCTTTGCCTCCGGCATCGCAGTGTATTTTATTGCGAGCAACATATTGGGTATCGTCCAATACGCCGCAACAGGACGCGCCAACTGGCGAAACCTTTTGCCGGGCGGGAACAAGCAACCCCAAAAATCTTCCAGCAAAAAATAGGGAGGCTCCATGAACGAAAAAACCACGCTTGAGATTATCGCTCCGACGGTTGAAGAGGCTCTGTCACAGGGTCTGGCTCAACTGGGTCTCACAGCAGATGCCGTTTCGGTGGAAGTTCTTGATTCTGGCAGCAAGGGATTGTTCGGTCTTGGCGGACGCCAGGTGCGCGTGCGTTTGATCGTCAACCCGCCCCCGTCGACGGCGGCTCCTGTTGCCCCGCCCAAACAGCGGGTCGAGTCTGCACCCAAAGCGAGGGAACCCAAGCCCCAAGCCAGGGTCGAACCCAGGGAAACAAAACCCCAGCCCAAAGCTGAACCCAAAGAGGCGAAGCCCCAGCCCAAGACTGAGTCCAAGCCCGAAGCCAAACCCCGTCGCGCTGAAAAGAAAGTCGAGCAGGAGAAGCCGCTGCCTGTCCCCGCTCCCAAGGCGGAGGGACATACCGCTGACCCGGTTTTGGATGCGACGGAATCCATCGTCTCCAAGTTGATCCATCACCTCGGCATGACGGCGCAGGTCTCCGCACATTACGACGAGACCAGCACCGATGACCGCCGCATGATTCAAGTGGACGTCCACGGCGACAACCTGAGCGCGTTGATCGGGCGTCACGCCGAAACGTTGACCGCCTTCCAGCATGTCGCCTCGCTGATGGTTGGCAAACAGACCCAGCAATGGGTGCAACTGGTGGTGGACGTGGAAGGCTATCGTGAGCGCCGCGAAAAGCAGGTGCGCCAGATCGCCCTGCGGATGGCGGAACAGGTGATCAAGACCGGGCGCAAAGCCACGCTCGAGCCGATGACCGCCAGCGAACGCCGCGCCATCCACATCGAACTGCGCGGACATCCCGCTGTCACCACCGAAAGCACCGGCGAGGAACCGCATCGCAAGGTGGTGATTTTCCCGAAGAAGCCGGGGGAGTGACAGGCGACAAGTAACGAGAAACGAGTAAAGAGGACTGCCGCAAGGCGGTCTTTTTTTTACTCGACAACTCGTAACTCGTATCGCTTTTCCCCTACGGTATAATCTGTCCATGTTTGATCTCGTCTCACTTCAACCTGTGGACTACCTGCTCATTGGGCATGTGGCCGCTGATGTTACGCCGAATGGTCTGCAGTTGGGCGGGACGGTTGCCTATGCCGGTTTGACCGCGCGGGCGTTGGGTTTGCGTGTGGGGATTGTCACCTCGTCGGGAGCGGATGCGCCACTGCGCGAGCTGGACGGCATCCCGATTGTAAATGTCCCTTCCGAACACAGTACCACCTTCGAGAATATCAAAACAGAGAACGGGCGGCGACAGGTTTTGCATCATCGCGCCGAGCCGCTGACTTTGGATCACATTCCACAAGCCTGGCGCAGTACACCGATCATCCACCTTGGTCCCATTGCGGATGAAGTCGACCCGTCATTGGCGGAGAAATTATCGGGTTCGCTGTTGGGAGTCACGCCGCAGGGTTGGATGCGCGGCTGGGATGAAAGTGGTCGGGTATTTGCCAGGCCTTGGTCGAATAGCGAACAAATCCTTCCCCACGCGGGGGCGGTTGTGTTGAGCGTTGAAGACGTAAACCGCAATCTTGAACTCATCGAAGAGATGGCGCATCACACGCGCATCCTGTGCCTGACGGAAGGGGAGGCAGGTTCGGTTTTGTACTGGAATGGAGACCGCCGTCGTTTCCGTCCGCAGGAGATGCAGGAAGTGGACGGCACGGGCGCGGGCGATATTTACGCGGCGGCATTTCTTGTCCGCATGTATCATACGCGTGACCCGTGGGAGGCGGCGCGGTTTGCGACACAACTTGCGGCGCGTTCCGTGACCCGCGTCGGCTTGAAGGGAATTCCAACTTTGCGGGAAATCGAAGAATGCTTGATGGAGGTATTAAAGTGACGCGTATTTATACGTTTGTGAATCAAAAAGGCGGCGTGGGAAAGACCACGACCACCATTAATCTCGCCGCCTACCTGGCGCAGATGGGTCAGCGCGTGCTGGTAGTTGACCTCGACCCGCAAGCCAACGCCACCTCATGCCTCGGCGTGGACAAACTCGGCGTATCCGGCGGGACGTACGAAGCCCTGCTGGGCGATGTCAACGTCGCGTCGTATGTTTTGCTGAACGAACGGCTCAGACTTTCCCTCCTGCCTTCGTCTCCTTCGCTGGCTGGCGCGGAGGTCGAACTGGTGGATGAACTTGCGCGCGAGTCCCGTTTGCGAAAGGCGCTGGAGCCGCTTATCAACAAGTATGACTATATTTTGGTTGATTGCCCGCCTTCGCTTGGGCTGTTGACCGTCAACGGGCTGATAGCAGCACGGAACGGTGTTATCGTGCCGGTGCAATGCGAATATCTCGCCCTCGAAGGACTCGGACAGTTGACCCAGACCATCGAGCGGGTGCGCTCCCTGCTCTTCCCTGAATTGATCGTGCGCGGCGTGGTGCTGACGATGTTCGACAACCGCACCAACCTTTCATCCGATGTTGTCACCGAAGTGAACAGGCACTTCCCCGATCAGGTATTCAAGAGCGTCATCCCGCGCAGCATCCGCCTTGCCGAAGCACCTTCGTATGGACTGCCGATCTCGGCGTATGCTCCCACCTCCGTTGGTGCGGTGGCGTACGAGGCGCTTGCGAAGGAATTGCTGACGGGAGATAAAAAACACTAACCGCTGAGAACACGAAGTTTTTAATTTTTTTCTCCGTGGTAAAGAGCGATAAAAAAGGAAGCACAATGGCTCAACGAACAGGTCTTGGTAAAGGATTGGATGCGCTCATCCCCGCTGGTGGGAAGATTCCCCCGTCTGTTTCGGCAGGCTCCGGTAGCGGCGTACAGCAGGTTTCCGTGGACGTGATTCAGCGTAACCCGCGCCAGCCGCGCATCCACTTCAAGGAAGAGGAATTGGCGGAACTGGCGGCATCCATTAGGGAGCACGGCGTCATCCAGCCGTTGATTGTCATCCCCAAGCCCGATGGGAAGTTTGTCCTCATTGCGGGGGAGCGTCGCTGGCAGGCTGCCCAACGCGCAGGCTTGCGGACCGTCCCTGTCATCACACGGCAGGCGAACAACCAGGAAATGCTCGAAGTGGCGCTCATCGAAAATGTCCAGCGGGCGGATTTGAACGCGCTGGAAGAAGCCGAAGCCTACCGTCAACTGGTGGAGGAGTTTGGGCTTTCGCACGAAGCGGTTGCGAAGCGCGTGGGCAAGAGCCGCGTGGCGGTGACCAACACCCTGCGCCTGCTCGGTCTCGCGGACGTGGTCAAGCAGGCTTTGGTGGATGGGAAAATCACCGAAGGTCACGCGCGCGCGCTGCTGGCATTGTCCACGCAAAAGGCGCAGGCATCCGCCATGCAGACGGTGATCAATCTCTCGATGAGCGTGCGCCAGGCGGAGGAGCTGGCTCGAAAACTGGCGGGTCAGAAACCCGTCAAGGTGAAGAAACCAACCCAAAGCGCGGACGCGCACGACGTCGAAAAAAGGCTTCAGCGCAGCCTCGGTACGAAGGTCGCATTGAAGCACGGCAAAAAGGGCGGTACAGTCACCATCTATTATTATTCCGATGAAGAACTGGATGCGCTGTTGGAGAAATTGACGTAATATTTGTAGGGGCGGGGTCTCCCCGCCCAATCTACGAAAAAACATGAAACTCCTTTACAACGCCAAAATTTACACGCTTGATCCGTCCCAACCGAAGGCATCCGCCATCCTAATCGCGGGCGGACGGGTCATCGCTGTGGGCGAGAGGAGTGTTCTCGAAGCTGTGTCACATGGCAGGGTGGAAAAACAGGATATGCAGGGCAAAACCATTTTGCCTGGTCTCACCGACGCCCATTTTCATTTTCAACATTACGCGTTGTCGCTGGCAAAGATCGACTGCGAGACAAAAACGAAGGATGAATGTCTGCGCCGCGTGGCGGAGCGGGTGAAGAAGGCGAAGCCCGGCGAGTGGATTCCAGGTCACGGCTGGAATCACAACGAATGGGGCGGTGAACTGCCGACAGCGAATGACCTTGATACGGTTGCCCCGAACAACCCCGTTTACCTCACAGCCAAATCGCTTCATGCCGCCTGGGCGAACACCCCCGCGTTGGCTTTGGCTGGCGTCACGGACGACACGCCTGATCCAAAAGACGGTGTCATCCAGCGCGACGTTTCGGGATGCGCCACGGGCGCATTGCTCGAATCGGCAATGTCGCTGGTGGAAAATATTTTCCCCGAACCGTCCATCTCCGAGATTGCAGCCGCCATCGAATCCGCCCTGCCGGTCTTGTGGAAGATGGGACTGACGGGAGTCCACGACTTTGACCGTCGCGACTCTTTTATGGCTTTGCAACAATTACAGGCGCAGGGCAAGTTAAAATTGCGCGTGAACAAAAACTTCCCTGTGGACAGTCTCGACCACGCCTTCGAGCTTGGCTTGCAGACGGGTTTCGGCAACGACTGGTTGTGGATCGGCTCCGTCAAGGCCTTCATGGACGGGGCGCTGGGTCTGCACACAGCGGCAATGTTCCAGCCTTACTTGAACGAAGCGGAGAATCGCGGTATTCTTAACATGGATGGTGAGGAACTCTTCGAGGTTTGCCGCCGCGCCGCCGATGTCGGGTTGGGAATGACCGTCCACGCCATTGGTGACCGCGCCAACCACGAAGTCTTGAACGCCTACGAGAGCCTCCGCAAATACGAAACCGAAAAGGGATTGCCGCGCCTGCGTCATCGCGTCGAGCATGTCCAAATCCTGCACCCCGATGACGCGCCGCGTTTTGCAAAACTCGACGTGATTGCCTCCATGCAACCCATCCACGCGCCATCCGATATGCCTGCCGCCGACCGTCTTTGGGGGGAGCGTTCGGCGCTTGCTTATGCTTGGCGGACTCAATTGAACTACGGCGCTCATCTTGCTTTTGGATCGGATGCGCCGGTGGAATCCCCCAACCCGTTTTGGGGACTCCACGCCGCGGTCACCCGCCGTCGGGCAGATGGGACTCCCTCCGCTGAGGGTTGGTACCCCGAACAAAAGCTGACTCTAGCCGAAGCCTTGTCCGCCTACACTTTGGGCGCAGCCTACGCCGCCAACGCGGAACACCGTCTCGGCAAGCTTGTCCCAAACCATCATGCCGATTTGATCGTGTTGGACAGGGACATCTTTTTCATCGACCCCGACGAACTGCTGAATACAAGCGCCGCCGCCACGATGATCGACGGAGAATGGGTATATACTTCATCTTGAATTGCGGATGATGAAGAACGGACGGAACATGTCGCAAAACCTCCCGAAACTCACCCCCGAAATGTTGATCCCCCGCATGGGCGAATACATCGTCCAAAAGGGATTTATCACCGACGCCCAGCTTCAACAGGCGCTTGCCTATCAGCAGGAAAAAGTTGCCAGGGGCGAACACTGCCTGATCGGACAGGCGTTGATGGATTTGAAGATGCTCAGCCGCGACGTGCTGGATGAAGTGGTGACGGAGCAGATCATTCAATTGCGCACGGCGCTGCAATCGGCAAACCGCAACCTCGAACAGCGCGTCACGGAACGCACCTCCGAGCTTAATGCGGCGCTGCAAAGACTGTCGGAATTGAACCAGATGAAGGCGAACTTCGTGGCGAATATCTCGCATGAGTTGCGCACGCCGCTGACTCATATCAAGGGGTATCTCGAACTGCTTGTAACCGAATCGCTGGGGGGTATTTCTGACGAACAACGCCATGCTTTGGAGGTTGCCCAACGCTCCGCCGGAAAACTCGAAGGCATCATTGAAGACCTGATCATGTTCTCGCTTGCCTCGCGCGGCGAAACGAGCTTGAAACTGGATAAAGTGGATATTCGCCAGGTTGTGTCGCAAGCCGTCAAATACGCTTCAGCCAAAGCGGAGGAACGCGGGGTGCAGGTAACGGTTTCCGCTCCGGAAAAACTCCCCCCTGTTCAGGCTGACCCGGAAAAGATCGGCTGGGTCATCAACCAATTGCTCGATAACGGCATCAAATTCACCCCGTCCGGCGGCAATGTGATGGTTTCACTCAAAGAGGAGGGACTCAACCTGATCCTCATTTCCGTCGCCGATACGGGCATCGGCATCCCCCCCAATCGTATGAAGGAAATCTTCGAGCCGTTCCACCAACTGGATGGCTCCTCCACTCGGCATTATGGCGGTACCGGACTTGGGCTTTCGCTGGTGCGCCAGATCATCGAAGCTCACGGCTCCCTGCTGGATGTGCATTCCACCGAGGGCAAAGGCTCCAACTTCAAATTCCCCCTGCTGGCGGTGCGTGAGTGACCATGGACCTGAGCACCCTTTCCACCCTGCATGCCGTCTTTCTGGAACTCCAGGAAAAGCCCGACTGGAGAGCCGCGCTGGATGCGTTGTTTGTCTCCCTGCGCGGCTCTTTCGTTTTCGACAATGTAGCCATTTACCTCGAAGACCCCCGTACAAAAGGGCTGGATGTCGTTTATGCCCGCGCCGTGGGACGCGGAAAAACCGCCGAAGCGGACGCGGCATGGGGACAAAGTCTTGCCAACGAGGTGATCCTAAAGGGAAAGATGATTTTGAGGGAGCCAACGCCGGTTACGGGAAAAACGGGACGGCTGGGACTGGCTCACCTGCTGGCGATTCCGATGTACGTTGGCTCTAAACTGAACAGCGCGCTGGTGTTCATTCGTTTTGGGGGACCCGAATACTCCGAACTGCACATGGAAATCGCGTCCCTGCAAGCCTTTTGGGCGGCGGCTCTCATCGAGCGTCGCGACTTGCAACAGGCGCGCTCCGAATTGAATTCCGTCCAAAGACAAATGCGTTTACAGGACGATTTCGTCTCCACCATTTCACACGAGCTTCGCACGCCCCTCGGCTTTATCAAGGGATACAGCACCAGCCTCCTGCGT
Organism: Chloroflexota bacterium; assembly: GCA_016234555.1. Taxonomy (GTDB): domain Bacteria; phylum Chloroflexota; class Anaerolineae; order Anaerolineales; family Villigracilaceae; genus Villigracilis. The sequence continues at coordinate 23,310 of JACRBJ010000061.1, read as the reverse complement.
GAGGATACGGTCTGGGACATCGCCACCCAGCGGGAGTTCCTGACCATCATCGACGAGGAAGCCGACCGCCTGACACGGCTGATCGAGGATATGCTCGAATCGGCGCGGCTGCAAAGCAAGACCCTGCAGTTCAAATTCTCCCCCATTCGCATCGACGCCCTCGTGCGCGACGTGGCGATGCGCATCAATGTTCATCACCCCGATTTGCAGATCACCTTTGACTTCCAACCCCTCCCGCCGATTCGCGGGGACGGCACGCGCCTTTCACAGGTCTTTGAAAACCTGTTCAGCAACGCCATTAAATATGCCCCTAAATCGCCGATTGCCATTTACATGCGCCCTGTGGGGAATAAAATTCGCGTTACCTTTTCGGATCAGGGAGAGGGCATCCCGCAGGATTATCTCCCCTTTGTGTTTGAACGTTTTTATCGCGTGCCCGGCGAGCGTACGGTGACTGGCACGGGGCTGGGTCTGTACATTTGCAAGCAGATTATTATGGCGCATCATGGTAATATTTGGGTCGAGTCTGTGGTGGGTGAAGGCTCGACCTTTATAATCGAATTGCCTGTGGAACCAATGCACTAATCATTCTTTGCAACAAGGAGAACGTTATGTCCAAGCGTATTTTGATCGTGGATGATGAGCCTCGTTACCTGCGTCTTCTGGAAGCCAACTTGCGCACGGAAGGATATGAAGTTGCCACCGCCCAGGATGGTGTGCAGGCGCTGGATGTATTCTCGGCGCAGCCGATAGACCTGGTGCTGCTGGATGTGATGATGCCGCGCCTCGACGGTTTCGGCGTGTGCCAGCGCCTGCGCGAATTCTCCAACGTGCCAATCGTCATCCTGACAGCGCGCGGCGAGGAACAGGATCGCGTGCGGGGGCTTGACCTGGGCGCGGACGATTATCTGGTGAAGCCCTTCTCGGCGACCGAACTGCTGGCTCGCGTACGGGCTGTCCTGCGCCGTTCCCATGCGCCCACCGAGATTACGGGCCAGGCGCGTTTCTTCGTTCACGGCGATCTCAAGATCGATTTTGCGCGCGCCGAGGTTTGGCGCGGCGAGGAACCGGTCTCACTGTCCGCCACCGAATACCGTCTCCTGCTTCAATTCACACATCATGTTGGCAAGATACTGACCTCGGAGGATTTGTTGACCAGCGTATGGGGCGCGGAATACAAGAACGACAAGGAAATCCTCTGGGTAAGTATTGCCCGTCTGCGCCAAAAGCTCGAAGCTGACGCCCACTCCCCCCGCCACATCGTCACACGCTCCGGACTCGGGTATCTCATGCCGCCAGTGGAAGCGTAACCTTTCCCCGGACGCAGCATAGTTAGGAATGAGCCATGCCTGAGAAGAAAGTCCTTGTGATCGATGCAGATGTTGCCAGCCGCAACTTTATCGTCCGTTCGCTGGTCGATCAGAAGTATGACGTCATTCAGGCTGGCTCCGGCAAGGAGGGATTGATCTATGCGTGGCGCGACCACCCCGACCTGGCAGTGATCGACCCGACCATTGGAGACATCACCGGGGAGGAACTCGCCGCCAAGTTGAAACAGGATTCGCGGACGGCGAAGATGCCGCTTGTTGCCCTCAGCGGCGATCAAAGCGCGATGCGGACAAAATCCTGCCTCGACGCCGGGTTCAGCGAATACATCGTCAAGTCCGGGCAGGCGATGGAAATGCTCATCGAGACCGTCGGTCGTCTATTGGGTGGGACAGCCGCGGTTGTCAGGCAGGGCGGTTTGCTGATGATGTTCCTGAGCGCCAAAGGGGGGACGGGCACTTCGTCCATTTGTGCGAACATCGCCATGAACATCGGGCAGAACCAGCCGGAAGCGCGGATCATTGTCGTTGATCTCGTCCTCCCCATCGGCTCCATCGCCCCCATCGTCGGCTACGACGGACCGCAAAACATCGTCACCGTGGCAGACATGCCGCCGGAACACGCCACCCCCAATTTCTTCCGCGATTCCCTGCCTAAATTGGATCTCTGGCGTTTTAATCTGCTTGCCGGCTCGCCCGACCCTGAGAGCGGCGTCCTCCTGAAAACGGGACGCATCGGCGATATCGTATCGGTTCTCAAAGCTTCCTATGATTATGTGTTGATCGATATCGGGCGTTCGCTCTCCCGAATCACCCTGCCCCTTGTTTTGCAGGCGGACCTGAACGTCCTGGTCGTCAGCGCCGATACAAGTGCCATACCCCTGACGAAGACCGTCTGGCAATACATGAAGAACAAGGGCTTGAAGGCAAACTCGGTTTACCCCATTTTGAATCGCGTGGTGGGACTGGAAGGTTTGAGCAAACCCGAGATAGAAAAGGCGCTCGACCTGCCGGTCAAGACCGCCATTCCGTATCTCGTCGGCAACGTGTCGCTGGCAAACAGCCAGCATCAGCCATTTGCGCTTAAGTTTCCAAAGGATACCGCCTCCATCATTTTTCAGGAGGCTGCAAAGGAAATGTCCGTTATGGCTCGCAACTCGCGGGCGGAGTGACACCATTCGATGCCGGTGGCTTTAACCGTCGGCGGCAAGGGATCAACGATATGACAATCGAATACGATGAAAAAGGCAAGTACTACACCGATATTGTTAAAAAACTTCCTGTGCCGGTCGTGATGCAAACCGTCAGCCATCTGGTGCGCGGGCTGGTGCATGTCCGCGAGGGGGAACGGCTGAAGAACGAGCTTGAGCGCGATGAAATGTTCCTTGCCGTGACCGACGCCGCCGTATATGGCGCCGACGGCAAGGTGTTGTTTTCCGCGTCGTTCATGGCGGTGCAGCGCGCACAGGTGGTATGGATCATGCCGGTTGACGGTGAACAGCAAAAGGATGTAAGCGAATGACTTCCCTGAATTCAGCATCCCCCGGCAGGCTTACAGGACAGGACCTTGTCCGTTTGAAAAAGTACCTGGCAGACAACCTTATGCGCGCCCTGGAAATGGAAGGTGTCTCAGCCGACCAGCGCACCAATTTCGTCAGGCAGAATATCATCCACGTCTACAAGCAGACGCAGTTGAACCTGCCCGAAGACCTGCGCAAACAGATCTTCGACCAGGTGCTGAACGACCTGCTTGGCTTTGGACCCATCCAATCCCTGCTGGACGACGAGGACGTCTCCGAGATCATGGTCAACGGGCCGAAGAAGGTTTTCATCGAAAAAAAAGGACAGTTGACCAAGACCAACGTCACCTTCGACGACGATGACCATGTCGTGCGAATCATCGACCGCATCATCCTGCCGCTTGGGCGGCGCGTGGATGCGGATTCCCCAACCGTCGATGCGCGCCTGCCGGACGGTTCGCGCGTCAACGCCGTGGTGCGCCCGGTGGCGATTGACGGTCCCTCCATTACCATCCGCAAGTTTAAAAAGGATAAACTCAAAGTCGACGACCTGATCAAATTCGGCTCGCTCACCAAACAAATGGCGGACTTTTTGCAGGCTTGCGTCAAGGCGCGTTTCAACATCATCATCTCCGGTGGCACGGGATCAGGCAAGACCACCCTGTTGAACGTGATGTCTGGTTATATCCCTGAAAACGAACGCATCATCACCATCGAAGACGCCGCCGAGCTGCAACTCCAGCAGGATCACGTGATGCGCATGGAAACGAAGGTCGCCAACGCCGACGGTCTTCACGCGGTCACCATCCGCGAACTGGTAAAGAATTCCCTGCGCATGCGCCCCGACCGCATCGTGGTGGGCGAGGTGCGTGGTGGCGAGGCGCTGGACATGCTGCAAGCCATGAATACAGGACATGACGGCTCGCTGACTACCGTCCACGCCAACACACCACGCGACGCCATTTCACGCATCGAGACTCTGGTGCTGATGGCTGGCATGGATTTGCCGCTCAAAGTTGTACGCCAGCAGGTCTCTTCGGCAGTGGATTTGATCGTCCAGCAAACGCGCCTGAAAGATGGACAACGTAAAGTGACTGCTGTCACCGAAGTGGCGGGCATGGAAGGCGATATTATTGTATTGAGTGATATTTTCAAATTTAACCAAACGGGTGTTACTACCGATGGAAAAGTTCTCGGCGAAGTGAATGCCACAGGCATCCGTCCCAACTTCACGCCGCGGCTTATTGCCGCTGGTTTTAACCTCAGCGCGGAAGTCTTTGCTCCGAAATCATCTCCCAAACAGGACTCGCGGCGTTAAACACTCTGCTATAATTCAGGCATTCACTACTTAGAGGAACCATGAACAACGCCCAGATCACCATTCGTCAGAAGAAACTTGGCTTGCTAATTCGGGATGCGCGCATGGCGGAGCGCCGCAGCGTGAAGGAGTGCGCCGACGCAATCGGCGTGCAGATGGGGCTGTTCCGTGCCTATGAAGAGGGACGCCGCTCCCCATCCCTGCCCGAACTGGAGGCGCTTGTCTTCTACCTTAAACTCCCCATCACCCAGTTCTGGGAAAAGGAGACCAGGTCCGATGCCGCACCGACGGAGCCGGTGGATGCGCCCCGTCTGGTTGCCCTGCGCCAGCGGATGATTGGCGCGCTCCTGCGACAGGAACGCAACAAGGTGAACATGTCCCTGCGATATCTTTCGTCGGAAACCGGGATCACACAGGCGCGCCTGAAGGCATATGAACTGGGCGAACGCGCCATCCCCATGCCGGAACTCGAAGGAATCCTTGCCGTCATGGGAAGCCGCATCGAAACATTCTTCGACCAGAACGGTCCCGTTGGACAGTGGATGATCAGCCAGCGCGCCATGCAGAAGTTCCTCGAACTGCCCGAGGAGATGCAGGATTTTATCTGCCAGCCGGTCAACCGTCCGTATCTTGAACTGGCAATGAAACTAAGCAGCCTTTCGCGTGAAAAACTGCGCGCCGTGGCTGAAGGTCTGCTCGACATTACCCTCTAACTCGTTCCCATCAGAATATTTTGCAGATTTTAACAACCCCAAAGGTTTCCCAGGCGCTTGTGGAAAAAATCCTTTGGGGATTGATTTTGAAAAGGAAGCAGGCATGACACTTAAACCAGACCAACTTGCCGAACAGGGCAAACAGGCTTTCAGGAATAAACGCTTTGACGAAGCCGCCGGCTTGTTCCGTCAGGCGGCTGAGGCGTATGCCCTCGACCGCGCGGACTTGATGGTGGCTGAAATGCGTAACAACCTGAGCGTGGCTTTGTTACAGGCGGACAAACCGCAGGAGTCGCTCGATGCCGCGCTCGACACAGACGGGGTCTTTGCGGCGATCAAGGATGCCAAACGCCAGGGCATGGCGCTGGGGAACCAGGCTGCCGCGCTCGAAGCCCTCGAACGCTATGATGAAGCCGTCGAGAAATACGACCTTGCCGCCCAATTGTTTGCCGACGCGGGCGAAGGCGACCTGCGCTCGATGGTGATGAAATCGTCCGCCGCGATCAAGCTGAAAACAGGCAAGTTGACGGACTCCGCCTTCAAGATGATCGGGTCGCTCGATGCGAAGGAAAACCCCAGTCTCCTCGAACGGATTCTAAAATTCTTCATGCGCTTCATCAAATGATCAACATCGATTTTCAGGTTCGCCGCGCCGTCGGGCAGGATTACGACCGGCTTGCCAATCTCATCTACTACGAGGCGAACAGCCACCGCCATTTGGACTGGCATTCCCCGCTGGAATGGCTTGGCGATCCCAACTACTGGGTGTGCGAAGAGGGTGGAAAAGTCGTCGCAACCCTGGCTTGTCCGCAGGACCCGCCCCACGTGGCATGGATCCGCTTTTTCGGATGTCTTCAATATCTCCCTCCATCCCAAGCCTGGCAGCCTCTTTGGGACGCGGCGCGGCAGGAGATGATCCACGCACATGACCAGGCGTACGTCGCGGCGATCATCACAAAGAACTGGTTTCAATCCATTTTGCTCTCCAGCGGTTTTGAACTAAAACAGAATATCGTTCTGCTCGAATGGCGCCATGGGAATGCCCTCCTGTCCCAACCACCTGCGGAAATCCGCGTGCGCCCAATGGAGGATGCCGACCTGCCGGTTGTGACGCAAATCGACCTGGCTGCGTTTGGGCAATTCTGGCACAATACCGAAGACACGCTACGCAGGGCGCGCGCGCAATGCGCAAGCGCCACCGTCGTGGAGGATGCGTCGGGTGTGATCGGTTACCAGATCAGTACGAAGAGTCCGGTTGGGATGCACCTTGCCAGGCTTGCGGTCAAGCCCGAAGCCCAGGGCAGGGATGTGGGCACGGCGCTGGTGAGTCAGTTGATCCGGCAGTTTAACGCGGACGGTTCCATCAGGCTTTCCGTCAACACCCAGGCGGACAATAATGCCTCCCTGTCGCTTTATCGAAAGATGGGTTTCGTCCGCACGGGCGAGCAGTTCCCCGTGTTGGTGTACCCAATTGCTCCCTGATGAAAAAAACGGATTTTGCAAAACCAGGATGAATATCGGAGGTTGGAATGAAACATCATGAAATGACCTGGAAGGCATATGACGACCTGGAAATTTTTGCCCAGGCATGGGAACCAACCGTTCCCCAGCCCAGGGCGGTCGTCTGCCTGGTGCATGGACTCGGCGAGCATACCTCGCGTTACGCGCACGTCGCCGAGGCATTGGGCAGGGAGGGTTTTATCCTGTTCGGAGCGGATTTGCGCGGGCATGGGCGTTCGGGCGGCGCGCGCGGGCACATTTCCTCCATCGAAGATTTCATGAAGGATATCGATATTTCCCTGGAACAGGCGCGCCTGCGTTATCCGGGTCTGCCAATCATTTTGTACGGACACAGCCTCGGCGGGATTCAAGTCCTGTATTACGGGCTGACCCGCAAGCCGAATCTCAAAGGGGTGATCGCCACCAGCCCGGGATTGCATACCGCCCTCGAAAAGCAGCGCCTGAAGGTTTTCATGGCAAAGGTTCTTGGCTCATTAATGCCGACCACCTCCCTTGCCAGCGGACTGGAGCCAAAGGACATTTCGCACGACGAAGCAGTGGTAAAGGCTTATATCGACGACCCGCTGGTGCATGACAAAATCACATTCGGCTTTGGGAAGATCATGACCGGTGTCACCGCCTGGGTGTTGGCTCATGCGCGCGAATTCCAACTGCCCCTGCTTCTAATGCACGGCAAGGCGGACAGGGTCGCCTTCCCCTCCAGCAGTACGGAAGTCGCCGCCGCCTTGAAGGATAGATGCACCCTTGTCCTGTGGGATGAAGCCTACCACGAGGTCCACAACGAAGCGGAAAAGGACGAGTTCTTCAAGACAATGACCTTGTGGATGGACGCCCGCCTGCGCGAGTGAAAATAAGAGCCTCTTAACGCTTTACTGGACAAATCCATTTCGGCATGGGACAATTTGCGCCCAAACGTTTAATTAGAGGAGTGAGAATGACCAGCACAAAAGAAACCAGCAAGCGACAGGCGCGACGCGAAGAGATGCGCCGCAGGGAACAGCGCAGCCGCCTGTTCGGAATCGGGCTTATCAGCATTGGCGTGATTTTCGTCGTCTTTTTGTTCATCTACCCGTATTTCAAGCCGGTAGGCGATGTGAAGACCGCGGAAGTGATTTCCTACCCGCAGCCGGACAAGACGGCATTGGGCGACCCCAACGCCCCGGTTCGGATCGACACCTATGAGGACTTTCAATGTCCAGCCTGTGTAAACTACACAAAGGAGACCGAAGCCCAGATCATCGAAAATTTGGTCGCCACCGGAAAAGTCTATTACGTCTTTCATAATTATCCGTTCATCGATGGCGGCGGAGCGGGCAACGGCGGCGAGTCCGACCAGGCGGCGAATGCCGCCATGTGCGCCGCCGAGCAAAATAAGTTCTGGGAAATGCACGCCACGATATTTGCCAACTGGAATGGCGAAAACCAGGGCGCTTATAACGACAAGCGGCTGGTGGCTTTTGCCAAGAGCGCTGGTTTGGATATGACGGCATTCAATTCCTGTTTTGATGCCAACAAATACAAGGCGGACATCCAGGCGGATTTCGACGGCGGAAACGAAGTTGGAGTGCAAGGCACGCCCAGTGTTTTCGTCAATGGAAACTTCGTCACTCCCGGCTATGTTCCCTCCTATGAACAAGTCCTCGAAGCGGTGAACGCGGCGTTGGCTGAATAGATCATTAGTTTAGTCTGGAATCAAAAAGGACGCGGTGGCGAGCCGTGTCCTTTTTCGATTCAGCTTCCTGCCGCACGCGAAGCGAGCGCCCTGAAGCGGTGCAGGAAATAAATCCCCAGCGCGAACAGGAGCAGCGCATTCGCCTGGTGAACGAGCGCGATGACGATGTTCACATACGAGAGGACAGTCAACACGCCAAGCGTGATTTGCAGGGCGACGGCGCCAGTCAGCCACAGCAATCCGCTTTGAATATCGCGCGGATAATTTTGTTTTCTGACAACGTAAAAAACCGCAGGCACGGCGACCAGTCCGAGCCACGCCAGCCAACGGTGGACGAAGACGATGGTCTGCGGCGTCTCGAAGAGGTCGAGCCATGAGCCAAACAATCCGGGCGGAATCAATTTCCCAAACATCAGGGGCCAGGTATCGGAGACGTGACCCGCTTTCAGTCCAGCCGTCATCCCGCCGTAGGTGATTTGCAGGACGAGCAAAGCCATGGACCATGCGCTCAATTTCGAGGGCAGGGACCATTTCACTTTTTTGCTTCCATCGGGGAATCCAAACTTGTGCCCCAGCGCCGTCCACAAGGCGAGGGCAAGCAGGCTCAAGGCGAAGAGCAGATGAATCGTCAGGCGGAAATGGCTGACCGAGGGGCGATCCGCCAGCCCGCTTTTGACCATGTACCAGCCCATGAATGCCTGCGCGATGAACAGCATCCCCATCAAAAAGTAAACGCCGAATTCCTTGAAGGGAATCTTCCTTTTGAAAAGGAAATAAAAAACGGGAATGGCGTAGAACAAGCCTGCCAGCCGCGCAATGATACGGTGAATCCATTCCATGTAGAAGATGAACTTGTACTCCGGGAGCGTCATCCCGGTGTTGACAAGCTGGTATTCGGGGGTTTCCTGGTATTTGGCGAATTCCTCCTCCCAGGCTTGCTGACCGATGGGCGGGATAACTCCGCTGATGGGATTCCACTCCACGATGGAAAGCCCGGAACGGGTGAGGCGGACGAATCCGCCGAAGACGACAAGCAGCGCCACGACGGACGTGAAAACAAAGAGCCAGTTCATCACGGCGGTGTTTTTTGTTTTTGGCATGTTATTTCTCCGTTGGAAGTTCGCCGGGATTATAGCATGTGGCTTGCGCCTGGGATGAAAAAAGCCCGCCATTCGATAGCGGGCTTTTGACAGTTGCCTTGTGGCTAACTGCTTTGCATTTGAAGGAGCAGCCTGCGATAGTCTTCCGCGTTGGGTGGGTTCATCATCACGATCTGGGTGATCACTTCGATTGCGGCCTGCTTGTTCCCGGTCTGCATCAAGGTTTCGCCCAGCGTGTCCAGCACGGATATGGCTTCCTCGGTGCGTCCCGCCTGGTGCAGGCGCATGGCAAACGCGCGTTTAAGGAGCGGTTGCTCCGGGTGTTCCTTGAGCAGGTCTTCGATGAAGAGGACGGCGACATCGTTCTTGTTCTGGCTTTCAAGGTGGGTGGTGTAATTCTCCAGCTCCTGCATGGCTTTGTCGGTCTGCGCCATGCGAAGGTTGAGTTCCACAAGCTGCCTGCGCGTCGTGCTGTCGTCGGGGGCAATGGTGCGGATCTGCTCGTAAACGCGTAAAGCCTGTTTCCAATCGAGACGCTGCAGGTCGATGTCTGCCATGCGTTGCAGGATGTGGGCGTTCCACTCGCGGTCGGCGTTTCCCTGCTGGACCACGCGCAGGGCGGTGGTGTAGGTCTTGCGCGCCATGTTCAGGTCTGCAAGGCGGTAGTAGATGGCAGCCAGTTCCAGGTATTCGCGGATGGCGTCGTCGACCTGTCCGCGCGCGATAAGCTGGTCGATGAGACGGTTGCGCGCGCCGAGGTCCATGGGTGCAAGTTGAATGATTCGCCGCAGGATCTTTGTCGCCTGGGCGGCTTCACCGCGCACGCTGTAGGCGTGCGCCACAATGCTGTATTTGACGATTGCATCCGCGTCGTGCTTTTCCTGTACCAACAGGTCGCCCATCAGCATGTGCAGCGGGAGGTAGGTGGGGGCGTGCTGCATGGCATAGTAGGCTTCGTCCATTGCCGAGCGCAGGTTACCCGTGCGCGCCAGCTGGTTGACGCGGGTCATGGATTCCAGCACGGTGCTGGATTGCGCCTGCAGGATGACATCCGCCAGCGGGGCGATCATATCGCTCTCCTGCTGTTTCGGCATCTGGTCGCGCATCTTGAACAGTTGTTCCCGCCAGTCGGAGCGCATGAGCAGGCTGCTGACGTTGTCGCAGATCTTGCGCAGCGCGGCATCATCCTGCTGGTTTTGATTTGCTTCGATCAGCGGTTCGTACTGCTGACTGATTTCATCCGCCCTTTCGACCGGGACGGTGACTGAATCGGCGATTTTCAACGCTTCGAGATATTCCAGGGCGGCTGGATTGAGCTGCGACCTGGCGGCAAATAATTGTCCAAGCAGCAGGCGCGTGCCGAGCGCGTAATCGTTGTGTTTGATGGCGTTCTGCAAATATCGCTGCGCGCTTTCGAGCTTTTCCCCCTTGAAGCGCAATAGTCCGAGCACATAATACAGGGATGGATGCGCGAACCCAGCCTCCAGCGCCGCTTCGAGTTCCTCGGCAGCCTGTGCTTCGTTGCCTTTGGTCTGGGCATCGATTGCCATGCCGAGGTGCATGACCACTTTCGTCTGCTCGGATTGCTGCAATGAAATCCCGCCCGTGCCCCGCATGATGGCTGAGATTCCTTTTCTTTCCTGTGCCGACGGGCTGTCGTCGGAAAACTCGAACAGCATTTCCGCAAGCTGGGTCAACGCCTTCTGGCGTCCCTCGGCGACGGGGTCCAGCCCGGAGGAGGCTTTTGGTTTTTCCAATTCCTTCACCTGCGCCATGCGGATGGGTCCCGTGCCGCCCTTGCCACGCAGTGGTTTGGGAAGTAATTGACCGCCTTTGAGCAGGGAATCCGCCTGCCTTGCCTCGATGCTGTTGGGCAAAAGCGAAAGCGCCTTATTGACCATTTCCTTCGTTTTTTCAATGTTGCCCGCGCGCTGGAGGATGCTGGCAATGGCGAGATATTCCGTGACTGCCTGCTGGGGATGTCCAAGCTTCTCGTGCACCTGCGCCAGGCGCGAATGTGCCACCGCATTTTCCGGGCTGATATTGGTCACGCGCACCCAGTTCTCGAGCGCCTTTTCGGTATCCCGCTGTTTGAGGAAGAGGTCGCCCGCCCTCAGCGCCGCATCCACCGCCATCTTCAAGTCTCCGATCCGTTCGGAAAGCTGCGCCACTTTTTCCATCGGCACCGGGTCGTCGGACGAGATCTTTGCCACGTTGATATAAGTCTGCAAAGCTTCCTCGAACCTGCCGAGTTGATACAGCGCCAGCCCCAGGCTGTTGAGCGCCTTGGGGTGATCGGGGAATTCCTGGAGCGCCTGACGATACGCGGCAACAGCCTTGTCCCATTCCTGGTCCCAGGCTGCGGAGTGACCGTCGTTCATCGCTTTTTGAAAGATATCTTCTCTACCGGACATGGTGGACCCAACTTTGGTTGAATGTTTGTTTGATGGACGCAATTATAACCTTGCGCCCATCTTCCGCGCATGACTCTTGCGTGTGAATTTTATTAGATTATCCCAACACCTTCATCCCGCCCCAGCTTTTGCCGAAGCGCGCCTCGGTGGAAAGCGGGATGCTCATCGGGTAGGCATTGCTCATCGTTTCCTGCACGACCTTTGCCGTTTTCTCCATTTCATTCTCTGGACATTCCAGCACCAGTTCATCATGCACCTGCAAAAGCATTCGGGCTTTCAACCCGGCATCCTTGAGCGCAGATGGGATTTTGAGCATGGCGATCTTCATGATGTCTGCCGCGGTGCCCTGGATGGGAGCGTTGATGGCTTCGCGTTCCTCGCGGTTCTTCAACTGCTGATTGAGCTTGCCCTGCAAGGCGGGGAAGTAGCGACGGCGTCCGAGCAGCGTCTCGACGTAACCCTGCTGCGCTGCAAGCTGGCGGATGCCATCCAGATATTTTTTCACACCCGGGAATTTTTGGAAGTAGGTCTTGACGAACTTTTCGGACTCCGCGAGGGTCAGGTCGGTGGAACGGGTGAGACCAAAAGCCGACATGCCGTAGATCAGCCCGAAGTTGATCGCCTTCGCGTGGCGGCGCATATCCTTCGTGACCGCATCCAACTCCATGCCGTAGACTGCGGCAGCAGTCGTCGCGTGGATGTCCTCGCCGGCTTTGAACGCCGCGAGCATGGTCTTATCCTCTGCCATGTGCGCCACGATGCGAAGCTCGATCTGTGAATAATCCACCGAGAGCAGCACGTTGCCCTTGCCGGCGATGAAGCCGTTTCGCACGCGGCGTCCCTCCTCGGTGCGGATGGGGATGTTCTGCAAATTCGGATTGGTGGATGAAAGCCGTCCCGTGACAGCTCCCGTCTGGTTGTACGAGGTGTGAACACGGCCCGTCTGCGGGTCGATGGCGGCGGGCAGGGCATCCACGTAAGTGGATTTCAACTTCGAGAGTTCGCGGTTCTCGAGAATCATGTCCACAACGGGATGTTTGCCGCGCAGGGCTTCGAGCACATCTGCCGATGTGGAGTAATGTCCGCTGACGGTTTTCTTGCCCTTGTCGGGCGGATCGAGCCGCAGGTGGACGAACAGCACATCTGACAATTGCTGGGTCGAGTTGAGATTGAACGGCTTGCCGACGGATTCAAAGACCCGCTTCTCGATCTCTGCCATGCGTTGTGCCAGCTCGCCGGACATTTCCTGGAAGAAGGGCAGGTCAATCGAGATGCCAGCCATTTCCATGTCAGCCAGTACGGGCGTCAGAGGCAGGTCGATTTCGGCGAGCAGCTTTGTGCCGTTTACACGTTCCAAATCCTTTTGCAGGATCGGCATGAGGCGCAGGGTCGTTTCGGCATCGGCGGCGGCGTAGGGCGCGACAGACTCGATGGCGACATCCGCCATGCTGATCTGGTTCCTGCCCTTGCCGATTAACTCCTCGATGTGGGTCATCTCTTCGCCGAGCCGTTCGAGGACGAGGTTTTTCAATCCGAGATTGCGGGAAGACGGATCGACGATGAATTCAGCCAGCATCGTGTCGAAGGTCAGCGGTGACACGGTCAGCCCGTGGCGGGCGAGGACGATGTAATCATATTTTGCGTTGTGCGCCACCTTGCCGATCTTCGGGTCGGTCATCGCAGGCGTGAGTGCGGCGATGACTTTTTTCAGCAGCAGGTTATTTCCCGAAGTATGCCCGACGGGGATGTAAAACGCCTGCCCTGCCTTGATTGCCAGCGAGATGCCGACGATTTCGGCTTGCACTTCCTCGGTGGAGGTGGTCTCGGTGTCAAATGAAATCACTTTCGCCTTCGACAGTTGTGTCGCAAGGTCATCCAGTTTGTCGGGCGAGTCCACGACGATGACTTCGATGTTGGATGGCTTCGTTGCGACAGTCACGACCTGCGGCTCGTTGACGAACATGGCAAGCTGTCCGCTTTTGGTCTTTATCGGCTTGGATAAAGCCACAGGCGAAGCGACCGACCCGCTGGCGGGTTGTCCGCTGCTGAGGGCTGGGACTTTGCTCAACAGCGTGCGGAATTCCATCGCCTGGAAAAACTCCGTGAGCGCAGTCCCATCAAAAGGCTGAACCTTGGCATGTTCGAGGTCGAAGTCCATTTTCAAATCGGTGCGGATGCGCGCCAGGTCGTAGCTCATGTAGGCGGCTTCCTTGCTGGTTTCGAGTTTGCCCTGCCAGCGCTTTTCGACCTGGTCAAGATTTTGATAAACGCCGTCGAGCGTGCCGAATTTTTCGAGCAGACTGACTGCGGTCTTTTCGCCCACGCCCTTCACGCCGGGGATGTTGTCGGAGGTGTCGCCGACGATGGCTTTGTAATCGACCACCTGGTTCGGGCGGACGCCGAGTTTTTTGATTACATCTTCGTCGGTGATGTAGGTCTGGTCGTCGCCTGCGAGGTAAACCGCCGTTCGTTCGTTGACCAGTTGCAGGAGGTCGCGGTCGCCGGTGATGATTTTTACGCCCAAGCCTTTTTCGGCGGCAAGACGCGCCACCGTGCCAAGCACGTCGTCAGCTTCGTAGCCTTCCATTTCGAGGCGCGGGATGTGGAACAAGTCCACCATGTGGCGGATGTTGTCAATCTGCGGGCGCAGGTCATCGGGCATTTTTTCGCGCGTGCCTTTGTATTCGGGGAAGATGTCGTCGCGGAAGGTCTTGCCCACGTCGAAAGCAACGGCGAGATATTCGGGTGTCTCTTTTTCTAGGATGCGAACCAGTTCGCGGGCAAAGCCGTAGACGCCGGCGGTGGGTTCGCCCGTTGAAGTCTGCCAGCGCTGGCTGCCCGAACCGGCGGTCAGGGCAAAGTACATGCGATAGGCAAGCGCGTGTCCGTCAATGAGATAAAGTGTGGGGGGCATGGTTTTATCCGCTAAATGTGTGGTTAAAAAAATAAAGCGCAGAGTTGATTATACTCTGCGCCTCTTCTTTTTAGTTGTTGGTTGTCATCCGTGTATTTGCAAATTCTGCCGTTCGGCTGAAGCGGAGACCTGTTGTCCCTGACGCTGGCGGGTCTGGCGGATGTAATCGCGAACCAGTTGCTGTGGATGTGGCTGCGTGCCGCCCATGATAAGGTAGCCGGGCGCCCAGAAATCGCCGGAGGGGTTGTCCTTCTTCATGCGCGGGAACTCGCTGAAAATCTTCTCCGAAGTCTGCTGGCGCATGATCCGCATGAGATAGCCCGGCGATGTGTTGGGCTGAACGTTGACGACCCATTGCAAGTATTCGGGGCGCACGGAAATATATTCCAGCCGCCAGCCGAAGGCAATGCAAATATTTGGAACCCAGTCACTGACTCGATCTGCCAGGTCGCCGGTGATGTAATGGGATGCAAAGCGCGGCACCAGCAGGCAAGCATAGGTCAGGTGATATAAACCCGCCGTGGTCGGTTCCACCACCAGTTTGCGCGCGGCTTCGGTGGTGGGGCTTTCGCGGGTCACGTCCATTTCGCCGGGAGCGGGTCTGGCAACCGGGGTTTCGGGTCTGGGTTTGGGGCGCGAGGGCGCGGTAACTTCGAGGGAACCGATCACAATTTCGGGGGAGGAGACTTCCGCTTCGACAGCCTTCGCCTGGTTTACAACAACAGGCGCCTTTTTCTCCTGCATGACGGGAGCCTCTTCGCGCCTGAAAACCGAGGCATTCGACAACGAGGAAATTCGAGTTTGGTTCGGATCGAATTCCTCCTTGTGAGGAAGTCTGAATTTGTGGGTTGTGGCTGGTTCGGGATTTGGCGCCGGGATGTTGGAGAGGATATCCTTGATGGGAGGAATATCCAGTTCGTCATCCTCCTCCACCGGCGAGGGAGCGCTGACTTTGACCTGCTTTTCCGACTCTACATAGCTGGTATCGAGGTCTGTGACTAATTGACTTGCCTGAGAGCGAATGGTACTGAAAGGTGTCTCTGCATCGAACACAAGAGCCAGCACGGTATCCGATGTAAGGCGCGTGGCATACAGCATGTGCTCGGCTTTGGTGCTTTCGAGGCGGATAAAACGAAGAAGGTCCGATCCCTTTTGTCCGTCCCAGTTGCGGGTGACGGTTTGAGCCACTTCCTTTGCCGCGTTTTGCGACAGGCTGCCGGCGTAAGCCCAAAGGTTGTTTTGACGTGTGATCAGCGCAGCCTGTGCCGAGGATTCCAATGTCAGGCGGGTGAGGTGCTGCGCCCCCTTGTTGGGGTCGCTCAACCAGGGCAGTGGAGACGGTTCGACATTTTTTACTGGGGCGGGAGCTTGGGGCTGGCTGATTGCGGTCATAAAATTCGACATCCTAAACGGCTTGCGCACGAGAATCCATGGGCGCAATTTATCGAAGGAGGGCGGCGTTGTTCCATCGTCACACAGGATGATGAGATTGATGCTGGGTCGTATGGTCCGCAGGGCGGCGCCAATATCCTGCACCCAGTCTTCGTTGGTAAGCGAATAGTCCAGCATGGCGAGCGGAGCGCCAATTTCGTCTGCGCGCACAATGGCGGATGACTTGTTGGAGACAACATGGATGCGATATAAATCCGTCTCTTCCATTGTTTGACGGATGTTTTCACCGAGCTGTGAAGAAGTGGTGATTACAATTATATCCGCTGGCATGTTATAGAGTTTATCACTTATGACAAGCCTAATCAAGGAAATTTTTGCAATATTCCTTTGAATTATGAAATTTTCTCCCAAACTTGTATATACAACTTGTGTTTTATACTGTTTTGTGCTATTAAAGTATAAAATCATAAGCAAGGCGGATGTATGCATCGAGAACGAGTATCTGAAAACGTTTTTTGGTTCCAAAGTGAAGTCTATGCTCAGGTGACTGCCGGCGTCATCGTTGGTCCGCAGTGGGCTGTGGTCATCGACACGCTTGCCATGCCTGAAGAAACATTGAACATGCGCGAGTTCATCGAACATGAACTGGGCGTGCAGGTGCGCTATGTGATCAACACGCATTATCATGCCGACCACACCTGGGGAAATTGCTTCTTCCCCGGCGCAACGGTGATCGGCCATCTCAAATGCCGCGAATACCTCATTGAATACGGCTTCCCCTCGCTGGATTCGGCGCGCAAACAAAATCCCAACCTGAAGCAGGTCAAGATCATTCCCCCTCATCTGACGTTTGCCTCCGGCGAGTTGACCTTGCGGGTGGGCAAGAAGAATTTGATCCTGGCTCCGGCGTTTGGCCACAGCGACGACGGTATTTCCGTGCTGGTGGAGGAGGATCGGGTGCTTTTTGCCGGCGATGCGTTCATGCCCCTGCCTTACATTGTGGATGGCGACATCGACGACATGCTTGCCTCGGTCAAGCGGATTGGACGGTTGGGGTTGGAAAACATCATCCAG
This sequence comes from Chloroflexota bacterium, assembly GCA_016234555.1. Lineage (GTDB taxonomy): Bacteria > Chloroflexota > Anaerolineae > Anaerolineales > Villigracilaceae > Villigracilis. Next base: position 6,347 of record JACRBJ010000061.1, on the reverse strand, counting down.
GGACATGGTGATATCATCCTGCGGGGTGAGATCGACGCGGCGGTGAAGGAGAATCTAAACTACCTGAATAACATCAAAAAGGCGGTCAAGCCCGCAGGCAAGCGTAAGAACGCCGATGAATATCTCGATGCGATCACAATCGAAAGCTGCGGAAAAAGTCGCGTCCACCTCGGCGGTCTGGCGGAGACATTGCATCGGCGCAATCTGAGGTCGTTGTACAAACAAATGCACGGCGAGGCATAAGAGGACCGCGACTTTAGAGTCAACATGAAATTTATTCTTGAAAGATCGAAATATCTCGCACTGATAGGTGTGATTGCCCTGCTGTTTGCGGCGGTTGCTGCTTTTGCGTGGGGTACGCTTAAAACAGTGGGGACCATCTCTTTGGTCATAACCTCCCTGGGCAGGGACAAAGCCATCACCGTGGAGATGGTCGAAATCGTGGACAGCTTTCTAATTGCGACAGCCCTGTTAATCTTTTCCGTCAGTTTGTATGAATTGTTCATCGACAAACTTGACCTGCCTGAATGGATGCTCGCGCATAACCTGTATGAACTGAAAACCAAGTTGAGCAGCATGATCGTGCTGGTGATGGGGGTGAAGTTCCTGGAAAAATTACTGGATGTGAAGGATCCCGCCGGGCTGATGCAAATTGGCATTGCCACCGCGCTGATGTCTGGGATGCTGATCGCGTTTGGCTATTTCGGTAAAAAGGATTAGAAACATGCCGCTTGACAGGCGGCAGTTTTTGTCAGATAATAATATCGAAAACCGATAACGAAAGACGATATAATGAAACTCTCGCACAGCTTGTTTCTGGGATTTGTCAAATTGCATATCCTTCATCATGCCGGAGAGGAGCCCGTCTATGGTCTGTGGCTGATCGAGGAGTTGGCGCGGCATGGCTACCGTCTCAGCCCCGGCACCCTCTACCCCATCCTGCATTCGTTGAAGGAGGAAAACCTGCTCAGCGTGCAATCACGCGTGGTGGAGGGCAAAGCCCGCAAGTATTATTCGCTGACAGCAAAGGGCAGGTCTGCGCTTGCGGAGGGAAAAGCCAAGGCATTGGAGTTGGTCGCCGAAATCAATGAATAGGAGTTTCGATCATGTCTGAAAACAAATCGCCCCTGCGCCGATTGCATCCAAATATCTGGATTGTCACGGCAACTTCATTCCTCACTGACGTTTCCTCGGAGATGCTCGTTTATCTCATTCCGTTGTTTCTCTCCAACGTATTGGGCGTGCGGATGGCATACATCGGCTTGATCGATGGCGTGGCGGAGACAACCGCCAGCCTGGTCAAAATCTATTCGGGTGCGCTCTCGGACAAACTCGGCAAACGCAAGTGGCTGGCGGTGTTGGGCTATGGAATCTCAACCGTTGCCAAGCCGTTTCTTTATTTTGTGAACGGTTGGGGTGGCGTATTGGGAGTCCGCTTTGCTGACCGCGTAGGCAAGGGAATCCGCACTGCGCCGCGCGATGCGCTGGTTGCTGCCAGCACAGACGAGTCCAATCGCGGGTTCGCTTTCGGTTTGCACCGCGCCGGTGATACGGCGGGAGCCTTCCTCGGCATTGCGATTGCGGCGCTCATCATCTGGCTGACTCAATCCAACGAATCGTTGTTGAGTGTGGACACCTTCCGCATTGCAGTGCTGGCGAGCATCGTCCCTGCGGTTTTGGCGGTGATCGTTTTGGGCGTAGGAGCAACCGATTTGGGTGGATCAACCAAGGGCGGGGCTGGTTTGCAGCTCTCGCTCAAAGGGATGGACTCGCGCTTCAAGTCCTTCCTCTTTATCGTTGTCCTCTTCACGCTTGGCAACTCCTCTGATTCGTTCATCATCCTGCGCGCGCAGGAGCGCGGACTTTCGGTGCTGCAAACCATGTTCATGCTGATGACCTTCACTGCCATTTACACGGCGCTTTCGGGTCCGCTTGGCGCGCTGTCGGACAGGGTCGGCAGGCGCAAGTTGATCATCGGCGGCTGGTTCGCGTACGGGTTGGTCTATCTTGGGTTTGCCTTTGCCGGGGCGGGCTGGCAGATTTGGGCGCTGTTCGGTCTGTATGGAATTTACTACGCCGCGACGGAGGGTGTTGCCAAGGCGCTGGTCGCCGACCTTGTGCCCGACTCGCAGCGCGGTGCGGCGTATGGATTGTTCAACGCCGCGATTGGAATTACCGCCCTGCCTGCTTCGTTTCTGGCGGGATTGCTCTGGCAGGGTGCGGGGACCTGGGCTGGATTCGGACCTTCGGCTCCCTTCCTCTTTGGAGCAGCTCTCGCTTTGCTGGCAAGCCTCTTGTTATGGCGGCTGGTAAAGTGACAGGGTATACTCTCGAAAATTGAACACGGAGTTCAACGACTTCAGTTCCGACTAGGAAGGTTTTTTCATGAGAGGGTATTCCCGAAGCACACCAGAGTTCCCCCCCTTTCAACAAGGTGGTCTCGACTCGCTGTGTGGACTGTACAGCATTGTCAACGCGGAACGATACATCAATCACTCGTCAGACCAGGAGACACAGCAATTATTCAACGACTTGATCCACTACCTCTCCCGGCGCGGATTGTTGAGCAAATTTCTGATCGGGGGCATCATGCACAAGGAGATGCTGGTTGTTTTGGACAAGGTGGTGGGCAAGAAACGCATCTCGAACGTGCAAATCCCCTGGCGCGGTGTGACAAATCCTGACCTGACAACCTTTTGGCGTTCCATGCAGGCCTTTCTGGACGGCTCGCCGGGACGCGCCATCATTCTCGGCTTGAATGGCTATCACGACCACTGGACAGTGATCGAAAGCATCACCAATGGCTCCATCCAGTTATATGACTCGGCACTTATCAAGCGCCTGCCGCGTTCCGCCTGCACCACCATGTATCCGTCAGGCAAACGCCAGCATGTCCTGCTTCCCGCACAGACATATTTCCTCTCGAACGAACCAAATGAGGGGGTGGGTTAAAGATAGTTTGTATTTTCCTGTTAAACATGGAATATCGAAAGGACGGACATGGTGTCCGTCCTTTCGATTCCTTTTCAATTTCCAGGGGGCGTGTTGACTGGACAATAATATTTTGAAACGATATTGATATGTACCTTTCTGAATTGCAAGGATGGGCGGGAGATTTGCAGAAGTGTTGAGATGACTGGTACTCAATTCCTATAAGAATACCCCTTATATGAATAGGGGCTATGTTAACCTTTAGGCAGCATTGAAGCGCTCTATGTATGAAGGCTCAATGGAAAAATAATCAGCCTGCCAAAAGGTCGATGTGGCTTTACAAGGAGAAAGAATAATGAACAAAATAATAATCCGGGCGATGAGTATGGTTCTTTTGCTGGCACTCACATTTGGAGGCTACGGCAACGTTGGTGCATTGTCCGAATCTCTCGCGCCCGGAATTACTTATTATGTATCAACGAATGGCGTAGATACAAATACTGGAACCGAGACTGCACCGTGGCGGACGATCCAGAAGGCAGTAAACAGTGTCAATCCCGGCGACACGATCCTGGTCAGGGCGGGAACATACAACGAAAGCATCACAATCAGCCGCTCCGGCAGCGCCGATGGTGTAATCAAACTAACCAATTATCCCGGTGAAACCGTGCAGATCAATGGCGGCAGCAACATGGCTCTGTACAGCAGGGGCGCCGTTGGCTACTGGACCATCGAAGGATTGAGGTTTGCCAGCTCCAATCAACATGCCCTGCAGTTCGGCTGGTTCCATTCAGCAGTCACTCACCACATCACCCTGAGAAACAATTATGTCAATGGCGCGATCTTCACTGTAGGCAACAATCAGTTGTTCGAAGGTAATGAAATCAGCGGTGTTGGCTATACTGCGTCGGGCGGATATGGCGGTATCAACGATTCGCACGGCGGACTGGGGGACGATGCCACACATCACAACATTTATCGCAGCAACTACATTCACGATTTCACCAATTACAATGCTCGAGGCATTTGGGTTCAAGGCAGGGCACACGACAACATTGTTGAATTCAACCGTATCGAAAACATCTGGACGACGGGGTTGGGACAGTGCATCGACCTGGATGCCGGGCAGACTGGCCTCGTCCAATGGCGGCACATTGTCAGAAATAACACTGTCAAGGATTGCAGTTATGTGGGCATCCAACTGGAAAATATCTTTGACAGTCTGGTGGAAAACAACCAGATCATGGCTGAAAAGGGCGGCAGCGCAGGCATAATCGTCATCAACTACAGCACATCTGTAGGCTGTGGAGTTGGCGGCGAGAACAACCAGTATGGCGACACCAACGGAGACAATAACTGCAAGGGCGACATCACCAACAATATCGTCCGTCAGAATGTCGTCACGAAAAGAGGTTCGTGGGGCTGGGGCTACGGCGGACTGGTCAACTGGGGGGCAGGCGGGGTGAAAATCCTTGGCAACACGTTCTATGCCTCGGGCGCTTCCGGAAATGCGTCGATCAATTTCCAGGCGCCTGCTGCCGAGACCAGTCAATCGGTCATTCAAAACAACATTTTCTACAACGCGAATGGACCCGCGGTGTGCGCAGTAAGCTTTGACTCATTTACCTTGGATAGCAACAACCTGTTGTACAAGACGAACAGCGACAGCGTGTATGGCAGTGGAAGCAGTTGCCGTGAGACCTATTCGCTGACTGGTTATCAGGCAGCCACTGGCAAGGGGCAGAACTCCGTGCAAGCCGAGCCGCAATTCGCCAGCCAGGCGGATTACAACCTCCACCTGCGTGATACCAGCCCGGCAATTGACCGGGGAACAAACCTTGGCGTGTCAGCCGATATTGAAGGCAGCGCCAGACCTCAGGGCAATGCTGTCGATATTGGCGCGTATGAGGCTTTGGGTGTCATTCCTGCCGCTACCACCCCGGTTGCGACTGCAACTCCAACAGTCGCGTCGACCCAGATTCCGCCGACCCCCACCCTGGAACCTGCCTTCACAGCAACTCCGATTCCTCCGACCAATACGCCGGAGCCGACAATAACTGCCACTCCCATCCCGCCGACGTTTACTTCCACGCCGGCACAAACCTACATTCCTCCGACCAACACACCGGAGCCGACAATGACGGCCACTCCCATCCCGCCGACAAGCACCATGGCACCGACCTCCGTGCCGCAAACACCGCTGCCAGGTTCAGAAGTCATCTACGATGATAGGGACAGCGCCTTTGTTTATTCCGCTGGCTGGGAGAACAAGGACATGCAGGATACCTACAAAGGCACTCTCAAACTGACAACCACGAAAGATTCATCCGTCACCTTCAACTTCACTGGACAATCCTTCAGCATAGTGTACCGGGGTGGCCCCAACTATGGAAAGATGCTGGTGTATGTGGACGGCGTACAGGTGGGCACCCTCGATCAAATGCTGGCAGACTATGCATCCCAAAAACGCTGGGATTACACCGGACAGTTCGCTTCGGGACCTCATACACTCAAACTGGTCTTTGTCAACGTCAAATATGCTCCCGGTTCACTGGATGCCGTGATCGTTCGCTCTCCATCAACAGTTCCTTCGGAAACACCTTTCACAGCCACCCCGATTCCGCAGACAAACACGCCGGAGCCTACAATGACTCCGACTACAGCTCTGCCGACGAATACACCGGAATCAACCTTTACTGCAACTCCGATTCCACCGACAAACACACCGGCCCCCACCTTCACCGCAACCCCGATTCCTCCGACTAACACACCGGCACCGACAATGACACCAACTCCCGTTCCGCCGGCAACCAAGCCAGGTTTAGAAGTCATCTACGATGATAGAGACAGCGCCTTTGTCTACTCCGCTGGATGGGAGAACAAAAACATGCAAGATGCCTACAAAGGCACTCTCAAGCTGACAACCAAGAAAGATTCAGCCGTCACCCTCAACTTCACTGGACAATCCTTCAGCATCGTGTACCGCGGCGGTCCCAACTACGGAAAGATGCTGGTGTATGTGGACGGTGTACAGGTGGGCACCCTCGATCAAAAGTTGGCGAAATACGCATCCCAAAAACGCTGGAATTACACCGGACAGCTCGCTTCGGGACCTCATACACTCAAACTGGTCTTTGTCAACGTCAAATATGCTCCCGGTTCACTGGATGCCGTGATCGTTCGCTAGAGCGTGTTATGAACTTTTCGGGATGGTAAACTCTGTGAATGACCCGAAAACCATACCCGAGTGATGTAACGGACGACGAATGGGCATTTGTTGCTCCTTATCTGACATTGATGAAAGAAGACGCTCCACAAAGAGACCACGATTTACGAGACGTGTTCAATGGCTTGCGTTGGATTGTCAGAACAGGCGCTCAATGGCGGATGATGCCCAACGATTTGGCGCCATGGTA
>JACRBJ010000060.1 GCA_016234555.1 Chloroflexota bacterium | reverse complement strand
GGGTGGACGACCCATTTGGAAAGTTGGAAAAAACTCCGAAATCTGTTGCCATTCGGTATACTTGAGATCGGTCGGGTAGGTTTGGTTGAATTTAGTCATTCTCCAATCTTACTCGACCACTTTTAAAACGCTCTCTAAGGAAAAAGATTGATCCTGATAGCCTGAAGCATGGTGTTGACCTAATTGATGACGCACTTAAACCTGGTGGCAAACTAGTGTTTAGCTCGCACGTTGGCGAGCAACAAGGTGTCCAATTTCTGTATCGAGGTGCGATGCAATTCATTCGAAATCCTCCCATGCATAAAATCATAGACTATCCAGAGAGCATGGCTCAACAGTTTCTCCGCCTAATAGATGCACTTATGATGCTTTTAGATCATGCTGCATTGGCTGGAGAGGTTACCGTTGATGACATTCGAGCAATGCTTAAGCGAAGACCATTGAAGTCAAATCATATCGCTTTGTTTAGGGCGCTATACAATGCAGGCGCGCCAGGCATGGAAACAAGAAAACTCGCTGAGGCAATGAAGATAACTCCTCAGCAACTGAGCGGTGTATTGGGTGCTTTGGGAAGCAGAATAAATAACACGGAAGGACTTGAGGATAAAGGCGCAACCTTAATAGTCTTCGATATTCGAGAGCTCAGTAACGGCGAATGGTTGTATGCTATGCGCCCAATTTTGCAAAAAGCCTTAGAGGAAGAAGGGCTTACTAAATGATAAAGCAACGGCATATCGTGACGTATCTCGATAGCATCCAAGCGCGGCTGGTGTCGCTACGGGAGTTACAGTCCGCTACGGGGGAGGAATTGTCCGCGTTGCTGCCGTCCGTGCTGGATAGGGCGTTTAAGGGAGAGTTGTGATTTATAAGAAATATCTATTATGGTGATTGTGATTTGATGTAAAGTTGCTTAGGAAACACTTTTGAGAACAGGAGTACGTATGAAGCAGATATTTCGCAATTATTATCGACTTAGCAACGACGATTTTGCCGAGCTTTGGAAGAACTGCATTTTTGTTTTGGACACAAATATCCTGCTAAATCTATATCGCTTTCCCTCAGAGGCTCGCGACGATCTGTTTCGAGCTTTGGATCGAGTTAAAGACAGACTCTGGATACCTCACCAGGTAGCACTTGAATATCAAGAAAATCGTTTGACAGTTATCGCTGAGCAAGTCAAAAAATTCAATGATGTAAAAAGTCTTATTCAAAACATACAAAAGAACTTTGAAAACGAATTGAATAATTTGCAGCTTCGAAAACGACATGCTTATATTAATCCTGATAATTTAACTACTATAGTTAAAAAGCGTTTGACGAATACCTAGAAGATCTTGATAAATTTCAGAGAAAACAAATTGATATTAATAACAATGATGATCCCATAAGAGAGAAGATTGAAGAACTTGTCGATGGCAGAATTGGACCACAGCCTACCGCAAAGCAACTTGAGGAAATTTATTCAGATGGCAAAGTGAGATATGAGCGTAAACAGCCACCTGGATATAGTGATGCCAATAAATCTCAAGAAGACAAGGAGGAAAACAAGAAGCGTGATACTTATATTCATAAGAATCTCGCCTTTAAACGAATTTATGGTGATTTGATTCTTTGGCGAGAGTTGATTGAAGAATGTAAGCGCGTTTCCGCTAAATATATAATCTTTATCACGGACGATGAAAAGGAGGATTGGTGGTGGATTATTAATTCCATGGGAAAGAAAACAATAGGACCAAGACCCGAGCTTATCGATGAAATATGCACTATTGCAGACGTAAACCTATTTTATATGTACAACTCGGAAAGGTTTCTTGAGTACGCAAAGAAATACTTGAAAATAAGAATTAAGACCAAATCAATCGATCAAGTTAAAGAAACTAAGCAGTTAAATCGTGTCAATTCCAATTTGCGGAATATTGCGAGAGCAGTATTATATGGACCTCAAGAAGGACGTTGCTTTTACTGTAATTCCTTATTGAGTGATGTTTCAACTTATATCGATCATGTCTTTCCGATTAGCATGGGTGGACCAAATCTCCTTTGGAATATTGTATTGGCTGACCCCAATTGTAATATCCGCAAAGGCAGCCATTTACCTAATCGGCAATATATAGAGAAGCTTGTCGACTTGCATGAAAAGATTATTGCGAACGGTAATTCCAATAGTCAGATCCTAATTGAACAATTAGGTAATACCCCATTTGACCGAAAAAATTACCAACTAAATTTCCACAATCAATTGGTGAAACAGTATGGCGATGATGTTTCTTGGGATGAGCCCAATACTATAAGTTCTTATGACTCAAGCCCTGTAGACCCTTATGACCCAAACGAAATATACCCCTATGATCCATGAAAGCCAAATGGTATGGAAGAGTAATCTTTATTGCCAAGCTTAACAAGCGATATGAGCTATGCTTAGGTCTCGGACGATGATGTATGCACGGCTGGCGTCGCTGCGGGAGTTACAGTCCGCTACGGGGGAGGAATTGTCCGCGTTGCTACCGTCCGTGCTGGATAGGGCGTTTAAGGGAGAGTTGTGACCCCCATCCCGTCCTTCCCCCAAGTGGGGGAAGGGGAATTGAGAGTATATATGAGACAAGAGACAATCGACACGAAAGTTCAAGTGCGACTGGCGTCGCTGCGGGAGTTACTGTCCGCTGCAGGGGAGGAGTTGTCCGCGTTGCTGCCGTCCGTGCTGGATAGGGCGTTTAAGGGAGAGTTGTAATATGGCAAAACATCTGAAATTTAATCTGCTGGAAAACGCAATAGATTCTTTGCAGCAAGGGATTGGATTTGCGCTAAAAGACCATCCAACTCAAAGTGAATTGAAATTATCGGTACTGTTAGTTGCCCAGTCAGTCGAATTGCTTTTAAAAGAACGTCTAAAGCGAGAGCACTGGTCTCTAATATACACAAAGGTTGAACAAGCTGGTAGCTCCAACGCTAACACGGTGACTATTAATGAATCTATAAAAAGACTTGAACAAATCGCCCGTGTTAATCTAAGTGAAGAAGAAGTTGAAACTATTTTTCTTCTATCAGATATCCGAAACAGAATCCAACATTATGAAATCGAAATCACTTTTGAAGAAGTGCTTGGAAAACATCATGCAGCCATTGCATTTATTACACGATTTCTAAAAGAGGAATTTGCGAGCGACATTCGTGATTACTTCGAACAAGATGACATTCAGAAACTGATTTCTATTGATGAAGCGCTTAAGACTTTACAGGAACTTGCTCAACAGAATATTGAAAAAATCCGACATGAAAATATGCCTTCAAGACCCAAAGAACGGTTAACTTGGCAATTCGAAATAATTACATGCCCCGAATGTTGGCAAGATTATTATATTTTTTCAGCTGAAAGTCATATTTCCGAATGTCAGTTATGTAAGTATGAGGGAGGTTTTGTTAAATGTGATAGATGTGGCTTTCAGGCACCTTTTGGCTCTATGGGGTTCCACAGCGAACAGAATGGTTTTGCCATCTGTAATAGTTGTTGGGAAGATGTGAAAGATGAGTAAAATCTGTTTCGACGAACAGCGGCGTATCGTAGCATATCTCGATAGCGTCCAAGCGCGGCTGGCGTCTCTGCGGGAGTTACAGTCCGCTACGAGGGAGGAGTTGCGTCCGTTCTTTGGGCGGACGCTGCTACCGTCCGTGCTGGATAGGGCGTTCAAAGGAGAGTTGTAGTATGGCTACATTAAAAATTCACATAAAAGGATGTGAAAATGAAAAAAGCGATTGATGAACAAGATGAAGCAAATCTCCGAACAGAATATTCTGCAATCTGTGCAAATCTTAATCAACTTGCATCTTTTAGATTTACACTCGTTGGCTTTTATGTAGCAGCCATCGGTCTAATATCTTCTGGGGGGCTAGGTAATGATAAATTCATTCTGCTACTCTGGGTAAGCCTTTGTTTCTGGATTTTAGAATTAAGAAATAGAGGACTACATTCCAGTATGGCTGAAAGAGGATCACAGATTGAACGAGAGTATTGGGGTTATCAGGGTAAAAGATCCTACGAGCCTTTTATAAGCCGCTGGAGTAGAATAAAACCATTAGTCGATAAAAACGCTGGCGAACCTCCATCGCGAGGTAAGGTTAAGATTTTGTTCTTCAACGTTAAATTGCCAGTCTCACATACTTTAGGACTTGATTTGCTATTTCTTGGTGTAATGGTTTATTCTGCCATACGACTAATAAATCCTTGAATCAAAAGGTAGATATTTACCTGTGGATACCAAGCAAACGCGGCTGGTGTCGCTGCGTGAGCTCCACAAAGGGGTGATATACCCTGCGGGCACGACGTTACAGTCCTAGACGGGAGAGGAATTGGATGCGTTGTCACCGTCCCCGAGAAAAGCAAGTGGGATGCTGTTCGCCAAAGCTGCGACCATAGGGTGCTGCGCAGGGAGATCTGTGAAAGGAGCCCCTTCCGCCCGCTTCGCGGGCACCTCCCCAAATATGACGATTTAAAGTCTGAATCATTTTGTGTGTATTTCATTGTCGTATTTGGGAGAGGACGGGTAGGGGCGCGTCGTCCGCCACATGGATGCGGGCTATTCCGAAGCCATTGAGTTTGCCAAAGCCAGGGGCGTCAAAGTCCCGATGATGAAGTAGGACAAAAAATAAAACAGACCCACAAGATTTTCTTGTGGGTCTGTTTTATTGAATATTTTATTATCTTCCTGTAGCCGGCATTTGGTCTTCTCCGGGCAGGATTTGCATGTCGGTCATGTAATAGGCATGTTGATACGCGGTAAGCGCCCCGCCCTCGCCCGGAATCGGTTCGATTAGTTCGTTCCCGTTTGTATCCAGACCGTTCAGGATTTGGTCGGCGAGCGCCACGGCGGCGCGGACATCCGCTTCGATGCCGGCATCATCCGGTGACTGGACGATCCGCTTCGAGATGTCGCGCAGTTCGATAGCCCACTCCTCGACGTTGCGAATGGCTATTTCCACGTGCCCGTCGTGCAGGCGGATGCCTGGGGAGGAATCTTCCGACTCGGCGGAATAGCTTGAATGGTGGTGGACTCCCTCGATGTAACCAGCCTGGTCGCCGTTCAACAAAAGCCCATAGCCGTCGCTGGGGTCATTAACTTTTCCGTTGGCATCCCAATCAAGGTGGGATGAATCCTGATTCCCCACGATGAGGTTGATCAGCGCCTCTGCGTTATTGCGAACCTCCCTTTTGTCCCCCGATTCGTACGCGGCGAGCATGGCTTTCGCGTTTTCGTCGATCAGCTTTGCATTGTTCTTCAAGCCGTCCATCACGCCAATTTGATTGGGCGTTTCCTCCGTCGCCACCAGCAAATGCCGGATGTGGGTTAGCGCCCCCCTTGCGATTCCCGTGGAGTAGGCAACCTCGCCTGATGGGTTGGGACTGTTGTCTGGATTTGGCTCCACCGTGATTTCCATGTGGGAATATTCGCCAAGCAGGTTGCGGCTTTGCGGATCGACAAAGGTCAGGCTGTAGGTTCCGTTACTGTCTTCATCGAGGACGCCGATGCTGCGGCTTTGCTCTCCGCTGTTGTCGATGAGCCAGACCTCGTACTGGGTTCCTTCTGACGGGGCTTCGAGTTCCGCGTTGACGGTGATCTGATCGGCGAAGGCGGTACCGTCCTGAAAGCGCAGAACGCCGACAGGTGTTCCGCCGGTGACAGGGACGGTCTCCGCGGTTTCCATGACGTGGGGTTGTTCCGTCGCCACCGGCGACGGCTCCGCCGCCTGCACCGTCCGCAACTGCGGGAAGATCGAATAAACCGATATTCCCAACATGCCGAGCAGCAGGAAGGACATGCAGGCACAGGCGAATATTCCCGACCCGATCCAAAGCGGACTCAGGAGCGGGGACTTTTTCCTCGAAGCAGTGACAGACTTGGGCGCGCGGGTTGGAGTCGAATGGATGGTTTCAGGCTCGAGGTAGATTCCAGCCGCGATGGAGTAATCCGCCAGCAGTTGATGTCCGCTGTTGTATCGGCTCTCCGGGTATTTGGTCAATGTCTTGTCCAGCACCGTTTGCATCTCCGGGGAAATGCCGTCGATGGGCGGGGGAGGTTCGTTGATGTGCTTGAAGATGACGGTGATTGCCGTATCCCCTTCAAAGGGAACCCGACCGGCAACCATCTCGTACAAAATGATGCCAAGCGAATAAATGTCGGTGCGATGATCGACCTTGCTGCCGCGCGCTTGCTCCGGGGACATGTAGGCGGGCGTGCCGCTCACCAGCCCCGATGCGGTCTGTTGGCTGGAATGGACGATGCGCGCCAGTCCGAAGTCGGTGATAACCGGCTCCACGTGTTTGGTAAGCATGGAATTTTCGGTAAAGTCCCCGGTTTTGTTGTGGAGGAGAATGTTGGCTGGCTTGATGTCGCGGTGGATGATCCCCTGTGTGTGGGCATAATCCAAACCAGCGACAAGCGATTTGAGCAACTTCCCGACCTGCTCAGGGGACAGTTTTAATTCGTTCTTCTGAAGAGTCTGGAGGTAGGTGGAGAGGTTCGGTCCCTTCAGGTACTCCATCACAATGTAGGGATGTCCCTCGTGCGTGTCGAAGTCGAATACCTGGATGATGTTGGGGTGGCGCAGCCCGGCAACTGCCTTCGCCTCGCGGTGGAATCGGTCCAGCAGGTCGGGGTCCGACTCGATGTAACTGTGCAGGACTTTGACGGCTACCGGGCGGTCCAACGACAGGTGCGTGCCCAGATAGACCTCCGCCATTCCCCCGCGCGCAAGGTATTTGTCAATGCGGACTTTTCCGATGGTTTGACCAATCCATTCAGGCATGGATCGTATTATACATCTAAATTAGGACAAAAACTATCTGAAATGTAGTTGAAATAAAAATCCCAGCTCCGCTTCTAGCGGCAGGAACGTCGCTGGGAGCGGGTTGCTCGAAAACTTATTACGGGTCTCCCGTAAATAACGGAAAACTCAAGAACCTTGCCACGGATTTCACCGATTTACGCGGATTGAAAAAGAAAAATCAGTGAAAATCCGTGAAACACCGCACTGGCGCGCGGCGCAAGCGTCTGTGGCTAAAGATTTTGAGCCTGTTATTTTTCCCGTCAGAAACGGGAAAGCCCTTATTACCTTGTCACGCTCCACGTCATGGTCACGGACTCGGTCGTGATGCCGATGGTTTGCAAGATCGCGTTTTCGCTCCTCCCGCCAAAATTGGACAGGCGATTGGCGATGGTCTGATTCCAGTTATCAACGCGGTTTTGCTCGATTGCCACGCCGTCGAGCTGGGCATTGGAGATGGTGGCGGTGGGCTGCCCGTTGCTGATGGACAAGTCGAGGCGGAAGGATAATATATCCGTCCTGCCGGCGTCGTTCAGCCGTTGACGTTCCCCCGAAACAAGCACATATCCCGATTGCAGGGACACGATGAGGTCCTTCACCAGCGGATCGGCGATGGCGGAGGTGATGACCTCCTGTAGTTGCTCCTGCGTGATTTCCGTTTTCACGGTGAGGGAACCGTCGTCATTGCGGGCAATGTCCGCTTTGCAGGACGTGACCAGCAGAGCAAGAAGAATCAGCGCGCGTTCCAACTCCCCTTTTTGCAAATAAAAATCGGACATCATAACGACGTCCGATTTTTATTTATTTCCCCAACCTTGCTCGTTTCTTCCTCAACCATACTTGGTTCCAACTTCTTGAACAGTGGGTGGGCTGATTCAATTTCCGCCTCGCCTGCACTCACTGGGTATCCAATCAACCTGATTGTAGGGAATGGGATTTCCTTTTATCCGTAACCTTTTGGGGGGATTTGCGACTATTAGAATGTAATCAATCCACACAACATAGTAAGAGGTAAAAAAATGAAAAGGTTATCTTGCGTTCTCGCTCTCGTTTTGGGCGATTCGAGCGATGATGGTGATGACTAATCGCCGGGCAAGTTTTGTCCGATGATTTCAAGGGTCGCCTGATTGCAGGATCGGGCGACCCGCTTTCGCTTCTGGATGGCTATCTTTCAAATTGTGAACCGTGATAATATATGTCCGCTGAACTTGGAATGAAAAATTTTGAGAATTGGACGTCAATCAGAACAATGTCCATGACGGATGGGCGGCAGGACTTAAAAAGTCTGCGCGAACTGGATGCAAAAGCGATCGGCGAGGTGTATGACCGGTATTTTTCCGAGGTCTATCGTTACGTGCTGTATCGGATTGGCGACCAGACCCTCGCCGAAGACATTGCCAGCGACGTGTTCGTCCGCCTGCTCGAAGCCGCCCAAAGCGGAAACCCTCCACAGACCAACCTCAAGGGTTGGCTGATCGGCACAGCCTCCCACGCCGCGGCGGATCATCTTCGCCGCAAATACCGCCGTCCCGAAGAGGAAATCCCAGAGTCGCTGCCCGATCACGGTCCCAGCCTGGTTGCCGAAGTGGATCAACGCGAGCAAAAGCGGGTTGTGGGCGACGCATACGCCCAGTTGACCGCCGACCAGCAGCATGTTCTCGCCCTGCGGTTTGGTCAGGGCTATTCCCTGGAAGAGACTGCTTCTTTTATGAACAAAAACGTGAACGCGATCAAGGCTCTCCAGTTCCGCGCGCCGGCTGCTCTTCAGCGCGAACTTGGCGAGGTGAATTATGAATGATATTTTTGATATTTTGGAAATTTGTTTACAGGAAATCGAAAACGGCGCCGAAATGGAAACCGTCCTCGCGCGTCATCCCGATTTTGCGGCTGAACTGCGCCCGATCCTGATGGCATCCATCATGGCGCGTTCGCTGTCGGTGCCCGCCCCCTCACCCGAAGCCGTCCGCCGCGGGCGTGCGAAGGTGCTGCAACATGCCGCGCTTATGCGCGAAACGAAATCTGCGCCACGCAGCAGGCGGGCGATCCCGTTCTTTCAGCGGTTTGCCATTGCCTTTACCCTGGCTGCGGTGTTTCTTGCCGGCGGGACGGGGCTGGTGAGCGCGTCCGCTTCCGCCTTGCCGGGCGAGAATCTGTATCCCGTAAAACTAACCTGGGAGAATGTCCGCCTGTTCTTTACCCTGGATAAGGAAGCCCGCAAGGCGCTCGAATACACATTTGAAATCGAACGCCTGCATGAAGTCAATGAACTGCTGGCGGAGGGCTGGCATGAGGTCATCCAGTTTGTGGGCATTTACACGGAAGAAAATGGAGTGATCGACGTGTCGGGGGTCCGTATTGTCATCCTGGATACTTCGGTCCTGCCTGCGGAACCCCTGTCGAATGGGGCGGCTGTTTTGGTGACGGGGCGTACCAATGCGGACGGCTTTGTGGAGGTCGAATCCATTGAATTGCTCCCCGAGGGAACCTCTGTCCCGGCGGGCATGCCTGTTGAAATCGAAGCGGAGCCTGATGCCGATGATCTCAACAATGCCGCTCCGAACGGCAACGACAATGAACAAAGCGAGGAAGTCAACGAAAACAATGGCAATGACAGCGTCGTTGATAACCCCGTCAGCACGCCCGTCGTTGATGGTAATCAGAATGAAACCGACGCCGACAACTTGAACAGCAATGATGAAAACAACGTCAATGACGACAATGGCAATGATGCTCCCGACAGCAATCAGAATGACAACAACAACGATGATAAAAAAGACGACAATAAAAATGATGAAAGCAATGACGATGGAGACGGTGACGATGACGGCGATGACGATTGAACTGAATTCGTCCCCGGGCTGCTTGAAACCAGGTTAGCTTGACCGTCACTCGGAACTGGCTTCTGTGGAACAAAAAAATCGGATGTCATCAAGACATCCGATTTTTTTGTTTATTTTCCCAACCTCGCTCGTTCTTCCTCGATCACACTCATTTCCAGCTTCTTGAACAGCGGAGCGGGTTGATTCAATTTTTGCCCTGGTTGCAATCCGCTGGGTTTCCATTGCAAGCCTTCAACTGGTTTATAACGTAACACCGTGTGCTCGCCAAGTGAATCCTTCACGGTCTCGGTGTATTGCTCACCAAACAGCGGAGTTTCGTAGCCGAAGAAGCCATGCAGTCTTTCGCAGGTGAAGGGCAGGAAGGGAGCGAACATCACCTTGAGCGAGTCAATGGCTTTGAGAGCGGTGTAGACCGTCTTGGCGGCGCCTTCCTTGTCGGTCTTGACCGCACTCCACGGCGCGTTGACATCCAGATACTGGTTGACCACGGTGGCGAGTTTCATTGTCTCACTTAATGCCGAACGCAGGCGCACGGCTTCGAGTTCCGTGCCCACGACTTTGAATCCGTTTTCGATGGTCTTCGACAATTCAAGGTCGGCATCACGCAACGCGGACACATCCACACTCGGAACATGTTCTTCCCAATGCTTGTAACAAAACGACAGCACACGGTTGGCAAGGTTACCCCAGGTGGCGACCAACTCGTTGTTGTTGCGCGCCACGAACTCCGCCCAATCCCAATCGCTGTCCTTGGCTTCGGGCATGTTCACCGTCAGGTAGTAGCGGATGGCGTCGGGGTCGAAGCGAGTCAGGGCGTCGCGTCCCCAAACCGCCCAATTGCGCGAGCCGCTGATCTTCTTCCCTTCGAGGTTCATGAACTGATTGGCGGGAACGTCAAACGGAACGATCAACGGGATTTCCTCGCCCGCGAAGATTTCCATGAACGCGCTGCCCACGCCCATCAACTCGGCGGGCCAGAGCGAAGTGTGGAAGAAGATGTTGTCCTTGCCGATGAAGTGGAACTGCTTCGCCTGTGAGTTGATCCACCAATCGCGCCAGGCTTCGCCGTTCCCCGACACCTGACTCCACTCGATGGGAGCGGAGAGGTAGCCGATGACTGCTTCGAACCAGACGTAGAGACATTTCCCGTCCCAACCATCGACGGGAACGGGGATGCCCCAATCGAGGTCACGGGTGATGGCGCGGGGCTTGAGCCCCTCCGCTTCGATCTTCCGCAGGGATTCACCCAGCACGGTGTCACGCATGTAGCTGGCGCGATCCTGCAAATACTTCTTGACATCGGGCTCAAGCTTCGAGAGGTCGATGTAGAAATGTTCGGTCTCGCGCAGTTCTGGTGAAGAGGTATCGCCTTCGACCTTTGATTTCGGGTTGACCAGTTTGGCGGGATCTAACACGTTGCCGCAGGCGTCGCATTGGTCGGAGCGCGCACCTTCAGTCCCGCAGATGTAGCAGGTCCCTTCGATGTAGCGATCGGGAAGGAAGCGGTTTAGCCCCGGCGAGAACCACTGCGGCTCGACCTTGGTGAACAGGAAACCGTTCTTCTTCAACGCCAGAAAGATGCTCTGCGAAACCTTGAAATGGTTTTCGCTATGCGTGGTGGTGTACAGATCGTACGAGATGCCGATCTTCTGGAACAGATCGATAAAGCCTTCGTGATAGAACTTGTAGACTTCCTCCACCGGCTTGCCGAGCTTGTCCGCGCTCATGGTGACGGGCGTACCGTGCGAGTCGGTGCCGGTGATCATCAGCACCTTATTCCCCTTCAAGCGGTGAAAGCGGGCGGCGATGTCTCCGGGCAGGTGTGAGCCGGTCAGGTTTCCAACATGGATTTCGGCATTGGCATAGGGCCAGGCAACAGCAATGAGAATGTTTTCGGACATGGGTAACTCCGTAGTTTTTACCGCTAAGCAAGCAAAGCGCGCAAAGAAAAAACCTTTTTGAATCTTCGCGAACTTGGCGGTTCAATTTATGTGTTACAAACAAAACGGACTGTCCGCGTGATGGACAGCCCGTTTTCGTTTCAGGTATGCAAACCTAACGTGCTCTCCAATCGGCGCGGCAAAACATCTCCACGCTATGCGGCATGGACATGACCATGGTATCTATCACCATTGGGAAGTCGGGTCTGGTTTTCATGTCCGCAATTTTAGGCGGAGCGGGGGGATGTGTCAAGCGGTGGCAGCATCCGCGCCGTCCGCATGGAGTTTGTCACCCGTTTATATTTCCTGAATCTGTGTTTTCCCGAAAAACCTGGACATGTCTTTGGCCAGCAATGGGCAGAGGCAGAAACGCACATAGTGCGGCTAAAAAGATGTGTGATGAATTGCCCGCCGAACAAAATTGCAACCACATGAGTCTGGAAATGTGCCTGAAATAATTGAAACTGCTGTTGGAGCGGAAACGCTTTTGACCCCGAATTTCGAAGGGAGGATCATTTATCCCGCTTGTATGCGGTACGTGCTGTCTCTTTCCGCGAGACAGCACGTACCGCATACACACTTGTGCTAAAGATATTTTTACTCGAATTGCGCGAGCGCCGTCAACAGCAGAACCAGTACGCCACAGCCAGCCATTAATTTGGAATACAAACCGAAGCGGGCGATGGCTTGTTCGGCTCCATTGTTGGAACTCATCATGGGTCCGACACGGAGAACGGCGTTGTACCAGAAGCCCAATGCGATCATCGCCATGATGAGCAGGTGCTTGACCAACATCAGAATACTCCAGAGATTGCCGAAATCTCCAAGACCAAGATAGTTCGAGTCAACAAAGGTCAGATGAGTGCCGGTGACCGCAAAGATGCCCAGCGAGACATACATCCAGACGCGGCTGCGCTTTGAGATGGCGCTGAGAATTACGCCACCGCCATTTTCCTTTGTGAGCACGGGCAGGTGGATCAAAGAGAGCAAAAGGTAATGCCCGATCATAATAATCGTGGCAAGGGCATGAAGCCAGGTGGACAGTGAAAACAAAATTTGAGACATGATCGATATTCCTTTGAGATTGATGTATTTTACTCAGGTACATCCCGCGAGAGGAGTTTGGGGAGGAACCAGGGGTTTCTAACAAGATAACGTCCAATGGGCGGATCAACGTGCGGTTTGTTGTGGACTTCCTTCGGCGATTCAGTCCATTCAAATGGCAAGTGTACGATTTCGCCCGGTGTTTGGATTTTTTCCAGAGCCTGTAACGTGGCTTCGAGGACGGCGGTTTGACCGGCACTGTCGCCGGGTTGACCAAGCGTCCGTCCCAGTGGATACTCGATGGCGGCAATGCGCGGTACGCTTACAGAGGCAGTCAGGTCAGGCACGGGAGTCAGGCAGATGGTGGAAAAGCCTGCCGCTTCAAGTTCACGTTGTACCAGTCCAACGGACCAGCAACAGATCGGTCAGGCAGGGACCAGCACCACCACATCTGCCATATCCTCCTTCAAGTTACGAATTATTGCCGGGACGGTTTCTTGCAGGAGTCTTTCGGGTTTGAGGATGTAGCCCATGATTGAATAATGTCTTTCGCTTATGAACCCGATGCGTTTGCTCGCCTCCATTTCCTGTAATCTTTGCAGTGGGAACAGGCAGTTTAAGTCCTGCTTGGCATGGGATGGGTCGATGTGCAAGTGATAGAGCCGAACGTCTTTTTCCGTGGCGGTCTTTGGGAGAATGCGACAGGTTGGGTCGCCCCACCAGGGATTTTTGCGCTCGCCTTCCTGGTCGAAAGGCTGGTCATCCTTGAGCGCAATCCCCGCCGAACTGAGCAAAGACACCCTGCACTCGGAGAGCGGCTTTGAGAGCGGTGTCCACGGGATGGGACGCGGCTTTTCCATGCCGATCCAGTTTTTGATCATGCGTTTGGTGATGCCGCTGATGAAGCGGAAGGAGTCAACTGTTTTGGTCATGATTTTTCACTTTTTCCAATTGAAATAATCGCTCGAAACCGGTGTACTTCCGTAATGGGATCAACTCGAAGTAGATCAATCCTTCCTTGCCTGACGGCAGAGTCTTCAATGCCTGGCGTGCTGATTCCACATTCTCGCATTCCAACTCCAGGACCACCTCATTGCGGTCTGCGCGGAAGTGAAGTTCGCGGATGATCCCCTGTTGGTGAAGTTCCCAAATGCGGAGGGTCTCCGCATTGGCGTATTCGCTGAAATTTTCGGCGGTTACACCGGGAAGCCTGTATTCAAATGCAAGGATTTTCATGTTGCTAATCCAATTCGTACTTTGAGATACTGAGGGCGTCGGTCGCTGGCATGGTTTATTTTTTATGCCAGACGTGCCGCCCTGGCACGGCGCAATCCATTAAAAGTATAGCGGAGACTGCCCTGCCACTCCATCAAGCGGATGATCTCCCTGCCGGGTTGACCGGGGTAAATGTAACGGCTGTATTTCGCTGGAGTGGTTCGCCGCTTCGATTCAGGATTGAGCGTGACTGTGCCGATCAACACGGCTTCCTCGTCGCCCAATTTTCCGCGAACGGTTTGGTCAAAATCAAGAATGATCGAATGACCCGAGAACCGGAAATCCTTGGGGACGCCGAGGATTGTATTCGGGACGGGTGAGTCCCACGCGCCGCTCTTGTTGCACATGACCACCGGCACGCCGAACCATTCGTTGTACATGCCTGCCACACGGACTGGCAGGTTGTTGAGACGGTCGATGTCTTCCTGCGAGGTCATCCTGGTTGGCTGGGTGGGCGTGCAGTAGGAGTGTGGCATGAGCATCAGGTCAATATTGCTTTCGAAGATGGCGCTGGCGACTTCATAGGTGTGGCTGTCGAAGCAGATTCCCACGCCGATACGTCCGAGGTCGGTGTCGATGTATTGCGCGCCGTGTTTTCCTTTGAAGAAATACGCTTCCCACATGGAAGGGTTGCGCTTGCAGACCGCGCCTGCGATTTTCCCGGAGGTGTCAGCCAGAGCAAAGGTGTTGAAGAAATGTCCGCCGCTGGCTTCGAGAAAACTTGTCCCGACATAAATGCCAAGCGTTCGGGCTGTTTCACTCAACCAGCGTGTGGTCGGACCGTCGAAAGGTTCACCCGCATCCCACAAGTCGGGAGTCAAACGATAGCCCTGTGGCATGAATTCGGGAAACAGAATCAACTGAACGCCCTGCTCCTGCGCCTGTTTTGCCATTGCAGTGGCGCGGGCGAGGTTTTCGGAAATGTTGCCATCCTGGCAGGTGATCTGTGCGGCAGCGAGGGTAAGTTGTTTCATGGGGATGTCCTTTCTTCAGTGGGTATTTCAGAAATGAAGAATAAGTTCTTGCCGGAGACTGGCTTGCCATTGCCAGTCCCCGGCGTCAAGGAGGAGAAGAGAAATCACTGTCCAAAGTATATGGCCTGGCAAAGAAAGACTCCCCCGTCTCTGGGGGAGTTTGAGGCTGGTCAGGTGGATAGGGTTTGAGCTTGTTCGAAGGTAAAACGCCGCTATTTTTTAGGGTAAGTTTCTGCAAGCACCTGGTTGACCATTACATCCACAAATTGATGGATATTGCCGCCGTCGAGTCCGTGACCGCCCTGGAGCCAGATGAGTTCCTTGCGGGGGGCTTCGAGGAGATTGAAATATTCCTCGACCAGCGATGACATTGCGTTCACATCGTCACGCCCGGCGAAGATATAGACAGGCACATCCAGCTTTGCCGCCTGCGTTTTGAAGTCGAGGTTCTCCAATTGGGGATAGACGACGGGGAAGGAAGCCACGAGTCCGCGTGTGTGGTTGATCTTATCCACATAGCCATATTCCGGAGCGACAAATGGAATGATTGGTACGATCACTGTGTAACGCGGGGAATTCATATAGTCGTTGAGGACATCCAGATAGGCGACGTACTTGCCGAGCATATCATCGCCTTTGTAGGGCGGAGGTCCGTTGCGGTGCAGGGTTTCCAGCATTTTGGCGTCACCCTTTTCTGACAGATAATCGAGCGCCAGTTCGTATCCCATCACGTCGTTCTGGGTGGTGTTGACCATCTGCCCGTTGCCGATGTAGGCGTAGTACAAGTCGGGATATTCCTGCACCAGCCAGATGCCGAGGATGCTCGTCCACGAGACACCGTAGGCGTAGATTTTTTCCTGCTGAAAGCGTTCGCGCAAATAGAGCGTGAGTTCGTGGGCGTCGTCCACAAAACGACGCGTGGTTAGTTCGGAAATCGGCATGGCGTTGTAGGATTTGCCCGTGCCGGGTTCATCCCAACTGACGACGACGAAGTCCTTCTCCAATTGGGTGAACAGGCTTCGGGTGGCGAATCCGCCCCCGCCGGGTCCGCCCATGCCGAGGTGGAGCAGAATCGGCTTGGTCGTATCCTGTCCGCGGATGGAAATCCACTGTTCGGTCCCGTTCAGGGTGATTTTTTCCAGCGAGGCAATCGAGCCGGGGACAGGCTTCCCGTTTTCATCGGTGATGGGTGGAGTGGCGGCAAAGATTTGCGAGGCGACGACCGCGACAACGCTGACGAGGATAATGCCTGCCAGTCCCAGCGAAATTCCAAGTAACGACGGCTTCATTCGGAACAATAGTAGAACAATCAGGGCGATATCCGCGACGAAGAGCGAAATCCACGCCCAGGCTGGGGTGGAGGTGGTCAACGGCGACAGGATGACGGGCAGAGCCAGTACAAGGGCAAGGATAAAAGCCAGTATCCGTGCAGATGCGCGCGCAAAATTTGTTTTATTTCTCGTGTTCATATTATTCTCCAAAAAATTCACTTGTTCTTTTCGTCGGCCAGCGGCTTCCAGTTCCCCTTCCACAGGAGGAAGACGCCAAGGAGTGTGGTCACAAGCATTTCCCAAATGCTGATCAGCGGACCGAACCCGACGGTCTTCTCGATACCGTCCCGCACTTCGTCGTAGGCGGAATGATAGACGCTGGCAACTGCCAGGCTTTTTGTCGCCGTCCAGACGTAGGCAAAGATGACGGCATTCATCATGGACGGGATGAGCGTGATGAGGGTAATCAAAAGGATGGACTCGCCGGTGCCCGCGCCAACTCCCTCGCGGATACCAATGGTGAATATCACCGGGAGATGCCATGCCCACCAGATGAAGGCATGGACGAGGATTGCCTTTCGTGTGGAATATTGTTTGACGAGGTGCCGCAACATATAACCGCGCCAGCCGAATTCCTCGCCGAAGCCGGGGATGAGAGTCAGCAGAAAACTGGCGGCGAAACTTGCCAAGATGGTTCCTGCTGAAATCCCGCTGGGAAGAGCGTGCAAACCGAGCAGGTTTTCAAACAGGGACGGAACGGCAAAGATGAACAACGCCAACCCAAAAGTCCACAAGTATTGAGACGGCTTTCCCCAACGCCAGCCCGCGTGTTTGAATCCGTCACGGAAGACATAACGCCCTGCAATGAACGTGCCGACGGTCACCATCACCATCGAAATCAAATTGAGGTAGCCCAGGTTTAGTGTTTCATCGGATAGTGCAAACACGAGTTGAAAGGGCCAGGACAGCCCGAAGACGATGAGCAGGTAAAGTGTCAGCGAGAAGGGACGCTGTGTTTCTGTTTTTTGTGTTTGTTGCATTGTCGCTTCCATTGATAAGACTCCTGTATAAATCCAGATTGCCTGCCTTGAGCAGAGATTATTTCCAATCTCAATAGGGAAGATCTCCGTTGCCAGCGTAACCAATGTTCGTCATGACGCACCCGATGCGGAATTGGCAACTGGAATTTTCTGTCCTTTCTTCCATATGATAGTTTTATTCAAACAAAAACTCCCCCGCCGAGGGGGGAGTTTGGGGCTGGTCATGTGGATAGGTTGGCATTTGCCTATTATCTGTCTGCGAGGTCGTTTGTCCCTGTCAGCACATCTTCAAGTAAAATCTGGCGCACCTTTTCAGGCTCCTCAAACATCGGGCTGTGGGCGGATTCTTCAAGTGTATAAAAACCTTTCACCGGTGCGTCGAGTTTTTTGAAGTAACCCTTTGCCAAAGGATAGGCGCAGGTGTAATCATACTTGCCGTGGAGAAAATAGACGGGGATTTCGAACTCTGTCACCTGCCGGGTCAGATCTGTAACCTGCATTTTGTTCCACAGGCTGAAACTGTCGGAGCGGGAGTAGAACTTGCCACGCCACAGGTTCACCTTTTCCACCAATGTGTATTCGCGGAATTGCCACGATGGCAGGAAGATGCCAGTGACAACTGATTTCATATTGCGAGTTGTGCCAATGCCGGCGCCGTGCATGTACGCGTCGCGCAGGGCATCATAGTTTGCTGGCAGCGGAACGGTCATTGTAGGCGGCGCTGCTTCGAGTTTTTCGACCATATTGGAATCGCCGTTTTGCTTATAGTATTCGAGCGCATATTCATGGGCAAGCTGTTCTGATTGGATCTGATGTGAGATCTGCCCGACGCCGATGTAGGCGTGGAACAACTCCGGTTCCCGTGCAGCCGCCTGAATGCCGATGTAACTGCCCCACGAATGTCCCATCAGGTATATCTTTTCCTGCCCGAAGCGTTGGCGCAGGTATTTGGTTACTTCGATGGTATCGGAGATGAACTGCTCTGCGGTCATTGTCTCCGCTGAAATATCGGGACTGTAGGAGAGTCCCGCGCCACGCTGTTCCCACCAGACGACGGTGAAGTGATCTTCAAGTCCGGTTGGATAACGTTGGGTCAGCCAGTATTCCGGCATACCGGGTCCGCCATGCACAAAGAGCAGTACGGGATTGTTTGAGTTTTTGCTCTTGATAAACATCCCCTGTTCCACGCCGTTGATTTCCATGTGAATTTTTTCCGAGATGCTGCCAGCCAGCGGATTGCCATTTTCATCACGGAAAGGCTCCGGCTTGCCAGGACTAAGCGCCAGCAGTGCGCCGGTCAAAATTAAAAGGATTGCCAGAAGGATAGAAATGATCGTCAACATGATGCGTCCTGCCTTTTGGATAAGTGTTTGAATGGGTCTTCTCACGCTGTGCCTGCCTTATTCACACGGTTACTTCTTCTATATTTTTCCGCATGATAAACCGTCAAAACCAAAGACTCCCCCGTCATGGGGGGAGTCTGGCACTGGTCAACCGGACAGGGCTCATTGCTCGATCTGCATGGATTGCATCAACGCATCCAATTGACTAATGGTTGGGAAGAAAGTGTCCGGGGAAGTTCCGTTCAAAAGGGCGGTGACTGCGGAATAATACACCTCCATATCGGCGTTGGGGTCGGCGAAGTATGGGTAGGGATTTCCGCTGGCAGGCAGGGGCGCGCCGCCGTCGCTGGTTTCCGCCAGTATTGGGGCTGTGATCGGAAGGAGCGCAATGATGTAATATTCCCCATCATCAGTTATGCCCTGAAAGTGATACAACAGATCTGAGTTATTCGCTGAAGCTGGATATTGAGCGTATTCGGTCAGGAAGCGCACACCACGTCCGTTTTGAAACGCGATGATTTGAATGTTGGAGGCAAAAACTTGTTGCGCGTTGAAGAACGGAATGGACGGAAGTTGGTCCGTACTGACCGTATTTGGATCGTAGAGGATGTTGTTCAAACGATGCAGGCTTTCAAATGCAGCGGGGACCAGTTCCGCGTATGCTTGCGCCGGGTAAACGTAAATCCGAGGCTGATTGGATTTTCCTTGCAGGAGGTAATAGTCATCAAGCATGACTTGAAGATGTCCCGGAGTCTTTTGCCACCACGCGGCATCATCACCATCTACGCGCGGAAGATCGATGCCGCTTGCTCCATTGGCGACTTCTCGCGGCAAGATCAGACTCAGAGGGCTGAATGTCACCGCCGTGTCTGTGTTGGATGGCGGCAGCGGTGTGACTGTTGTGTTGGGAATGGCCTGAGTCAGAGAGATAAAGACCTCAGGCGTGGAGGTGACGGATTCTGGGATGTGTGTCTTGATGGAAGTTTCGATCACCGGGATGGGCGTAGTGGCTGAGGTTGAGTTTGACGGCGCTACTGTTATCGCAAGGTCGCATGCCAGAGGTGCGATAACCAATATCAAGATGAAAAACAGGATTTTCTTCATAGGTAAATTTCCTTTCACGTCTCATCATATCCATCAGGAATAAAAAACTCCCCCGTCGGTGGGGGAGTTGTAAACTATCCATACGGATAGGCAGGCTACTCATGCCAATTAACTTGATATAAATGACGCTTCTTTCACAGTCCCGTTGATTTCATCCAGAGGACAACCAATTCCTGCCCGGCAGGTGTGTTCCGTTCCTTTTCAATCCCGGCCCGGTACGTGTGTAATGAACTCATTGGACAGGTGTGGGGCAATGCGCCAGGGAGTTCCGTCACTTGTCCGCTGATAAGAAAATGCCCATTGTGTGAATATCATCAAGCCGACAAAGATTCCGTAAATGGTGGTGGGTTTCATTTTGGCTCTAATTACAGCGTCAGGTAGTTACTCAACGCCGAAATATTCATCAGGGTGTGACCAATCGTAAAAATAGGGCATCAGTCCGGCCTGTATGGCAAAGGGCAGATCTGGATATGTATTTGCAACAGTGGGTCCTGGAGCGAAATAACTCAGAGCCCTGTTCCAGAGCCTGAATGGGTGGAACCATTGAGAAGCTTTCGACAGCACGATGAAAACAAAAAGACCACATGATCAGCGTGGTCTTTTTGTTGATGCAATGAAGTGATATTGCATTATGTGCCTACGGAGAGGCGGTCCCGACGGGATTCGAACCCGCGATCTCGGCCTTGACAGGGCCGCATGTTAGGCCGCTACACCACGGGACCAACTAACTAAGCGGGCGGTAGTTTACCATGAGGGTATGTCAATGTCAATATGCGCCGCCTGTGTAAAATGACGGATCGGTCGGCGTCTGACCTGTGGGATCATGGACGTAGACCCAATCTCCTTCAACTGCCCAGTTGAATAGCCAGTGTGCGTCACCGATGGACAGGTTTACACACCCATGGGATTGTGGATATCCAAAGCGTGTGCGCCAGTATGCGCCATGCAATGCGCGCGCGCCGTCGAAATACATCGTCCAGGGGACGTTCTCCAGGTAATAAAAATCAGAGAGATCGTTGTTCCGCATGGTTTCGGTTTCTTTTTTCTGAAAAATTTGGAAGAGTCCCGGTCTCGTCCAGAAAGGTTCCGACCCGCTGGCGATGACGGTGGCAAAGATGAGCTGGTTGTTTTCGTACACGGTAAGGACCTGCTCGGCAAGATCCACGTCAATCCAGCGGTTGGCGGTTACTCCTTGTGGGGGAGTTGTGTTCGCCATGATGCGCGCTACTTTGCGCCCTTCCAGCCATTGATCGGGTCCGATTAAATACCATTCCGTGTTGTCCATGACCTGCACATTGTAAATCGTCACAACTTCGAAAAGAGCGATTTCCCTTCCCGTCCTGCCCGAATTATAGCCGGGCGCGCTCATGACTGGAATTTGCTCAAACGCCCAGCCAATGGAAGTGCGCGGTGTGGCGTTGAAAACAAGTCCCTGAAAGCTGGATATTTCTCCGATGCGCGATCCTTTGCCGGGTATCCATTTTCCATCCGACATCAGATAGTACACTCCGCCCTGCTCCACGCGGTCAATATAGGAGATATACACAAAGCCGGGTGGAAACTCTGCCAAGCCGGGACCTTTCTCGCCTGGGGCCCCATAGATTGGCACAAAATCCTCATCGAGGCGGAAATACTTGTAGGGAATCTGTACCAGGCTTGGGTCGGATTTTGAAGCGGGCAGTGGGCGCGGCGGAAAGGTCATGCCGAGGCGGGCAAGTTCGGTCAAATAGGCGGAAGGTCCAAGAGGGAGACAGTCATCTGGTTGCGATAGATAAATCCCCGGTTCACAAACCACCCCGCCGCTTTCAGGTTCGACAGGCAGTGGCTCCTGCGCGTAAGCGATCTGTGAGATTGTTGACAGAAGAGAGATGAGGAACACAACTATTTTGGTTTTTCTCATTGGTGACAAATTATAGCATGTGGATGGCTTGCTGTTTTGTAAGCTGTAATATGCCGAACTTGACACAATGAAAGCCATGTTCTAAAATAGTCGTAATTAATGAAAGTGTTGCCCATTTTGATTGGGCGCTCAACTTCCCCCATAGGAGGGTTGGTTTGTCAAAAAATCGTTCGCAACAAATGGTGGATCGCCTGCGAGAGTTACAGGCTTCGTCGCCTGATATTGAAGCATCAGCCGTGGTCAGCGTTGATGGGCTTAGTATTGCGTCTGCCCTTCCCCAGGGCGTGGAAGAGGATCGTGTGTCGGCGATGTCCGCTGCCATGCTGTCGCTGGGAGAGCGGATTGCAAGTGAGTTGGGTCGTGGTTCCCTTGAGCAGGTTTACATCAAAGGTTTGAAGGGGTATGTGTTGTTGATGTCGGTCGGTGAGGAGGCAGTTCTCACCGCACTGGCACGCGAACAGGCCAAACTCGGCCTGATCTTCCTTGATATGCGTCGCGCCGCCGAAGATCTGGCGAAGTTGATCTAGTGGAGTTGCTATGAGCCCCCTTCAAAAAAGTGGTTTATATTATCCCAATAAGTTTGGCATGATTACCATCAAATCCTTGGAAGAGGTGATGGGTAAGAACGGTTTAAACGCCATCCTGAACCTGGCGGGACTTAACAATTACATCGAAAACTATCCCCCGGATAATCTCGACAAGGGATTTGATTTTGCGGAACTTTCAGCCCTGGGTTCAGCGCTCGAGGAAATGTATGGTCCGCGCGGGGGACGCGGGCTTGCCCTGCGCGCCGGGCGCGCGACTTTTTCCGATGCGCTGAAAAATTTCGGCGCCCTGGCTGGCGCCGCCGATCTGGCATTTGTGGTTCTCCCGCTTCAATCCAAACTCAGAATTGGTCTGCCTGCGTTTGCCAAAATTTTCACCCAATTGAGCGATCAACAGACCACGGTCGAGGAAAAGGATACGGAATGGGTGTGGACCATCCATAAGTGCCCATGCTGCTGGGGACGCACGGGCGCGGATAAACCGGTCTGTTTCATCTCCACAGGTTTGTTGCAGGAAAGCCTGAAGTGGGTTTCCGGTGGCAATGAATTCCGTGTGAACGAGTCCAAGTGCGTTGCGGTTGGCGATGACGTTTGTGAATTCATCGTCCAAAAAGAACCGATTTCCTAGCTGGAATATAACGAAGGTCTGCCGTGGCAGAGACCAAGCCAAAAATACTCATTGTTGAAGACGACGTCGATGTGGCTGAAATGCTGAACGCGTATTTTCGCGTTCAGGGTTATGAGGTGTTCACTGTTAATTGGGGCGAGGACGGCGTCCGTTCCTGTCAAACTGTACATCCCGACCTTGTCATTCTCGACATCCGCCTCCCCGATATCGACGGTTATGAAGTAGCCCGACGGCTGCGCAGTGACCGTCGCACGGCTGAGGTTCCCATCATTTTCCTCACCGAGAAGCGGGATCGTTCCGACCGTTTGCAGGGATTGGAGATCGGCGCGGATGATTACATCACCAAACCTTTTGACGTGCAGGAATTGCGCCTGCGCGTGCGAAACGCCCTTAAGCGGGTCAACCAGGGATCGTTGACAAATCCCGTTACCGGCTTGCCGGAAGGCGCGCTCGTTGACGAAAAACTGTCCGAAGTCATTGGAAAGGATGGAGTGGCTGTGTTGTTTGTCTCGATTGACAACATGGTGTCCTTCCGCGAAGCCTACGGCTTTGTCGCATCGGATGACGTTTTGCGGGCGATCAGCCTGATGATCGTAAATACCATGAGAGAGGTAAGCCGCCCCGAGGATTTTCTCGGTCACGTCAGCGGCACGGACTTCATCCTCGTCATTCCGCCTTCCAACCTGGCGGCATTGAGCGAGAAGCTTCGCCTCCGGCTCGATCAATCAGTCGAATACTTTTATCCCATCAAGGACCGTGAACAGATGGCGAAAAGCCACAACCGCCTTAATGTGAAGATGGCGGAGGTTGCGTCGCTTAAAGATAAATTTGCCGATGCGAACCAGATAAAGACCGAACTGATGCGTCTTAGGAAATAGGAGTTTTTTTGCGTATTACAGTTGTTACCCCCACTTATAACGAAGCGGAGAACCTGCCCAAACTGGTCTCCGCTTTATTTTCGCTTCCCCTCGACGTGCGCATACTGGTTGTTGACGACAACAGCCCTGATGGCACTGGGCGGGTGGCGGATGAACTTGCAAAATCCCACCCGGGGCGGGTGACCGTGCTCCACCGTCCCGGCAAGCTGGGACTGCGTTCGGCATACCTCAACGGCTTTCAAAAAGTGCTGGAAAGCGATGCTGAAGCCATTGTTCAGATGGATGCTGATTTTTCACATGACCCATCGGCGCTTGTCGGAATGGCAAAATTGTTGGCGGCTAACGATGTCGTGCTTGGTTCACGCTATGTAAAGGGCGGTTCCGTGGATGAGCGCTGGCCCCTCTGGCGGAAGAGTCTTTCGGCTTTTGGAAATTATTATGCACGCACAATCCTGGGATTGCCTCTGCGCGACGTTACGACGGGGTATCGCATGTGGCGGCGGGAAATCCTGCAACAGATACCCTTTGAGCGCATCCAGTCCAATGGCTATGTCTTTCTAGTGGAGATGGCATACCTTGCATATTGTCTCGAATTCAAGTTTGGTGAATCACCGATTTATTTTGCCGACCGTCGCTGGGGGAAGTCGAAAATGTCATTTAAGATCCAAGCTGAAGCCGCTTTTCGCATCTGGCAGGTGTTGTGGCATTACAGGGATTTGAAGAAAGCGGGAAGACTGGCAAGGTTGTAGCGCCATTTCTCTTTTATAACCTCTCCAGTGATCTGTTGGAAAACACGATGAGGTGGGAGTATTTCCGCGACCAGCCAAATTGTTGTTGAAAATGGGTTTCCCGCGTTGGGAAACCCATTAAATTTGGTTCGTATACAGGACAAAAGTGTCATGAAATTGCCCTATTAATGATATTGAACATTCTGTTAAGAAAAGTTATACTAGAGACGGCGTATAGTCAAAAGGAACTTTTTTGGAGTTATCAACGTCATTGTTTAGCATTTGATTAGATGGAGGAAGAAATGAAACTTGTATCAAAGTTCGCCACCGCCTTACTCTTACTCGCTTTGATGCTGTCCTTCGCGCCTGCATCCTTGCAAACCGCCCAGGCTGCCACCTGCTATTGGGCGCAATTTATCGCCGACGTGACCATCCCCGACGGCACAAATTTTGCAGCGAATACAGCGTTTAAGAAAACATGGCGGATTAAGAATATCGGCTCCTGCGCATGGAACACAAATGATGTCTCACTGATCTTCGACAGCGGCGAGAGGATGGGTGCCCCCGCCTCATCCGGGCTGGGCACCACCGTGAATCCCGGTCAAACCGTGGACATCACTGTGGACATGACCGCGCCCAGCTCCGCCGGACATTATTTCGGCTATTACAAATTCAAGAGCAACTCAGGCGGCGTATTTGGCATCGGCTCAACCGCAAACAAATCGTTCTGGGTCGAAATCTATGTCGCCGGCTCGGCTGGCACCGGCTATGACTTTACCACCAACGCGGCATCTGCAACCTGGAGCAGCGGCGCGGGCGGATTGACCTTCCCCGTTGCCGACGGCAACGCCAATGGATTTGCCTTCAAGAGCGACAGACCCAAACTCGAGAACGGTATCGAATCCGGACAGGCGGGCTTGCTCTTTGCCCCGAACAACGTCACCAACGGCTACATTCAGGCTTCCTATCCCGCATTCCGCGTGCAAACCGGTGACCGCTTCCAGGCAACCATTGGCTGTGAATATGGTGCGACCAATTGTTATGTCGCCTATCGTCTCGATTACCAGATTGGCTCCGGCTCGGTCAGGACCTTCTGGACCTTCCGTGAAAGATACGAGGGTTTAAGCTACAACGCCAACCTCAACCTGGATTCACTGGCTGGTCAGGACGTGAAGTTCATCCTTGTCATCTCCGCCTACGGCTCGCCGACAGGTGACCGCGCCCTGTGGGTCAACCCGATTATCTCCCGCCCAGGTGGGACGGTGGCGACTCCCACCTACACCCCAACCGTGACCGGCACGCCTCCGACTCCCACGCCCACAAAATCGGTAACCCCGATTCCGTCCTCCTGTGACCGGGCGCAATTCATCTCCGACGTCACCGTGCCGGATGGCATGGGCTTTGCTCCAGGGATTGGTTTTAGCAAGACATGGCGCTTGAAGAATGTCGGCTCATGCACGTGGACCAATTACAGCCTGATGTTTGACTCCGGCGAGAAAATGGGCGGACCCGATTCCGCGGTCATACCGACTTCAGTGGCACCTGGCCAGACCGTGGATATCACCATCTCATTGACTTCCCCGAACACTGCTGGGACCTATCGCGGTTACTGGAAACTGAAGAACAGTAGCGGTATCCCGTTTGGCATTGGCTCCGCAGGAACGAAATCCTTCTGGGTCGAGATCAAGGTGACGGGCACAGGGACTGTTCCACCCACCGTCACACCGGGCACCCCGGTGACTCCTGCTACTGTCATCCCCGGCACAATCTATGACTTTGTGGCAAACGTCTGCGCCGCCACCTGGTTTAGCGGAGCGGGACAACAGCCATGCCCGGGCACGGACGGAAATGCGAACGGCTTTGTGCTGATCACCAGTCCATCGCGACTGGAGAACGGCGTAGCCGACAATCGCACAGGCTTGCTCACTTACCCGCAGAATATCAGCAACGGATACATCCAGGGCATTTATCCCACCTACAAGGTAAAGAACGGCGATAAATTCCGCACCATTGTCAACTGCGAAAGCAATGCCACCTCCTGCTACGTGGTCTTCCGTCTCGATTACGCCCTCGCCGGCAGTTCCAACATCCAGACCTTCTGGGCTTTTGTGGAACGATATGAAGGGCAATATTACACGGCAGATATTGACCTCTCGCCGCTGGCTGGACAGGATGTGAAGTTTATCCTCAGCGTCAGTTCCACCGGTTCCCCGGTAGGTGACCGCGCACTTTGGGTGGCGCCCATCATCTACAATGCGGCTGGTTCTTCGGGTGGAACTTCGCCCACCGCCACGTCGACTTACACGCCCACACCCACCAGCACGGTCTCGCCCGCAACTGCCACCTATACTCCAACCCCGACAGCTTCGCAATCTGCTCCAACGCAGACCCAGACTCCGACCCCGACACAGACGCAGGCCCCAACACAGACCCAGACTCCGACGCAGACCCAGACGCCTACTCCGACACCTACGCCCACTGCAACCACAGCTTTCTAGCCGATTATAAAATCAGAAAAAGTTCCCGCCGCCGAAAGACGGCGGGAACTTTTTGGTTTATGATAAGTCTATTGTAAGACTTTGGTAAAGGAGACATGAATGAAACGATTCCTATTGTTGATGCTGATCCTCCTCACAGCCTGTTCCACGGCGGAACCAGCCTCCTATTTCGACACCCTGCCTGAGGTGGTGATTCTTCGGGCTGATTCCACCTCCGAGCAGATTCGGCAAGCCATGACCCAGAGCGCCACAAAATGGATGTCGCTCCAAATGAGCGGCACGATCACCTGGTTCGGCGCGGACGGTTCGACGCAAGCCTTCCAGGAACGGACGTGGATCGACCCATCGAACAACCGCTTCAAGGTCGAGTTGAACGGCGTGACCAACGCCGCCGATAAAATCGTCAGGTTCTGCGATGGGGCGACGGTCTACAACCTCAATCTGAATTCGGGGTTGGTGGAGACTTCATCCTATCCTGACTTTGCGCGTGTTGGACAATACGTCCCGCCTGTTAGCGAGGGGGTGGCGTATCCGAATCCGATTTGGGGGCAGATGGGCACGCCGCTTTCCGAGATGGCTTTCTCATCCAATTTTGCACAGGGCGGCGGGACGTTCAAAGCTGTGAGCCTCGAAACCGTGGCAGGACGCGAAACCCTGGTCGTGGAATGGACTCCCGCTTCGCAGACTCAAGTCGCCTACAAGTTTTGGCTCGATACGCGGACGGCGGTCATCTTGAAAATGCAGGAGTTCGGAGTCAAAGAGGGGACAGGTGCCTTGCAGGGCGAGCGCGTTATGACCGAAATCACCTACAACCAAATCTTCGAGGCGGCCATCTTCACCATGCCTGCGGACTTCGCGCAGGCTGTCATGCCGACCCAGGTTGGATCCCAGCCCATCGAAACGGGATCAACCTCGGCGGGGGAAGCGGGGGAGTTGTACTTCTTCCTCATGCCGCGTCAGGCAGGGACATCCATCCAACTGGTGAAGGTCTCTGGTTTGTGCGTGCTTGACGCCAATTGTCCGCCTATGCAAATCGTGACTGTCCCGTTCCCATTCAACTTCACCATCAACGCCCTGAGCTGGTCGCCCGATGGGAAGCACGCCGCCTTCTCGTATTCAGACAACGCCAACGGCACGCCGACCAAGCTGTGGCTGTTCGACCCAACTTCGGGCGCGTGGACTTCGCTGGCGGAATTCCCGTACATCGACCCGCCCTTCTGGTCGCCCGACGGCGCGTGGATCGCGTTCCGCACGCAGGATGGTTTGGGCGGCGAGGATGTTTATGTGACGCGCCGCGATGGCTCGGAGTTGAAAAGCGTCTCGACGAATTTACCCGCCGAAGGCAGACCCTACATCATGGACGGCTGGCTTGGCGACAGCATCATCATGCGCTCCGCCCTGCCCGGCGCAGGCAACACCTACCCCTCATATTTTGTGCGGGTTGCCGATGGTTCAGTGCGCTCGGCGTTTGGAAGCGGGGCTGACAAATCACAGTTCGTCGCTGCGCCCGATACCAGCCTGCTGGCGTTCGGCGACTATGACTCGACGAGCCAGGCGCACGTTTTGAAAGTGATGGGGACCGATGGTGCAAACGAAGTCACGTTAGCGAACTTCAAGGGCGGGAGCATCTATCCCATCGTCTGGTCGCCAAACAGCCAGTGGATCGCCTTCAATTATTACAGCGGTTTTACCGAGGGCGCGCCCGCTGCCGAGGTGTACGTGGTTAGCCGCGATGGACGGACCTTGTCTTCGATTTATAAGGGGACGACGGTCGGACGGCTGGTTTTTTCACCGAACGGGAAATACCTGCTGGTGGAGGAGACCACCTCCGCCTCGGGTGGGCACCTGTTTCTGGTGAATTTGTCCACGCTGGAGATGAAGATGCTCGCGGCTCCAGGCTTGTCCACCGACTTCGATTGG
Source organism: Chloroflexota bacterium (assembly GCA_016234555.1). Lineage (GTDB taxonomy): Bacteria > Chloroflexota > Anaerolineae > Anaerolineales > Villigracilaceae > Villigracilis. The sequence goes on along the minus strand of JACRBJ010000060.1, from coordinate 143,122 downwards.
TACGCGCCTTCATGGCGGCCGTGAAGCGATTCGGCGAGTCAGCGAATCAGTGCTTCAGCGAGTCAATGGTGAAAGAAGTAAAACATCGGTGATGGTACCTCATGAAAAAATATACTTTTTATCTCATTGTTGTTCTGTCTCTATTGAGTTGGTTGTCGGTCGGCGAAGTTTTTGCTCAGGATGAAACGCCCACGCCGTTGCCGCCGACTTCCACGCCGCAGCCACAATCACAGCCTCCCACGCCAGCGCAGGTCATCGAGGCAATCAACAACCTGCGACTCTCGCACGGCATTGCTCCGCTGGGTGTGCATCCCGTTTTGATGCAGGTCGGGCAGATGGAAGCCGAGGGCATCGCCGGCGGAATGAGCGGACATTGGCGTCCGAACGGCTTGACCCTCGGTCAGTGGTTGATCTCGTTGGGGTATCCGCTTTCGGGAGATTTATCGCTCGACGGCTACCGCTCCGAAAATTGGGGTTTCGCCCAAAGCGCCGAAGACGCAATCGCCATGTGGCTGGGCGATGACTTACACACGAATACCATGCTTTCGTTTGACCGCAGTGACATCGGCGTGGGTATTGCCTATTCGGCAGGAGACGAAGCCTATGTCATCGTGGTTGAGACCGCCCTGCAAACCAAAAGCGGCAAACAGCAGTATGAAGCCGCCGCCATCCTGACGGGCATCCCGCAAACACAGATTGCGTATGCCGGCATGTTGACCCAGGCGGCGAAGGACGGCGTGCTTCCGCAGAACATGGCTGCCGTTTCGCTTGCCACCGCGCTTCCAGATGGGAATGTTTATCACGACGTGAAATATGGTCAAACCTTGTGGAGCATTGCCATCGCCTACGGGACGACCATCAAGCAGATTCAGCAATTGAACGGGTTGATCGATACGACGGTTCAGCCGGGTCAACATCTATTAGTGGTGCAGCACGCCACCCAGCCCGCTCCCAATTCCGCCCCGCAGGTTCTTGTTTTTCCGACTCACTCCCTTTCCACGCCGACGATGATCCCGACCTCCACGCCCACCACATCTATCATCGAATCCACGCCGGTAATGTCTGAGCGCGACAGGCGGAACAACATGTTTGGCGTCATTGCCATTGGAATCTCCGCGTTATTTTTGGGCGGATTGTTCACCGTGATGACGAGGAAGAAACCAATTTAGAATCCAAGACCTGACAGGTTTCCACAGGGCTGCGATTAACCGAGTTGATTTTGATTCACAGAATCCCGATTAACCCACGCCACGATAAAACCTGTCAGGTCTGTACTTTTGTCTCCCCGCGGCGTAAACTAAGACAAATCTATGAGCATGACATGCGCTCAATGCGAGACGGTCATGCCGCGAAAACTGGAGACCCCATGATTTTCTCGAACACTCCGCGTCCCGAGGTATTGAAATCTCTTGCGGATGTGAAATACATGCCGTTCTGGTTGGATGACCCGGCACGTCCCGAACCTGCATCCGCGTTGACCGAAGCCATCAAAGCGGACCTGACAGTGGTCGGCGCAGGCTTTACCGGCTTGTGGACTGCGCTGATGGCAAAGCAAGCCGACCCGGCACGTGATGTTGTCTTGCTCGAAGCGGGGGAAGCGGGCTGTGGCGCAAGCGGAAGAAACGGCGGGTTTGTCTCGGCTTCGCTCACGCACAACTTCGGAAACGGATTGAACCGCTGGCAGAAGGAACTGTCCAAACTCATCGAACTGGGACATCAAAATTTGGCTGGCATCGAAGCGACCATTGAGCAATTCCATATCGATTGCGGTTACATCCGCTCCGGCGAACTCAATGTCGCCCTTGAGCCGTATCAACTGGACGGCATGAAAGAGGAGCAGGAGGAAGCCGCGGGATATGGCGATCATTACACCCTCTATGACGAGCAGCAGGTCCGCGCCATTGTCAACTCGCCAATGTATATTGGCGGGTCGTGGAATCCCGCGAATGGGATGGTCAACCCCGCGCGGCTGTCGTGGGGATTGAGGCGGGCATGCCTCGAAGTGGGAGTCCGCTTGTTCGAGGGCACCCAGGTTCGGACGTTGGAAGATCGCGGTGGCGCGAAGCGTGTCATCGTCAAAACCGACTACGGTCAGGTCGAGTCCAAAAAGGTTGCGCTTGCCACCAACGCCTTCCCGCCCTTGCTCAAATATCTTTCCCACTTCATGGTTCCTGTCTACGACTATGCTTTGATGACCGAGCCGCTCTCGAAGGAACAGCGGGCTGCGATTGGCTGGCAGGGACGGGAAGGGCTGAGCGATTCTGCCAACCAATTCCACTATTCCCAGATGACAGCGGATGGCAGGATTTTATGGGGCGGATATGATGCGGTCTATTATCGGAACAACGCCGTTGCGCCGCATTTGGAACGATGCCCTGAGACCTTCGCCCGTCTGGCGGATCACTTCTTCCAGACCTTTCCCCAGTTGACGGGTCTGCGCTTCACCCATGTCTGGGGCGGAGTGATCGACACCTGCTCGCGCTACACCGCGTTTTGGGGCAAGGCTTACGCCGGAAAAGTAGCGTATGCCCTCGGTTACACGGGACTTGGAGTCGGCGCGGCGCGTTTCGGCGCACAGGTGATGCTCGACCTGCTGGACAACAAAAAGACCGACCGCACCGAGTTGAGCATGGTCAAAACCAAGCCGTTCCCGTTTCCGCCTGAACCATTCCGCTCGCCGATCATCAACTTCACCCGCTGGTGCATGGATCAAGCGGATCGAAATCAGGGGAAACGAAATTGGTGGTTGAAGACGTTGGATGCGCTGGGGTTGGGGTTTGATTCGTAGTTAAGAAAGACCTCGGAGGTCTCGCAGACTTCCGAGGTCTTTTACTTCTGTTCACTGATTTCTGATCACTGAACTACCCGTTCTTCTTCTGGAACTCCTTCATGAAGTCAACCAGCGCCTGGGTGCCTTCGATGGTCACGGCATTGTAGATGGAGGCGCGCATGCCGCCGACGGAGCGATGTCCCTTGAGACCGATCAGGTTGTTCTTCTTGGCTTCCTTGGCGAAGGTATCTTCCAGTTCCTCGCTGGGCAGGCGGAAGGGGATGTTCATCAGCGAGCGGGCATCGGGCTTGGCGTGTCCGCGGTAGAAGCCGCCGCTCTGGTCAATGGCGTCGTAGACCAGACCAGCCTTGACGCGGTTGGTCTTTTCGATGGCGGCGAGTCCGCCCATCTTCTTCGCCCACTGGAAAACCAGTCCCACAATGTAGATGGCGAAAGCGGGCGGCGTGTTGTGCAGGGACCCGCTCGCGGCGAGGGTCTTGTAATCGAGCATCACGGGCAGGTTTTCGGGAGTGCGCTCCAGCATGTCGTCGCGGATCATGACCACGGTCACGCCGGCGGGACCTGCGTTCTTCTGTGCGCCCGCGTACAGCATGGCGAATTTGGAAACGTCGATCGGGCGGCTGATGAAATCGGAGGAGCAGTCACAGACGAGGGGGACGCCCGCGGGCGGGCTCGGCTCGGTGAAGAACTCGACGCCGTGAATCGTCTCGATCATCGTGTAGTGCAGGTACGCGGCTTGCGGGTCGAGGTCGAGGCTGGCGGGGAGACAGTTGAAGCCCTCGGCTTCGGTGTTGGCGGCGGCGCGGGCTGTGCCGATCTTCTTTGCTTCCTTGATGGCGGTCTTGCTCCAGGTGCCGGTCACGATGTAATCGGCGGAAGCGCCGGCGGGGCGCAGGTTCATTGCCAGCATCGCAAATTGGAGAGTTGCCCCGCCTTGCAGGAACATCACCTTGTAATTCGCGGGGATGCCGAGCAGTTCGCGCAGATCCGCTTCGGCGGTTTGGATCACGGCTTCGAATTCCTTCGAGCGGTGGCTGATTTCCATCACGGACATGCCAGTGCCTTTGAAGTCGAGCATCTCCGCCTGAGCCTGCTGCAGGACTTCCAGCGGCAGGGCGGCTGGACCGGGGTTGAAATTGTACGCACGTTTGAGTTCGGACATTTGGATTCTCCTGTTTGGAAAGGTTGTTTTATTGACTGTTGATCGGGTGCTGTTTTAATGCGCTTTTCTTTTCATTATATCGTTCTGCCGGGCATATTTACAAGAACAATTGGCACTTATCCCGCCTGATGGATGTCGTTGACAAAGCCATGCCTGATTGTTAGAATGACTTTGTGATGACACTGCCTATCCCAACAGGAATCAATCCGCAGCGCGGCTGATTCCTGTTCTTAATTTCCAGACAAGGAGAACCCCATGAAAATTTTGATTTGCGATAAAACCGAAAAGGAATACATCGAACAGATGCGCGCCGCGGGGCTGACCGTGGACGTGCGTGACGATATCACCCCCGAAGAACTGCCCAATGTGCTGCCCGCCTACGACGGCATGGTCGTTCGCTCCCGCACCAAGGTCCGCCAGCCGCTGATCGATGTCTGTCCCAACCTGAAGGTGATCGTCCGTGGCGGTGTCGGTTTGGATACCATCGACCACGAGTATGCCAAGTCCAAGGGCATCGCCGTGATGAACACCCCGCTGGCGAGTTCCGCTTCGGTGGCTGAGCTGGCGGTTGGTTACATGTTCATGCTGGCTCGCTCGCTGTACAAGGCGACCTCCACCATGAAAGCCGAGAAATGGGAAAAGAAAGCCTTTGAAGGCGATGAGATCGGCGGCAAGACCCTCGGTCTGATCGGCGTTGGCAACATCGGCAAGGAAGTGGCGAAGCGGGCTTCCGCCCTCGGCATGACCGTGGTCGCCTACGACCCCTACGTGAAGGAACTGCCGGGCGTCAAAATGGTCGCGCTGGATGAGTTGTTTGCCCAGGCAGATTACATCAGACTGCACCTGCCCAAGACCAAAGAGTCCGCGAACATGATCGGCGCGGCGCAATTTGCCAAAATGAAGAAGGGCGTGCGGATTGTCAACTGCGCCCGCGGCGGAATCATCGACGAGAGCGCACTCTGCGACGCCCTCACCAGCGGTCAGGTGGCAGGCGCGGCGGTGGACGTCTTCGACGTGGAACCGCCCACAGACTGGAAGCTGCTCAAGCTCGACAACGTCATCGCCTCCCCGCACATCGGCGCTGCCACCAAGGAAGCCCAGGGACGTGTCGGCGCGGAAGTTGCCGCCAAGCTGATCGAATTCGCGAAGAAATAAATCTCCTGTAGGGGCGGGGTTACCCCGCCCCTACCGATTCCCTGAGGAAATCCATGAAAATCATTTCCGACATCGGCATTCAAATCCCCGAAGTGTATTTGCCCCAGCCCGGCACCGACTTGAAAAAATGGGCGGTCATCGCCTGTGACCAGTTCACCTCCGAGCCTGAGTATTGGAACGAGGTGGAGAAAATCGTCGGTGATGCACCCTCGACCCTCAACCTGACCTTCCCCGAAGTCCATCTCGAAAAGCCGGGCGCGGAAGAGCGAATTCAAAATATCCAGGCTGCCATGCGCAAGTACATGGACGAGGGCATCCTCCAACCGCGCGAGGGATTCATCTACGTCGAGCGCACCGTCGCTGGAAAGACCCGCAAGGGCATTATCCTTTGCCTCGACCTCGAACGCTACGACTACAACAAAGGCTCATCGAGTCTGATCCGCGCCACCGAAGGGACGATTGTTGACCGCCTTCCTCCGCGCATCAAGATCCGCCAGAACGCAGCGATGGAATTGCCTCACATCCTTGTCCTGATCGACGACCCGCAGCGCACGGTCATCGAGCCGCTGTCTGCCGCCAAAGCCAAACTGGAAAAAATCTACGACTTCGACCTGATGCTCGACAGCGGCCATCTGGCTGGTTATGCGGTCAACGCTGAGTTCGAAAACCAGATCGTTGAAGCCCTGCGCGGACTCGCCAGGCATGAAACCTTCGCCGCGAAATATGGCATTGGCAAGGATGAGCCCGTCCTGTTGTTTGCGATGGGCGACGGCAATCACTCCCTCGCCACTGCCAAAGCCATTTGGGAAAAGAACAAAGCGCAGGTCGGCATGGATCATCCCTCACGCTATGCGCTGGTTGAGATCGAAAACGTCCACGACGAAGGACTGGAGTTCGAGCCGATTCATCGCGTGCTGTTTGGCTTGAAGAAGGATTTGTTTGTGGAGTTGAAGAAGACCTTCGGCGCGGACTTCTCCTACGCGGAAGTTTCCACCGCTGACGAAATGGTCAAGCGCGTGGACTCCGCCCGAGGCGGGAAGCAGGCCATCGGGTTGGTCGCCAGCGGAAAGTTTGGTGTGATCGAGATCGTCAACGCGTCATCCAACCTGGCAGTCGGCACCATCCAAGCCTTCCTTGACGCCTTCCTCAAAGACGGCGGCGCGGAGAAAATCGACTACGTCCACGGCACGGATGTGGTGACTCGTCTCGGTGGACAGCCCGGCAACGCAGGACTTTATCTCGCCGGTATGAACAAGTCCGACCTGTTCAAGACAGTCATCCTCGATGGCGCTTTGCCGCGCAAAACCTTCTCGATGGGTGAGGCGCGCGAAAAGCGTTTCTACATGGAGGCAAGGAAGATCGGATAAACACGAACCGCTCACGAAGAAATTTCGCGAGCGGTTTTTTTATGAAACAATCAATTTGGGAATTCAGGACTGCCAGGGCAGTTTTTCCAAATCCACATTCCCGCCGCTGATAATGACGCCGACCTTGAGTCCGCGCAGGTCGATTTTCTTTTCCCACAACACGCCAATCGCCACCGCCGACGACGGCTCGATGATGATCTTGGCACGCTCCCAAACGTACTTCATGGTTTCGATGATTCCCGCCTCGCTCACGGTGACAATCTGTTCGACCCGTTGCTGGACGATAGGGAAAGTCAACGAGCCGAGCGAAGTGAGCAAACCATCCGCAATCGTTTTGGGATTTACAGAAGGGATAATCTTGCCAGCTTGCATCGAGCGGAAGGCATCGTCTGCCATTTCGGGTTCGCCCGCGATCACGCGGATTCCCTTCTTGAGTTCGGTCGCGGCGATGACGGTCCCGCTCAACAGTCCGCCGCCACCGACGGGGGCGATAATCACATCCAAATCGGGGACGTCCTCCAAAAGTTCAAGCGCAGCCGTGCCCTGACCTGCGATCACGCGCTCGTCGTTGTAGGGATGGACCACCGTCGCGCCCGTCTCCAGCCTGATTCTTTCCAGTGTGCTTTCCCTAGCTTCGAGCGTCGGCTCGCAGAAAGTGATTTGTCCGCCGTAGCCCGCCACCGCATTTTTCTTCACCGACGGAGCGTTGTTCGGCATGACGATGTAAGCGGGGATGCCACGCATCTTCGCCGCCAACGCCAACGCCTGGGCATGGTTGCCCGACGAGTGGGTGCAGACTCCGCGTGCGGCTTCTTCATCCGTCAGAGAATAGACCGCATTACACGCGCCACGGAATTTGAACGCGCCCACTTTCTGCAAATTCTCACATTTGAGAAAGACTTGCGCGTCCACTTTCTCGTTCAGGCTTTGATTGGTCAATATGGGCGTGCGGTGGGCGTAGGATTTTATCCGCTCTGCAGCTTGGCGGATGTCATTTAGGGTGGTCGTCATGGTTTCTCCTTATCGCTCTGGAGTCTGACAGCTCACTTGTCCTGTGGGCGCTGTCGGGGTTACCTGTTTTGAAGCTCCCGCGGGTCTTTCATCTGTGAGACAGAGAAGATGCTGATGACCAGCAATCCAAGCGCCAATAGCAACGCGGGAGTAAAGGAGCCGTCCGCGCTTTTCATGGCTTCCATGATGTAGACGAAAACCACCGCGCCCTGACCGAAGAGTTGAATCAACCCATTGGATGTGCCTTCAGGGGTGGGCTGTGTCACTTCGGAGGCGTATTGCATTGCAATCGGCATGGCGCTGATGAGGAAGAACCCCAGCACGAACGCGGACACGAACAACAAGACGGCTGATGTGGCGAAGGTCATGCCGATCAAACCCGGGATTGTGCCAGTAAATGATATAAAAAGAAACAATTGTCGTTTCCTATATTTATCGGAAAGCGCGGGAATGACCACTGCGCCAATCACGCCGCCGACGATCATCAATGCGCCGAGTGTGCCTGCATCTGCGGGCGTAAATCCGCGCGGACGGACGATACCTTCCACCCATGTGGAAATGCCGTTGAAAATGCCCAGCCCGATGAATGAGACCAGCAATCCAAACCAAAACGGCTTGACCGTGAACGCATGTTTGAGTCCGTCCAACATCAGGGCGCGGACTTCCATGCCGGCGGGGCAGGGCGGTGTGGGCGGAGTCTCACGGGCGAAGACGACGAAGAGGACTGCTGAAAACGCGGCGACGCCTCCGTAAATCAATTGAATGGTGGGGATGGGCATGCTTTCAAGCAGGATGGGAGTCAGCACCATGCCGAGGGCCGTGCCGACCAGATTGCCCAATGTGACAATGCCAACCGCGGTGGCGCGTTCTTCGATGGCAAACCAATTGGCTGGGACCTTCGTCCACGCGTTCAGCAAAAACGGTTGCGAGACGGCAAGCCCAAACGTGCTCCACAAGACGAGTGTGTAATTTTCGCCAGCCAGCCCGCGCAAGACACCGAAGACCCCCATCAAAATTGCGCCGATGCTGACTGCCAGGCGGAATCCATAGGTGTCGATGACCCACGAAACGGGGATGGACAGCGGAATGAATGCGATCATGAATGACATGGCAAGCAAGCCAATTTGCAGGTCGGTCACTCCGTAGAATTTTGCGGCTGGACCCGTGATGGGCGCGTACGAAATCCACAGGATTTGGATGGTGAGGTTGATGAACATGAACAGCCCCAGCACCACCCAGCGGTAGGGATAGAGTTTGAATTGCGTCGTCATGATTGCTCCTTGTAGGAAATGGGGAATGTAGAATGAAGAAGGCAGAATAAAAATTCTTCATTCTACATTTTGCATTCTTTATTTGCCTAGTATCCTCTTTCAAAATCCACTCGGTATTTCAACGGCTTGCCTTTGACGAACAGCCTGTAATTCTCGATAAAGATTTTGGCGATGTCTTCCGCAAAACTTGGACCAGCGGTGTGGAAGGTCATCAGCAGGTTGGGCGTGGTCCAAAAGGGATGCTCTTTGGAAAGCGGTTCCTGCTCAAAGACATCCAACACCGCACCTGCGATTTTGTTTTGGTTGAGTGCCTCAATCAGAGCGGATTCATCCACCGCCTGTCCGCGCCCAACGTTGATGAAGAGCGCGTGGGCGGGCAGGGCGTCCAACAATTCTGCATTGATAATCCTGCGTGTATCCACTGTATTGGGCAGGATGTTGACGAGGTAATCCAGTCCGCTGGCAAAACTCTGGAGCGCAACAGCTCGTTGTTGCACCGACGGCGAGCCGTCGGACTCGAGAGGGTGAAAGTACCTGTCTACATGTTTACTTGTCTCACTTCCCATCGTGTACCCGCGGACAGTCATGCCGAAGAACTTCGCTGTTTCTGCAATCTCCGCGCCAATCGAGCCGACGCCAAGCAAGCCGATGGTTTTTCCGCGCAAGGTGCCTGTGTCGGAGTCTTCCCAGATTTTATTCTTTTGCGCTTCGAACCTTTGAAAGATTTTTCTTTCGTGCACAAGCAAATAACCGATGACATACTCGGAGATCAATCCGCCGAAGACGTCGCGGACGTTGGTCAGGACGTAATCGCGGCGCGCAGCGGGATCAAGAAAAGGCTCCACTCCAGCCCAAATGGACTGCAACCAGCTTAGGGCGGGGAGGGAGTCGAGCACGGTGATGGCGGGTTTGGGTTCGCCCAAAACGATGTCCACATCGGGCGCGGGCTGATCCGCAAATTCCAAATCAACAAGCCGCGCTTCGTTGATCAAAGCGCGGTACTTGTCTCTATCTGGCGAAAGGATCAGGAGTTTATGACGCACGGCATTCCTTCAAAACATTTTCAAATCGATTGAGGGCATCGTCGATGACTTCGTCAGTGTCTGCCATCGAAGTGTACATGCGTGAGCCAGCCAGCGTGATGATGCCGTTTGCCATGTACGCCGCGCCCATTTCTTCCATCATGTGTTTGCGCGGCTTGAGCTGTTTCAACAGGCGGATGGGATGCTTGAGGTCGAGCAACATCGTGCCAGCCGTTTCGAGATGCACGATCGAGCCTTGATTGTAAACGACAAACGGTAGTGAATATTTTTCGATGATGGCTTGCAGGCCTTTGGTGAGTCTGTCGCCAGCCCTGCCCGCGACTGCCGCTGCGTTTGTCTTTTCCATTTCGACCAGGGCGTAGTAACCCGCCACGCACGACATTGGATTCGCTGAAAGCGTGCCGCCGACATAAGCGCGTTCGCCCACGCCTCCGATGCCCGCTGCGAAGGTGGCGACCACATCCCGCCGTCCGCCGACGCCGCCTGCCATTGGGTAGCCGCCCGTGATGCACTTGCCGAAAACTGTGAGATCGGGCTTGACGTTGAAATAACCCTGCGCGCCGCCAAGCCCCAGGCGGAAGCCTGTAACCACTTCGTCGAAGATGAGTAGCGCACCGAACTCATCACATAGCTCGCGGACTTTTTGATTGAAATCCTTCGCGACGGGACGTGTGCCGCTTTCGGGTCCGACTGGCTCGACGATGACCGCCGCCGTACCGCCCCTCAGCCTGTTCAGCCACAACTGACGTTTCAATGCCCCGAGAGCGTTCGGGTAGAACTCCCGTGTGGACGCGCTTGTCCCGCGTGGAATTCCTTTCGCTTCGAGCCGACCCGTGCCTGGGATGTGCAAGCCGTAGACCATCGAGTCGCTCCAGCCGTGATACGCGCCGCCGACTTTGATGACGTATCTTTTCTTCGTGAACGTCCGCGCTGCGCGGACAGCCGCCATCACGCCTTCGGTCCCTGAACCCAACATGCGGAACATCTCAATCGAAGGCATGTGCTTTTGGATTTGCTGCGCGAGTTTCAGTTCGTATTCATGGAACAGACCCGTGACAGGTCCGCAGGTTTGCAGCATCTCGATGACTTTTTCGCGCACGGGCAGGTAGTTGCTGCCGAGGATGGTCGGTCCGCCTGCCTGGAGGAAGTCGATGTATTTGTTTCCGTCCGCATCCCAAAGATAAGCGCCGTCAGCTTTTTCGATGGCGATGGGGAAGGGATAATTGAACGCGAGGTTGTGCTGCACGCCGCCAGGGATGATCTGCTTGGCTTCGTCGGTGAACTGCTTCGAGCGGACGCATTTGGTCTCGAAGTAATCGAGATATTCCTTCATCTTCTCGCGGTTGACGGGGCGAATCGGCTGGCTGACAAGGGCTTCAAGTTTGGCGTAGACTTCGTCCACGTTTGGGTATTCAGAGATGGCAGGTTGTTGGTTCATAAAAAATCCTGTTTTATATTTTCATCGATGGTCGAGTAGCCCCGAATGCTCTTTGAGGGGCGTATCGAGACCATCCGTGATTGGAAATATTTCTACGATTTGTTGGTTTCGATACGTCCCGACGAACATGGGACTACTCAACCAACAAGATTTTATAGTTCCGAAAATTTCTTCTCGTCTTTGCGGAGCTTGGCGAACGCAATCTCGCGGATAGGGAAGGGAATCTTCGTGATTTTCTTTTCGGTCAGGAGGGCGAGCAGGTAGGTCAGGGCACACTTTTCGAGCAAAGCCATGTTGTGAACAGCCTGTTCCATCGTCACGCCAAAGACCAGCACGCCGTGATTTTGCAGCATGAAGGCGTTGTTGTTATTTTTGATTTTAGCTTTGACCGCGTTTTTGAGGAAACCCGTCCCTGACGGGGCGTAGGGGATGATATCCACACTGCGACCGAGCCGCGAGACCTGTTCGTCGAACAGCGCGGGAATTGGGGCTTTGATCAATGCCAGCGCGCTGGCGTAGGGCTGGTGGGTGTGGATGATGCAATGTACATCGGGGCGGGTTTGGTACACCCCCGCGTGCATTCCGCTTTCGATGGACGGCTTCATCTCGCCTTCGATTTTCTGCGTGTCAAAATCGAGGATGCAGATGTCATCCGTCTTCATTTTTGCGTAGTCGTAATTGGACGGCGTGATGGCGAAGGCGTTTTGTCCGCTGACACGGGCAGAGATGTTGCCTTCGGTCTCCTTGAGGTAGCCGCGCTCGAGCAGGGTGTGGCAGGCATCCATGACTTCTTGTTTGTAGGGTTGGTATTCCGACATGGGGTAAATCCTTTCTTGACAGTAACCCAATTATTATCTATAATCTTTACACTGTCAAGATTGAGAGATAAAAATGCCAAAGAAGAAAACCTATCACCACGGTGACTTGAAGAATGCGCTGATCAAGGCGGGGGTGGAAATTCTCGCGAAGGACGGCGTGAGCGGACTATCCTTGCGGAAGGTGGCGGGCAGGGCGGGGGTGAGTCACACCGCGCCGTATTCGCATTTTACGGACAAGCAGTCGTTGATCGCGGCAATTTCCACCGAGGGGTTTCGCCAGTTGTACGAGCGTGCCAGCGCGGTGGCTGAGGAATATAAAGCGAAACCGTCCACGCAACTGATTGAGGTTGCCTGGGCGTATGTCCAGTTTGCGCTGGATGACCGCGACCGATTCAAGGTCATGTTTTCGGGCGTGCTGGAGAAGGAAAAGGAATATCTAGAGTTCGTGGCGGAATCGCACCGAAACTTTCAGTTGGTGAAAACCGTTGTGGAGGCGAATCAAGCCGCGGGTGTGCTGCGAAGTGGACCGTCGGACCTGGTGGCGCTGTCAGCGTGGAGCATGATCCACGGCTTCATCATGCTCCTGCTCGAAGGTCAAATATCCCATACGGCTTTGGAGCAAAAAGACTTGCGCGGGCTGGTGGAGTTTCAATTGGAACAAATTATGGTGAACTGAGTTGGAGTGTGAAGTCAAAAGTAAAGGCAGCACATTTGGGGTTGTGCTGCCTTTTGGGTGGTTGAGGGTTGGGGAATTAGCATTCCCTGTGCGTACAATGCCAGCCGTTGTTATCACTAAACAGCAAGCGCGGCTTCCCGACGCAATCTGAATTCTGAATTGAGCACTCCCCATCCTGGCAAACCCGGCATACCACTCCGTAGTGCATAAGAGTCGGATTCAAGGCGGCATCCAGTCGTACAATGAATTCGTTTACATCCTGTGAGATGTTCTGCGCTATCAGGCTGCTCAAATCATCGTACAGCCTGAGAAAAAACTCCTGAGTTAGGGGGCTTTTCCGCCTGCTCTTCACCTTGAAACCATCATCACTTACGCCGTAGCCATAGAACATGGTGAATTCGCCTTCGTCTGGCGGGGCTGGGCTTTTTATGACATAGTCAACACGCAACCCAACAAGATGTCCTTTGTAGCCCGCCTGAGCCAATTCTGCGTGGATTTGGCTTTCTGCGAACTTCAATATGTGGAAGTGTTGCCAGGCGGGCAGGGGAGATTGGATATCTGGAATTGTCGGCAACCCCGCAATCGGTTGATTTGGACTGGCTCTTTTCATGTGATCCTCCTTGAGTAAATGGTTTGTCGGCTCGAGAGCCGTTGAACGACATGACAGGTTTACGGCAGGCGGGCGCCTTGAAGCATGTCAATGATTTCTTCGACTGGTGGTTTCAAGGTTTCGTCGTTTTCCGCAACCAAATTAAGCTCGCCAATGTACGCCTCGCGCATCGATGAATTCAGGTGTGGCAGCATGTCCCGATAGGCTTTCTTTGCCGTGTCGAAATCTCCAGCGTGGAGGGCTGCCAGTCCCAACAGGTGATAAAAATAAGAATCCTCCCTTTCAATTTCAACGACAACCTTGAAGTCTTCCATTGCGCCTGCATACTCATTTGTTTCATAGTACCTGAATACGCCGCGGCTGAGATGCCCCAAATACGGGTCGAGAACAATCGCGCTGGCATAGTCGCTTTCCTTTTGCGGCAGTGTCGGTTGAAGAATAGCGCGATTGATATATGCACTGGCTGCCAGATTGGAGTCCTTATTAATAAGTTCGTCAAAATCTTCCATTGCCTTCTGAGTTTCGCTAAGCCCCGAATATAACTGCCCGCGATTGAGCAGGGCAGCGTCGAGATCCGGGTCATAGGCAAGCGCGTTGTTATAGGCTTCAAGTGCACGAGACGGATTTTCCCCTCCGCCGGACGGATCCAGGAATGTGGCGAGCAGGTAATATGCCCCAGCCAGCGGTTTCATGTCCTTCTTTGCCCATTCCAGTTGAACAGCATTCCTGATTGCATCATTGAGGAGATTAACCGCGTCGACTCTTTTCCCACTCATATAGCTGATTTCGCCCATGACGATTTGCGCGATGTATTCCTTTGACCCCCGTTGCAGCACTGCCGCGTCTGCTGGAAGCGCGCTGATCACTGTCGCAAAGGCGTCCCAATGGATTGGATTGATATGGATGTCAAAAGAGGCTTCGTCGTAAAATCCCCAGATGACGATTGTTTCAGAATCATCCCATTCCAGTTCGGCGGTCTCCCTCCCAAGTTTTATCACTTTATGATAGAGGCAAACGGTAATTGAATCATGGTATTGATCGTGGATTTCGGTAAACAGTCTTTCTTCAAATGCAGTTTGATCTCCGGTTAAAACGTAGAATTCGGCAATGATTACCCTCGGCGCGTTATCCTGGCTGGCGTAGGAGCACTCCAGCCCGCTTATTTCCTCTCTGATGTTTTGGATCTTGTCCGCCGTAAAACTAGTTGCGAAGGCGGCCAATGCAAGCAGTAAAATCAATTCCCCTCTACGGCGCGCCAGAGACAATGCATATGAATCCCGATTTGCAGACAGGAATGGCGCCCATAAGTATCCAGCCTGATCAGACTTGGTTTTTCCGACGATTAGAAGGTCTTTGCTGGATGGGTGTGGTTGTTTTTGGGTGATGCGCGGTAATCGCCAGACCCAAAGGGCGACTGTGGTAATGACAACCGTCAATGCCGCAACAGTCTCGGGATATTCGGGTGAGATACCACCAATGGCTGACAGGTAGGCAAGAATGGCAGCCACGGACTTGCTCAACTCGCCAAGCGTGCCGGTAAATTGCTTTATGGGATTGGGAGGAGAGGATTCACCCATATGATTGTCGATGTGCACTTACTATACAACTTATCGGAGCTAAAAACAAGCAGGTGTGTTATTTTGATATTGAGCGCTGGTCTATCGGTGAATTCCCTGGCGAACCAACAAAAATTAATCGCCGAAAGCATCAAAAGCCGCACATTTCGAAATGTGCGGCTTTTGATGCTTGTATTTTGGCTTTGCAGTGTTAGCGGCGGCGGGTGAAGAATCCCACGACCCAGAGCAAAACCACCGCGCCGAGAACCGCCACAAAGAAGCTGTAAAAGTTGAAGCCTGTGACGCCCTGTGCGCCGAAGAACTCCATGATGTAGCCGCCAATAAACGCGCCAAGAATACCGACCACGATGTTGGCAATCGCGCCCATCCTCTTGTTCTTCTTCATGATGATGCTGGCAATCCAGCCAGCCAGCGCGCCAAAGATAATCCATACGATCCAGTTCATTTTTACCTCCGAGGGAAATTTTAATTTGGAGTCCAGAAGTTCTACTTCTGGACAGTCAGCAAGTAGAACTTGCCAACTCCATTTTACTCGCTTATCAAATGCGACGGCAAATGGTCGGTCCGGTTCAGGTAGCAGACCGTGATGCCCCATTCCTTGCTGATGTCGAATCTGCTGATGGAGCAGTTGTTGAGCAGGAACCACGACCTCATGTCATGCGCGCCCTGCCGCCAGGGGAGTTTGAGCAGGGAACACATGAAGCGCATGAAGAATCCGCCGTGGCTGACGAGGGCGACCCGCTCTTCGGGCTGACCTTCCCTGTCGCCGTGACGGGCGAGCAATTCCGCGAGGACACGGTCCGCTCGCGGCTGGCGTTCCTCGTCTGATTCAAATGGACGGTTCCACCAGCCCGATTCGTCGAGGTCAGTTGGCAGATTTAATTCGGGGATATGTTTTTCAAAGAAGGAGCGCGGCTTGCCTGGAAGTCCCTTTTTCTCCTCGTCTTTTTCGCGGGCGTAGATTCCGCCTTCCTCGTGGATGTCCTTCCACGCCGCAAATGGGAGTCCCAAAGCGCGGGCTGTCGGAGCGGCGGTCATCGCGGCGCGTTCCATCAGGCTGCAATAGATGTGGGTCAAGCCGAAGCCGTGCTGGTTTTGCGAGTTCCACGATTTATCATTGGTGATAGTCTGGTTTTCCTTGAGATACTTCGCCAGGACCTCCGCCTGTTCGAGCCCTTTCTCGGTCAAAAATGGGTCTGGGTTTTCCTTGTATACATTATTGGCTGCGTTCTCATTATTGATGGATTGTCCGTGTCGGATGAAATAGAGTTGCATTGTTTTTCCTTTAATAGACCTCCGAGGTTTCGAAAACCTCGGAGGTCTGATTTTCTATAAATTATAAAGCGTCCTGACACAATCCTGCCACAAATTTGTGATATGCTCCGACCATGCCCAGCCGCATTCTTGTCGTGGATGATGAACCGTCCGTTACAGACTTGCTTGCCTACAACCTCCGCAAAGCCCTGTACGATGTGCAGGTGGCGGCGGACGGTCGCGCGGCGTTGCGCCTTGCCCGCGAGTCCCAGCCCGACCTGATCCTGCTCGATCTGATGATTCCCGAAGTGGACGGACTCGATGTCTGCCGCGAGCTTCGCAAGACCAGCGACGTGCCAATCATCATGATCACGGCGCGGGGCGAGGAACTCGACCGCGTGCTTGGGCTTGAGATCGGCGCGGACGATTATGTCACCAAGCCGTTCAGCGTCCGTGAGTTGATGGCGCGAATCAAAGCCGTGCTGCGTCGCACAGAAAAAGGAGGCGATGAAGAATCGTCCACCTTGCTGCGCGGACCTGGAAACCTGCTGATGGATGTCGAGCGCCGCTCCGTCGCTGTTGACGATTCGCCCATCGAGTTGACCAGGCTCGAGTTTGACCTGCTCCATCGGCTGTTGCTCAACTCTGGGCGGGTGCTGACCCGCGAGCGTCTGCTCGAACAAGCCTGGGGCTACGATTACGTCGGCGACACGCGCGCGGTGGATAGCGCGGTCAAACGCCTGCGGGCAAAACTTCGCGCCGTTTCCGCCGAGGCTGATTGCATCGAATCGGTGCGCGGACTCGGCTATCGAGTCAACTGACATGCAAACCATCCGCGCGCGCCTTTCCCTCAACTATCTGATCGTGCTGTTCCTCGGCATGACCCTCGCGGGCGCGTTGGTCTGGCTGGCGGTCAGCGGGCTTTACGTCAACACCCAACGCGAAAATCTTCTGGCGCAGGCAAAGCTCATTGCGGCGGGCTTGGGGGATTCGCCGCTCCCGACCCAGCCCGCTGAACCTTATCTGCAAACGTCGAACGTAGCACCTGGAGTTCATACACGCCTGATCGGGGAAAGTGGCGCGGTCATTGTGGGATTGCCTCTATCTGACGCGACGATTCAGCTGCCACCAGCCGAGGGAGCTGCCCCGATTCCGCCCCGTGACTTGATTCAACGCCCCGAAATCGAATCAGCGTTGACAGGGATTCCCGCCACTGCCATCCGACAAGTTCTTGGAAACCAGAAGGTGCTTTATGCCGCCGCGCCTGTACAGAACTCCACTGGCGAGATTGTGGGCATCGTTTACATTGCCACGCCCTTGCCGTCAAGCGGACTGCCGACGAATCTGATTTTGCAATTGCTTGGCGCTGTCTTCGTCGCCTTTGTGCTTGCCCTGACTGCGGGCGGGATGCTGGCGCGGAAGATATCGTCGCCGCTTGAAGAATTGGCGAATGCGGCAACCGCTGTTTCAAAGGGCGACCTCAAACAAAGCATTTCAGCGAATACCAATATCTCGGAACTTCAAAGCGTCAGTCAGACCTTTAATGAGATGGTCTCAAATCTGCGCCAAGCCGATGAAGTGAAGAAAGCCTTCATCGCGGATGTCACTCACGAGTTGCGGACTCCGCTCACGGTTATCAAAGGCACAATTGAAACCCTCGAAGACGGCGCACTGGACGACCTCGAAGGACGCAATTCACTGTTGACTTCCATGATGCACGAGACAGACCGCCTGATTCGCATGGTCAATGAACTACTTGTCTTGACCCGCGCGGACGCAGGCGCGCTTCAATTGAACTTTCAAGAATTGGACTTGACCGAACTGGCGCGGATGCGTTGCGAAACCCTAAGCCTGATGGCTTCGCGTCAGCAAGTTGAGTTGAAGGTGGTGGGTGATACCTGTCCCGTCTCAGCCGACCCAGACCGCATCTCACAGGTGCTCAATAACTTGTTGGACAATGCCATCCGTCATTCGTCAGCCCAATCAGTTGTTACGGTTGAGGTCAAAGCAAAAGAAGACGGCGTCGAATGCTCGGTCAGTGATTCGGGGACAGGCATTCCTGCAAAGAACTTGCCCTTTATCTTCGACCGCTTTTACCGCGTCGAATCCTCTCGTGACCGAATCAGCGGCGGCACGGGGTTGGGGCTTGCCATCGCCCGCGCACTGGTCACCGCTCACGGCGGACGTATCTCCGCGCAAAGCATCGAAGGCGGGGGGACAACGATTACATTTTGGCTGACAAAGACTCAAGGTTCCGTCGGGGGCTTAGCCCCCGACGGAACAAAATGAGCAAAGCCCTGAAACTGCCCAAAACCTGACACAGCCCTGACACGCTGGGGGAATAAGATGTTGGCAAGATACCACTTGCACAACAGGAGATTCCCATGAAACAGTTTTCAACCGTCGTCAATACCGTTCTCGCCTGCATGCTGATTTTCATCCTCTTTAGCGTTGGCTTGCCGAGTTTCAACGTCCGTGCGGCAACACCCACCCCAACCGCCCAACCAACCCCACCGCTTGAGCCTGTCAAATGTGACTCCAGCCGATCCGTCCAAGTCAGCGGAGTGGCGGTGGTCAATGTGACGCCTGACCGCGCCCTCATCAAATTGGGCGTGGAATCCAATGGCAAATCAGCAAAGGAGGCACAGGCGAAGAACTCGGCCACCATCAAGCAGGTCGTCAAGGCGTTGAAATCGCAGGGTGTCGAAGCAAAAGACATTACGACCGACTGGTACACCATTGATCCGTTACACGAGGATTATGACTCGCTCCGCATCAAAGGGTATCGAATCCATAACATCATCGAGGTCACGATGCGCGATGTGACCAAATCCAACGACGCTATTGTCGCTGCCTTTCAGGCGGGCGCAAACGAAGTGGTGGACGTTCAGTTTTATACCAGCGAACTGCGGAAGTACCGCGACCAGGCGCGCGAAGCCGCGATGAAAGCCGCACGGGAAAAGGCGGATGCCCTTTCAACCGCCGCAGGCGCTGAAGTTGGTTGCGTCCTGACCATCAACGAAAATACCCAGTCCAATTTCTACGGCGGAGGCTGGTGGTGGTATGGGCACAGATCAAATCAAAATCTGATGACGTCAAATTCGTTCCAAAATGTGGCGCCAGTTGAAGGCGAATCCCCCACGCTGGATGACGGTCCGCTTAGCGCAGGGCAGATCTCCGTCCGCGCCGAGGTCATGGCTTCGTTTGGGTTGAAGTAGAAATTTGACAATAAAAATCGGCAGTCACGATAAAGTGACTGCCGATTTTTATTTCACCAAGAAGAGCTCATCATTTGGCGTGGACGCGATGCTTCCTTGCTCGATGTTTAGTGTCAGAGTTTTCGTCGTAGTTTTGTCTCTCAGCATGGGTGGAAGTGCGCGCGCTAATAATGTTGACCGTGTCGCCCATTCTGACCATGAAGCAGGTCAGGAGTCTTTGGCGTGTGGTTGACCTGCCAATGACGAATTCCCGCTTTTCCTTTTGAGAATGTTCGACATCGTCAAAGTAGAGCGCGAGCCGATCATTGAAGATCGTGGATGCCTCGTCAAAGCTGACATCGTATTTGAGGAGATTCTTTTCTGCCTTGGCGGGGTCCCAGTTGAATTTTATTTTTAGCATGGGGTGAGTATAGCATGTTGTAAAGGGTTTTTATCAAAAGAGCTGAGCTTGGATTAGTGTAAAGGGGAATCAGCTTTTTAGGGCTTGAGGGAAGTCAGGGAATAAAGCCCGATTAGAACTCCGAACAGACATGTGAGGTAGACAGGAATTGCCTCCAGGGAGATGTTTTGGGCGAGCACACCAGCCAGCCCCGGAATGACGGCTCCGCCCAACCCGGCGGCGCTGATCTGCATCCCGATGGTGTTGGCGGCGTGATGTTCGCCCACACGGGAGCTGGTTGTGGATACCAGGCCGGGGAAGATGGGCGCCAGCGCAAATCCGATGATGGAGACGGCGATGATGCTTGCCGTGGGGAAGGGATTCCACCACAGGAGAATCGCCCCAGAGAGCGCAGCCAGTTGTCCCGTGACCAGCAGTTTTTTGATCCCGAAGCGGCGGGTCAGGATGCCTGCCAGGAATCGTCCGAGTGTGAAGGTCGCCCAGTAGCTGCCAGACCAAAGCCCAGCCACCTCTGTCGGCACTCCTCGTGAAAGGGTCAGGAGCGAGTATGTCCAGCTTCCGAACGAGACCTCGACACCCGTGTAGATGAAGAACAAAAGCAGGCTCATCCAGATCATGGGATGGCGAAGGGTTTCCGTCAGCGGCGTTTTGTAATCGGTGATGCGGGAATTTTCCTGTTCAGGATGATCCGAAGTTTGCCGCCACATGGAGATGGTCAACACGAAGCATAGAGCGAGTACGATTTGGGCGGCGCCGACGTTTCGGTATCCCCAGCGCCAGGAATTGAACCAGTTCAAGCCGACGGTCATGATGATGGGACCAAGCGTGACGCCGACCCCGAAGCTGGCGTGCAGCCATTGCATCAATCCTTCCCCAAAGTTGGAGGCGACATAGGTGTTGAGTCCTGCGTCGATCGCGCCGGCCCCCAGCCCGGCAACCAGCCCCAACGCCACCATCGTCCACCACTGGGGGACAAGGGTGTAGCCGATCAGTCCCGCGCCTGTGAGGAAGCAGCTGGCAGCGAGCGTCCCGCCCACACCCAGTTTGGCAATCAGCTTGCCGCTGAGAAAGCTGGAGACGATGTACCCCGTGGTGCTGGCAACCAAAAGAATACCCAGCGCATCGAGCCGCAGCGAAAACGTCTCGCGGATCGAAGGCCATGCCACCCCGAGGAGTCCGTCCGGCAGCCCAAGCGAGATGAAGGCAATGAAAGACAGCAGAATCAAACCGATTTTGGAGCGATATTTTTTCAATGTAGTTTCCTGTGTTGTGAGAATTTGCGCAAACCCCGCCGAGTATAGCACTGAAAAATCCCCACACGATATGCTGTGTTTGAAAAAAAGTTGACTGTCACCCTGAAGGTGACAGTCAACGGAATCACCTACCTTCTAATCGTCGCCTCCCGTTCAGGACCTACCCCAATCATCTTCACAGGGACTCCCGCCGCGTCTTCGATCATTTTTACGTAGTTCTGCGCGTTCGCGGGCAGGTCTTCAAATGTCCGCGCCTGAGTGATGTCCTCGCTCCAGCCAGGGAGCGACTTGTAAACTGGCTCCACTTTGTCCAAGCCGTAGGCGTCCACATCGGCATAGCGGACTGATTCCCCGTTCAACTTGT
The DNA here is from genome assembly GCA_016234555.1 of Chloroflexota bacterium. Taxonomy (GTDB): domain Bacteria; phylum Chloroflexota; class Anaerolineae; order Anaerolineales; family Villigracilaceae; genus Villigracilis. The sequence continues at coordinate 121,714 of JACRBJ010000060.1, read as the reverse complement.
ATCCCGCGCAGACTTGAATCTCCTTCAAGCCGCTCAACACGTCCAGCTTGGTCAGGCAGATTTCGGTCATGCCGCTCAACTGTGCGGCGGTCCTGACGATCTCCAAATCCAGCCAGCCCACGCGGCGGATGCGTCCCGTGGTTGCGGCGACTTCGCCGAACTTCTTGTAAACTTCGCTTTCGGTGTCGTGGATTTCCGTGGGAAGCGGTCCGCCGCCGACACGTGTGGTGTAGGCTTTGGTCACGCCGACTACGTTGTTGATGTACTTTGGCGGGATGCCGAGTCCAGCCGACGCCGCCGACGGGATGGTGGTCGAGGCGGTCACGAAGGGGTAGGTTCCCCAGTCCGTGTCCAAAAAGGTGCCCATCGCCTGTTCGAGCAAAAAGATCTTGTTAGCCTTCAAGCCGTCCTGTACGATGGAAAACAACTCACGGATGTACGGCTTCAACCTGGCGTAATAGCCGCGATACTCGTCGCGCACAGCTTCGAACTTCAACGCCTCGCCGCCCAGCGCCACGATGATTTTGTTCTTCAAAGTCAGTTGTACTTCCAGCCGCTGTTCGAACATATCGCTGGTGAAATCCGTCCAGCGGATTCCGTTGTAGCTGACCTTGTCCGCAAACACGGGACCAATCCCACGCCGCGTCGTGCCCGTCGCACCCTTGCCCTTTGCCTCTTCGTACAAGCCGTCCAAAATCTTGTGATACGGCATGATGAGGTGCGAACGCGGCGACACCCACAAGCGACCGTCCACGCCCACGCCAGCCTTGTTGAGCATCTCGATTTCTTCGAGCAACACCTGCGGGTCGATCACCACGCCGCCGCCGATCAAGCCCGTCGTGTTTTGCGCGAAAATCCCCGAAGGGACGAGATGAATCTTGAACGTCCCAAACTGGTTGATGACCGTATGCCCTGCGTTATTCCCGCCGTTGAACCGCGCCACATAATCTGCGCGCTCCGCCAGAAAATCCACTGCCTTGCCCTTCCCCTCATCCCCCCACTGCGAACCGATCACTGCGATAACTGTCATATGATTACCTCTTTTTTGAATACTGACTCGTGGATATTGTCCACGCGAAAGCCTTATCTGACTCTCAAACCTTGACTCTCCATTCGAGCAGACTCCGCCCCATTCTGCCTGCCAGCCCGCCCAAACATTTTCCAAGCCGACAGTTTTGACCACTCACCAATTTACCAATATCCCAACACACGAACCGCCACGCATTATAATATCGCCCGACTCAATTCAGAGGAGCAAAATCATGAAGATTCTACAGGAAACTGCCCTGACCTACGATGACGTTTTACTCGTACCGCAATACTCCGAAGTGGACTCGCGCCGCCTGCTTTCAACGCAAACCAAATTGACAAAGCAGATCACCTTGCAGATTCCGCTGGTCTCTGCCAACATGGACGTGGTCACCGAAAGCGAGATGGCGATCACCATGGCGCGTGAAGGCGGCATCGGCATGATTCATCGCTTCCTGACCATTCCTGAGCAAGTGCGCCACATCGAGCGGGTCAAGAAAGCCGAGTCCTTCATCGTGGACAAGCCCATCACCATGACAGAAGCCAACACCGTCGGCGACCTCAAACGTGTGGTGGACGAAACAGGCACGGGCGGAATCCTGATCCTTGATGCCAGCGAAAAGCTGATTGGCATTGTCACTACCCGCGACCTGCTGTTTGAATCCGATGACAGCAAATGTGTCAAACAGGTCATGACCAGCCCTGTCAAGACGGCTCCGCCCAACACCAACCTCAAGGAAGCCGAGCGTTTTCTTCATGAATATCGCGTGGAAAAACTTCCGCTGGTGGATGCGGATGGCAAGGTCAAGGGCTTGGTGACGTTGAAGGACATCATGAAGATTACCAAGTTCCCAAAGGCGACGAAGGACTCAAAGGGGCGGCTGGCTGTCGGTGCGGCTGTTGGCGTGCGCGACAAGGAAATGCGTCGTGTCGAAGCTGCTTTGCAGGCTGGAGCCGATTGCATCGTCGTGGACATTGCCCACGGTGACTCAAACCTCGAAATTGAGATGATAAAAAATATTCGCAGGCAATTCCCTGGCGCGCAAATCATCGGCGGCAACGTCGCCACTGCGGACGGAACCAAACGCCTGATCGATGTGGGCGTGGATGCGGTGAAGGTCGGCGTGGGACCTGGCTCGATTTGCATCACACGGCAGGTGGCAGGTTCGGGCGTCCCACAGTTGACCGCCGTCATCGAGTGTGCCAAAGCCGCGGGCGAATATGGCATCCCGATCATCGCTGACGGCGGCATCCGCCAGCCCGGGGATGTGGCAAAAGCCATCGCCGCTGGCGCGCAAACCGTCATGATTGGCAGCCTGCTCGCTGGCACCGACGAAAGTCCAGGCTTGGTCATGACCCGCAAGGGACACCGCTACAAAGCCTCCCGTGGCATGGCGTCGCGCGAAGCCAAGATTGTCCGCGACCGCAAGGAAGGCAACGACATCACGCAGGAGGAAATCGAAGAATACGTCGCCGAGGGTGTTGAGGCTGCCGTCCCATATCGCGGACGCGCGCGTGAAGTGCTGACACAACTCGTCGGTGGCTTGCAATCAGGCATGAGCTACAGCGGTGCAAACTCCATCGAAGAGTTTCAGCAAAAGGCAATCATGGTGCGGATGACTGGCGCGGGGCTGCGGGAGTCTGGTCCGCATGATGTTGAGGTTTTAGGTTAACAAGTTGGCAAGTTTGAATGTTTCAACTTGGAAACCTTCCAACTTTTAAACCTTAAAACAAAAATTGGAGATGACAATGACCGATCAAACAAAAACCTGGATCGAAAAAGACAAAAAGCAACTACACCCCACCTATCACCCCAAAAACCATGCCAACCCGCTGGTGATTGAACGCGGTGAGGGCGTCTGGCTCTACACCACCGACGGACAGAAAATCCTCGACGGCATGGCGGGGCTGTGGAACGTCAACGCAGGCTATGGGCGCGAGGAACTTGCCAAAGCCGCATATGAGCAAATGAAGATGATGTCGTTCACTTCCAATTTTGCAGGCATGACCAATCTGCCGTCCATTCAACTGGCGGAGAAACTCGCTGGCTTTGCCTATGAGGGTTTGAACACCACACACTTCACCTCTGGCGGTTCGGAAGCAAACGACTCGGCATTCAAGACCGCCCGTTATTATTGGAAGCGCAAGGGTAAGCCCGGCAAGTACAAGGTGATTGCCCGCAAGGGAGCCTATCACGGCGTCACCCTCGCGGGGACTTTCGCCACGGGGTTGGAAAAATATCACACCATGTTTGGTCCCAAAGTGGAAGGATTTGTCCACATCCCCGCGCCAAATCCGTATCGCTACGAAGGCACATTGAAAGATGGCGAAACTGCCGGTCAGGCTGCGGCGCGTGAATTGGAAGAAGCCATTCTGCGCGAGGGAGCGGATACCGTTGCCGCGTTCATTGCCGAACCCGTGATGGGCGTGGGCGGCGTGATTGTTCCCCCCGCCGATTACTTCCCGCTTGTCCGCGCGATTTGCGATAAGTATGAAGTCCTCTTCATTTCAGACGAAGTCATCACGGGCTTTGGGCGCACGGGTGAATGGTTCGCGCTCAAGCACTGGAACGTCAAGCCCGACATCCTTTCCTTTGCCAAAGCCATCACCAGCGGATACGCTCAACTGGGCGGCATCCAAATCTCGGACGAGATCCGCGAGACGATGGAATCCGCCGCCGACACCGAAGCCTATATGCATGGCTTTACTTATTCGGGTCACGCCATGGCTTGTGCGGTTGGACTGAAAAACATCGAAATCATGGAGCGCGAGGAATTCCCCAAGCGCGCCCGCGAGTTGGGCAACCGCCTGCTCGACGGATTAAAGACCCTGATAGAATTCCCCTTTGTCGGCGACGTGCGCGGACTTGGCTTGGTCTGCGGCGTGGAAATCGTCTCAGACAAGGAGACCAAAACCGCCGACCCCGCCCGCACCATGCAAATTTTCAAAGCCGCACAGGAACGCGGACTCCGCACCCGTCCGCTTGGCAGCACACTCGCTTTTGCTCCACCGCTTTCCATCACTGAAGCCGAAGTGGATGAAATCATCAAACGCCTCGGCGCGGCAATGGACTCAGTAAGGTAATTGGTAAATAGTAATTGGTAATCACCAATCTCCAATTACTAATCTCTAATTACTCCAATCGTCAATCACAAATCGTAAATCCCATGTCAGTCTACCTTCACGACATCCCCCTCTCTCAAGCCCAGTCCCGCCTGCGTCAAGCCTTGCAGGACGCGGACTTGTGGCGCGTGCTCGGCACGGAAGATATTTTGCTCGATGAAAACGCCCTCGGGCGTATCACCGCCGAACCGATTTGGGCAGAGATTTCCTCGCCACATTATCACGCTTCGGCGATGGACGGTTTCGCCGTCCGCGCGGTTGCCACAAGTGGAGCGATGCCTTCCGCGCCGGTCGCTTTGTACATTGGACCCGAAGCTCAATATGTGGATACCGGTGATCCCCTGCCCGAATGGGCAAATGCAGTCATTCCCATCGAGAACGTTGAGTCGCTGGATGAGAACGATCAGATCACCAAAGATATTCGCAAGCCGAGATCAATTCGCATCCGTGCCGCCGTCGCCCCGTGGAGTCATGTCCGCCCGCTGGGAGAGGACATCGTCGCCACGCAGCTTGTCCTGCCTGCCGGGCATTCCCTCCGCCCCGCCGACTTGGGCGCAATTGCCGCGTCGGGTCATCAGACCATCAAAGTGGCGCGCAAGCCGAAGGTCGCCATTCTGCCGACTGGCACGGAACTCGTCCCGATTGGCTCCAAACTGAAATCGGGCGACATCCTCGAATACAACTCGCTGGTGATGGCGGCTCAGGTCAAAGCGATGGGCGGCGAGCCGACCCGTTACCCGATCACCAAAGATGACTTCAACCTTATCTGCGAGCGCGTGCGGGAAGCCGCGCAAACCCACGACCTTGTGTTGCTCAACGCCGGTTCCTCTGCCGGCGCGGAAGATTTCTCATCGCGCGTGGTTGAAAAACTCGGCACGCTTCTGGTTCATGGTGTGGCGGTGAGACCTGGGCATCCTGTGATTCTAGGGACCGTAGACCGTGGACCGAAGACCGACACGGTCCACCGTCCATCGTCCGTCGTCCCGATTATCGGTGTCCCCGGCTACCCCGTCTCTGCCGCGCTGACTGTGGATATTTTCGCGGAGCCTGTCCTGGCGAAGTGGCTTGGGCGGCGTCCGCTGGAGTTGCCGACCGAGACCGCGACCCTGACCCGGAAGCTGGTCTCTCCCGCGGGTGACGACGATTACGTCCGCGTGGCGGTTGGCAAGGTGGGCGGTAAGCTTCTCGCCGCGCCGCTCTCGCGTGGAGCGGGAGTCATCACCTCGCTGGTTCAAGCGGACGGGCTGGCTTTGCTTCCCAGCGGCGTGCAAGGCATGGATGCGGGCGAGCAGGTCAAAGTCCATTTATATCGAAGCAGGGCTGAAATTGACCGTACGATTTTCTGCATCGGCTCGCATGACCTCACGCTGGATTTGATGGCGCAATTCCTCGCCGAGCATGAGCGGCGGTTGGCTTCTGCCAATGTCGGCTCACAGGGCGGGCTGGTGGCGCTGCGTCGCGGCGAAGCGCATCTGGCAGGGTCACATCTTTTGAATCCGGAAACTGGCGAGTACAACATTTCGTACATCCGCCAGTACATGCCGAATATCCCCGTGAAAGTTGTTGCGCTCGTCGGACGCGATCAAGGCTTGATGGTGAGGAAGGGAAACCCAAAGGGAATCAAAGCTCTGGGTGACCTGACCAAGCCTGAGGTCCAGTTTGTCAACCGTCAGCGTGGAGCGGGAACCCGCGTCCTGTTGGATTATCATTTGAACTTAATGGGGATGTCTCCTGATTCGATTCTCGGATATACTCAGGAGGAATACACCCATCTGGGAGTTGCCTCTGCTGTGGCTTCGGGTCGCGCCGATTGCGGGCTGGGAATCGCCGCCGCAGCGCAGGCATTGAAACTGGACTTCGTCCCGTTGTTTCAGGAACGATATGATCTGGTCATTCCGAAGGAACACGCTGAAAGCGATTTGCTCGCCCCCCTTTTTGAATTACTAGCCGACAGTGGCTTTCAAGACTCTGTGTCGAAACTGCCGGGCTATGATATTTTGGTGATGGGTAAAATAATTTTGGAGGACTAAAATGGATGGTTTGGTTATTGACGATAACCGCAATACAGCGGACGCCCTGAAACAAATGCTGGACGTTTTGGATTTGCCCGCGCGGGTGGCATATGGTTCGAGCGCGGCGATTTCGCTGCTGGGAAGTTTTGTTCCGCGGTTTATCTGTCTCGACATTAACATGCCCGGAGTGGACGGGACGGAAATTCTTGCCTACCTGCGGCGCGAACCACGCCTGATGAAAGTTCCTGTGGTGGTCGTCACCTCGGACGACCAGCCCGAAACGCGTCATCGCGTGATGCGCGGCGGCGCGCAGGCGGTCATCATCAAGCCTGCCACAATGGATACGCTGGAAATTGCGATGAAAAAAGCGGGCGTGACGTAAACGTTTTGGCGGATGCGATTTGCATCCGCCTTTTTTTACGGTTGAGGCCAGGGAATTTGCGCCGGTTTCGAGAAACCATGTTTTTCAACAGTGTATAAAACGCCTTCCGATGGCACGGGGCAGCCAGCCTCGTCCCGCACGGTGTAACTGGTGGTGTACTGGTCATCGGTGGAGTCTGTCCACCACAGGTAGTTTCCATCCTGACAGACGAAGGCGATGATGAGATAGCCGCGGTCGTGGTCGGTTGTCATTTCCACCTGATCCCAGGTGATGGTCACTTCGTCTCCATTGCGGACGGTTTGGATGTTTCCGGGCGGACCATAATTGCTGTAGCCGACGGATTGCAGATCAGGCTCGGTGTAATACAGGGTGGTGATGTCGCCGGCCACATCCACCACCGAGGGGGCAACCCAGCAGTAATATTTCAACTTGTCGAATTTGATGTAAAGCCAGCCGCTGTACTCGAATCTCCCGTTCACAGAACCTATGTCACCGGGATAGAGGTCTGCGGCGTGAAGGAAAGCCACCGAGGGACCATACCGGCAATGCGCCTGCTTGTTGACAGTCACCTTCGGGAAGGCGAAGGTCGGCGTGGCAGAGATGGTTGGGGTCAGGGTGATGGTAGGAGTGAAAGCGATGGTTGGGGTCAACGTGACGGTGGAGGTGAACGTCGCTTCGGGCGTGGAGGTAAAGGCGGGTGTTTGTGTTTCGGTGGGTGTTGGGGTGATGACTTGCAAGGAAGGCATGTTGCAAGCCAGGGCAGACAGGACGAAAACCAGTAAAGGAAAGGCTCTTGTTTTCATTTGACCTCTTGTGCTCTGGAGTCGAAAGTCTCTGACTTTCGATAGTCAACGACGGGAGTCGTTGACTCCGCTTGGGTTATTTGAAATTTTCCAATAAAGTGACGATGTTCTCGCCGAGTGCGGCGTTGGCATAGCCGCCTTCCATGACAACGACGGCGGGCAGGTGGAGTGCGGCAATCCGTTTACCGATTTCCGCAAACCCTGCGCGGGTGACTTTGAAGGAGCCAAGCGGGTCGCCCTCGAAGGTATCCATGCCAGTGGGGACGATAAGGTAATTCGGCGCAAAATCCCGAATCAATTTCAAGGCTTCGTCCAGCACGGACAGGTACCCTTCGTCACCGGTGGCTTTGGGGAGCGGGAAATTCCTGTGGAAGTCAAGTCCCGCGCCCGCGCCGGTTTCTTCGGCGAAGCCGATGAAATGCGGATACTCGAAATCTGGGTCGCCGTGAAGTGAGATGGTCAGCACGTCGGCGCGCTCGTAGAAAATGTCCTGCGTGCCGTTGCCTGCGTGATAGTCGATGTCGAGGATGGCGACTCGTCCCTTTGACGAAAGCCAGTTCGCGGCAACCGATGAGTTGTTGACAAAACAATATCCAGCCGCATAATCTTTGCCAGCGTGATGTCCCGGCGGACGGCACAGAGCAAATGCAGATTGTTGATTGCGGAATACAAAATCCGCTGCGCTCAGGGCGCAGTTGGCGGATGCCAAAACCGCCTCATATGTTCCAGCCACGATGCACGCGGACAGGTCCATGATGTAATATCCCGCCCTGCCCAGCAGTTGCGATGGCACACGCGACGGCTTTCGTCGCAAGGCAAAGGTGGCAGGGAGAAAGGCATTCTCCCCGGGCGACGCCGCAACTGTCGGGTCGAGAGCCAGCCACTCGGTCCAGCATGAAGCGAGGAAGGAGATGTAATCCCGGTCATGCACACCAAGAATCGGGTCGAGTCCAAAATCAATTGGCGGGATCAACTCAGCCCAATCGGTTTTGGAAAGTGCGTCCAGGATGCGATCCATGCGATCCGCGTTTTCGAGGTATGGCACGCGCTTTCCGCCGTCGAAGACCTCGAAGGACGGCTGGTGTTTGCGGTGCGTATCGGAGTAAAATATTTTCATGGTAAGACAATTTTACCCGCAAGCGTCTTTGACACGGAGGAAAAATGGACATATTGGAAACAATTAAAACCAGGCATTCTGTTGGAAAGGTCAAGGGGGATGCTTTGCCGCGCGACCTGATCGAAAAACTTTTGGATGCCGGTAACAATGCCCCCAACCATCACAAGGTGCGACCGTGGCGTTTTGTGGTGTTGACCGGCGGCGGACGGAACAAGCTGGGCGATGTGATGGCGGCTTCGCTGTCCGCCCGTCAGCCTGATCTGCCGCCCGAAGGCCTGGACAAGACCCGAGGCTTGCCGCTTCGCGCTCCCGTCGTCATTGCTGTTGGCGTGGATAAACCGACAGAGACGAGAATCATCGAGATGGAAAACCATGCCGCCGCTTCCGCTGCCTGTCAGAATATTTTGCTTGCCGCCCACGCGCTGGGACTTGGCGCAATCTGGCGCACGGGCGAATGGGCGCGCGATGCAAAGGTAAAGGAGTTCCTGGGTTTTGCAGAAGACCAGCACATTGCCGGCTTTCTCTATATCGGCTACCCCGAAGTTGTTGGTGAATATCCACCGCGCCCGTCGTTTGAAGATAGAACAATCTGGATGGAATAAAATGGGAGTACTAATGAAAAAAAACTTGTTTGCTGTTTTGACCTTTGCCGTATTTGTGCTGTCAGCTTGCGGTGGGACGGAAGTTACTGCGACTCCCGAAGCCATCCCCGCTGAATTTGTGGGCAAGACCAACCCGCTGGGTGCGGATGCGGCTGCGGCGGGCGGGGAGGTTTACAAAGTCTATTGCATGTCCTGCCACGGTGAGCGGGGACACGGCGACGGTCCCGCTGGCGCGGGGCTGAGTCCAAAGCCGAAGAATCTTCCCCAACTTGCGGCGACCGTCGGCGACGATTACATCTTCTGGCGCATCTCCAAAGGCGTGCCGGGGACTTCGATGGTTGGGTGGCAGGGCACGTTGAAGGACGAGCAAATCTGGCAGATTGTGGCGTTCATCCACACGTTGAAGTGAAGGCGCTTTACGACAGGCTCATTTGTCTGCCTTTTGAATTAACGACCCGCTGGCAACCAACTGACGGGTCTTCTCGATATATCCCGCCATGGTGGTGTCGGACTCGATGAACGGGATATGCCCGCGGATCAACGCGTAGACTCCGCGCGTTCCCTGACCGAGGGTCTTGTCCAAGCCGACGGACTGGCGGCGGAAGTCCACGCCCTGGGCGGCGGACATCAACTCGATGGACAGAATCCGCTCGACGTTGTCCAGCACACTCCGCAGTTTGAGCGCAGCCGTCGCCCCCATGCTGACATGATCCTCCACATTCGCCGAAGTCGGAATCGTGTCCACGCTGGCGGGGTGCGAAAGCACCTTGTTCTCGGTTGCAAGCGCGGCGGCGGTGTACTGCAAAATCATGAAGCCGGAGTTCAGTCCGCCCTGCTTCGTCAAAAAAGCGGGCAGGACGTGGGTGTTGGAACATTCGTCCGTCAGGCGCATGATACGCCGCTCCGAGATGTTGCCCAACTCCGCGACCGAAAAGGCAAGGTAATCCATCGCAATCGCCAGCGGTTCGCCGTGGAAGTTTCCGCCCGAAAGGACGGTGATTTCGTCTCTGTCGTCGATGAAGATTAGCGGGTTATCGGTGACGGCATTCAATTCGATTTCAAAAATCCAGCGCGAGTAGGCAATCGCGTCGCGTACTGCGCCATGCACCTGAGGCATGCAGCGCAGGGTATAGGCATCCTGCACGTTGAGCGAAGTATGCTCGCGCGTGAACTGGCTGTCCTTCAACAGGCTCCGCAAATAGGCGGCGCATTCCTTCTGGCGCGGATACGGTCGCAGGTTGTGGATGCGCTCATCGAAGGCAAGGTCGGTTCCGTTCAAGGCTTCGAGACTCAGGCAGCCCGCGATGTCCGCCGTCTGGCTATAACGCTCGGCGCGAAGGGTTTGCAGAACGCCCAAAGCCGTCATCACCGACGTGCCGTTGGTCAGCGCGAGACCTTCCTTTGCCGCGAGCGTGATCGGCTTTAGTCCCGCCCGCTTGAAAGCCTCCGCCCCGGAAACGATCTCTCCCCGATAGTCAGCCGTCCCCTCGCCGATGATGGGCAACGCCATGTGCGCCAGCGGAGCCAGGTCGCCACTCGCGCCGAGGGATCCCTTTTCGGGGATGACCGGATGAACCCCGGTATTGAGCATGTCCACCAGCAGTTGCAGCGTGGCGGGACGAATCCCGGAATGTCCACGGGCGAGGGTGTTGGCGCGGATCAACATGATGGCGCGCGTGGTGGGGATATCGAACGGGTTGCCCACTCCCACCGCATGGCTGACCAGGATGTTGCGCTGGAGTTGCTCCACCTGGTCGGGCGGGATGATGCGGTCCTTGAACGCGCCGAAGCCGGTGGTGATGCCGTAGGCAATCGTCCCGCGCTTGAGCAGGGTTTGTACCGCATCCGCCGCGCGCGCGACCAGCTTTGCCGCTTCCGCGCTGATCTCGACTCGTGGAGAGTTGGGCTGTCCGTACGCGACGGCTTGGACTTGGTCGAAGGTCAGGTTTTGTCCGTCCAGGGAAATGATGTCCATGTATCCTCGTTATGTTTTCAGGGAATTTGCAGGGCGTACTTTCAGTTGAAATGCCCGGCAGATCAATGGGCGCATTATAGCGTCGATGAGGGAATTTTAGATGGGCGGATTTTTGCAATTAAATTGACCGTAAATAATTTCCCCGTTCAGTTACAATCGCACCCGACAGACAAATATTTTCCTTATGCGCTATCAAAATCAATGATGGAGTTGGGATGGATAATTTTCTTCAGCAAGGTGTCATGGCGGCAAAAGCGGGCGACAGGTCCCGCGCATTCGACCTTCTTTCACGCGCATCCAATATACCGGAAAGTTCCGAACAGGCATGGCTGTGGCTGTCCAGCGTTGTCGGTGACGACTCGGAGCGCCTGTACTGTCTGGAAAGCGTACTCAAGATCAATCCCGGGAATGACATTGCCAAACGCGGCTCGACCATGTTGAGGCAGAAGGGAGTGATCCCCGCCATCCCCACGTATCCTGAACCTCAAAGGGCATCCACCCCGCCCGCGTATGTCCCATCCACAAGGTCATCCCAGAGCAACCCCGTGCCTGTTGTAGAGTCCGCTCCGCAAAGCAGTGGCGCAGGCTGGCAACAGCAGGACCTTTCTGGGTTGTTCGAATATGCGGCGATGGAACTGGCGGCGAATAAACCCAATCGGGAGATCGAAAAGTCGCTTTTAAATCGCGGCGTTTCGCTGGAGACGGCGCGGCAAATTATCAATGACGCGAAGTATGCCGTCAAGAAAGCGCGCCGCGAAAAGTACAAAAAACGGATGACGCGCGGTTTCTCGTTGATTGTTGTCGGCGTCATCATCACCGGCTGCACTTTTGTCTTTGCGGACAGCCTTGGCGGGAAGTTTGTGTTGTTCTATGGCGCAATCATCTTCGGCGTGATCGACTTTGTCGTCGGGTTGGTCGGTTGGATTGTCAACGCGTAGCCTTGGTGATTTACAAAAAACGAACGCCGTCTCTGTGAAATGAGACGGCGTTTGGATTCTTATTGCCGGCGGCGCACCCTTTGAGAAAGTTCCTGGAGGAGGGGTCCCAGTTCCGGTGGCACCGTCCCATCGCTGGTATGGACGGTGTGTTTGACCAGTTCGGCTTCGACGGTGATTGTGTACTGGAAGCCATCCGGCATGGCGCGAGCCTGCGGATTTTCCGGCAGCGCAAAGAAATTTGCCTCCTCCAACAGCTTACGCAAAACCTCAGCCTGATTCGCGGACAGTTGATTCAGGTCAATCTCCAGCCTGGACTTTGCTCCCATGATGCCGCCGGAGCGCTCGAAGGTGATCCGCATCAGGACGCCTCCGCTTGAAGTTTGACGCCGAAGACTTTCATGACTGTGCTCAAACAGCCGCTTGGCGCTTCGCCGCCGGTTGAAATGCCAACTTCGGACCAGCCCTTTTTGACGGCTTGCTGTTCGAGGCTGTTCGCGCCGAAGAGGTCTCCCGCCGCTTCATAGGTCAGGTCGCAGGCCTGCTGAAAGGTCGAGCGTTCCTGAAGCTTGTCGGTCAGGGTCTTGTACCAGATGCGTCCCGCCTTTTCCCAGGCGTAACCGCCCAGTTCGAGCGCGGTGACGTAGAATGCGCGATTGGGAATCCCCGAGTTGATGTGGACTCCGCCATTATCCTCGACTGTGCGGACGTAATCATTCATGTGCCCGGGCTGCGGGTCCTTGCCGAGGACGGGGTCGTTGTAGGCGGTGCCGGGAGCCTTCATCGAGCGGATGCCGATCCCCATGACATTGGACGTGAACAAGCCTTCACCGATGATCCAATCCGCCTCACCGGCGGTTTGCTTTCGTTGGTATTGTTTGACCAACGAGCCGAACACGTCGGACATGGATTCGTTAAGCGCGCCCGACTGATCCCAATAGGCGAGGTTGGCTTCGTGCTGGGTGACGCCGTGTGTCAGTTCGTGTGCGATGATATCCAGCACCGCAGTGAAACGGTTGAACAACCGTTCGGAGGCGGGCAGGTCTTCGTCGCCGTCGCCGTAGACCATCTGCTTGCCGTCCCAAAAGGCGTTGTCGTACCCTTTTTGATAATGGACTGTGGAATCGAGTCTGAATCCATTGCCGTCAATCGAGTTCCGCCCATAGATATCGAGGTAGAGATCGTAGGTCACGCCCGATCCGTCATAGGCTTCATTCACGGCTGGGTCGGTTGATGCGGGGTCGCCTTCCTTCCGCACGGCTGTGCCTGGCAAGGTTGAACCATTCTTTGCATCGTAGACGATGCGCTCCTTATTTCCCGTTGTGGCAGCCCTGGCAATGTAGGCTGCTACCGACTTGATGGCGCGCCGTTGACCGCGCATTTGTTCCGACGAGATGATTGTCCGCAAGGCAAGGTCGCGTTGCGCCGCCGTGCCGTTGCGGAGGATCTCCTGCAGCATGTGCGGCGGGGTAATACAATAGACGGAATGGCAGGTTTGCATGGTTTCTCCTTTCAGGGAACCGGTAAAATATACATTACCAGTATACGCTTTGGGGGAACCGTTTTCAATCACAATTTTTTCACATCATGTTGGTGTAGAATTTCTGAAAACACCCTGCTTACGGCTGCGGGAGCGTTTGTAGAATTTGTCAACCAGAAAGGCTTCCATGAATAGTTTCCCTCCTTTTCCGCAAGAGAACGCCCGCATCGGTTTGCTGGGCGTGGCGTTTGATGAAAACTCATCCTACAAGCGCGGCTCGGTACTTGCTCCGCAGAGAATCCGCGAGGCATTTTTCTGTGACTCAGCCAACCTGTGGACGGAGGATGAGACGGATCTCGGCGCGGATGGACTCTTCGCTGATGCGGGCGACATTGCGCCGTCGGCTGGGGAAATGCCTGTCGCGGTGGAGCAGGCTGCGGGTCGCTTCTATGAAGCGGGGTTAAAAGTCATCGCGCTTGGCGGGGATCATTCGGTCACATATCCGCTGGTGTTTGCGGCGGCGACGCATCATCCCGAATTGAGCATCCTGCACTTCGACGCGCATCCCGACCTGTATGACAACTTTGAGGATAATCCATATTCGCACGCCAGTCCGTTTGCGCGGATCATGGAGGCGGGACTGGTGAAGCGGCTGGTCCAGGTGGGGATTCGCACCATTACCGGGCATCAGCGCCAACAGGCGAAGCGCTTTGGCGTGGAGGTGTTGACCATGCGGAACTGGCGCGATGTGTTTGACCTTCAATTTGATTCGCCCCTCTACCTGACCTTCGATATGGACTGTCTCGACCCAGCCTTTGCCCCCGGCATTTCTCACCGCGAACCTGGAGGACTTTCCACGCGTGAGGCGTTGAGCGTGATTCAATCCCTGCAGGTAAATATTGTCGGTGCGGACATCGTTGAGTTGAACCCGACCCAGGACCCGTTGAATGTCACTGAGATGGTCGCCGCGAAAATCTTCAAGGAGATTGCGGCAAAGATGTTGAAGTATGCATGAGTTGATGGCGGGCAAAAACTTCCTGGATTACAAAAAATCTCCCGCCGCGTGGACGGGAGATTTTGTCTGGCTCAATCTACCGAGAGGGGTATAGGGATGATGTCTTTTTGAGTCCACAACCCCAGGTAGGCAAGGAACTGAATTGCAACGTACATGATCGTCTTGGGGATCATCAACATCCCGATGGCAGGGATGTCACGGGCAAGCAGGATGACGGGCATGTAGAAAAGGTAGGAAAAAAAGATGCAATATCCCATCCAGCGGAAGAGACGGTCTTTGGTTTTGATCGAGTCACGCAGGTAAAGGTACAGGACACCGATTCCCAGAATGACGAGGAACAAGTTGCGGAACGGTCCCCAGAAAACGGGCGGAAGGCTGTTACCCCAGTCATTTTGTGGGAATGCCATCACGATCAAACGTACTGGAACGCTTGCCAGTAAAGCGTATTCCAGCGGACCAAATTTCCCGTGGAAGCGTTCCTTCCAAATGTAAAGCATGACCACGTAGAAAAACGTGACTGTGATCGCGGTTGCCAATGCCCCCATTCCGATCAACAAGCTGTTCTTCTCGATACCTCCCAGGGCATAGGCTGCAACACGGAAACCTACATGTCCCGTATCCCCAAGCGCAAGCAAAACAAACGCCCAACGGAACATATTGGCGACCTTTCGATCCTCCTGTGGAACCCTGCCCATCTGCATGGACATGACTCCGTTCATCGTCCACACCACGATGAGATATAAAACATTGAACCCGATTTCGACAAACATGCGTAATTCTTCAGACATAATCCCTCCGAAAATTTATCTGGCGCCTTTCAAAAAGAAGGCAACCAATTTTTGTGCCAGCAGCTTGTTATCGCCGCCCAGTTCGTGCGCGCGTGAGATGTAATTTTCAACGATCCCCATGAAAAGCTGGGACAGGAATTTCGCATCCCCGCCAATTTCCCCCGCCTCAATTGCGGACTGCATCAACGCTGTGATGGGGGAGAAGAGCTCGTCGGCAAATGCCTTGCGGACGCGGTCCGCGTTCTCCCGCTGTTTGATGTGTTCCAGGTCGTGGACAAGGTGCGTGTAGCTGCTTGGGAAGCTGTCCAGCATCGAGAGGACGATCCGCTCCAGCCGCTGTTCAAGCGGACCACTTTGCTCGATAATCTCGTGGAATCCGCGCAGGCGGCGCAAAAGCACCTCGACGAAGAGGTTTTCCTTGTCCTTGAAGTAATAGTAGAGCGTGGGTTTGGTAATCCCGCAGCGCAGACAGATTTCGTCCACAGAAACGCCGCGATACCCCTTTTGTTGGAAGAGTTCCCAGCCATCCTGGAGAATCCGCTCGGCGTTGAGATTATCAGTTGATTTCATTTCATATACCGTTTAGTATATAAAAGTATACCAAATAGTATATAAAATGGGAAGAGGTTTATGACGATGATAAAAGAAAAACCTCCTGCCATTTTGGCGGGAGAATATAGGGTGAAACCAGCAATTTCAAAACAAGAAAAACAATAATTCCCATGATGAATGTTCCCACGTAAAACCCGATAAACTTGAAAATCGTTTTGGTTGCATTTAATGCCCCGCGTGTCTTGAACAAGTATATGGGAATGACGATTAACCAGCCAACATAGATTAGGATGCCGATGTCATAAATCCATTTTTCCTTGAATTTTAAATTATCCTCTTTTAGCCACCAACCTAATGACCAAATAAACGCAATTGAGTAAAGCAGTTCAAAGGCGGGTGACGGAGCGTGTTCAAAAACGGCAAATGCCGCAAGCCAAAGGTTGGCAAAGAAAATCAAAAGGAGCATGAAGGCTACAGATTTTGGATAGTCTGAAATGCGCTTAAAAATAGGGGTCATAAAGAACACTCCCACATGTATTTATTTTGATCACTGGCATAAAATTTCCCTTTCATAACCCATGGTTTTGTGATTATAAGCTCTAAACAAAAACGCCACAAATCCCCTTTATAATTGCCTTCGCTAAAAACCAACCCAAAATCCTAAATCAAAAACCGAGGTCCCATGACCCAACTCATCGAATGTATCCCCAACTTCTCCGAAGCGCGGCGTCCCGAAATCATCGACCAGATCGCCGCCGCCATCCAATCGGTCAGCGAGGTGAAACTGCTCGACCGTTCCTCCGACCTCGACCACAATCGTACGGTGCTGACCTTTGCAGGGTCGCCCGACGGTGTGGAGAAAGCCGCTTTTCGCGCCATCCAAACCGCCGCTGAGTTGATCGACCTCGACCAGCACACGGGAGCGCATCCGCGCATTGGCGCGACGGATGTCTGTCCCTTTGTGCCGCTGTCCAACGCCAGCATGGACGACTGCATTGCCATCGCCCAAAGACTCGGTCAGCGCGTCGGGAGTGAACTTGGCATCCCCGTCTATTTCTACGAAGCGGCGGCGACCCGTCCCGAGCGGACAAACCTCGAAAACATCCGCAAGGGACAGTACGAAGGTCTGAAAGCCGAAATCGAGTCCGACCCGAATCGCAAGCCAGATTTCGGTCCTAGCAAACTGCCCAAAGCGGGAGCCACCGTCATCGGCGCGCGCAACCCTCTCATCGCGTTCAACGTCTACCTCACCACCGAAGATGTGGACATCGCTAAAAAAGTCGCCAAAGCCGTTCGCCAGTCATCGGGTGGACTTCGTTACGTCAAAGGGCTTGGTCTGCTGGTGGATGGGCGGGCGCAGGTTTCGATGAACCTCACCAACTTCCGCGAGACGCCTGTTGCCCGCGTGGTCGAGTTCATTCGACGTGAGGCGCAGCGCTACGGCGTCGGCATTCATCACAGCGAACTGGTTGGATTGATTCCGCAGGAAGCTTTGGTGGACGCGGCGGTCTGGTACACCCAACTGGATCAGTTCGACAAGGAGCAGATTCTTGAGTCCAGGCTTTTCTCTGCCCTCGCCGCCGACTCGGACTCCGCTGATAGCGGGCTTTCGTTTCCTGACGAATTAGCCGCCCCGACGCCGACTCCCGGCGGCGGTTCTGCGGGAGCATTTGCGGGCGCGATGGGCGCGGCGCTGGTCGCCATGGTCGCGGGACTCACCATCGGCAAAAAGAAATATGCCGAGGTCGAAGCCGAAATGCAGGCGATCCGCGTGGTGGCGGAAAACCTCCGCGAGGAATTGACCCACGCCGTGGAAGACGACTCTGTTGCCTTCGAGACCGTGATGGGCGCTTTCAAACTGCCGAAGTCCACCAACGAAGAAAAGAAAGCCCGCGATGCCGCCATTGTTCAAGCTACGTTGAATGCCGCACATATCCCCCTGCATGTCTGTGAAGATGCCGTAAAGGTGATGGAACTCGCGCTCAAGTGCGCCGAACGCGGCAATCTCAACGCCATCAGTGACTCTGCCTCAGGTTTTGCCATGTCCCGCGCCGCGTTCACTGCCGCAGGTTACAACGTAAAGATCAATGTCGCCTCCCTCGAAGATAAATCCTTGGGCGAGAAGATGCTGGAGGAGTTGGCTGAACTTGAATCGGAAGCCGATAAACTCGAAAAGGAACTCCGCAAGACAATGAAGGAGCGCGGAGGAATATAAACGAAGACCGCCGAGATTTCGAAAATCTCGGCGGTCTTTTTTCGTACTATTCTTCCAACGTCGAAATATCTCCCTCTGGCAAACCCTGCGCGCGAGCTTTTAATACACGGCGCATGATCTTGCCGGAGCGGGTCTTCGGAAGTTTGTCGAGGAACTTGACATCTTCGGGGCGGGCGATGGGTCCCATGTGGGTGGCGACGTGCTGTCGAAGTTCCTCCGCCAGATCGGGGGAAGCTTCAAAGCCTCTGCGCAACAACACAAAGGTGTGAATCGCCGTCCCTTTGACTTCGTGGGGCAGACCGATTGCCGCCGCTTCCGCCACAGCGGGGTGGCTGACCAGCGCGGATTCGATTTCCGCAGTTCCGAGGCGATGACCCGAAACTTTGATCACATCGTCCACGCGACCGATGATCCAGAAATAGCCGTCCGAGTCGCGCTTGGCTGAGTCGCCCGTCGTGTAGCGTCCGGGATACTTCGTCCAGTACTGGCTGACATAGCGTTCATCGTCGCCGTAGATGGTGCGCAACATGCCGGGCCACGGGTTCTTCAACGTGAGGTAGCCTTCCGTATTGTCGGGGACAGGCTTCCCATGCTCGTCCACGATCTCGGCTTCCTGACCGAAGAACGGGCGGGTTCCAGAACCAGGCTTGAGCGGAACCACAGGCGTCGGCGTGATCATAAAGTTGCCGGTCTCCGTCTGCCACCAGGTGTCCATGATCGGACATTTCTCCTTGCCGATGACACGGTAATACCATTTCCAAGCCTCAGGGTTGATCGGCTCACCAACAGAGCCAAGCAATCTCAGGGACGAAAGGTCATGCTTATTGGGCCAGGCTTCGCCGAAACGCATCAAACCGCGGATGGCGGTCGGGGCGGTGTAGAAGATCGTAATCCCGTAGCGTTCGACGATCTGCCACCAGCGATTGGGGTAGGGGAAGGTCGGTCCGCCTTCGAACAGAAATGAGGTCGCGCCGTTGATCATCGGTCCGTACACGATGTACGAATGTCCCGTGATCCAGCCCGGGTCGGCGGTGCACCACCAGCGGTCATCATCGCGAACATCGAAGGTATATTTGAGTGTGGCATATGTGCCGACCATGTATCCGCCGTGCGTGTGTAAAATAGCTTTTGGCTTGCCCGTTGACCCTGACGTGTAAAGGATGAAGAGCGGGTCTTCTGCATCGAGCACCTCAGTTGGACATTTGCCGTTGGCGATGGGGAGCGCGCACATGTCGTGATACCAGTGGTCGCGTCCCGCTTCCATACTGACGGGCTGGTCTGTGCGCTTGACGACGATGATGTTTTCCACACTGGGGCAGTGTTTGACAGCCTCGTCCACCATCTTCTTCAACTCAACGACCTTGCCGTTTTGGTATGAACCGTCGGCGGTGATAATGAGCTTGGACTGGCTGTCGTCGATGCGGCTCTGGAGTGAATCCACCGAGAAGCCGCCGAACACCACCGAATGGATCGCGCCAACCTTGGCGCATGCCAGCATCGCGAAGACGATCTCGGGCACGCGCCCCATATAGATGGTGACACGGTCGCCTTTTGTCACGCCCATAGACTTGATGATGTTCGCCATGCGCGAGACTTCGCGGTTCATCGCAAAATATGAGAATGTACGATGATCCTTGCCGTCTTCGCTTTCCCAGATCAGGGCAAGCTGGTTCTTGCGATGTGTCTTCAAATGACGGTCGATGGCGTTGTGGACGATGTTGGTCTTTGCCCCCACAAACCACTTGAAGAACGGCGCGTTGGAATCGTCCAGAACCTTGTCCCATCTCTGATACCACTCAAGTTCCGAGGCTTCGTCAGCCCAGAACCCTTGCAGATCCTTGGACGCCTTTTTGGCGAGAGCATCCCAGTCCTTGAGACGCGCCTGCGCCACCACTTCCTCCGACGGATAATAGACTTCGCCTTCCATTTGTTTACTCTCCTTTGACATTTGTGTCTCCCGAATCATTCTTTATTTGACGATGGCGGCTATTTTAGTCTGTTTTATCATATTCTTGTAGGTTTGCAGGCGTGTTGCACTTTTTTGACAACCTCATCATAAAAAATGAAAAAGCGCCCTGAGGCGCTTCAAATAAAGTATTGGTGTCTTGTCCCGTTCACTCCCCAATCGGGCGGATGAGCACCACGGGGATTTTCGAGCGGTGCACCACCTGTTCTGCCACGCTGCCCAGCAGAAGACGCAACATTCCCGTCCGCCCGTGTGTGGACATGGCAATCAGGTCGGCTTGTTCGATTTCTGCAGTTTCCAGGATCGTATCTGCCACCATCCCATCCCGCAGCAGGTAGGTGGCACGCAAGCCTTCGCTTTCCAGCTTGGAGCACATGGTTTTCAGGTAGTGTTTTTCATCTGCGTGCATGATCTTGACTTCCTCTGGTTGTGGCTCAAGCGGCGATTCGTGAGGATCAAAGGTGGGCGCGGGACTTACATCCACATGCAGAAGGACGATTTCCACGTTCAAGGCGCGGGCGAGTTTCTCCGCATGCGGCAACACCGCCTCCGATAAGGTCGAGCCATCCAACGGGACAAGGATACGCTGGTACATCGGCAGCCTCCATCTGATGATTTGACACGCATGTTTTGTTCAGCTCATAAATTTTATAGCATGTTTGCGCGGGTGGAGTATTAAAAACAAAACCTCCGAGAATTCAGAAACTCGGAGGTTTATGTTGTCGCATACAGCCTATGTCAAAATCTCTTCCCACTCCAGCTCCCCAAACGCCTTTTGCAATCTGTGACCGTCATCCACGGTGATGATTTGCAGGTTGGTAAATAATTTCTCCGCAATCTCACGCACGGGTTCGGGCGGGACAACGTCATCCGCTGCCCCGTGGATGAGGACGGTTGGAACAGAAACAGGTTCGAGGTCGAGGTAGGCGGCGAAGTGGTCGCGGAGCAGGGCGGGGGCGAGCAGAATCAATTTCCGCACCTGGGTCGGGTGTTCGCAGGTGAAGACAGTTCCCATCAACCCGCCAAAAGAAGAACCAATGATCGTCCAGTTTTTTCTGCGCCCCAAAATCGGCTTGAGTTGTTTCATCCGTTCTTCGAAGGAGCCGGTGAAATCGGGCGTGACCATACCTGGGAATTTTTCGGCAAACTGGCGCGCCTTGCCACTCTGGCTGCTGCTTTCGAGTCCGTGCAGGTAGATGATCTTCGAGTTGTCCATTTTCTTCCTTCTTTTTTTTGTCGGGACTTCATCCACGACAAAATCGGCTGGCTCTTCTTCGACCCGCCTGATTTCGGCGAGCGACGGGGAGCGCAGGAGTTCGCGCAATTCCTTTTGCAGGGGCGGCGGGAAATCGGGGGCGATGCGGCGCATGGTGACCACGGTCATCGGGTTTTGCGCGTTGGACAGGATGTGCTTGAGCAGGAAGGTCGTCTCGTTGGCGGATGCGCGGTAGAGAGCGACGATGAGGTCGGTTAGGTCGTTTTGCAGGGTGGACGGCGCTTCCTCGATGATGGGTTCGATCATGTCGAAGATGGTTGGCAGGTTGTTGTTGGATGCTTCCGCGATCATGGGCAGCAGGGCTTGTATGCCGTTTGACCAGGTTCGCATACGGGCGGGGTGCAAATACTCGCGGACGAGAACAAGGAATTGCGCAGGCGTTTCCTTCCTCATACGCGTCAGGCTGGTGGACAGCAATGCCGAGCGCACATCAGAGTCGCGGATTTGCTGAGTCCACGCGGTCAGGCGGGGGAGCAGGCGCTCCTCCTGCGGTGGGATTCGGCCCAGCAAAAACGCCGCCAGCAGGCGGGTTTCCAGCGCACCTTCATCCCAGAGGATATCTGCCAGTTCGAGCGCAAAGTCTGGGTTGGCTTCCGCCGTTGTCCGCAGTTCGTTTTCGATTTGAGTCAACACTGCGGGCGGTGTGCGATAGGTTTTCAGGTTGGAACCGGGGGCGACGTTCTCCACTGTCCGCAGGGTGTAGTTGACGTAGAAGTCGAGCATCTCGCGCAAATGCTTCATGAACTCATCGGGCAGAAAGAAAAAATCTGCCAGACGGTTGGCTTGCTTGCGGAGACGGGCGAGGTCTATGGCGGGCATGGTTTGGGTAGGGGCGGATCGCGATCCACCCCTACAAAAAAATTAATACGCTTTCGCGAAATACACTTTTCTCTTGGAAGGCTTGCCACAGACGATGCAAGTTCCTTCTTTATCTGGCTGGTCGAACGGAATGTTGCGGGTGGTGGCTTTGGTGTCTTCCTTGACCTTGGCTTCGCACTCGCGTGATTCGCACCAGTAGGAAAATGCCCAGCTATCTTTGACGATGTTCTTCAAGTCTTCGTAATCCTTCGGCTCGTGGATGTTGGCATCGCGGAACTCGGTGGCGCGCTTGAGGAGTGAGGCTTGAATGTCGACCAGCAACCCGCTGACAGCGTAGTCCAGACCAACCTGGGGGACGAAGGATTTGCCTTCGCGTCCGGGCTTGTCACGTCGGGCAAGGGCGACGGTTCCCTTTTCCACATCCTTGGGGCCCACCTCGATGCGGACGGGCACGCCGCGCATTTCCCAGTCGTTGAATTTGAATCCGCTGCTGACGTTGTCGCGGTCGTCCATCTTGATGCGGATGCCGGCGGCTTTGAGTTCCTTGAAGATGCGGTCGGCGACTTCCATCACTTTGGATTTTTCCGCGTCAGTCTTGAAGATGGGGACGATAACCGCTTGAATGGGCGCGAGGCGGGGCGGCAGGACCAGGCCCTGGTCGTCGCCGTGGGTCATGATGATGGCGCCGATCATGCGGGTCGAGAGACCCCACGAGGTGGTCTCGCAGAGTTGCAGTGTGTTATTCTGGTTGACAAATTGAATCTCGAAGGCTTTGGCAAAGTTCGTGCCGAAATAATGCGAGGTGGCGGATTGCAGCGCCTTCTTGTCCTGCATCATGCCTTCGATCGAGGTGGTGATCTGCGCGCCCGCGAAACGTTCGGTGTCACTCTTGGTTCCCTTGAACACGGGGACGGCGGCTTCGTTCACCGCAAAGTCGTAATATGTATCGAGCATGCGGTACATCTCTTCCACCGCTTCCTCTTTGGTCGCGTGCGCGGTGTGACCTTCCTGCCAGTAGAACTCTGCTGTGCGTAGGAACAGCTTGGTGCGAAGTTCCCAGCGCATGACCGAGCCCCATTGATTAATGAGGACGGGCAGGTCGCGCCATGACTTGATCCACTTGGAATACATGTAGCCGATGATGGTCTCCGACGTGGGGCGCACGACCAGCGGCTCTTCCAGTTTTTCTCCGCCGCCGTGGGTGACCACTGCCAGCTCGGGTGAAAAACCTTCGACGTGTTCTTTTTCCTTCTCGAAGAACGACATCGGAATCAGCATGGGGAACGCCGCGTTGACGTGACCCGTTTCCTTGAAGCGCTTGTCGAGCGCAGCCATGCAGTTTTCCCACAGCGCCCAGCCGTAGGGTTTGACCACCATACAACCGCGCACGGGAGCGTAGTCTGCCAAATCCGCTTTCAATACGAGTTGGTTGTACCACTCGGAAAAATCTTCAGAACGGGGGGTAAGTTTTTCTTCAGCCATTGTTATTCCTCTTCGGGTTATCAGGTTTACAAGTTTTCAAGTTGGCAGGTTGGTAACTTTCCAATCTTCAAACCTTCCAACTTTCCAGCGTTTTTACAGCAGTTTTCACGTCTTTCGCAAAGTATATCAACTCCTGCTGACGTAAGGGCATGTAGGATTCGAATTCCTTGAAGAACTGATCGAAAGTGGACTGCCAACCGCTCCCGACCAGTGTCAGAGGCCTGGGAGGCAGGGATTCCACGATCATCAAATTCCACATCAGCGAGATTTCGGTCAGCGTGCCCGGTCCGCCGGGAAGGGCGATTGCGGCGTCACAGTTTTCGATGAGCACCTTCAATCTCTCCAGCAGGGTCTGCTTTTTGATTTCTTCCTTGACCCAGGCATTGGCTTTCGAGCCGCGCCAGTCTTCGATGTCCTGGCAGGTCACACCGATGACATGTCCGCCCGCCTCGGATGCTCCGCGCGAGACAGCTTCCATTGTGCCGTAGTATCCGCCCGTTGTCACGACATGTCCGCGCTCGGCGAGTATTTTGCCGAGTTCACGGGCTTCTTCATAAGCCGCCATGCCTTCTTTCGGTTGTGCGCCGCCAAATACAGTTATTTTCATAATTCCTCGTCAAAACGTTTAACGTTCAACGTCCCACTTTCTTCCTTTATTCACTTCAATTTTCTTCAATACCGCTTCTTCCAAATCAATGCCTGAAACCGAAGCTAATTGCAGGAGGTACAGGGTTACGTCCGCAAGTTCGCTGCCGAGTTCGTCCCTGTCCTTGATCTCTTCGCCGAATTGAAAATGCTCCAAAATTTCAGCCGCTTCAATCGCGAGCGATACTGCCAAATTGCGCGGCGTTTGCGGACGTTTGCTATCCGCCTCGTACCAGCCTTTCGATTTGACCAGTTCATGCATCCGTGCGGTTAATTTCGCAATCGTTAATCCTTTATCGTCCATTGTCTATCGTCCACCGTCCAAACACAAAGAAAAACGGCTCGCCAGGTCTGGGAGCCGTTTGGGCGCGATACATCGAACCTAGCCAGACCTGGAGGATTTTGACATTCGAGGGGATGGGGCTGGGTTCTTCGACATGCGGCGGATTATACCGCACTCGGTCACAAATTGCGCTTTTTAGAGGGCGGAAAGCGCAATTTGTGACCGTGGGTATGATATAAGGGTAAAATTGATTTTATGCAAAAGGATTTGATCCGCCTCCTGCGCGATCCGATTTTGATCCCGTCCGAGAAGCAGAATCTACTCTCGGAGATTGCAGCCCAAGCTGAGTCCCTGGGGATGTCATGCTACGTGGTCGGTGGCTTTGTTCGCGACCTTTTGCTGGGACAGCCGATCAACGACCTCGATATTGTCGTTGAAGGGGATGCCGTCAAACTTGGCAAATCCCTCGTGGAAAAATTCGGCGGAAAACTCACCACGCACTATAAATTCCACACCGCTATATGGGCCATTCCGTCAATGTTTAACGTTGAGCGATCAACGTTGGACCTCATCACTGCCCGTACTGAAACCTACTCTCGCCCCGGCGCATTGCCAACCGTCACCCCCTCCACCATCGAAGATGACCTGCGCCGTCGCGACTTTACCATCAACGCCATGGCAATCCGCCTGGATGGCGACCACTTCGGCGAACTGCTTGACCCGCTCAACGGTCAGGATGATCTTGAGAAGAAGATTGTCCGCGTTCTGCATCCGCGTTCGTTTATCGACGATCCAACCCGCATCTTTCGCGCTGTCCGTTATGAGCAGCGGTATTCATTCATCCTTCATCCTTCATCCTTCATCCTTATTAATCCCGAATCCCTCACAATCATCCAAGCCCTCAGCGGCGAGCGCATCCGCCATGAGTTTGATTTGATCTTCGAGGAGGGTAACTCACATCAAATGATTGTCCGCTTGGGTGAGCTGGATGTGTTCAAGTGGATTCACCCTGAACTGCCGATGTTCAATAGCGGGCATTCAGACTTTCTTGAAATGGATACCGGGCTCGATATCCCCGCCAGCCGTACCACCATGGGATACATGCTTTGGCTGATGGATTTGTCGGAAGCCGCGATTCTATCCATTGCGCGGCGTTTGAGTTTTTCGTCCGACCTGACTCATTCGGTTTGGGGGGCATCGCAATTAAAAAAGAGCCTGCCTTTCCTTGTGAATTCCAGTCCCAGCATTTGGGTATCTGCTCTCGAAAAACTGCCGCTGTTGTCGATTTATGCAGCCTACCTGGTCTCCGGCGAAAAGGCGCTTTTGGATTATCTTTCCTTTTGGCGGCACGTCAAACCCAGGACGACGGGTGACGACCTCAAGGCTCGTGGACTTGAATCTGGTCCGCGCTATGGGGAAATCCTCACGAGACTCCGCGCCGCCTGGCTGGACGGCGAGGTGAACAGCGAGAAAGAGGAAAAGGAATTGCTGAACAGGTTGTTGTGAGTTTTCCCATTTTCTTGCTCGTTTTGGTCATCCTGAAATATAATACCTTTGTTCGTTGAATCTTATTTATGCAATCATGATGATGGTGGATTTATGACAGAGACAGATACACAGCGTTTACCCTACAGATTGCGCGAGCCGTTTCTTTCGTCCACGGAACAGGCTCTTTTCCGCCTTTTGAATAAATTGATGGGGGAGCGGTATTTGGTTTGCCCGAAAGTTTCGTTGAACGACATTTTTTACATTGTCCGTCCCAATGAGAACGTGCATTTTTTCAACAAGCTGTTTAGAAAGCATGTTGACTTCCTGCTCTGTGACAGGCAGACTTTGACTCCTGCTTTCGGTGTGGAACTTGTCCGCTCGATCTCGAAGGGCGAGGCGCGTGAGAGCGACAAGTTTTTGCAGGACCTGTTTGCGAATGCCGGTATTCCCCTAGTGCATGTCCCGTCCAATGATACGCATGACCCGTCTTATCTGATCACGCTTTTCCAACTGGCGGTGGCAAAGATCAGCAAGACAACCTCTTTGCGTGTCGAGCGCGCCGCCGACGCCGTTCCCAATTGTCCGATTTGCGGCAAGATGATGGTCCTGCGCTTCGAGCGCAACGGTTCGGGCATCGGCAGAACGTATTATGGTTGTATGGATAGTCCGCGCTGTACGGGAGTGGTGCAAATTGAGTGACGGCAGGACCCGCGTTGAGCGGGTCCTGTTTTTTAGAAATGTCTTGCCAGTTCGGATGCGTACTGCCTGCCGGCGGTGGACTTGTTTTCTTCCAACCAACTCTGCAGGCTGGTTTCGCAGCGCGGTAGCTCTTTCGAGATGAGCAGGTTTGCCATCAAACCGTCCACTTCCTCGGGAGTGAGCATGACATCTTTTACGAAGAGACTTAGAAACTGCGCCGCCCATAGTGCGAGAATCGGGGGAAGTGGAATCAACAGTCGACTGGCGTGAATTGTTTTTCCGATTAACTGCACCATTTCCTTGAACGTGAATTCATCCGGTCCGACCGCATCCCAAATATAGTTTTCCTTTTTATATACCGCTTCCACGGCAAGTTTGGCGAGGTCGTCCACGTAAACAGGGGAGAGCCTGTACGAGCCGTCGCCTGGCAAGCCAAACACAGGAAACCTTCTCAACAGCCAGGCAATGTTATTGATGAGGACATCCTCTTTGCCGAACAACACGGTGGGACGCAGGATTGCGTAACCCAAACCCGAATCCGTCACCGCTTTTTCGTTGGCGGCTTTGCCCCAGAAGTAGGGCAGGTGTGAATCCGCTGAGGGGTTGGTGATGCTGATGTGCACGATCCGCTTTACGCCTGCTTTGACCGCGGCATCCACCAAAACTTTTGTGTTCCTGACCGCTTGGGGTTGGGTGTTGTCACCCTTGTCAAAGCGGACCCAGTAAGTATTTACCAGAACATCAACACCACGCAGGTTCGAGGTCAGTTCATCCTTGTTTTGAAAGTTCAACGGGAAGGCTTTGACCTTCCCTTCGAACGGGTCAGGTCGATTTGGATGATTTGTCAGGGTGACGACTTCTTCACCTTTGGCAAGCAACCGTCGGGTGATGTACTTGCCGGAATACGAGAATGCTCCAGTTACCGCTATTTTCATTTTGTCTCCTTATTTCAATACCGATAAGATTGTCTTTACGTTGCCTAATCCCAGACTCTCCAGTTTGACCACGGCTCGGGTCAGGCTATCCAGCGCCTCGAAGAAATCCTGCAATGCCTGCATGCGCTGGCGGATAAATTTGATTTCCTCCCTGTCGCCGCCGACTTCGCCCGCATCGATCTTTGCGAGAGTTTCAGCCACGGTGCGGACGGCGCGGTCGAACTCGCTGTTTTGCCTCTCCTTCAAGATCGAGCGGATGGACTTGTAGAAATCGCTTTCGGCTTCGTAGTAATCCTTGCGGTCAGCGAGTTTGGACGAGCGGTGGACGAGCCCCATGCGAGCCAGCGTGCGGACTTCGGTGCTGACAGCGCCCTTGGTAAGTCCGGTTTGCTGGACGATCTCGTCAAGCGGGAGGGGGACCGGGGAAAGATATAGTACTGCGAAGATTGCCCCCATGCCTTTGGGGAATCCCCAAAAGCGGCTGATCTGGCTCAAGCCTTCCGTGAAATCCTTTTTCAGTCTGGGGAGAGTGATGGACATGGTTATCCTTTAGAACGTTTAGTTTTTACTAAACAAAGTATACAACAAGCATGACGGGATGTCAAGAACGAAAAAATCGTGGATGATGGCCTGGTAATCCTCCAAATTGCACATTGCAAAAATGTTAGCTCCGACCTTCAACATGCGGGATTTCACATGGAATCACAGCATCTTTGGAGAAGGTGCCCCGTTTTAATTTCCAAATTGTCTAGTTTTCATTACTGTATGCCGTCAGTGGGGAATTTCGGTACCTAAGTCCCATTCTTCTCAAGAGATGCCTCGCCCATAATGCGGACATCCACGCAGGATTGCGTGCCGATGACTTTGTTTATTGACAAGGAAATGGAAGAATGAAAAAGATACTTCAGAACACAACGGTTTTAGTGATAGCCTTTTTGACCACGTTTGGCATGTTGGAAAATGTCCGTTCGATGGGAAGGGAAGCAGTATTGTCCAACACAGGCGCCATGGTGCCGGTGCGCCAGGTGGTGGTTTATCGTCATCAAAGCATAGCCTACGACAACTTCAATGCGGCGATCTTTGCCCAGGGACAATTGGGAGATGGATCAATGCTCCCAGCCGGGTCCGAGATTTCCCTGTATGTCGATGCGAACAGGGTCAATGGGGCGGCTGGACTGCAAACAGGAGCGCGATGTACCGCATTACAAGCAAGCGAAAGTTACTACCAGGACACCATCACCATGGATAAGCGCTTTTGCCCGGACTTTAATGATGCGATTTTGGACGGCAGGGCGGTTTATGGGTTGGTTCCAACAGAAGCGGTGTTTTTGCACAAGGCAAATGGCGAGCGTTGTTATGTTAATGACGGCGGTAATGTGAATTATTTGATAAACCCCGCATCCACCTTTTTTAGAAACTATCTTGTCAAGCGCGGAGCTGAAAAGTTACAACAGTTCAATTTGAGTACATTATTCCTGGATGATCTTCAGGCGGGATGGAACGGGATTACCTCCCAATGCGGCGGTAACCCAAAGGAATACTCGAATTCGAGCGACTATTATACGCAGCTGGTCGGGCTGGCTCAATATGTTAATGACAGTTTGCCGTCCTACAAGATCGAGGGCAACCTGGCAAACGCATCGTCGCAATGGGATAGATTCTCATTCCTGGATGGCGCGATGTGTGAAAACTGTTTTACGAATTGGGGCGGACCCTGGCCCACCGCCTCCCGCATGTTGTCGGATCTGTCTGTGATGGACAAGTGGGTCAAGAGCGGTCACAAACTCTACGTCATCAGTCATCCTCCCGAAACGTCCACCGCCTCGAATCTCTTTACCTTTGCCGCCTCCCTGCTGGCTGCAAATAATGACAAGGTGTTTTTCCACTTTTCAGACTACGGACAATTCTATTCGATCCCGGAATACAAATACAGTCTGGGTACGCCGGTGACCGATTACGTTTGCAGCGGCAGCATTTGCACGCGGGCCTTTCAGTATGGCACCGTGCTGGTGGATTTTGAAAAGCGCGAAGGAAAAGTCGTCATGCAGGAGGCGTCCACGGCAACCCCTACAGCTACATTTATGCCGCCTACTGCAACCTTGATCTTGCCAACAGCGACTATTTTGACATCCATACCGGCATCGGCAACACCGACTGCAACATTGTCAACTCCAGTTTCAGCGACGGCTCAAGTAACGGAAACCACCCCAACGCCAATCCCTGCTTCGCCCACTGTCACCCCGACAGATCCGATTTCAGCCCAGGTGGGGCTGACCGAGACTGCATCGCCCACCCCGACAGCGACCCCGATTCCGCCGACAAATACGCCGGAGCCGACGATGACAGCCACCCCCATCCCACCAACGAACACTGTGGCGCCGACAATGACAGCTACTCCCGTCCCACCAACGAACACTGTGGTGCCGGCGATGACGCCAACTCCCATCCCGCCGACAGCCAAGCCGGTTTCAGAAACCACCTATGATGATAGGGACAAGGCTTTTGTCTACTCCGCCGGTTGGGAGGATAAGAGCGTACAGGATGCCTATAAGGGCACTCTTAAATTGACAACAAAAAAAGATTCGTCCGCAACCATCAATTTCACAGGAAATTCCTTCAGCATTGTGTACAGGGGTGGCCCAAACTACGGAAAAATGCTGATCTATGTGGACGGCGTGCAGGTGGGCACCCTCGATCAAAAGTTAGCCAAATATATATCCCAAAAGCGCTGGGATTACACCGGCCAACTCGCCCCGGGACCTCACACGCTCAAATTGGTCTTCGTCAACTTCAAATATGCCCCCGGTTCGCTGGATGCCGTGATCGTTCGGCAGTAGCCCCTTGAGCAGATAACATAAGGAGAGGCACAGTCACACATGCGCCTCTCCTTTTACATAATGCCCCCGTCGCACATCTGCCCCACCGGCCCTGCAACGTACGCAGTGCGCTTGTGCGTTCGTGACCGTGATGGGTATAACTTGGGGAACCAAAGAATTCTTTCTTTCCAAAGTATAATTAACCCAATGAATGCACAACCAACCTTTCGCAGCTACCTGCTCTCCACTCTTGCGCTCATTTTGATTGGTTGGGGCGGAGTTGTTGCGCTGCTAAATTATTCCCTGCCATTCGTTTGGGCGCGCTGGGGATTTTTTGTGCTGGGCATCATGGCGTTGACCGGCACAGCCCTGCCGGTTGTGTACTTTTTTAATCGCCGTTTCCCTGCCGTCCCCCCCGCCACGCCGCACGTGATTGTGCGACAGTCCCTGTGGGTGGGGGTGTATGCCGCCATTCTCGCATGGCTTCAACTTGGACGCTTCGTCAGCTTGTATGTGATTCTTGGGCTGGCAGGCGGTCTGATTGCCATCGAATATTTCCTTCGTCTGCGCGAAAAGGCGAGACGAACTCCTCCGGTGACATCTGATGACAACCCTTCGTGACCTTCCCTCAGTTGACGAATTATTGCGGACCAAAGTCGCAGCCGAACTGATAGCCCGGTATGGCAGACCTCTGACCCTCCAAGCCATTCGTGAGACGCTGGAGACCATCCGCGCGAAATTTATTTCAGGGCAGATTACCGTCCTGCCGCTGCGCGATTTGATTCTCGCCCAAACCAGCGCCTTGCTCGATTCCTGGATGAAACCGACCCTGCGGGCTGTGATCAACGCTTCAGGTGTGATCCTGCATACGAACCTGGGTCGCGCCCCCTTGAGTGATGCCACCATCCGCGCAATGGACATGGTTGCCCGCGGCTACTCCACCCTTGAATATGACCTCGAGAAAGGCGTGCGCGGCTCGAGGTTGATTCACGCCGAAGCGGTTTTGCAAAGGCTGACGGGCGCGGAAGCGGCGGTTGTGGTCAACAACAATGCTTCGGCTGTGCTGTTGGTTTTGTCCGCATTGGCGAACAGGAAACGGGTCATCATCCCACGTTCTCAGATGGTGGAAATCGGCGGCGGATTCCGTATTCCCGATGTGATGAAACAATCTGGCGCGAAGCTGGTGGAAATTGGCACGACCAACAAGGTGCACCTCCGCGATTATGAAGAATCCTTGCTGGAGGGGAAATCGCTGGTCATGCGCGCACATCGCTCGAACTTCAAAATTGTCGGCTTTACCGCGGAGCCTGAGTTGAACGACATTGTTGACCTGATCCACAAGGCAGGCTCGATCTTTATCGACGACCTCGGTTCCGGCGCGTTGTACGACACCGCCAAATATGGACTCGTCCATGAGCCGACCGTGCAGGAGGCCCTTGCGGCGGGCGCGGACGTGGTCTGCTTCTCTGGCGACAAGCTATTGGGCGGTCCGCAGGCGGGGATCATCGTCGGCAAAAAGGAACTGCTGGATAAAATCAAGAAGCATCCGCTGGCGCGAGCTGTCCGTGCGGACAAGACCTGCCTGGCGGGAGTCACCGCCACGCTGCTGCACTATCTCAAGGACGAAGCCGAGCGCGAAATCCCCATCTTGAAGATGATGTCTCTGACACCGAAGCAGGTCAAAGGGCGGGCGGAGGTCTGGCGGCAGGAACTGGAAGTGGGTGAGGTCGTCGAAGGTGAATCAACTGTGGGCGGCGGAAGTCTGCCCGATGAATCCTTCCCCACCTTTTTGCTCTCGCTGACGGTTGAGTCGCCCGAAAAATTCCTCAGGCAGCTGCGTTTCCAAAACCCGCCCATCATCGCCCGCACCGCAAACGACAAAGTCCTCCTCGACCCGCGCACCGTCCCTCCCGAACAGGAAGGCGCATTGCTGGTTGGGTTGAAAAATGTGCTGAACGATCTTTAGCGGCTATTGTGTGAAAAGGATTTAGAGTTATGGTGATTACCATTCCCATTCCTGATTTAAAAAAACCGCCCACACTCAAATTCCCGGAACGGTGTGTGAATTGCGGCGGGTCAAAGGATGAGGCGCTCGGAATCACACTGAACATGGGCGTGCAGAAACGGGATCAGGCTGTGACCATGCAGTTGACCGTTCCGATGTGCAGTGCTTGTGCTACAAAGGAACGCAGCGTAGCCAAAGTGACCCTGGTTCCATTTCTGGTTGCCGGGCTTGTGGTGGGCTTGATTGTATTTGTGCCTGCCACCCTTCTTTCTCCCGAAGGGACAACACCCCAAACCCTTGGTTTCCCGTTTGTGTTTGGCGGATTTGTGGGCATGGTCGCAGGCGTAATCGCCGGTAGCGTGGTTGAGTTTTTTACAAAAATCCTGGCAGCGCCTTTTTATGGGAGGCTTCTTTCCCGCCGCCCGCTGACGATTGTTGGGTTTCTGGTTGAGAGCGATGAGTTGATCGGTTTGTCAGCCAGATTCCTGCGCAAGGAAAAGGCAGTGCGGCTGGAATTCGAGAACGAAGAAATAGCGCATGAATTTACACAACTAAACTCTTTGGAGAATTAATGAAATCAGAACTCGATGCCCTCATGCAAGCCAGAGACATGGACGCCTTCATCGTCTTCGGACACGCTGAAAACAATCCGCCGATGACTTATCTCACAGGGGGTGGACATGTCAGTCATGCCACGCTGATCAAGAAGCAGGGCGAGGAATCCATTCTCTTTTTCGGCGACATGGAGCGCGACGAGGCGGCAAAGAGCGGCTTGAAGTTGATCCCCTACAGCAAGTACGACGTCGAGGCCTTGTTTAAAAAGGCGAACCGTGATGGCTTGCTGGCAGCCGCCCTGCGTATGGAATTGATGCTCAAAGACGCAGGCATTACTTCGGGGCGTGTGGGCGTTTACGGATTTTATGACCTGGGCGCGATCTTCGGGATGCTTTCTCATTTGCAGACTTTGCTGCCCGAACTCGAATTTATCGGCGAGGCGCGTGAGGATTCCATTTTCATGAAGGCGATGGAAACAAAGGACGAAACCGAGGTGAACCGCATCCGCAAGATGGGAAGGATTACCACCGAGGTCGTTGACAAGGTCAGGGATTTTCTCACTTCATGCGATGTCCGTGACGACGAAGTCCTGTTGAAACGGGACGGCTCCCCGCTGACAGTTGGCGACGTGCACTCGAAGATTCGTCTCTGGGTGGCGGAGCGCGGCGCGGAACTGCCTTCGGGCTTCATCTTCGCCATCGGGCGCGACGCCGGTGTGCCGCACTCCTCCGGCAATCCAACCGATTTGATGAGGTTGGGACAAACCATCGTCTTCGATATTTATCCAGCCGAGGCGGGCGGCGGATATTACTACGACTTCACCCGCACCTGGAGTTTGGGTTATGCCACGCCCGAAGCGCAGGAACTCTACGATCAGGTGAAGGAGATCTACGACCATTTGAACAGCAACTTTGATTTGAATGCGCCGTTCAGAAATTACCAGCAGATGACCTGCGAGTATTTTGAATCCAGGGGACATCAAACCCTGCTTCACACGAAGGCTCTCGTCGAAGGCTATGTCCACAGCCTGGGACATGGCGTGGGACTGAACATCCACGAGCGACCCTTTAGCAACCTGATGAATGGCGACGATCATCGGCTGGCGTCCGGTGTGGTCGTCACCTCCGAGCCTGGGCTGTATTATCCCGAGAAGGGCATGGGCTTCCGCATCGAGGATACCTACTGGGTCCGTCCTGACGGTAAAATGGAAATCCTCGCCGACTATCCCTATGATTTTGTCCTGCCGATGAAAAAGTGGAAGAAATAAAAAAAATTGTGCTCATTCTGGGCTTAGCCCCGAATGAGTAAAGTGAGTAAATTATGATCGATTTAAAACCCGCCCGTATTCTTGCCATTGAATCCTCCTGCGATGAGACCGCCTGCGCCATCGTCGAAAATGGACGCGCGCTGCTTTCATCCGTTGTCGCCTCGCAAATGGAAATCCACGCCCGCTATGGCGGTGTGTATCCCGAGGTGGCTTCGCGCCAGCACGTGCTGAGCATCATCCCTGTTGTGGAGCAGGCGCTCGCGCAGGCGCATCTCACGCTGAAAGATATCGATGCGATTGCCGTCACGCAGGGACCCGGTCTCGCGGGGTCGCTGGTGGTGGGGATGAACATGGCGAAGGGACTCGCCCTCGGGGCTGGTCTGCCGCTGGTTGGAGTCAACCACCTCGAAGGGCATTTGTATTCGGCGTGGGTGTACGAGGCGGGTGATACAGTTCCACCTGAACCGCAATTCCCGCTGATGGTTTTGCTCGTCTCCGGCGGACACTCCGAACTAAACCTGATGACCGACCACCTGACGTATCAACGCCTCGGCTCCACGCTGGACGACGCGGCGGGCGAAGCCTTCGACAAGGTTGCCCGTCTGATCGAGCTTGGCTACCCCGGCGGACCCGCCATCCAGAAAGCCGCGGAAGAGGGCGATGTGGGACGTTTCAACTTCCCGCGCGCTTGGCTCGAAGGGACGTATGACTTTTCGTTCAGTGGCTTAAAGACGGCAGTCCTGTATGAAGTGCGCGAACTGAAGAAGAAGAGCGGACACCTTCCCGTGCATGACCTGGCGGCTTCGTTCCAAAAAGCCGTGGTGGATGTGCTGTTCAAAAAGACGATGGATGCTGCACGTGAATTTGGCGCAAAGGAGATTCTCGTTGCGGGCGGAGTCTCTGCCAACCGTGTCCTGCGCCAGACCTTCCGGGCACAGACTGAATTCCCCGTTCACATCCCGCCGCTTTCCCTCTGCACCGACAACGCCGCCATGATCGCCTCGGCGGGATACCACCGCTTTGCGCTGGGACACGTCTCCGGGTTGGACATCGATGTCCTGCCGACCTGGACCCTGTCACAGGTGGCGGGGTAGGTTTGATTTGTTTTGCAGCCCATACGGTGGCAGGATGGATAAGACTGTATTTACAATATTCTTGTTTTTCTTTGGGGTGTTGGGTATAACGTCTGGAGTTGTGATACTTGTGAGAAAAGAATATTTTTCTTTTCAGATAAAGCACAAAGATTTTATTGAGCCTGCAACATATCGTAAGGTTACAGGAAAGGAAGCTAAATCTGATGGTGTCAGCGGTATAGTTGCCGGAATAGTCCTTCTTGCCTTATCACTTGCCATTTACCTTTGGGGGAATTAATACCTTGCTCTGATTTTCTCTGACGCAACATAAAATACATCACCTTATTTCAGCGTCCACCGATAAAAGCAAAGAGCGGACTGGTTGCCCAACCAGTCCGCTCTTTACATTAGGAGAATGCAATTTCTATTATATTCAGCGAGATGAATGCCCGCTGAGCATTACTTAAAAGCCGTATAAGAGTATCAGGCAAGAGGATGAAAAAACTGCGGGGTGGTTGGAATTGAAATTAAGTGCTTCATTAGTCTTGCAAAGCCGCCATCAACTCCGAAAGCGAAATGGGACCTTCCCGCAGGATGATGGGCTTTTCTCCCGTGCAATCCACCAGCGTGGATGGGAGTCCGCCAGGGGTTTTGCCGCCGTCCAAAATCAGGGGGATGCGCCCGTTGAGTTGATCAAATACTTCCTGCGCGGTGAACGGGTTTGCCCCCCCCGAAATGTTGGCGGAAGTCACCGCCATCGGACCGGCGGCGCGGAGCAGGGCGCGGGCGTCGGCGTGGTTTGGGATGCGGACTGCGACGGTTTGGGTGGCGGAAACGGCTGGGGGTAGAGTCAGCTTTTTGGGGACGACGCAGGTCAGAGGTCCAGGCCAGAAGCTTTCAGCGAAGCGCAAAGCCATTTCGGGGACGACATCCGCAACCTGGGGCAGGTCATCCAAATCTGCAATCAAAATGGGAATGGCTTTTTCGATGGGACGGTCCTTGGCGGCGTAGATGCTTTCGATGGCGGCGTTGTCGAAGGCAAGCGACCCGACCCCATAAACCGTGTCGGTGGGGAAGGCGACGATGCCGCCGTCTTTCAGGACGCGAAGTGCGGTTTCGATCTCTGTGGCGGGGAGGATGTCGGTTTTCATCGCAGCGCAATTTCCAGCAGACGGTCGCGTTCGGCAAGGTCTTTGTGCAGGTGGATCGAGACTTCGGAGAAGGAGTCGTAGGCGAGGCTGAGGATTTGCATTCCGCGAGTGGCTTCGATTTCGAGCAGCATGATGCCCTGCGGAGCGAGTCGTTCGGGGGCGAGTTTGAAGAGGCGGCGATAGATGTCCAACCCGTCGGCGCCGCCGTCGAGGGCAAGCGTGGGTTCCCGCCCAAAGATGGGGAGGCTGCGCAGGGTCTCGGTTGGGATGTAGGGCAGGTTGGAGCAAATCACATCAAATGTCGAATGCGGAGTGAAGAATGCAGAATTGCCATATTCAGCATTCTGCATTCTGACTTCTGACTTCGGGAGCAGGTCGCATTCCACAAACTCGATCTGATCCTGCGCCTGGACTTTTTCCGCGTTGCGTTTTGCGATTTGAAGCGCGTCTGGGGAAATATCGGTGGCGAGGATGCGGGCATCGGGGACGTTTTTGGCGATGGCGATGGCAATCGCGCCCGAGCCTGTTCCAATGTCCACGACGGTTCTTTTGTCGGGATGAGCTTTCAGCCAGGCAATCGCCGTCTCGACCAGCAACTCAGTTTCGGGGCGGGGAATCAGCACGTCGTTGGTCAGGTCGAATTCCAGCCCGAAGAATTCCCATTTCCCCAAAACGTAAGGGAGCGGTTCGCCCAGTTCCAATTTTTTCAGCAATGGCTCGACTCGACCCGCATCCATCTCGAACTCCGGATGCGCGGCGACCCAGGCGCGGTTTTTCCCCGTGACGTGTGCCAGCAGAACCTGCGCGTCGAGTTGCGGGGTTTCGCTATGCGGCTCGATGCGGCGGACAGCCGCCGTGAGCAGTTCTTGAACTTTCATGTGCGGGGTTAGTCGTCGTCCACGCCGGAGGCTGCCAGTTTGTCGGCTTCGTCCTGTGTGGAGAGTTCTTCGATGAACTGGTCGATTGCGCCGTCCATCACGCCGGGCAGGTTGTAACTCGAATAGCCGATGCGGTGATCGGTGACGCGGTTTTGCGGATAATTGTAGGTGCGGATCTTCTCCGAACGGTCACCCGAACCGACCTGTGAGCGGCGATCAGCTTCGAGTTCGGCGCGGCGTCTCTGCTCTTCGATTTCGTACAGGCGGGCGCGCAGGATGCTCAGGGCGCGCAGTTTGTTTTGCAGTTGCGAGCGTTCATCCTGACAGGTGACGATCATGCCCGTCGGCTTGTGATACAGGCGGACGGCGGTGGAGTTCTTTTGCACGTTTTGTCCGCCCGCGCCGGAGGAACGGTAGACTTCGATGGTGATGTCGCTTTCGGGGATGTCGATTTCCACGTCATCCACCTCCGCCAGCACGGTGACGGTTGCGGTGGAGGTGTGGATGCGTCCCTGCGATTCCGTCGCCGGCACGCGCTGGACGCGATGCACGCCCGACTCATATTTCATTTTCGAGAAGACGCCCTTGCCCTTGACCTCGAAAATGACTTCCTTGTAGCCGCCCACGCCAATGGCATTCTCAGACATGATCTCGGTCTTCCAGCGTTTGTCTTCGGCGTAGCGCGTGTACATGCGGAACAGGTCTGCGGCGAAGATGGCGGCTTCGTCGCCGCCCGCGCCCGCGCGGATTTCCACGATGACGTTCTTGTCGTCACGCGGGTCTTTCGGGACGAGCAAGCCCTTGATTTCCTTTTCGAGGGTTTCGATCTTCGGGGTCAGGTCTTCCACGTCTGCTTTTGCCAAAGCGACCAGTTCGGCGTCGTTTTCCGTATCGATGATGACTTTTGCCTCGTCCAGGCTTTTCATCGCCTGACGATATTCCCGCGCCTTGGTGATGAGCGGTTCCAAATCCACCCGCTCCTTGTTGACCTCGGCAACGCGCTGATAGTTGATTGTCGGGTCGAGCAGTTCGTTGCCCAGTTGTTCGTAGCGGTCTTCGATTGCTTGTAGTTTGTCGAGCATGTTTTTTAGTCCATGAGGTGACAGTCACTTTACAAGTGGCTGTCACCTGCCTTCATTGAGAATGTGCGCAATAAAGCGCGGCATTGCGCCGCGCGGACGGGGATTATACCAGTACGGGGACGCTAAAAACTTGTTACAGCCGAAAGCACCATCGAAAGGATCAGGATGATGGCGAAGATGGCGAACAAAATCTGCGCCGCCCTGTTTTGGGTGTTTTCCACGGGTTTGGTTTGTTTTTTGTTTTTTACGGTTTTTCCATTCATTTCGTACTCGCTTAGATAAGATGCCTGTAAAAGGCTTGAGACATGACCCTTTCCAGTTCCTCGATTGTAACAGGCTTCATCACGTAGCCGTCCGCGCCCATTTCCAGGGCTTTGTCCACCGTCACGTCTGCGGCCTCGGAGGAGAGCATGATGACGGGCAGGTTCTTCCACTCCTTGCGGCGGCGGACGAACTCCAGCATATCCAGCCCGTTGACTTCGGGCATGTTGATATCGAGAATCAGCAGGTCGGGATGTCCGCCTGCAAGCAGGGCTTGTGCGGCAATACGCGGATGGATGAAGTGCCTCGTCTCGCACTCCAGCAGTTTGAGCATCAAACTGACCGCGCGCGCCATTTCCTCATCGTCGTCAACGATCCATACTTGTTTCATTCCAGATGTGCCTTGATACTTTCCGCCGCGATATCGTTCATGCCTTTGACCGCGGACAACTCTTCGATGCTTGCTTCCCTAATCTTATCCACAGACCCGAAATGTTTCAAGAGTGCCTTTCGGCGTGTGGGACCAATGCCGGGAATGGAATCCAGTTGCGAAGCCATGCCCTGTTTGGTTCGTCTCGCGCGGTGGGCGGTGATGCCGTAGCGGTGCGCCTCGTCGCGGATGCGCTGCACGAGATAAAGTCCCTGCGAATGGCGCGGCAGAATCAGCGGCTGGCTGTTGTGCGGGAAGAAGATTTCCTCCTCCTGCTTGGCGAGACCCACCACCGGAACTTTATCGAACAGATCGAATTCTTCGAGGACTTTGACCACGCGACCGAGCTGTCCCTTTCCGCCGTCGATGATGATGAGGTCGGGCAGGAAGGAAAACGATTCATCCTTTTTCGACCCCGGACCTGATTCGGTTTCCTGCGAGCCTTTCCACCTGCGGAAGCGGCGGGTGAGCATTTCCTCCATCGAGGCGAAGTCGTCGGGTGAGCCGATGCTGGTGCTGTCGATGTTGAACTTGCGATACAGCTTCTTGGCGGGCGTGCCCTGCTCGAAGACCACCATCGCGCCGACGGTTGCCACGCCCTGCGTGTGGCTGACATCATAACACTCGATGCGGTTGGGCGGCGCGGATAACTTCAACGCGGACTGCAATTCACCCAAAGCCTGTTCCTGCTTGTGGGCGTCCGCCTGCCATTGAGCGCGGAGCGCCTGCAAAGTTTCCGAGGCGTTCTCGGCAGCCATCTCGACCAACTCCTGCGGCTGACCTTCCTTCGGGACGAACAACTCCACCTTGTTCCCGCCGCGCTTCGACCTGAGCCACTGCCCGATGATCTTCGCTTCCTCGATCTCAATCTCTTCGGGAATCATCACCTGTTCGGGGATATTCGCGGCTTCGGTGTAGAACTGCTTGATGAACTCGCTCATCACCTGCTGGTTGGCGGTATCCTCCGTCCCTTCGAGGATGAAGTATTCGCGCCCGATCAGCTTTCCGCCGCGGATGAAGAAAATCTGCACGCAGGCTTCGCCGTCCGTCCGCGCCATCGCCAGCACGTCCGAATCCTTGTAATCGGTCGCGAAGACGATTTTCTGCCGTTCGATAATCGAACTAATGGCTTTCAACTGGTCGCGCAGGGCGGCGGCTTTTTCGAAGCGCATTTCCTCCGCCGCCTTGTGCATCTCGCTTTCGATGCGCGTCACGATCTCTTCGCTGTGTCCGCTGAGGAAGTTCATCAGGTCGGAGATCATCTGGCGGTAGCCTTCCTGGTTGACTGCCCCGATGCAGGGACCGATGCACAGTTTGATGTCGAAATACAGGCAGGCGCGTTTGTCCAGTCCCGTGATTTCGCGGTCGCAGGTCAGGTAGGGGAAGATGCGGCGCAGCACATCCAGTGTTTGATAAACCGCCCATGCGGAGGTGTACGGACCGAAGTAGCGCGAGCCGTCCTCGAACATCTGGCGGGTGACCGTCACTTTGGGAAACGGCTCGTTCAAATGGACTTTGATGTACGGGTAGCGTTTGTCGTCCTTGAGGCGGATGTTGTAGCGGGGGCGGTGCTTCTTGATGAGGTTCATCTCAAGAATCAACGCCTCCAACTCCGAGCCGACGACAATCCACTCGATGTCTGCGATCTCGCGCACCAGTCGGCGGGTCTTGGCGTCGTGGCTTGAATCCGCGTGGAAGTAGGACCGCACGCGGTTCTTCAAGCTGATGGCTTTGCCGACGTAGATAATCGTCCCCTCGGCATTGCGGTAGATATAACATCCAGGCTTGGCTGGGAGCGTGGCAAGGATGCCTTGCAGTTTCTCCGGGATTTCCATACCGCGGCTATTATAAAGTAGAAAAAAGGTGACTTACTTTACAGATGCCCAAATATAATACCCACGGTCACAAATTGCGCTTTCCACCCTCTAAAAAAGCGCAATTTGTGACCGAGTGCGGTATAAATTTCCATGCCCCCAAATACCTGTTGATTTTTTGCTTTTCCGTTATACAATGAAACTAAATTATTTCAAAAGGAGAATGTATCATGGACCAATTTGAAAACGTACCAGTTACGCCCTCTTCTTCACAGCCATCCGGTCCGGCAGGATGGCTTCCTGTTTGGATCAAGGCTGTCACCCAGCCCAAGGAGCAGACTTTCGTTGACATTACCGAACATCCCGATGCTCTGCCAAAGACCGCCTATCTTTGGGTTTTTCTCGCTACGACGTTATCCACGATTGTCACTGGATTGATTCAGATGGTTTTGGTGGCAGCCGGGGTGGGCGGACAATCTAGTTTTGAGGGAGTGGGCAGTGTCCTTGGCGGTTCTTTGATCAGCATCATTTGCGCATCGCCTTTTGCTGGACTGATTTCGGTTTTGTTCTTCGCGCTGGGCGTTGCCATTATGCAATGGGTGGCAAAACTCTTTGGCGGTACGGGAACATACGACAAACTGGTCTACGCCATTGCGGCCATCTCTGTGCCGGTTAGCCTGGTGTCCATGTTCCTGGCGCCATTCAGCGCTGTGCCGTACCTAAATATTTGTACTGGCTTGTTGGGGCTTGGCTTGACCTTATATGCCATCTTTTTGGAGATCACGGCTGTCAAGGCTGTCAACCGTTTTGGATGGGGACAGGCGGCGGGTTCCGTGCTGTTACCTGTCGTTGTTATCGGCTTTGTGTGCGGCTGCATTGTGATTGGCGGACTTATGGTCATGGGTCCTGTGATTGGAAACGTGTTCAGCGAAATTAACCAAAGCCTTCAATCTGTTCCGTAACCCAACCCTTCAAATATAAAGAACGCGCCTCCCGCATCATTCGATTTGGGAGGCGTTTCTTTTTATCTGTCTACTTGTTTTCATCCGCCGCCGGCGGCGGGAGGCGATGCGCGCCCGGCAGGAGCGGCATCTCTGCCATCAGGTAGGCAGATTGGTAAGCCGTGTCTGCCCCGCCTTCGCCGGTGACCGGCTCGATGATGCCGTTCTTGTTCGAGTCCACGCCGGAAAGGATGTTCTCCGACAGCAGCGTCATCTCCGAAATCAGCGGTTCCATTTCCGCGCCGAAGGACATCTGCTGTAATTGCAGGGCTCTCTCCAGCATCTGCCCGGACCAGCCCGTTATGTTTTCGCTGCAAACGACGAGGTTTGCGCTGTTCGTTTGAATGCTTTCTGTGGCGTCCACCGCCTGTGCCGCAAATTTTGCATGGGATATGGCGTTGGGGAGGTATCCCTGTCCTTCGTTTTCGAGCAAGCCGTAGCCGTCGCCGGGGTTGCCGATCTCGCCGTCCTCGTTCCAGTCCTTGTATTGCGGGCTTTGACTACCCGTGATCAGGTTGATGATCTCTTCGGTTTTGAGGCGTACCAACTCCTCGTCTTCATTCTCGAAGGCTTTTTCGAGTTCGGCAACGCTGGTGTCGACCGCGTCAGCCGTGTACCACACGCCTTGAATCAGCGGGTTTGCTTCGGGCGCGGCTGGAAAGCCAGTTGTCAGATGCCGCACGTGGACGAGAGCCAGCGGGGGAAAAATTGAGGAAGCGACGATTTGACCGGATGGTTCCTCCGGCTTTGGGTCGTTGTCCACTTCCTGCGTAATCTCCACCTGGTCGAAGGTTGCCAGAAGGTCTTTTTGCTCCGGTTCTGAGAAGGTCAGCGACCCCTGTCCCGTTTCACTCATGGTGAGTGTGCCGATGTTCCTGCGGGTTTCACCGCCCTGAGCGAGCAACCAGACTTCGTAATGGTAACCAGCCTTTGGTTTGGGAAGGTCGGAGGTCGTGACCGTCACCTGATCCATCACCCAGTAAAAGTCCGCAAATTCAACACGTCCCACAGGCAGATCGTCGTTTTTCGCGGGGGAAGCCCAAAGGTTGAAAAATCCAACGGCAAGCGCAATCACCAAAATCGCGCCTGCGCCGACCCAGGCCCACTGGAAGGGACGCGGCTGCTTTTGAGGTTTTGCTGTTGGTCTCTTTGCGACTTTCAGCGACCTGATTGTTTCTTCTGAAACGGTGTGCCCGTTGAAAACCGCCATGAACTCGTCCGCCATTTCCTTTGCGGTGTTATAGCGGACCCCAGGCTCTTTTGCCAGCGCGCGGTCAATGACGAGCTGCAGGTCGGCGGAGATGCCGAAGATGGGCGGTGGCGGATCGTTCAGGTGTTTCATCAGGATGCCGAAGGACGACTCGGCGTCGAAGGGAACCGTGCCAGCCAGCATTTCGTACAGCATCACGCCCAACGAGTAGATATCCGTCTTCGGAGTGACTGTGTCGCCGCGAGCCTGTTCGGGACTCATGTAGGTGGGTGTGC
Organism: Chloroflexota bacterium; assembly: GCA_016234555.1. Classification (GTDB taxonomy): domain Bacteria; phylum Chloroflexota; class Anaerolineae; order Anaerolineales; family Villigracilaceae; genus Villigracilis. Next base: position 78,275 of record JACRBJ010000060.1, on the reverse strand, counting down.
CGGAGACCGTTCCCGTGGAAGTGTGGGCGGATGAGTCGAGCAGGCGTACCAGCCCAAAGTCGGTGAGGATGGGTTCCACGTCATCGGGCAAAGGCTGATCGGCGTCCACAGGTCCGCTTGCCGAACGGAGCAGCACATTGCCGGGTTTGATGTCCCGATGGATCATGTTCTGGCTGTGGGCATAATCAACGGCGGAGGCAAGCGCCGAGAGAATCCGTCCCACCATTTCGAGGGATAATTTTTCGCCACGTTTGTGCAGGGCTTTGAGGTAGCCTCCAAGTGATGCGCCCGGTACATGCTCCATGACAAGGCATGGCTGACCATCCATTAATTCGTAATCAAATACCTGGATGATATTGGGGTGGCGCAGGCTGGCGACCACCCGCGCCTCACGCTCGAACCTTGCGTGATTTTCGGGTTCGGCTTCCACGTGGTCGCGCATGATCTTGACCGCCACCTTGCGGTTGAGGGCGACATGCTCACCGACATAAACCTCTGCCATGCCGCCACGTGCGATGAATTCCCCGATTTTGACTTTGCCTAATGTTTTGCCGGTCCAGTTTGCCATCCGCGCATTATACCCGAAGTATAATTTAACAACTTTTGAGGAGATTTCAATGACGATCATGCTTGAAGAATTGTTGCGCGAGTACATGCGTTCGCGTGGTTGGACGCTTGCCACTGCCGAATCCTGCACGGGTGGGCTGGTCTCGGATCGAATTACAAATGTTTCTGGTTCATCGGAATATTTCCCCGGTGGCGTTGTGGCGTATGCCTATGAAGCCAAGGTCAACCTGCTGGGTGTTTCGTGGGATACGCTCAATGAGCATGGCGCGGTGAGCGCGGAGACCGTGCTGGAAATGGCGCGGGGGGCGAGAAAGCTGTTCAATGCGGACATCGGCATTTCGGTCAGCGGGATTGCGGGACCCACTGGCGGTTTGCCTGAAAAGCCTGTGGGCACCACCTGGTTTGGGCTGGTGTCCGGTGCGGGTGAGTGGACTCGTCACTTCTGTTGGGATGGAGACCGCATCCAGAACAAGCACTATTCGTCTGAAGCCGCGCTTCAATTTGTGGTGGATTATCTCGAAGGGAAACTTTCATGAAGGTTGTGGTCATCATTTCAGCAAATGCCGAATGGCGCGTTGTGAAGGAACTGTACCCAAACCTTGAAATTCAACATTCCCCCTATGGCGAGTTTGCCAACCTGACTTTCGACTTTCGACCTTTGACGCTTTTCCACGGCGGTTGGGGAAAAATCTCCGCGGCGGCAACGGCTCAATATGTGATCGACTATTTCCAGCCCGACCTGTTAATCAATTTGGGAACTTGCGGCGGCTTCGCGGGACGTATCGAAACAGGCACGATCATGCTCGTCGAGCGGACTCTGGTCTACGACATCATTGAGCAGATGGGGGACGGCGCGGAGGCAATCGAACATTACGCGACGGATATCGACCTCTCATGGTTGGACAATGGACGGTTGACGGTGGACGATGGTCAATCGTCCATTGTCCGTGGTCTACTGGTTTCAGCCGACCGCGACATCGTTGTCGAAGACATCCCCATGCTGATCGAAAAATACGACGCCGTTGCTGCGGACTGGGAATCTGGTGCGATTGCCTGGGTTGCCAAAAGGAATCATACCCGACTGCTGATCCTGCGCGGCGTCACGGATTTGGTCGGCGGCGATGGCGGCGAAGCCTATGGGAAGATCGAAATCTTCCACGAGCGGACAAAGACCGTGATGCGCGAGTTGTTCCGTCAACTGCCGGAGTGGCTGGAGAAAATAAACGGCTCTCCTGTTTTTGGCGGGATTAAGAGCCAAGGCTGAAAGACCTCTGCCGCGAATTTCACGAATTTCGCGGATTTGGAAAAAGAATTCGCGTGAATTAGCGTAATTCGCGGCTAAGCTTTTTAGTCTTCCCGTTATTGACGGGAGAGCCAGATAAACTAAACTTGTCCCATGTTGAATTCGCCTGAGCAGGAAATCCAAAAGCGAAATTTTCGCTATGTTCAAATTGACGGAATCGGCGTGAGCATTGCCAATGTCGCCGCGCCGTTCCTTCCCGTTTTTCTTGCCCGGCTCGGCGCAAGTAATTTTCAGGTTGGGTTGCTCACATCCATGCCGGGTGTGACCGGGTTGATCCTCGCCATCCTTGTCGGGCGTTTTCTGCAAAGCCGCAAAAACATCGTCCCCTGGTACAGCCTGTCGCGGCTGATGGTCATCTCCTGCTATGCATTGACAGGCTTGCTGACCATTGCACTGTCGAATGAATATGTGGTCGTCGCCACGCTTGCCATTTGGGCATTTGCCACCCTGCCGCAAACCTCGCTGGCGGTCGCTTTTTCGGTGGTGATGAATGCCGTCGCGGGTCCCGAAGGACGTTACGCCCTGCTCAGCCGTCGCTGGGCGATCTTTGGCTTGACCACCGTGGTGATGACTTTCTTCGTCACGCGCACCATCGACCTGATCGATTTTCCATATAATTATTCCGTGATGTTTTTGGGGTTGTCGGTGGGTGGATTGATCAGCTTTTACTTTTCGAGGAAGATCAAAGTCCCGGACCAGACCCGCCTGGCGCTTGGTTCCTCCTCGTCAGCTTTGGAATCAGCCCGAAGCTATTTCTCCCTGATTCGCGGCGCGCCCGCCTTTACATCCTTTGCCCTCAAGAAATTCGTCTATTACTCCGCGCTGATGTTGAGTCAGCCCATCATGCCATTGTTTTTCGTGCGCGAGGTCAAAGCGACCGATTCGCAGATTGGCACAATCACCATGGCGATGAACATGGTGATGCTGGCGGGATATTTCCTCTGGTCCTGGTCATCCCGCAAATATGGCGGACGGTTTGTCCTGCTTGCCACAACCTTCGGCATGATTCTCTATCCCGCCCTGACAGCCGCCACCCCGCAGGTTCCGTACATCATCGCCTACGCCGCCATTGCCGGGCTCTTCCAGGCTGGGCTTGACCTGGTCTTCTTCGACGAGTTGATGAAAACCGTCCCGTCGGAATACAGCGCGACCTTCGTCTCGCTGGTTCATTCCATGCAATACCTCTCCGCCATCGTTGCCCCGCTGCTTGGAATCTGGCTCGCGGATTACATTGGGCTTGGCGGCGCGTTGTGGGCGAGCGCCGGCCTGCGCCTGATCGGGTTTTTGCTCTTCCTGAAAAAGGATGTCAGGCGGGCGGCGGAATCGGTATAAAATACATTTATCGTCACTTGAGTCCAAAATCTCTGACTTTGGTTTTGTTGGGGATCCCGTAATTAACGGGAAACTCAAGAACCTTGCCACGGATTTCACCGATTTACGCGGATTGGAAAAGAAAATCCGTGAAATCTGTGGCTAAAGATTTTGAGCCTGTCATTTTTCCCGTCAGAAACGGGAGAGCCGTTTTGTTCAAAAGGAGAAACCATCATGGAAATCAAAACCGTCAAAATCGAAAAACCCGAAGACATCAACTTCATTCTCGGACAGTCCCACTTCATCAAGACCGTCGAAGACATCCACGAAGTTTTGGTCGGGAGCGTGCCAGGCATCAAGTTTGGGCTGGCGTTCTGCGAGGCTTCGGGGAAATGCCTTATCCGCTGGACAGGGACGGATGACCAAATGATCGAACTGGCGAAGAAGAATGCCCTCGCAATCGGCGCGGGACATTCCTTCATCCTTTTCCTGGGTCAGGGCTTCTTCCCGATCAACGTGTTGAACGCGGTCAAGTCGGTGCCTGAGGTGGCTTGCATCTTTTGCGCCACAGCCAACCCCACCGAAGTGCTGGTCGCCGAAACCGAACAGGGGCGCGGAATCCTTGGCGTGGTGGACGGCTTCTCGCCAAAAGGCGTCGAGGACGAGGAAGGCATCCAGTGGCGTAAGGGCTTCCTGCGGATGATCGGCTACAAGTCGTGAGCGAGCCGTCCGAAGCCTGATCCCGCCGTCCCGTCAGCGTGAAGGAACTGCCGTCGGGCGCTTTGTCATCCATACACAACTTTAGGGCTTTGATTCGGCGGTAGAATCCCGTCACACGTCAGTTTGAGACAACGCCTGTTGAATTTTCCGCCCACGAAGAAATGGCGCGCCCGCGCCTGGAATGTAAGATGAAGACCGCCCTGCTCGAATATACAATTGACCAGCGAATCTCCGGCTCCTTTTTGGGACGCTTCTTGCAGGAGTTGTTCCGCAACACGGGATATTTCCCGATTGCGCTGATTATCCTGGAATTCCTCATCGAGGGGCTGGAATTTTTCGGGAAACCCGATCTCTATTTGTTGATTCCCGCCGTGTTGGTGCAGGCTTATATCCTGACGCGGTGGCACGCTTCTTCCGCGTGGCGGCAATTGCTTGGCAGTCTGATTGCGCCTGCGCTGTACACTGCCGGCGAGATGGCTTTCGATGGGATGAAGTTTTTCACCTCCCCGTACCATGTGATGTATTTGACCTTTGCCCTCACCATCGCGATGTTGCAGGCTGCCCAACTTCGCCCCAAAAATTTGTGGTCCGACTTTCTGCTTGTGATCGAGAACCTGGCGCGCGCCGAAATTTTGTTTGCGTTGTACATTGCCTTCGAGACCTATTCCAACCCGGTGCAGACCACTTCACTGGCTGAGTTTTTTGCCGATGGCTCGCATCAGTTTCTCGGTCTGGCGGTGTCGCTGCTGGGCATCTCGGCGGGGGTGGCAAACGTTTCCAGCCATCGCTCCTCCCTGTTGCTGCGGCAGACAGCCGACCAGTTGAAGGTCTATTCCGAATGGCTGCTCGGCAGGAACCTGCTTGGGCGCGCCTTCACCGACCCCAATTCCATGCTGCTCTCCCGCCGCAAGCGGACCGTGTTGTTCATGGATATTCGCGGATTTACCAGTTGGAGCGAGAAGCGTTCCCCGGAAGAGGTCGCGTCCCTGCTCAACCGCTACTACACCACCGTCGAAAACCTGTTGAATAATTTTGAGGTCATCAAATACAAATTCACCGCCGACGAGGTAATGGCTGTTTTTCTCGATGCCGAGGAAGCGGTGCGCGCCGCGCGTGAATTGCGCGACACCATAACGCGTATTTTGCTAAAGCGCGAACTCGGCGCGGGCATCGGCATCCATACCGGTTGGCTGGTCGAGGGATTGCTTGGCGGACAAAACGTCCGCTTTTATGACGTGATTGGGGATACCGTCAACACCGCCGCCCGCATCGAGAAGAACACAGGCGCGGGCGAAATTTGGATTTCGGAAGACACGCGCTCGAGCATCTCCGGCAGGGTGCCGGGCGTGGAAAGGGAAATCACCGTCAAAGGCAAGGACCAGCCCATAAAGGTGTACTCCATCCAGTGACACCGTTTCGTATCTTTGTGATGACATTCCAGTATTGGGTTTTCCGAATTCCAATATTGGAATCCTGAAATTCTAATATTGGTTTTTCCAAATCCCAATATTGAAACTGACAAACTCCAATATTGGAGTTGGGTAATGCAGGTTTCCCCGCCTTAAAGCCTATTTGTTTCGGGGACATTGTCCGCATGGGCGCAGTCGGCGAAGGTTACCACTCGGAGCGTGAATATATCTTTGCCGACAGTCTCGAAGAACATGCCAAACTGCTGGATGTTTTGTTGAGAAGTTGGTAGTTAATTTCCGCCGACATGGACGGGGATAAGACATAGCCTCGCTACTTTTTGATAACATGTTACCAGTATCTTTGTTCCATCTGGCGACCATGCTAAGTTTTCACCTACATCACCGCCAGAAACTTGGAATGAAGGAAAGATAAGGTCGGCTTTTCCAGATATAAAATCAACCAAATATAATCTGTCAATTTCTTCCCTGCACTTTGACGCACAGCCTGGAAAATCATAAACCTTTCCGATAGCAACGAGATGGTAACTATCTGGCGCCCAAGCGATATCCCACACATAATGCATACCAGGTGCGTCAGGGGCAAATGCCAACGTGTACAGATTACCTGTTTCCGTATCTAAAGTTACTAAATCAATAGAAGAAGCTGGAAACCCGCCAATCCCCCTAACAATTGCAAGATAACGTCCATTGGGACTCCATTGTGCATATAATGACCGATGGAGTGAACCCGATGAAGGATTTCTAAAATCCAAGACACATAATTTACCAGTATTCATATCGAGCAAAAACGATTGAACGCTACCAGCACCATCATATCCCGCGAAAAATATTTGTTCCGTGTGGGGGCGCCAAGTCATTTCATATTGCGTGACGTTGTATTTCTTCAACATGTCTGCGTCAATAGGTAGCAATTGCCCCGTACTAAATTGCCCTTGTGATACTTTCCGACTATAGAATTGATAAATCTCGTTGCTAGCTTTCAAATATACAATTTCGCTACCGTCGGGTTTTACAACAAGAGAAGAGTACGCCCAAGTGGGGTGTATATTTCGATCCCCATAATGATTGTATTGTGAATCGTCAATTTTTTGCGTGTTATCAGGGTTACCATTGCTGAGTAAAAGCGACATATGGGCAATATCGCTGCCTGGGGGAACATATTTTCCATCTGCACTATATGAAGCAGGTTCCGCTATAAATTCTTGATAAAGTACACTATCCAAATCTGATACCCATACTGGCAAGCCATAAGACCTCTTAAGTTTAGCATAAATTTGAGTCTCGACTTTAACAGGATTAAAAAGTTCCATGGAGTGATAATTTGCGCTCCCGTTTTCCGCTACGATTCTCTTTACCAATACACGCTGACTATCTGGAAGCCACTCAGAAATATAAAAGGTACTGTTAGGTGCGCTCAACACCACCCTTGGCTCCGAGAAAGTGTACGTCTCAGGCTTTGACTCTCCCATCGCCGTTTGTGCCAGCGGAAAGGTACAGGCAGGCGGCTGTTGGGGTTTTGGCGTGGATGTGATGGTGGGCACGCTCGTCACTGTCGGCGGGAGCGGCGTCAAGGTTGCCGTCGGTGTCTCTATCGCGGGCGGGATGACTTGTCCGCAGGCGGTGAGCAGCGCGAGAAGGATGATCCAGAAGTAGCGGGATGGTTTCGCAGTCATAAGTCCTCCGTTTTGGCAAGCATACCCGCGGATGGGGATTTGGTCAAATGTGGGTCGGAGTTGACGGTCATCTTGAAGATGACCGTCAACTTGTAAAGCGTATGTCCTTTGTAATGCGGCGCTTTGCACTGAATTGCCCAATGGCGGTAAAATCAAGCATAATTATGACCACCCCCCTGATCGAGTTAAACAACGTCTCGAAGACCTACTCCACCGCCGCCGGGGATTTCGTCGCCCTCAAAAATGTCAACCTCAAAGTTGGCGGGGGTGAATTTTTAGGTATTGTCGGCAAGTCGGGCGCGGGGAAATCCACCCTGCTCAACATGATCAACGGCGTGGACGAACTCACCAGCGGTGAGGTTTTTGTTTATACGGACGGTAAAAAATTATCGGTGCATGACATGGGCGAGGATGCGCGCGCCCTCTGGCGCGGACAGAACATGGGTGTGGTCTATCAATCGTTTCAACTGCTGCCCATGCTGACCCTGCTCGAAAACATCATGCTGCCGATGGACCTCTCCAACAACTTCCATCCGCGCAAATCGCGCGACCGCGCCCTGGAGCTTCTGCAACTGGTCGAACTCGAAGAGCACGCGTACAAACTGCCAGCCTTCATCTCCGGCGGACAGCAGCAGCGCGTTGCCATCGCCCGCGCCCTTGCCAACGACCCGCAAATTTTGGTCGCGGACGAACCCACGGGCAGCCTCGACTCGCTCACCGCCGACCACATCTTCGAGGTCTTCGAGCGCCTTGTCAACGATCAGGACAAGACCATTATCATGGTCACGCACGACATGGGACTTGCCAGCCGCTTCTCGCGCAGCCTGACGATTGCGGATGGGGAATTGCTCGACGGGCAGGACGATTCCAATTTTGACAAGACCATCGCGAGGCGGAGATGAAGAAGACGTCGCTTCGCGCCAACCCGAAAGCTGATTCCGTCCGAATGACAGGATCAACCCCCGGCGAGTCCAACCCCGACGCCATGATCCTGCTCCACGGCGTTGTCAAACGCTTCGCCAACGCCGCTGGCGAGTTCACCGTCCTCAAAGGCGTTGACCTGACCATCAATCGCGGCGAGTTCGTTTCCATCGTCGGCAAATCGGGCAGCGGGAAATCCACGCTGTTGAACATGGTCACGGGCATCGACCATCCAACCGAGGGACAGGTCGTCGTCAACGGCAAGGATATTTACACGGGCGTCACTGAAAGCCAGCGCTCGAAGTGGCGCGGAAAAAATTTGGGCATCGTGTTTCAGTTCTTTCAACTTTTGCCCACGCTGACCCTGCTCGAAAATGTGATGCTCCCGATGGATTTCGTGGATATGTACGACTTCGATGAACGCCCGAAGCGCGCCATGGAATTGCTGGAGCTGGTTGGCTTGGAAAAGTTCGCCTACAAACTGCCCGTGCTGGTTTCGACAGGACAGCAGCAACTTGCCGCCATTGCCCGCGCCGTTGCCTGCGACCCGCCCCTGCTGGTTGCCGACGAGCCGACCGGTAATCTCGACACCCGCTCCTCGGATACCATCATCAAGTTGTTCGAGGGATTCGTGGCGCAGGGTAAAACCGTGGTGATGGTCACCCATGACCCGTCGTTGACATCGCGCACGCATCGCAATATCATCATTTCAGACGGCGAAACGATAGACGAGACGGTTTCGAAATGCCTGCCGCAATTGAGGCATCGTCACATGTTGCAGTTCACGAAGATTGCCGAAGAGCGTATCTACCAGCCGGGCGAAACCATCATCGCCCGCGACCAGTCTGTGGATCATTTCTTCATGATTCGCAAAGGCGAGGTGGATGTGGTCCTGCTCGACGAGAAAAATCAGGAATATATTATTTCTCATTTGGGCAGGGGCGAGTTCTTCGGCGAACTGGAATTACTGCGCGGCGGCAAATCCATTGCCAACGTGCGTGCGGGCGGGGCGCAACCCGTGGAGGTGGTTTACGTCCCCCGCGCAGATTTTGTGCGCGTCATGGACGAATCTCCTGTCACCGTTGAGGCAATTGGCAAAATCGTGCAGGAGCGGCTGGAACAGCGTCGCATTGCAGACCATAGAGCAGGAAATAGGTAGAACGTAGACAGGTAAGCAACGGAACACGTCACACGCGCTATTCATCATTCATCATTTGACTTTCCATGACTGACCCACGAAGACTCCAGCAGGTACTCTATATCGAAGACAGCGACGAAATCCGCTCGCTTGTGCGGCGTTTGCTTTCGTCGAAATACGTGGTGTTGGAAGCGGCTGACCCGCTGAACGGGTTCCAGCTTGCCGAGGAGACAAGCCCCAACCTGATTCTGCTCGATGACAGCCTGCCGCACATGTCGGGCAACGAAGCCGCCACCCGCCTGCACAAGATGCTGCCGGGCACGCCTGTGGTCATCGTCTCGGCGGATTTGTCCAACGGGGCGCGGGAACGGGCGCTGGCGGCGGGCGCGGTGGGATTCATCACCAAGCCAATCGACGCCGACTTTGTGGACCAGGTGGACGCATACCTCAACGGCAAGGTGGAAGTTTTGGAGGATGCCGAAAAACATTTGCAGGCATACCAGCAGGAACTGGTGGAACGCCTCGAAGGCAACATCCGCCAGTTGACCAACACAGTGGAAAAGAACAAGCACCTGCTGCAACAAAACGAGCGCATGTTCCAGATGCTCGAACGCAGGCACAAGCTGCTCGAAACAGCCGCCCGCGTCGGGCAGATGGTCACTTCGATCCTTGATTTGGATGACCTGCTCAAGCATACCGTCAACATCATTTGCAGCGAGTTCAGTTTCTATTATTCGGGAATCTTTCTGCTTTCCGAAGATCGCAAGTGGGCGGTTTTACGCGCAGGGTATGCGCTCGCGGGTCGCAAGATGATGGCTGAGAATTATCGCCTGCCCGTGGATGAGAAGTCCATGATCGGCAATTCCATCATCCACCAGCAGGCGAAGATTGCGCTGGACGTGGCGGGCGAAGTCTCGCGTTTCAAGAATCCCTTTTTACCCGACACCCGCTCCGAAATGGCTCTGCCGCTGATCGTCAAATCGGAGGCGCTGGGCGCGCTCACCGTTCAAAGTGACCAGTTGAACGCCTTTACCGAGGAGGATGTCACGTCCCTGCAAGCCATGGCGGACCAGATCGCCATCGCCATCAACAATGCCCAATTGATGTTCAGGCTGGAGGATGCCACTGCCCAACTGGTGCGGACGAAGACCTTTGAGGCGATTGCCACCGCCACAGGCGAAGCCATCCACTGGGTGGGCAACAAAGCCGCACCCATCCCCGGCAGCGTCAAACGCGTCCGCGAAGATTTGAACTACGTTCTCGCGCTGGCGGCTCAATTGAACGGGGAGGGGGCTGGGAACGAATCGCTGACGGCGGCAATCGAAACCATCCGCGAGGAAGCCGAAGCAAAAGGGCTTGATCTCAGGGAAATCCTCGCCGAAATGTCTGCCATGAAAAAGAATCGTTTGCAGGCGCTGGTCAGCGTAGAATCACTGCTTGAGGACCTGGATATCATCGAGAACAGCGCCATGACCATCCTCGATATCAAGGAAGGTTTGATCGGTCCCGCCCGCAAGCGCAACGACGCTCCAACATCCCTGCGCGAAATGATCTCGAACACGGTGGCGAACATGGGTCTGCCCGACGGGGTGGTCGAAATGGACTGGGCGGACGACATGCCCAACGCCTTTGTGGACGCGCGTCAGGTGGAGCAGGTCTTCAACAACCTGATTAAGAACGCCTGGGAGGCAATGCACGAAACGCCCACCCCGAAGATTTACGTCAAGGGGGCGCGCGACGCCAACCCGGACTTTGTTTTGGTCACGGTGAAGGACAACGGTCCCGGCATCCCGAAGGAGATTCAGGAAAAAATCTGGGTCTCGTTCTTCACGACCAAGGGCGGGAAAGGCGGCACGGGACTTGGACTGTCCGCCGTCATGCAGATTGTCAACCAGCACGGTGGAAGCATCTCGCTGGAGAGTGAAGTAGGGCAGGGCGCAACGTTTTCCGTGCGCCTGCCAGTTGAGAAAAAAATATAAGATCTGACAGGTTTTACAGAAAACCTATCAGGTTTACAACTAATTTTTTGGAGGACGAATGACAACGGTTCTTTTGGTGGACGATGAAAGATTGATTTTGCGGAGTTTGGAAAAAACACTCCTGCGCGCGGGGTTCGACGTGCTTACCGCGTCAGATTGCAAAAGCGGCAGCGAGGTTTTCGCGCAGAATTCGGGCGCGATCAACATCGCCGTGCTGGATTTGAACATGCCCAGTTTCGACGGCACGCCGAAAACGGGCGCGGGGTTGGACCTGCTTGCCGACCTGAAAAAGCAAAAGTCATCCCTGCCGGTGGTAATCCTCACCGCCTATGATGAAGTGAACAAGGCAAAGGAATCCGTTTCGGGCGGCGCGAGCGCCTTCTTTGTCAAGGGGCGCGAGCAGGGATTGGTCGAATTGATCGAGAAGATATTAAACGTTTAGCGTTAAACGTTCAACGTTACTAATTATAAAGAGGTAAATCCATGACAAGCGATATCCAGCGACATGCCACGTTATTGAAGGCTGCGGCGCGCGCCGCCAAGAACATCACCACCATTCTCGACCCGTACGAATTGTTACAGCGCACAGTGGACATCATCTGCGACGAATTTGGCTTCTATTATGCGGGCGTCTTCCTGCTCGACGACGTGAAGCAGTACGCCGTCCTGAAAGCTGGACGTGGCGAGGCGGGCAGGGCGATGATCAACGCGGGACATAAACTCGCCATCGGCGGCAACTCGATGATTGGGGCATCCATTGCCAACCGTCAGGGGCGCATCGCGCTGGACGTTGGGGCTGAGGCAATCTTCTTCGAGAATCCGCACCTGCCGCATACCCGCTCCGAGATGGCGCTTCCGCTGGTAGTGAGCGACGAAGCCATCGGCGCATTGACGGTCCAATCCACCGAGGAAGCCGCCTTCCACGACGAAGACATCGCCGCCCTGCAAACCATGGCGGATCAACTGGCGATTGCCATCCAGAACTCGCAGTTGCACCGTCAGGCGGAACGCCGCTCGCGCTTGTTGAAAGCAGCCAACCGCGTCGGCAGGGAAGTCACTTCGATCCTCAACCTGGAGCAACTGCTTCCGCACACCGTCAACATCATCTGCGAAGCATACGGACTTTACTACGCGGGCGTCTTCCTGCTGGATGAAGCGGGCGAGTATGCCGTCCTCCGCGCTGGCTACGGCAAGGCTGGCAAGGCAATGGTCGCGGATGGTCATAAGCTCAAGGTCGGCACCGAGTCGATGATCGGCGCGTGCATCGCGATGGGCGAGGCGCGTATTGCACTGGATGTCGGCGAGGAGCGCGTGCATTTCAAGAATCCGCACCTGCCGCACACCCGCTCCGAGATGGCGCTGCCCCTCATTTATGGCGGCAAGGCTTTGGGCGCGGTGACAATTCAAAGTTCCGAGGAGCGCGCTTACAGCGAGGATGACATCACCACCTTGTTGACCATGGCGGAGCATCTGGCAGTTGCCATCAACAACGCCCGTCTGATCGAGGAGTTGAAGGAAGCGCACAGCGAAATCCTTCGCAACAAGGTCTTCGAGGCGCTGACCACTGCATCCACCGAAGCCATCCACTGGATCGGAAACAAGACCCTGCCCATCTCGCTGACGGTTGCCCGCCTGCGCGAAGAGATCAACGACGGCAAGATGGATATCGATTCCCTGCGCGAAGACCTCGACATGATTGCCGAGAGCACGGCGCAGATCATCCAGGTGAAGGAGCAGTTGATCGGCGCGGTGCGCGAGCAGAGACCGCGTCCTGTCCTGTTTGCGGATGTTTTGCAGACAGCCGCACACCAGCGCAATTTTGCCGAAGAGGCGTTGAAGGTGGAGATTGACCCCGCCACTGCGTACGTCATCGCGGATAGCACCCAGCTCACCCGCGCGCTTGGCAATATTTTGCAGAACGCCGCCGAAGCGGGCGCGAAATCCGTCAAGGTCAGCGTACACCCCACCGAGGAGCGCGGCATGTTGGAGATCGACATCGAGGACGACGGTGCTGGCATGGATGAGGAAGTCATGCGCAAGGCGTGGTCGCCTTTCTTCACCACGCGCGGCGTTGTGCATCACGGTCTCGGCTTGCCCGCCACCCTGCACGTCGTTTCGCAGGCGCAGGGACACATCACCCTGGTCAGCGAGGCAGGCAAAGGCACGACGGTTGCCATGTTCATGCCGAGCGGACACGTGGATCACGACCCCATCGAAGCGGGCGGCGTCAGGAATATCTTGCTGATCGACGACGACGACAACTGGGCGAATTTCTTTGCCCAATCGCTCAAGGACACAAAGATCAAGCTGACCCGCTCCAGCGATTTGAAGAAGCTCCCCGCCGCCGACCTGATTCTGGTGGATGAGTACATCGCCTCCATCCCGCTGACGGCTGTGCTGTCGACCCTGGCGGAAGCTGGTCTTGTCTCGAAGACCGTTATCCTCACCTCAGCCATCAGCCCCGAGCGCGTCACCAAACTTATGCGCGACGGCGTGAAGGATGTGACCATCAAGCCGTATTCGAGCGTTGAGATTAGCGAATTACTGAAGTAGGAAATGTGAGACCTGTCAGGTTTCATGAAGACCTGTCAGGTCTTATGGTGAATTATGCGACCTCGCTGGCGTAAGGTTCTACACGATTTATGGGATAACAAGGGACGCACCCTGCTGGTGGTCTTTTCCATCGCAGTGGGCGTATTTTCCATTGGCGTGATCTCGGGGACATACCAAATCATTTCCAATGACATGAGTGTTTCCTACGCCGCGAACCACCCTGCCAACGTCGAACTCCGCATGGACAACTTCGACGACGACATTCTCACCACCATCCGCAACGGACGGGGAGTGGGCGAGGCGGAGGCGCGGCGCGTGGTCAACTTCCGCGTGCAGGAGGCGGGCGGCGTCCAGTGGGTGTCGCTGGACGTGGTGGCGCTGGAAGACTTCGACGAAAACAAGGTCAATTTGCTGGCGCCAGTTTCGGGCGCGGTCAAGGCGGAGAAGAATGAAGTCCTTTTGGAGAAGGATGCGCTGGAAAAGCTCGACGTCGAAATCGGCGACGATTTGATTTTCGAACTGCCCGACGGCTTGACCAAAAAGTTGAAATTCGTCGGTGTCGTACAGGATGTCAGCACGGGCGCGGGCGATTTCCTTGCCCCACCCTTCGCCTACATCGATATGAAGACCCTGCCGACCCTGCGCCAGCCGGAGTTGTACAACCGCGCCTACGTCACCGTTGCCGAAGACGGGGAGAATATTAATCACATCCGCGATGTCGGCGGGGACTTGAAGGACAAACTCGAAAAGAATGGCGTGACTGTGAGCCGCATCCGTTCCTCCGAAACGCATAAACATCCGCTTGGGGATACGGTCAACGCCATCCTTGGCATCCTGCTGGCGTTGGGGGTGTTGATCGTCTTCCTTTCAAGTTCGTTGATTGCCAACACGCTGAACGCCCTGTTGAGCCAGCACCTGCGGCACATCGGCGTCATCAAGCTGGTGGGCGGACGAAGGAACCAGGTCTTTTCGATGTACTTCACGCTCATCATGGCCTTTGCCATCCTGGCTTTGTTGATTGCGGTCCCAGGGGGCGGGGTGGGCGCATACTGGCTGTCTTCGTTCATTGCAGATACCCTTCGGTTTAGGCTGCTTGGCTATCGCATTGTACCGATGGCTTTTTTCATTCAAATTGCGGTGGGACTGCTGGTGCCGATCATCGCGGGACTTGCCCCCGTCATCAGCGGGTCGCGTATCACCGTGCTGCGCGCGCTCAGCAGCGACGTGGCTGGCGACGAGAGCAAGCCTCACAAGCAGGAGCGCGTCTCGTGGCTCGACGCCCTACTGATCTACCTCACGCGCATGTTCGCTCACCGTGGTGTTCATTTTCCGCGCCCGTTCATCCTGTCCCTAAGAAATACTTTCCGCCGTCATGGGCGCCTGGCATTGACCCTCTTCACGCTGACAATGGGCGGGGCGATCTTCATCGCCGTTTTCAACGTTCGCGTGACTTTGCATGACTACATCGGCAACATTCAAAATTACTTCCGCGACGACGTGACGGTCAATTTTGATGAGCCCTACCGCCTGCGCGAAGTGGAACAGTTTGGCTTGCAGGTGGATGGCGTGAAATACGTGGAAGGCTGGCAGTTTACCAGCATCGAACTGCTTTATCCCGACGGCTCGGTTGCGGAGAATGCCTTTGTCTTTGCGCCGCCTGCCGAGAGCAAGCTGGTCTCTCCGCTGCTCACTCAGGGGCGTTGGATTCGCAAGGACGATGTCCGCAAACTTACAATCAGCGAAGCCGCGCTTGTCCCATTTCCAAAGCTGAAACCCGGCGACCGTCTCCAAATCAAAATTGATGGGCGCGAGGAGTCGTGGGAAGTGGTCGGCATCTTCAAGTTTGTCGACCAGCAGGGAATTGTGGCGTACGTGCCGTACGAATATATTTCGCAGGTCACACACCTTGCGAATCGCGCCTATTCCTTCCGCTTTGTGGCCGACCAGCATGACCGCGAATATCAGGATATGATGGCTGAAAGGCTGGACGACTACTTCCGCGAGCGGGGATTTAAAGTGCGGAAGGCGGAATCGGGCTTGTCCACAATGGATACTGCTTCGGAGAGTTTGGACATCCTCGTGATTTTCCTGCTCATCATGGCGGTTCTCACCGCCATCGTCGGCGCGATGGGGTTGACCGGCACGATGGGCATGAACGTCATGGAGCGCACGCGCGAGATCGGCATCATGCGCGCCGTCGGCGCCGATGACCGCGCCGTGATGCGAACCGTCATCGCCGAGGGGTTGACCATTGGTTTTATCTCCTTCGTGCTGGCGATCGTGGTATCCATTCCATTCACGTATGGGCTTTCGGACATAGTCAGTACGGCGGTGTTCCAAACGCCGATCAAAGTGGTTTTTACATTTTTGGGCTATGCCATCTGGCTTGGATTGGTACTTTTACTTTCGGTGCTTGGCTCGATTATCCCCGCCCGAAGCGCCGCGCGATTAACCATCCGCGAAGTGCTGGCGTATGAATAATCGTAAATCACAAATCGTAACTTGTAAATTCTAGAAGGTTCCCATGAAAAAAAACATCCTGTGTTTCGTTACATTGATTGTCACCCTTGCCTTGTTCCTTTCCGCGTGTGGAATACAACCCACAGTGGCAACTCCGACGCAAGCGGCTGAGGTTTCTCCCGATCAGGTGGTGGCGGAGGGTCGTCTCGAACCCATCCTCGGTGCTGACTTGTATTTTCAGGCACGCGGCGTGGTGGAGGAAGTTTTGGTCAGCGCGGGCGACTCGGTCAAGGCGGGAGATGTCCTTGTCCGCCTGACGAATGCGGGTGGGGCGGAGGCTGAAGTGGTCATTGCCCAGAATGCCTACGACACCCTCCTCCGCAACGAGAGCGGCGACCGCGCCAAACTCTGGCAGGCTTATATGGATGCCCAAATCGTCCGCGCCGACGCCGAAAAGGAATGGGAAGACCTCAATGTGGATAACATCGAGGAGACCATCGATGATCGCAAAGCCACTGTCGAAGACCGCCGCGAAGACCTAAAGGACGCGCAGGAGGAATTCGACAAATTCAAGGACCTCGACGAGGATAATTCCAAGCGCAAGGACGCCAAGGATGACCTCGAAAGGGCGGAGGAGGATTTGAACGAGGCGCTGCGTAACCTGGAAAAGGAAACTCGTGAACGCGACGAGATCCGCGCCGCCTACGATGACGCCCTTGCCGCCGAAGCTGAAGCCAAACACCAGTACGAGATCAGCCTCGACGGTCCCAACGCCGAGCAACTGGCGCTTGCCAAAGCCAACCTCGACGCGGCGAAGGATACGCTTTCGAACTACATCATCACCGCCCCGTTTGACGGGGTCGTGGCAGAGGTCAACGTGAAGGCGGGCGAGCAGGTGACTCCCGATACCCGCGCTGCCAGCGTGGCGGATTTCAGCCAGTGGATTGTGGAAACCACCGACGTGACCGAGCTTGAAGTGGTGAAACTCAGCGAGGGGCAGCCCGTCTCCCTCGTCCCCGACGCCCTCCCCGAATTGACCCTCAACGGGACCATCACGGAAATCGGTCAGGCGTACACCCAGCAGGGCGGCGACATCCTTTACACCGTGCGCATCACCGTCAAGAACCCCGATCCGCGCTTGAAATGGGGCATGACGGTTGAAGTGACTTTTCAATAACAAATGATGCTTCCGCTGCAGTTCTTGGCGGCGGAAGTGCTGATTTTTAGAACAACTGAGTGATTGAAATTTTAATCTTCGCGTGCAATAATAAAATTGCTCCGAGAAAGAGCAAAACCGGGGAAACCCGGTGGCGCAAAGTCATGGGTCTAAAGCTGAACTGAGCCAGGACCGCCAGACTGCCGACAAAAGCAAAACCGCCAAAAGACGGTGACGCAAAGTCAGGGATCTAAAACCAACGCGAAAGCGTGGTCAGGATTGACCGGCTACCGAAAGGCAAAATCAGGAAAACCTGATGGCGCAAAGTCATGGGTCTAAAATCACAAAATTATTTTTTCGTGATCATGATTGCCAGACTGCCGAAGAGCAATCTTTTTACAGGGATGATTGAACGTTGATCATCCCTGTTTGATTCTGGAGTTCACCAGCTCTCTTGCCCTGTGGGTGCTGATGGGTGGAGGCGGTTTATTGTTACATATAATACCCACGGTCACAAATTGCGCTTTTTTAGAGGACGGAAAGCGCAATTTGTGACCGAGTGCGGTATAGTGCCGCAGGGTATAATCCCCGTCCATGAGCCAACCCTGCCGCCTGTCGCCCCTGCAACAGGAATCCCGCAACAAGGGTGGTTGAATTTTATGGAACTCAATTCCCCCATTTTTCTTTTCCTTTTCCTGCCGCTCTTTATCGCCGCGTATTATTTTTCACCACAGCGGATAAAACTTGCCCTTGGCATTGTCGGTAGCCTCCTGTTTTACGCCTGGGGCAACCTGACCTATGTCCCGTTGGTGGCGGGTCTGACCCTGTTTGCCTACCTGCTTGGGCGGGGAATCAACCACTGGCGCGGAGGAAGACTCTCCTTCTTTTTGCTCTGGATGGGGATTCTGGTCAACGTCGCCTTGCTGGTCGGCTTCAAACTGTGGACGGGAGTCAAATATCCGCTTGGGCTTTCCTATGTCACCTTTCAGGCGATTGCCTATCTGGTCGAGGTGTACGGCAAGGAATCGGAATACGAGAAAGATATCCTCGCCTTTTCGTTTTATCTGCTGTTGTTCCCGAAGATCCCCGTTGGACCCATCACCCGCTATCGTCAGTTGCGGGAGCAAATCCAGAACATTCAGGTCACGCCTGAAGATGTCGCGGAAGGCATCCGCCGTTTCATTCGCGGCTTTGCAAAAAAAGCCCTGATCGCCGATACCCTTGCCAAAGTGGTCATGCCGATCTTCAATCTCGATTCGCCTGTTATTCTTCCGCAC
This sequence comes from Chloroflexota bacterium, assembly GCA_016234555.1. Classification (GTDB taxonomy): domain Bacteria; phylum Chloroflexota; class Anaerolineae; order Anaerolineales; family Villigracilaceae; genus Villigracilis. Next base: position 59,787 of record JACRBJ010000060.1, on the reverse strand, counting down.
ATTGCCTGGCTGGTGATTCTCAGTTATGCACTGCAACTCTACTTCGATTTTTCGGGCTACACCGACATGGCGATCGGCGTCGGGCGGATGCTTGGACTCCGCTTCATCGAAAATTTCAACTTTCCCTACCTCTCCAAAAATATCGGCGACTTCTGGCGGCGCTGGCATATCTCCCTTTCAAGTTGGTTCCGCGATTATGTCTTTTATCCGCTCGAACGACGGCGGCTGAAGTGGCTTGGTCAGCAAATCAACATTCTGATTGTCTTTGCCCTCACGGGACTTTGGCACGGCTTAACGCGGAACTTCCTCATCTGGGGGCTGATTCACGGCTCCGCGCTGATATTTGAATCTACTTCGTGGGGGCGAAAGTTGCGGACGGCTTGGGCGCCCATCCAGCATATCTATGCTCTGGGCGTGATTCTGGTTGGCTGGGTATTCTTCCGCTCGCCAACTCCTGACTTTGCGCTGGATTTCGTGCGGCGACTTGTGGGCGACATGACGGGATACAAAATCCTGCCGTTTGGCTTGACCAGTCCGCTGCCGATCATCGAGCCGACCTTCGTGTTGGCACTCGCGGCTGGAGTGTTGTTCTCGTTTCCTGTCGGTGGCTGGTTTCAGAAACAAGTGGATCGATTCGCCCGTGACCGTTTTGTAATTCCCCGCCAAATTGTATATGACCTGTGGCTGGTTTTTCTCCTTCTGGCATCCATCGCATCCACTGCGAATGCCGCCTTCCAGCCTGGAATCTATGGGACGTTTTAGCATGACTAGGACATCTAAAATCTATTCGGGAATCTTCTCGATTCTCTTTTTCTCCATCCTTCTCTTTCAACTGGCTATCCCAAGCCTGAGCCTTGATGCTATTTTCAAAGACTTTCGCTGGCGCATGGCGTTGATTCGGAATTTCAACGCCTTTCGCTTTGCGGCTGGTGACAGCATCTTCAACGGTGGACTGGTCGGCAAGGATGGCTGGCTGTTTTATACGGGAGATTACAGTATCCACGATTACCAGAAGACCGAACTTATGGGACCAAGCCGTTTGGAATACTTTGGCGAACTCCTGAACAAGCTCGATCAAAGCACTGCTCAAAATGGCGGGACGCTGTGGCTCATCATTCCGCCCGACAAGAACACGATCTATCCCCAGCATATGCCTGACGAAATCCCTGTCATTGGACAGACTTCGCGGTTGGATCAACTGACAGATTACCTCCAGAAAAAAACTGAAATCAATCTGATTGACCTTCGTCCGCTTTTCATGGATGTCGCCAGGTCTTCACAAATCTATTACAAGTCTGACGCGCACTGGAATTGTCTCGGCGCATACCATGCCTCGAATGAACTTCTCGCACAGATTAGTGTTTTGCATCCCGATGTGCAGACTCACCCCTTAGCTGATTACGAATTCGGGACGATGTCCGATTCCACGTTGGACATTGCGGGCGTTATGGGGCTGTCGCTTCAAGAAGAGTCTGTCACCCTCACGCCCAAATTTCCGATTGGCTCCATCGCCCACGAAGACTATGACAACACTGACGCAATCAAAGTTGCCGTAAACTCCCAAGTGGATTTGCCAACTGCTCTCGTCATTCATGATTCGTTTTACCCTGAATGTCTCAACCAATTCCTTGAACCCCAATTCAGCCGCGTTATTTTCTCGCATTACGAGAAGACCCAGTTCCCAGACTACTTGAAACTCATCGAAACCGAAAAGCCCGATGTCGTGATTGTCGAGTTTGCGGAGCGACACATCGAATACTTCTTCAGGTTGATGACAAATGAAAGTCAGTAACCATTCGTCCTCCCGAAAAACCATCGGGACGATGTGAGCACAGTCGAAGGACGGTATAATTCCACTATGACAAAATCTCGACCCCTTGACCCCGAAGCCAAACCCGATGACCGCGTGGACAACGCCCTGCGTCCCGAGAAACTGAGTGACCTGATCGGGCAGGACCAGGTCAAGGAGAATTTATCCATCCTGATCGACGCCGCCAAACATCGCGGCGAGGCGTTGGACCATGTCCTCTTTTACGGACCTCCTGGTTTGGGGAAGACCACCCTCGCGCACGTCCTTGCCAACGAGATGGGAGTCAATGTCAAGGTCACGGCTGGACCCGTGATCGAACGTGCAGGCGACCTCGCCGCCATTCTGACCAACCTTCGGGCTGGTGACGTGCTCTTCATTGACGAAGTCCACCGCCTTGGCAGGGCTGTCGAGGAGGTGCTGTATCCCGCGATGGAAGATTTCGCACTGGATATCGTCATCGGCAAGGGGCCTTCGGCACGTTCCATCCGCTTGAAACTGCCGCGTTTCACCATTGTCGGTGCTACAACCCGCCTTGCGCTGGTGACTGCTCCGCTGCGGGCGCGTTTCGGCGCGGTCTATCGCCTCGATTATTATGACCTCCCCGCCATGCAATCCATCGTCTCCCGCGCCGCTGCCATGTTGAAAGTGCAGGCGGAAGAAGAAGGCATCACCGAAATGGCGCGCCGTGCCCGTGGGACTCCGCGTGTGGCGTTGCGTCTCTTGCGCCGCGTGCGTGACTTTGCCCAGGTCCGCGCGGACGGGGTCATCACGCAGAAGGTCGCCAAGGAAGCGCTGGACTTGTTACAGGTTGACCCCCTTGGTCTCGACGACGTGGATCGCCGCGTGCTCAAGACCATCATCGAAAAATATAGCGGCGGACCTGTTGGCTTGAACACCATCGCCGCGTCCATCAGCGAGGAACAGGACACCATCATGGACGTGGTCGAGCCGTATCTTCTGCAACTCGGTTTCCTCGACCGCACCCCGCAGGGACGCGTCGCCACCAAATCCGCGTACGAGCATTTGGGATACACCTACACGGAGGAAGGGCAGCCAAGGCTGTTGTAAATCCGTAAGGGCGGGGTTACCCCGCCCTTACATGTAATTATTCATGGAAACCATCGCCCGTTACTTGATGCTTGCTGGAATTGCCCTCTTCCTCACCGGCGGGGGAGTGTATCTCGCTGCGAAGTTCGGCATCCCGCTTGGACGCCTGCCCGGTGACATCCGCATCGAAGGGGAGAACGGCTCGTTTTATTTCCCCGTCACCAGTTCGATTTTGGTCTCGGTGATTTTGACAGTTGTAGTAAATATAGTTGCGAAATTGCTGAAAAAATAACAAGATAAGTTGTATCAGCTATAAAGTGAGGAAGCAATGAAAATGCTGTTAGCGGGACCTGGAACTGGCAAAACCACAAAGGTAAAGACAATAATAAAAGAGAATTATTTGGACGCTGAAAACATTCTTGTTTTGTCTTTCACTAACGCGACCGTTAATGACCTTACCGAAAGTTTTGCTGATCACAAAAACATTAGCTGTTATACATTGCATAGCTATGCTTTGGTTATCAATCATTTAATTCACCGTCATATTCTAGATGATTTCCACGAAACTTCAATATTGGAAAGGTACTCTGCTGCTCATGATATTGAATTTGAAAAATTATGCTATTTCTTAAATTGTATTACTTTTGATGAGATGATAATATCATGCCAGAAATTTTTGGTGTCCAATCCTGAGTATGGTAAAGAAAAGATCGGCAATCTAGACTTGCTGATCGTTGACGAGTTTCAAGATTTTAATTTGGCAGAGCGGGAATTGATATATGAATTGTCCAAGTATGCTAAGGAAACCATAATTCTTGGCGATGATGATCAATCAATATATGGATTTAAAGATGCCGCTCCTGAAGGAATAATTGAATTATTTAATCGTAAAGACGTTGAAAGAATATCGCACGAAAACAAATGTTATCGGTGCCCTGATAAAGTTGTCGACTATTCCAAGAAACTGATTGGCAAAAACTCCAGACGAGTCGATAAACCTTGGTTTAAGACAGGGAGGGCTGGTGAGATAATCTTTAAGCAAATAATGTCGCAAGAAGAAACGAATAAATTTATTGTGTCTGAAATAAAAGATATTCAAAAGAAAGCTCCTCATGGCAGCATTCTTGTATTAAGTCCAGTAAAGTATTATGTTGAAAACCTGATCGAATTGTTGAAGTCAGAGAGCATAACGGTCGTCGACTTTTGGACATCCAAAATCGATTTGGTCGACATAATGAAAATTTGGTGGTTAAAGGCAATATTTACCGAGGAAAAGCTTCTGAACATGACATTTATTGCCAACACATCTTTTACGGCTCACTTCAGGAAAAAGTATAACCAAATAATGAGAGAAGCTTTGCAGTCAGATTTTGATGAGCAGAAAGTAATTAAGTTGGTTGTCGATATGTTTCCAGCCCCCTTTAATGCATACCTATTAAATTCTCCTGACATAGCGGAATTTATGTCCTCTCATAATGAATTTGCGATATTTAATGACCACATAAACTATGAGGATGTAACTGAGTCTTTAAAGAGCGTATTTAAGAAAATCAACCCTAATGCCGAATTTGAAAAAGACTCGGTTAATGTAATGTCAATTCATAAATCCAAAGGATTGCAAGCTGACTATGTATTTATTACGGGAATGGTTGATGGCGTGTTGCCAAATAAGGTAAAAGGTCTGGATACAATTGAGGCGCAGCGAAGGCTGCTGTTTGTGGGTATGACGCGTACACTGAGTCAACTATATATGATTTCCCAAGTTGAGTGGGAAGGTAAATATGTGAACAAGTTGGATAAATCTCAGTTTATATATAATTATCGAAAGAAACAATATGCTGGAAAAGCGTCGAATTTCATTAGTGAGATGATTGAATAAAGCATCTAAATTATTTTATTAACACTTTTAGCTTGAATGCTGCCTCCTAAGTCCAAGCCCACTCACACCGACACTGTCGAGGTCGAGTTTTATTTTTTACAACTCCGCGCTTGAATGTGGGATGGGATAATACACATGCTTCACGCGGTTCTCTCGCAACTTTTCCTTCAAAGGCAGTGCGCCTCTTTCCTCGCCGTGGACCAAAAAGACGGCATCCGCCTTGCCTTTTACCGCCGAGGCATACTCGACTAAAAAGTCCTGACCCGCATGGGCGGAGAGTCCGCCGATGGTGGCGATTTCGGCGCGGCAGCGATAGGTCTCGCCCATGATCTTGACGCTCGTCTCGCGGTCTGCCAGCCTGCGCCCCAGCGTTTCGGGCGACTGCCACGAGACGATCATGATTGTGTTGCGCTTGTTCTCGATTCCCCAGCGGATGTGATACACGATCCGTCCCGCCTCCGCCATGCCCGAAGCGGAGAGGATGATCATCGGGTCGCTGCGCGTGTTTAGCTCCTTCGACTCTTCGAGGTCCGTGATGTAGGTCAGCAACTTGAAGTCCAGCGCGGGGTGACCCGAATGCACCAGCGCCTTCATCTCTTCATCGTAACATTCCTCATGCTTGCGGAAAATGTTCGAGGCGTTCACCGCCAGCGGACTATCCACGTAGACTGGCACGGCAGGCAGTTCGCCTTCGTCATACATGCGGCTCAGGTTATAGACCAGTTCCTGAACGCGTCCCACCGCAAAGCACGGGACGATGACCTTGCCTTTTCGATCCAGCGTTTTCTGAATCACGGTCTTCATTTCCTGATAGGCTTCCTCGGGACCGCGATGCGGTTTGTCGCCGTAGGTCGACTCCATCATCAGCACATCCACATCGTCGGGTGGAAGAATTGGGTCGCGCAGGATCGGCAGTCCGCGCCGCCCGATGTCGCCCGAAAACCAGAGATGTCTCTTGTTCCTTTTCTCCTCCAGCCGCAGTGAAATCGCCGCCGAACCGAGGATGTGACCCGCATCGTAAAAGGTTGCCACGGCCCCATCTGCAACGGGAATCGGCTTGTTGTAATCCCAGCCTTGCAGCAGCGGCTCCACCTGTTCTGCTTCCTCTTCGGTGTACAGCGGCACGACAGGTTCGTCTCCGCGCTTTGACTTGTGGAAGTTGATGTTCTCCGCCTGCCGTTCCTGAATGTGACCCGAGTCGCGCAACATGATGTCGGTCAGTTCCTTGGTGGCGTGCGTGCAATAGATGGGTCCCGAATATCCCTGCTTGACCAAGTTCGGCAGGTTTCCCGAATGGTCGATGTGCGCGTGCGAAAGAATCACCGCGTCTATATTTGTAACATCAAAAGGGAAATCCCGATTCTTTTCATACGCTTCCTTGCGTTTCCCCTGAAATAATCCGCAATCCAACAACAACCGCGAGCCATTCACTTCCACCAGATGCAACGAACCAGTGACCGTCTGTGCCGCCCCGTGAAAAGTCAGTTTCATGTCTGCCTCCGCGCGTTTGGGATGCTTCCACTTTTGATTCTAATCCATTATCATCGGGATACAAGATGAAAACTTCCGACTTCGACTACCACCTGCCTGAATCGTCCATCGCCCAGACTCCCGCCGAGCCGCGCGATTCGTCCCGACTGCTGGTTTTAAACCGCGCCACTGGGGATGTGGAGCACAAGACCTTCCGTGACCTCAGCCTGATTCTGTTTCCTGACGATTTACTTGTCCTCAATCGGACTCGGGTCATCCCGGCAAGAATCTTCGCCAAAAAAGAAACAGGTGGACGCGTGGAGCTTCTCCTCCTGCGTCGTCATGACTCGTTGACTTGGGAAGCTCTTGTCGGTGGAAAGGGACTTCGCGTGGGGAAAAAAGTGATTGTGGAGTCCGATGACTTATCATCCCCGAAGGGGACCCGTCATCGAGAAAAGTCAGGAGACTTTTCAGTCCAAGCGGAGATACTTGAAATCCTTGAAGGCTCCGAGCGGCTGATTCGATTCTCCGAACCCATCGAACCATATTTCTCCAGCGTGGGAAACGTTCCCCTGCCACCGTATATCCACGAAAAACTAGGCGACCCCGAACGCTACCAAACTGTTTACTCACGTGATGTCGGTTCCGCCGCTGCACCCACGGCTGGACTTCACTTTACGCCGCAATTGTTGGACGAGTTAAAACAAAAAGGCGTCAAGACCGCCTACGTCACTCTGCATGTCGGCTTGGACACCTTCGCCCCCGTTACCGAGGAAAATCCCGAAGAGCATAAAATCCACACCGAATGGTGCGAACTCCCGCAGGAAACCGCGGACTTGATCAACGCGACCAAACAAAACGGCGGACGGGTGATTGCCGTTGGCACCACCTCTGTCCGCACGCTTGAATCTGCTTCAATCGTCAATCGTCAGCCGTCAGTCGTCAATTCTTTTACTGGTCCTACCTCCATCTTCATCCTCCCCGGCTATCAGTTCAAAGTCGTGGATGCGATGATTACCAACTTCCACCTGCCCAAGTCCACGCTCATCATGCTGGTCAGCGCCTTTGCCGGGCGGGAAAGAATTTTGCAAACTTACCAGACCGCGATCAAAGAGGGATATCGCTTCTACTCGTTTGGCGATGCGATGTTCATTGCATAACTCAGCTATCTGACGAGTAAACCACCACCTTGTTTCGCCCGCTTTGCTTTGCCTGGTACATGGCTTCATCTGCCATGGAAAGGATCGCGTCGCTGTCCGTGGCGTGGGTCAGGAAGACGGCGATGCCAATCGAGATCGTCAGGTGGATGATCCTGTCGTTGGACTCAATCTCCAGTTCCGCGATACTCTTTCTGAAATATTCGGCGCGTTGAAGGGCGTCGTCCAAGCCCACTTCGGGCATGATGACCATGAACTCCTCGCCGCCGTAGCGGCAGGCGATGTCGCTCTGGCGGGTATGGGTTGCGATGACATTTGCCACCGCGGTCAAAGCCTGGTCTCCCGCCTGATGCCCGTATGTGTCGTTGATTTCCTTGAAGTGATCCAAATCCATCAATAGAAACGCGATGGGATGGCTCTTGCGCAGGGCGCGGCTGAATTCGGCGTCGAGTCTTTCGCGGAGGTAATGACGGTTGTAGAGACCCGTCAACGCGTCGCGGACGGATTGCTCGCGCAGTTTCTCCTGCGTTTCCTGCAATTCCCGCGTGCGCTGTCTGACCCGGTCTTCCAAATCAAGGTTGATCCTGCGGATGCTGTTGATGCGAAGCTGAACCCCGCTTAAAACAATGAAGATGCCTGTCAGCGCTGCCAGGGTGCGGAACCACCACGTCCCCCACCAGGGTGGCAGGATTTCGATTTCAAGGATGGTTGGGACTTCGTTGGGGATGCCGTCATTGTTCGTAGCCCGCACCATGAACGTGTACGTGCCGGGTGATAGATTGGTGTAGGTCGCCTCCTGCTTGGAGCGCAGCGGCGACCAATCCTTGTCGAATCCCTGCATCCTGTATTGATACAGGTTTTTTCTGGAATGCTGGTAACTTAGCGCGGCAAACTTCAACGTAAAAACCGACTGGTCGTGCGTCAGGGTAATCTTCTTTGTTTTTGCGATGGGCGATGGCAGGAGTTCACTCCCCATGGGGACTGTCTCGTTGAACAACTGGAAATCTGTGAAAGCCACGCGGGGGAGGTAGGGATTGTCGGTGATTGCGGCAGGGTCAAAGAAGGTCAAACCGTTGGGTCCGCCGAAGAAGATTTCACCGTCGGGTCCGAGTTGGGAACTGGCAATCGCAAACTGGTCGCCCTGCAATCCGTCGCGGGCGTCGTAATTGCGGACGGTCCCCATCTCAAGCGAAAGGTTGCTGATGCCCTTGCTGGTGCTTAGCCACAGGTCGTTGTTTTTCCCCGGTTGGACGCCCACGATCCTGTTGTTTGGCAGACCATCGTCCGTTGTGTAATTTTGCCACTGCCCGGAGACAATGTTCAAACCACTCAAGCCGTTCGACGTGCCAGCCCAGACCATGCCGTTTTCTTCGTCAAGGTAAATCGCGTGCACCGTGTCGCTGAGGATGCTGTTCAAGTCGTCGGGGTCGTTCAGGTGATGGGTAAACGTATCAGTTGCCGGGTCGAGGAGGTCGAGTCCGCCCCGGGCGGTGGCAATCCACACCCGCCCGGATTCCTCGACGGCGATGTCGTAAATCGTATCCTCCGATAGGGAGTTTGAATCCTCCGGGTCGTTGAAATATTCCTTGTCCATTTCGCCCGTTTTCGGGTTGAACAAATCCAGCCCGAAGCCGAGCGTGCCGACCCATAGCCTCCCGTTTCCGGCGGAGTCGATCACTGTCAGGAAACTGCTCCCGATCACCTTGGGGGTGTCGGTCGAAAATTTGTATGCCGTGAATTTGCCGGTGACCGGGTCCATGCGGTTGAGACCGCCGCCTGAAGTTGCCGCCCAGAGGACGCCTTTCCCGTCCCGGAAGAGATAATAGATTTTGTCGCTCGAAATGCTGGCGGGGTCATTTTGATCATTTTTGAAAACGGTCATTTTGCCTGTTTTGCGGTCCAGGCGGTTGAGCCCGCCGCCAAAGGTGCCAATCCAGACGATGCCGTTTTTCTCCGCAAGTGAACAGTAAACGCTGTTGGAACTCAATGAGTTTGGGTCGCCGGGGATGTTGCGATACAACCCAAAGCGCCATAGCGCCGGGTAGAGTTTGTTCACACCGCCGTAACGGGTGGTGACCCACATGACTCCGGAACTGTCCTCGGTGATCCAGAAGGTGTCGCTGTGGCTGATGGTGAAGGGGTTGTTGGGGTCGTGCTTGAATGACCTGAACTTTTCTGTTTCAGGGTCGAACAAAATCAGTCCACCGTTTTCAGAGGTGACCCATAGGTTGCCAAAGCGGTCTTCGTAAACGTTCCAAAGCCTGTCGTCGCCGATGCTGGTCGGGTCGTTTGGATCATGCCGGTAGGCGGTGAATTTTCCTGTGGCGCGGTCGAAACGGTTAAGCCCGCCGCCGCGCGTCCCCACCCAGAATGTGCCTTCCTTATCCTCCAGCATCGCCCAGACGTTGTTACTGCTGATGCTGGTTGGGTCGTCGGGGTTGTTCTGGAAGCTGGTGAAGTCGTTTGTCTCCGGCTCGTATCGTTGCAAGCCGTTGCGAGTGCCAACCCAGATGGTTTCGGAACGATCCTGGTAAATCCGATACACAACCGTGCCGGCAAGCGAACGGGGATTCTCCGGGTCGTTGACGTAGTTTGTGAAAGTCCCTGTCTCGCGGTCAAGATGACTCAACCCGCCGCGTGTGCCGATCCAGATGCTGCCGTCTTTGGCTTCCAGCAATGACCAGACGCTGTCGTTGGCGAGACTGTTGGAGTTGGCTTCATCGTGACGATACAGGCTGAATTTGCCCGTCTTCGGGTCGTAAACATTCAAGCCGCCGGGGTCTGTTCCAACCCAGATTAATCCATCACCGCTTTCGAGCAGCGCGAAAGTATTGTTGTTGCTCAGGCTGTTGGGGTTGTCGGCATCGTGCAGGAATGTGGTAAAGGAATAGCCGTCGTAGCGGGCGAGTCCGTCCTCTGTTGCGAACCACATGAATCCCTGCTGGTCTTGCAGCACGGACAGGACGGTGGCGTTGGGCAAACCATCCTCCACGGTGAGACGTTCAAAACGCACAGCCCCCGCAAAGGGATTTTCATCTGCAACGGGGGCTGCCTGTACTTTCAGGTTTGGGACAAAACAAATATTGAGCAGAAGGGTCCCCAGGATGAACAATGGTGCCGCTCGAAAAATTTTCATTTCTTATCCTTGCATAAAATCAGATGGTGAAACATTTTTACATTATACGGAAAAAGCCGCCCCAGCGGCATACAATTCTGTAATTGCCTTAAAAGTAAAGCGGCTGTTCAGTACAGCCGCTTTGAAATTTTCTAACCAGCCTTTTGCGTCAGCGCCGCTTCGATGATCTGCTGCACGCGCGGCGCGATGCTCGACGGGTCGGGATGCAGTCCCTCCACCAGCAGGGCGCTGTCGTAGATTTGCTCGATGATGATGTTTTGCAACTCCGAACCCGAGTCCAGTTTGAGCAGGTTTTTCAGGATGTTGTGCGTGGGGTTGAGTTCCAGCACCTTCTTTGGGATTTCGTAATCACGTCCGAGATATTTGTAAACCCGCTGGAGTTCGGGGTTGACGTTGGCGTCGGCATCTGCCAGGCGCGCCACCGATTGAACCAACCTGTTGCTGGCGCGGACGTCCGTCACGCGCTCACCCAGCACCTTCTTGAACTGCTCCACCAGCCCGCCGAAATCTGATTCCGGTATTCTTTCGGCTTCGGTCTCCTCTTTGGGCTTTTTGCCGGTGTCCACATCTGCCTGGGCAACGTTCTTCAACTCGAAGTCCTTGTACTTGTGCAAGCCCATCAGCATGAATGAGTCCATCGGGTCGGTCAACAACAGCACTTCCGTGCCTTGCGAGTGGAAGTAATCCAGATGCGGACTGCGCAACACGGACTTTGGGTCCTCGCCGACGATGTAGTAAATCTCCTTCTGTTCCTCTTTCATGCGCGAGATGTATTCCTCGAGAGACGACCAAGCTTCGGGATTGAGATTGGTCTTGAATCTCAGCAGCGGGTTGATGCTGTCTGAGTCGGCGGGTGTGGCGGCGACCCCTTGCTTCAAATAAACGCCGAACTCCTGCCAGAAAGTGTGATATTTGTCGACGTTGTTTTTGGCGAGATTTTCCAACTCCTTGATGACCTGATTGGTCAGCACCTTCTTCAACTTCGGCATCAGCCCGCTGGACTGGACCGTTTCACGCGAGACGTTGAGCGGCAGGTCTTCGGAGTCCACCACGCCCTGTACGAAGCGCAAATATTCGGGCAGCAAGTCCTTGTTGTATTCGTCAATCAGGATGTTGCGCGAATACAGTTTCAGGCCATCATCTTTTCGCAGGGAAAAGACTCCGCGTTCCACTTTGCTGGGGATGAAGAGCAGCGCATACAACTGCACGGGCGCATCGGTGGACATGTGGATGTGGGTGAGCGGCTCCTCGAAATCCAAAGTGGTTTGGCGGTAAAACTCCTTGTACTGTTCCTCGGTCACTTCCTGCTTCGAGGTGCGCCAGAGCGAGGTCTGCTTGTTGACCGCGTCCTTGCTCTCGCCGACGTAAATGGGGAAGCCGATGTAATCCGAATGTTTGTGGATGACGTTCTTGATGCGATATTCCTCGGCAAACTCGGCGGCATCCTCCTTGAGTTTGATCTCGACCTTTGTCCCGCGCTGGCTCATATCTGATTTGCTGATCTGATAGTTGTCATCACCCGTGGCGTACCAACTCACCGCTTCGGCTTGCGGATCAAATGAATGGGATGTCACCCGCACCCATTCCGCGACCATAAACACGGAATAGAATCCCACCCCAAACTGACCGATGACCTGGGAGAAATCCACCTTTTGGTCTTTGGTGGCATCCAGGAATTTCCGTGCGCCAGATTGGGCGATGGTTCCGAGGTTCTCGATGACTTCGTCGCGCGTCATGCCGATGCCCGTGTCCTGAATGGTGAGCATGCGCGAGTCCTTGTCGGCGGTGATGTGAATCTTCAAATCCGCACCGGGGTCGAGGACGTTGTGGTTGGTCACCATCTCGAAGCGCAGGCGGTTGAGCGCGTCGGATGCGTTCGAGAGCAACTCCCGCAGGAACACTTCCCGATCCTTGTAGAGGGAATGCGCCAGAATATTAAGTAGCTGCTTTGTCTCCGCTTTGAACGAAAATTGCTGGGATGAATCACTTGTGCCAGTCATGGTTGCCTCCTAAGATGTAAAGTTTTGAGGAAATTTTATATCGCTCGCATCGATGTGGCGGTAAGAGTTTTGTTAGAAAAATATTGGCGTGAACCTATTCCCTGAAGAACTGTTCGTAGAGTGACTCTGTGACAAACATCAATCCCTCGCCGTCGCGGTAGACCAGCCGATAGCCGCGGAGTTGGTCCCTGTCTGCGTCCACGAAGAAGGTGAAGGTGTCCTGGAAGGATTCGGGGTCCACGGCGTTTTGCTGGGCGCTTTCGCTGGTGTAATCGAGAATGCGCTGTGACCAGAGGATGATGATGTCGGGTTTGATCTTTTCGATGGTGCTGTATTTGCTGTTCCAGTAGGTGCGAACGATCCAGCGCGGACTTTCGGGGAAGTACATGCGCACGTCGCGGAAGACTTTTAGTTGTTCATCGGTCTGGATGCGCGGGAGATAATCCTGTTCCAGCACTTCGTAGAAGACGAGGGATTTTTCATTTTCTTCGCGTGTGAGCACTTCGCGGTAAAGTGTTACATCCTTGTTGACGTAGGCAACGAACTGATAGAGGATGACTGCGAAAATGAGTCCGCCCCAAAGCCAGGAGACGGGTTTGCGCGGTTTGTCCGCGTTGAACGGTGGGAACTCGAAGAACACGACCAGACTGCTGTAAACGGGAAGCAGGATGGGCAGGAAGAAATGCGTCGGTTTGATGGCAATGGTGAACAGCACGTACAATCCCAGCGGCAGCGCCCAGGTTAAGATCAGCAGATGACGGGTACGATTCTCTCCGCGCCAGATGCCAAGAAGCAGGGCGGCAAAAGCCAGCGCAAGGAAGACTAGCTGCCCATAGAGTTCCTCGATGATGTGCAGCCACGAAGCGGGACCTTTGGCGTAGGTTAGTGTCCAGCCTTCGGACATGGAGCGGGACTGCCGCGTGAGGGTCTTGATCATTTCCACGCGCTGATTTTCCAGCAGCAGGAATGGATTCGAAATCACGATCGCCGCCGCCATGATACTGACGAACAGGATGCCTTTCAGAATCGCCGTCCGCAAGGTGAGCTTCTTCGAGATGATCCCAACCAGCAGGTAGGTGGGAATCGTCAGCACGAAGAAAAGCCCGATGACTTTCGTCCCAGTCGCCAGTCCGGTCGAGATGGCGGCGAGGGCAAAGTCCAGCCCGAAGCGTCCGTCATCCCTGTCGAGCAGGAACAAGGTCAGGACGACGAAGAGGACCGCCAGACTGTCCACATGCCACCAGAGATTGTTTTCCACCACGGCGGAGACCGAGAGCAGGAAGACGAACAAGCCGATGGATTTGAGCGGGGATTTGAATTTGGTCTGGAGGTGGGTGAGGAGCAGCAGCGCGCCGAGCATCGGCAGGATGCTGATGAACTGTCGCAGGAGCAGCATGTTCAGTTGCGTGTCGGCGGGGTTTTGCGTGAGTTTGAGCGGCAGGAGGAGCAGGGCGCTGGAGACATAAAACGGCGAGCCGTAATAATAGTGTCCGTAGGCGATGAAGTTGTAGATGGTCTGGTTGCGCGAACCGTCGGGTTCCAGCATCTGGGTCACGACGGGATACTGTGCGAACTCATCCGGCTCGAAGAGCGAGATCATCATCTCGTCTTTTGCGCCGGTGTTGTTGGGGAAGATGAAAACGACGAAATAAACGAGGCTGATGAGGAGCAGGGAAACGAAGACGCGCTTTTGTGTCGAGGTCATGCGGCAATCATACCATTTCGAGGGGCGTGATTGACAAAATGTCATGCTGCACAAAAAATACGAGACCCTTTGATTGCAAAAAGCCTCCCTTAGAGCGATACAAATTGGACTTTGCAAAAGCCATCTTTAGGCTCCTGGTGGGTGAGGCAGCCTATAGCGGCAACAGGTGGGAGGCAGGGGATGGGGGATGCGGATGAATCGCTTGGGGGGAAAAATGACTTTTATCACTTGTACCTGTTGAAGAAAGCAGTAAACTTTCACATTATCAGGGTGATATCCCTTTGCGGGGATACAATAGCCTATCTTTGAAGTCTGCTTGACCGAGCCAATGGAGGAACATATGAAAACAAAACTCTCGCTGCAGTGGATCGTTCGTATGTTGTTAATTCTGGTGGTCACGGGAGACATACTTTCAATCCCCGCTCAGTTAGCTTCAGCAAAACCATTGACGGCGCCGTTCACAAATTGCGCGGCTCAAACTGAAATTCCGCAGATGGAATGTGAGGCGTTGACTGCGCTGTACGATAGTACAAATGGTGTAACTTGGTGGAATAAAACAAACTGGCTGCAAACAAATACGCCCTGCGATTGGCATGGAGTGACTTGCGATGGTGGATACGTAACCTCCATTGTGCTCGAAGAAAACGGGCTGAACGGACCCATCCCGCCGGAGTTGGGTAATTTGGGGAGTCTTGCATCATTGAATCTGTGGAACAACCAGATCAGCGGTGCCATCCCAATACAATTGAGCAATCTGGAAAATCTTACATTGCTGCATCTTGGGGACAACGATGTAAACGGTTTCATTCCGCAAGAGTTAGGTAATCTAGCAAGTCTCATAAAGCTGGATTTGAGCGGTAATCGATTGAGTGGCTCTATCCCGCCAGAATTGGGCAACTTGACAAGCCTTGAATGGCTGGATTTGGGCAGCAATCAGTTGAGTGGCATTGTCCCAATACAGTTAGGTGATCTGACAAATCTTACTGACTTGTCATTGACGAATAATCAAATAAGCGGCTCGATTCCGTCGCAGTTGGGTGACCTGACAAACCTTGAATACCTCGACTTGAGCATCAATCAATTGAGCGGTCCCATCCCGCTGCAATTGGGTGATCTGACATATCTTCTTGGTTTGGATTTGGAGGCAAACCAACTAAGCGGTCCCATCCCATTACAACTGGGCAATCTGACGAATCTTAGTAGCCTGCAATTGGGTTCGAATCAGTTGAATGGTTCAATTCCGGTATCGCTAGGTAACCTGTCAAATCTTTCTTGGCTGGGATTGTATAACAATCACTTGAGCGGTTCCATTCCGCCGCAATTGGGTAATTTGACATATCTTGGTATTCTGGGATTGAGTGACAACCAACTGAGCGGTTCCATTCCAACTGAAATCGGGAATCTGACAAATCTTACAATGTTGAGCTTGCACAACAACCAATTGACCGGTTCCCTTCCACCTCAAATTGGCAACCTCGCAAATCTGCAATGGGCGAACTTGACTTACAATCAATTGAGTGGCTCTATTCCATCTCAAATCGGCAATCTTACACATCTTCAGCATCTGGAGTTGGATAAAAACCAATTAAGCGGAGAATTTCCCACCTCGATTACCAACCTAACCGGTTTATATTATTTTAAGTTTGACCAATGTGCCGGCTTGACTTCCAACGATGCAGATGTCATTACGTTCTTGAGCCAATTCGCGCCCAACTGGAATATCTGCGATCAGGATATGAGCGTCAAGCGGATAGGTAGCGCCATTGTTGTGCCAGTTGGTGACGCAACACCCTCCTTTGCCGAAGGGACCAACTTTGGCGGCGTTGGCATCGATAAGGCACGTGGATTCGACTTCGATATTTTCAATAATGGCAGCATAAAGCCCTTGCGCCTGACAGGCGGTCCAATTGTAACCATCAGTGGCGATCCCTCCTTTTCAGTCAGGACCCAGCCCCAGCCCGCTTCCGAAGTACAACCTGGCGCTGCGACCAGGTTTAGGATTCGCTTTTCGCCCAAATCCCTCGGTTTGCACACCGCCATCATCAGTATCGCCAACGATGACGCAGACAAGAATCCCTATATCTTTACTGTTCAGGGTGTTGGAGCGCGTTATGACGCGTATGAGTCCGATAATGACTTTGCATCTGCCCGAACAATTATCCCCGGCGTTTCCCAGACCCATTCCATTTTCCCCATGGGTGACCGAGACCATGTTAAATTCACCCTCACAGCCCCCTCCAATGTCGTCCTGGAAACCTCGGGCGTGGATGGATATGATACGGAAATCGCCTTGTATGATGCCAATCACAATCTCGTTGGATACGATAACGACGGCGGAGATTTCCTTTACTCGCGCCTTGCACGAACCTGTCTCAATGCACTGCCTGCCGGGGAATATTATCTGAAGACCTATGTTTACGAAGGTGTCATACCGGAATATCAGTTGGATCTTAAAATAGTGCCATGCGTAACCGCCGTACGCGCCAGCCACAAAAGTACAAGTTTCACGGTGACTTTCTCGGAGCCTGTGATTGGTGTGGATATGGTTAGTCCCCAGTTTGACGACTTCACTCTCGTAACCAGCCCCGGTATCAGCGGCGCATCCATCACGGATGTGAATGGCTCAGGCGCGACCTATGTTGTCAAAGTTAACGCGGGCAGCGGGGCGGGTATGATTCGTTTGGATGTCCCCGTCACAGCGACAATCACCGATTTGGATGGAAATCCGCTTGCGAACCTGCCTTTTACAAGCGGCGAGACCTATACTCTAAGTACAACCTCCTTCTTCTCTTCCGCTACCAACGACGGCTGGACATTGGAGTCCTCCGAGTACAGCAGCCGCGCCAATGCAAAGGACAACAGCGGACACCTGCTTGTCGGCGATAATGCCAAGAACAGGCAATATCGCTCGCTCCTGTATTTCGATACGTCCAGCCTGCCAAACGATGCGACTGTTATCGAAGCAACCTTGAAGATCAAGCTGGCGGATGTTACCGCAGGCACTGATCCATTTTCAACCCACGGTTCCCTGTTCGCAGAGATGAAGAACGGCATTTTCGGCAAGAGTCCGCTGGAGAATACGGATTTTCAAGCAGTGGCATATCCAAAGCGCAGCCTGGGTAACTTTATCCCTGTTGACGGGGAAGCGGGTTGGTATCAACTGGTTTTGAATCCAGCCAACTTCAAGTATGTCAACGTGAATGGTGTGACCCAATTCCGCATCCGCTTTACGAAGGATGATGATAACGACAAGGTTGCGGACTTCATCTCATTCTACAGCGGGGACGACGCGACAAATCCACCGCAGTTAATTATCGAGTACACGACGCCGTAGTCGCAACGCAAAAACATTCCTAGTTGTCCAGGAATGTTTTTGCGTTGGATAATGTCTGCGGCATGGCGGATGTTTTCCGCGCCTGCGACCTGATGTTGGATGACACGTTTGGTCGAGAAAACCAAGTTATAGCAGAGTCCTTCCCTTTAACTCCAAATACCTGTTGATGACCGCGATGGAAAGCTGGTTGGCGGGGACGTCCAGTGTGAGGATGCCGCGCTTGCGGAGTGTGTCCAAAACGATGCGGCGCTCGTCGAGCATTTGGGCGGCGATGGCGCGCTGGTACATGCTGAGCGAATCGTGCGGTCTCTGCTCCGAAGCCTTGTGGACATCGGGGTCGCTAATTGTCACCACCAGCGGCAGGCTGGTGCGCGCCAGCAGGGAGACCTGTGCCACGAGTGAGTCCATACTCGCGCCGCTGCTCAGGTCGGTGAAGATGACGATCAGGGCGCGGCGGCGCTGCTTCACCGCTAGGTAGGTCAACGCCTTGCGGTAGTTTGGTTCCACCTGCTGCGCGTCCACGCCGTACAAAACTTCCAACATGCGATAGAACTGTCCACGTCCCTGCCGGGGGGCAAGGTAGTGGAGCACGTCGTCCGCGAAGCTCATCACGCCCACGCGGTCGCCTTTGCCGGTGGCGACATATCCAAGCAGTAAAACCGCGTTTACGGCGTAATCCAGCTTGGCGATGTCCGCGACGGGAGACTGCATCATGCGTCCCGTGTCCAGCACAGCCATCACGCTTTGACTGCGCTCCGTCTGGTATTGCGCCGTCACCGGGCGATGTCGTCTTGCGGTGGCTTTCCAATTGATGCGACGATATTCGTCGTCGGGCAGGTATTCGCGCAGGCGCTCGAACTCCGTCCCGTCGCCGAACATGCGCGTGTTCCGCAAGCCGATCTCCTGCAGGCGGTTGCGCCGCAAAAGCAAATCGTATTTGCGGACGTCCATCAGGTTCGGGTAAACCTTCACGGGACCGGCGGCTTTCACCTTCCCCTGTCGTATCACCAATTTGAGCGGACCCAACCAGCGCAGGGTGATGTCGCCAAATTGATAGTCGCCGCGTCGCAGCGGTTGCAGATGATAAGTCCCCTGCCAGGTTTCCATCGGCAGGACTTTGCCATCCAGTGTGCGAGTCTCGATCTTGAATTGCTCCGGTGCCTCATCGCGGACTGTGAAGCTGGTCCCGCGTCGGGAGCGGTTCCTCACGCTGACGGTGACCGGGTTGTCCACGCCCAGCGAGAGTTTTGTGTCGTGCGTACGCGTCATCTCGAAGCGCTCCACGCTTCCAGCCAGTCGCCAGTCCAGATAGTACAGGAGCAGAACCAGCGCCGCGTAGCCCCAGCCGATCCATTCCAATGCATCCAGCCACACCCCAAGCGCAATCATGGGTGCGGCGAACAAAAGGATCAGGATGCCGTAGTTGGTCGGGATCATGGCTAGCGCGGAACCTCGACCATGCCCAAAATTCTCTGGATGACCGCGTCCGCGTTCAAGCCTTCGATCTCCGCTTCGGGCTTGAGCAAAATGCGGTGACGGAAGACGGCTGGCACGATGAACTTGACATCGTCCGGCGTGACATAATCGCGTCCCTGCAGGGCGGCAAAAGTCTTCGAGGCGAGCAAAACGTGGGTTGCGGCGCGGGCGCTTGCTCCCAGCACGAGGTCGGAGGAGCGGCGGCTGGCGGCGTTGATATTTGCGACGTAGTTCAAAATCCCTTCCTCCACCGTCACCTGCTGCATCAGCTTGCGGATGGCGACCACGTCCGCGGCGGCAATCACTTTTTTGAGTCCAGCCGCTTCGAGGTCGTGCGCGTCGAATCCCTGATGATAGCGGCGCAGGATTTCCACTTCCACCTCCGTGGGCGAATACGGAACCAGCACCTTGAACATGAAGCGGTCGAGCTGCGCTTCGGGCAGTGGATACGTGCCTTCGTATTCGATGGGATTTTGCGTGGCGATCACCATGAAGGGCGCGTCGAGGATATGCCGTTCACCCTCGAGGTTAACCTGCCGTTCCTCCATTGCTTCGAGCAAAGCCGACTGGGTTTTCGCGGGGGCGCGGTTGATTTCGTCGGCAAGCAGGAACTGCGTAAAAACAGGTCCCTTCTTCAGGTAGAAGCGGGCAGTGTTCATATCAAAGACACTCGTGCCAAGGATGTCGGACGGCATGAGGTCAGGCGTGAATTGCACGCGGGTGAAGTTTGCCTGCACCATGTAGGACAGGGTCTTTGCCATCAGGGTCTTGGCTGTGCCGGGCACGCCTTCCAGCAGAACATGCCCATTGCTGAACAGGGCGACGATCAGCAGCTCGAAGGGGTCGTCCAGCCCGACCAAAACCTTTCCCGCTTCCGCACGCAGGTTTTCGTAGATTTGTTTGATGTCTGTTACATTCATGTTGCTTGCTCCTGTTTACATTTTCCGGAGTCCATCAGCTTGTTGATGGTATTTTCTGGACGGCAAGCCGTCCGACTCCAGAAGCTATCCATTGTTCAGCCACTTCGAGGCTTCGGCTGAGAGTTTTACGGCTTCATGCTCGCCGATGTTTTTTTGCTTGAGACGTTTCAGCAGGTCGAACAATGCGGCGGTGTTCAGCTCTGGATTGAACTTCGCCAGGGTTTCGAGATATTCCTTGTCCGGCAGAGACGGGTCGATTCGGTAGCGCCGTCCGAGGTGGCGTTTCAGGCGGTGGTGATATTGTCCCAGCACGGCTTCGCGGTGACCCGCCTTGCGGTTTAGGTTGGCAATGGCGGTGACGTGTTCCAGTGGTCCGCGACGTTTGATCTCGCTGGGCAGTGGCACCGGGCGACCGAAGGCACGTCCGCGCAGCAACAATCCAAAAAAGACCGCGCCGAAGATGAACAAAACGGCATGACCGCCCGGCGTATTTCTCAACCATTGGTCGGGTCCGATGATGTTGTTCCCCCGAATGCCGTGGTGCCAGTCATCCAGCCATGCCGTCCGAGCCTTCCGCGCGGAAAGCGCAATCAGGTTCAGGACCAGTTTTGCGTTGGCTTCATCCTTCAAACCGAGATTCGAAAAGGGATACGCTGCGGTCGAGAGGATCACCCGTCCCTGCTTCTGGTCGAAGGAAACCAGCACCGGCTTGTTGTTCACCGCCAGGTGGGTGACGAAATCAGCCTCGTCTGACCGAAGCCCGAAGTCGGCTTTGACCGGGATCGGGGTCGCCAACTGTGGGGAGGATAAAAGCGGCGTCTGGACGCTCAACGTTTCGGCTGGCGCATCCAGCAGGGAGGCGTCGAATGAATAATGTCCAAATCCCTGGAACGAAAAGAACCCGTTTCCAGCGAGGACCAGCGTGCCGCCGTCATCGACCCATCCATCCAAACGCTTCCACTCGCTTTCGGTGATGTCCATGATGGGCTGGATGATGAAAACGATGTCTGCCTCTTCAGGAAGTTCGAAAGTCGCCGGCGACTCGTCGATGGTTTGGATGCCAAGCTCGTTCATCCAGAGTTTGAGCGCCAGGGTCCCGTATGGCGCGGGCGATGTGCTTAAATAGGAGGCGACATCCTTGTTGCTGCCCTGAACACCGGCGACGATGGTCACCAGTGCCAGCAAAAGGAACAGCCCAAGCGCGAGCCAGGTATCGCGGGAGAGCTTCATGACTTCCTCTCCTTGAGTTCTTCCACGCGGTCGCTGTAATGCTTGAACTTCTCTTCGTCCACCTGATGATAGCCGTACCAAACGTCGTCGAAGACCTCGATCACCTCGCTCAGCGGCTGTTGCAGTTCGGGCGACGATGAAACGCTTCGTAAATATTCGCGGTTGGTCTTCGAGCGGTCGTAGCGAAGCAGCCCGCGCTCATCGAGCAGGAGCAGGGACGACAGGTACAGAAAACGCACCGCAGTGCGATAGTCGCCGCCGCGCGAAAGGTTCTGCGCCTTTGCGAACGCCGCCTCCGCGGTCAGCAATTCCTCGCCGGCATTCTCGTCGGCAACGCGGACTTCGCTGAGGAAATCCCTGAACACGGTACGCAGCACAAGAAACAGGACAACGGTCAGGGCAATGATCGCCAGAAAATAAAGCGGCGACAGGTCGATCTCTATGACGCCGTCGCGATTGCCGAATAATTTCCCCAGCAATTCGCGGAATTTGTTCCAAAGCCAGTTGAAGAAATCGTTGACCGGGTTTGCCCCTGCCTTCTGCCATCGGAACTCCGGGCGCGATAAAATCTCCCGAAGCGGAACCAGGCTTTCGGTCGTGAAAACCTGCGAAGGATATTTTTGGTGAGCCTCTTGCAGCGCGTCGAAGATTTTCAGAATTCGGTCGATGTCGGTTTTCTGATCCGTCAGCGTGGACACGATATGGCTGCTGTCCAATTGGACGACCTGTCCATCTCCCAGGCGGACCGAGGGGGCTGGTTGCCACTTCGACAGTAAAACCGCCAGCCCAGCTTTGACCTCGTCCTCTGTTTTCCCTTTCAGTTCAGCGGCTGCGCGGCGGGACTCGTCCACCAGATTCCAGTATTCCGCTTCCGAAACTGGTGCAGGGACGTATCTCATTGCCAGAACGGAAGATAGCCCTCCGGCAAGGAAGGCTATCACACCCAGAAGAAGAGACAATCGTTTAATGGGGATTTTCATTACGGCAAGAAAGCCAGCATGGCTCCTGCAAGCACTCCAACGAGGATGAAATATATGGCGGCGGCGCCAATCGAAAGCAGGGCAAAATATCCAATCTCTGTACCGGTGACGAGGCTGCCCTGCGGCGCCGGGGTGATCTCGGGCAGGAAGCTCGATCCGGCTTCGCCGCCAGCCGCCTCAGTCGATTGAAGCGCCAGGTCAAGCCCTTCCGAGCGGACGCGCAGGTCGAAATAGACAACAGTCATGGCGGTTAGTTGGAGTGGCAGGTACAGCAGGCTGAAGATCATGGTCACAAGAGTCTGGATGACCGTGGATAGGAGGGTGTACTGTTCCAGTGACTCTGGATTGCTGGCAGCGACGAAACTGAAAATGTAACTAATCAAAACGGTCGGTCCTGTGACCACAATTTGACTGAAAAGGTAGAGGACGAAAACAAAGCCGATGATCCACCAGAAACGGTTGCGTCCAAGGTCCCAGGCTCTGCGCAGGGATGTCGTTGCTCCGTGTTTTTCCAAAACGATCACGGGCGCGACCAGTGGAATGACAACAAGGGATGCGAATGCCAGCATGCCCAGCCCGGTGAACCATCCCACACAGGGAATTAGCAACCATATGGAAATGATGACCACGACAACGATTGCCAACAACAGCGTCAAAAGCAGGCGCGCCCAGGAATTTCCCAGTTTTTGGTAGGCTTCGAGGATGCCGGTTGATCTTCCCATGTAGTTATCAGCCACGGCGCGGGTCAGCGCGGCGGTTGCCACGCCCTGCACCAAAATAAACTGTAAGATGCTCCCAAAAATCGAGCCAAGCATCCCGACCCAATAATTCGGATTTTGAAACAACATAAAAGGATCTGAGGCGGGGGTTGGGGCGTTCAACATATCGACCGTGGAACTCGCCACCAATACTGACATGGCGCCCTGGAGGACGATCAGCGGGATGTAGGGGATCGCCAGAATGCCGATGAATTTGAAAAAGTTATTGCGATAGAGGCGGATTGCCTGGTCGAGGATTTCGGCAAGCGAAAGGGGCTTGAGCACGTATGAAGCTGAAGTCGTGTTCATTAAACCCTCCTTTTTATTTGAGTGGATTTTTCATATCGGTCGGTATTATAACCGTAATCGCATGAGGCTGAAAAGCGCGCATTCATTACAGGTGGTTGTCAGAATTTTCATGGCAATTCTCGTCTTCGCAATCGCACTCGATGCCGCTGGCTTTCTCGAAGGCTTCGCGTCCCTCCTTGACCGAAAAGTAGATCAAGCCCAATGCGCCGATGCTGTCGATGAAGCCGAAGCCCGTCAGTTCGTAGATCAGGCTTGCCGCCAGCAGCAGCACCGACATGTAGATGCAGACCAGTGTGCAGTTCGCATCTGCAAGAATGGGAACCGAGTTGAGCGTCCGCCCGACCTTGCGTTTACCCGCGACCAGCAGCCACATCATCGCGATGGAGACGATGGAAATAATCAGCCCGGGCAGGGTGGTTTCGGGTTTGTGTACCGTGAAAAGGTTGTAAATTGCGCTCGCGCCGAGTCCCACGGCAAGTAGGTAGAACGCCGTACCCGTCACACGCAGGGCGCTGATCTCGAACTGCGAACGGGAGGTGTCGGGGTTTTGGCGGATGCGAAGCACCATGGCGAGAATCCCGATACCCGACATGACCTCGATGAACGAATCCGCGCCGAAGCCGAAGAGGGTCAATGCTTCATCGCTGATCCCGAAGAAGATGGAGACTAATCCTTCGGCTACGTTGTATAAAACGGTAAAAATTGCCAGCCATAAGGCGTATTGCCAGTAAAGTGTTTGGGAGTCCTTTTGTGTCAGGGTTGTCATTGAATATCCTTTGTCTAAAATTCAAACTGCCTGGTGAAAAACTTTAGCCGAGTGTACTCAAAAGGCAGGGAAGGGGAAAGGCAAAAATTATAGCTGTATCCTATGCCGCTGGGGACGGCGGCGGGAGCGGTGGTCAGGTGATAAAATACGCGCATGGAAACGATTACCAGCCTGTCAAATCCCCTGGTCAAGCGCGCGCGTTCCCTGCATCAAAGGAAAGCCCGATCCGAGACAGGTTTATTTCTCGTGGAGGGAATTCATCACGTGGGCGAGGCAATCGAAGCGGGATGGGGAATCGAATCTGTTTTGTATGCTCCCGAATTGCTGACCAGTTCCTTCGCGCGGAGCCTGCTTTCCCGTCTCAAACTTCCGCCCCAGGCTGTTTCCATTGCCGTGATGGAATCCCTGGCTGACAAAGAGAATCCACAGGGTATCCTTGCGGTGGTTCGGCAAAGGCAGACAGAACTGGCTGAACTCAGACCTTGCAGGCGCGCGGTGGCGCTTGTCTCGCCGCAGGATCCGGGCAACGTTGGGACCATTCTCCGCACGATGGATGCTGTCGGTGCTGATGTCCTTTTCCTGCTCGACGGCGGCGTGGAACTGTACCACCCGACAGTTGTCCGCGCCAGCATGGGGACTTTGTTCTGGAAGACGGTGGCGCAAACCGGCTTCGATGAATTTGTTGCCTGGGCGCGCAAGGGAGGGTATCAACTCATCGGCACGTCCGCCAAAGCCGACGTGGACTACCAGACTCTTGTCCCGCAAGTCCCCTGGATTTTGGTTTTGGGCAATGAGCAAAAGGGACTTTCATCCTCTCAAACTACAGCCTGTGATGTGACGGTTTCCCTGTCCATGCAGGGACGTGTCAGTTCGCTCAACCTTGCCGTCGCGGCGGGAGTCTTATTGTATCGATACGCGCTGGCGGAATAACAAAAAGCCATCCCGTACAGAGAAGGCTTTTTTGTATCGACCAATTTTCAGTCAGGAAGGAATCGAACTAAAACTCGTCCTCTTCATCCAGCCAGTCGTCGTCTTCCTCGTCACTTTCTTCCTCATCCCACTCTTCGGTCTCCTCTTCTTCGTCCCAGTCATCCTCCTTTGCGATGCTTTCCTCCGAGGCGGAATAGGTATTGCATCCGGTATCGGGGTCAAGCTCCACTGCCGCAGCGGAACAGTAACCTTCGTCCACGAAGACGCAATCTATGTAGTGACATTTGATACGGGGCATTTTGCTTCCTCCTACAATTGAGTTTGTCTGGTAAGGCGCATGACCGTGGTGGCAAAATGACGGTCGTTGCAGCCTGTGAAATAACATGAAATGGGCGGAAAGACCTGGGCAAAGCCATCCCTTCCCGACCAGCAGGCACGCATTTTACACCAGCGGGGATGATTAGTAAAGCGTCTTTCCGTACCAGTGAGAGCAGATTTCGAGCCTTGCTGCCCGGTCAAAATTGCGATGTGGATGACGACATCCGCGCTTTGGAAAATTGTGCGCTAGTCAGAAGTGTCTAAAAGAATGGGCTTTGATTGACCACGAAGCCACCAGGACTCGAAGACTAAAAGGATTCTTAGTGGCTTTGCAACTTTGTACCTTTGTGGTTAGCCCACGAATTTAGGCCTCCCGCTGGTCATGAGCACACACAGCTTTGCCTAGGCAGAGGCACTGTGGGCGCCGCCCCGGTTTGGGTGTCAGTGACCACGTTTAGAGTGATTCGCGAGGCGGCGGTTTTTTTACTGTATTCAATCCTGGAGGTTGGCAGGGATTCTTGTCAACAGGAAACCGCCTCCGCCGAGAACGCACAATACAAATATAAATGAAGCCCACCAAAAGTCTATTGGGAATAACTGCGATAACGTATTGGGACCTTCAAAATAGCCGACAGGGTCGAAGTCACAAAAAAATACAACGCCACCGATTGCGAGAAGGATCGCCAGCACGATCGTGAGCCATCCGCCCCGCCTTACTCCATTACGGAATTTTGGCAGCCAGTCTCCAACCCAGGCAAGCAGTCCAAAAATGAAAAGCGTTGCCAGGGATAGACGCCAGTATTTGAACATTTTTTGCGCCATTTTTTTTGCGTTGTCCAAAATAGTGATTTCGTGTTCGTCGAAGACTGGTGTCCCATCAATAAATTCAAGTTTATCCAGGTATCGAGTTTGCCTGCTGTTGGTCAGATAATCCACGGATTGCGTAGCCCATTTAAATCGCTCGGATTTGCCGAAGCCGCGTTGGTCGGCGAAGATATGCGGCATGGCATATTGGATTCTGATAAAGGCGGGCGTGAGAAGCAAATCCATACTGGCGCCAAGAAGGATGAGAGGTGTGATAATTGTGACCAGCCAGGAAAGAGCCGATGAGATTTTTGGGGTTGTCGTGTCGTGGTTTTCAGTGAGTCGCTGTGCCCTCAGCGCAGTCATGAGCGCGAACGTGTTGAACAAAAAACCGAAAACGACAAAAGATGGGTCCGCATCAAAGAGAAAGACCGAAATTGCACCAGCTGACGAGAATTGATAAAGTATCGGGATAAACCATAGTGCGGGCCAGTAAAATGCAAGCACTATGGATAATACATCTGCCGGGTAAAAATAACGATCGTGCATTTTGGGCAACAGAAAAGGAACCAGGGCCGTGGAGATGAAAGCGATAAGAACGATGTGCTTTCCATCGAGATCCATCCTGCTTTGTGATGTGGAGTAGACCCAGTATGTAATCAATATAATTGTTGCGATGATTCCGACTGGCATGATGGACGAATACCATTCATTTGGGATTAATATGTAAATGTTTGGCGCATCCATCGAGAGTACGGGATATGAGCTGGATTGTTTTACGTAAATGAGCAATGCGTCAGGTAACGGCCTGCCAAAAATCACCACTGGCAATATTGCCAGCAGGTAAACAATGGGAATCATCCCAAAATACAGCCAGCGGATTTTTTTTCGAATTGCCATAACTCCCAGAAAGGGGAGTAAAAACACAGCCTGTGCCTTGATCGAAAATGCGATACCAAAAGCCACCATGGACGTAAACGGTCTTTCCGTCAAAAGAAAGTATAGGCAGGCTAAAAGGAAAGTTGTGTAGAGTGAATCAGCCTGACCCCAATAGGCGCTGTTTAGAACGACAGTGGCTGCCGCGAAAAAAACCGCCGCCGCGAGACAGGGCATAACACCTTGTTGATATTTCAATTTGACGATTTTATGGATAAAGAAAGCCCCAAGTATGTCAAAAAAGATGGGGATCAGTTTTATAGTGGTGAGCGGCGGAATAAAGTCGTGGGTAAGCGTTGCAAGGGCAAGAAAATAAGTATATGGTGGAGCGTAGTTGGAGAAATTGGTTGCGAGCGCTTTTCCTATTCCTTCTTGATAAATTGTTTGATACCACGGTAGATTATAGACTGTCATGTCATGGTTGGTGTGGGGAATACCAATTACGCGTAGTGTCACCGATAAAAGGAGGAGTAGGACTGTCAAGACTTTTAACAGGTTGTCTTTTTTGTGGGGCATCTGGTTGTTCCTGCATCAGTTTCAAAATATGAAGTGATATATCTTTCGCCCTATTTTCACGAGTTTAAATTATTTACCCCGGATTGACCCGGTGCGCTTCCATCACATTCGGCAGGTTTTCGATGCGCGCGAGGATGCGGCTGAGCTGCGTCAGGTCTTTGACTTCGATAGTGAGGCGGAGATCAGCCATGCTGCGGTTGACGTTTACCTTTACGTCGGCAATGTTGATGTTTTCATCGGAAAGCAGGTTGGAAATGTCGCTGACCAATCCCTGGCGGTCGTAGGCTTTGATCTTGATCGGCACCGGGTAGGTGCGTTCCACGTGTCCCCAACCCACCTGGAGCAGGCGTTCACGGTCGCGGGTTTGCAGGATGTTCGGGCAATCCTGGCGATGGATGGTTGCGCCGCGCCCGCGGGTGATGAAGCCGACGACGGGATCGCCCGGCATGGGGTTGCAGCAACGCGCCATGCTCGAAAGCATTCCTTTTAACCCAACCACCTCGATGGCGTTTGTGGATGTGCTCGGCGCGGCGGAAGGCGTGACCTCGAAAATTTCCTCCACATCCTCGTGTTGAGAAAACTGCTTGATGACCTTGCTGACGGAGAGGTCGCCGTTTCCCAGTTCGATGAACATTTCTTCTGGCGTTTTGTAATTGAGTTCGCGCGCCATTTTCTCGAAATTGATTTCCGCCAGTCCCAGCCTTTGCAGTTCCTTTTCGAGCGTGTCGCGTCCCTGCGCCAGGTTTTGCTCATCCTCCTGTTTCTTGAACCAGACCCTGATCTTGGAACGCGCCCGCTGTGTGCGCACCAGCCCCAGGTTGGGATTTAGCCAGTCGCGGCTGGGTCCGCCACGTTTGGCGGTCAGGATTTCAACGCGGTCGCCGGTGTACAGTTCCTGATACAACGGGATAAGTTTTCCGTTGACGCGCGCGCCGCGACAGCGGTGACCAATGTCGGTATGGACGTGGTAGGCAAAGTCGATGGGCGTGGCGCCGGAGGGCAGGTCGATGATGTCGCCGCGGGGGGTGAAAATATAAACGCGATCCCGAAACACATCGCTGCGCAGGGACTCGACAAACTCATTTGCGTCGTGCACGTCGGATCCCCATTCCATTTTAGTGCGAAGGGAGTTGATCAACTTTTCGTAGTTTTTGTCGGTGTGCTTTGAGCCTTCCTTGTATTGCCAGTGCGCGGCGATGCCGTATTCGGCGTTGAGGTGCATCTCCGAGGTGCGGATCTGCACTTCGAGGGGGCGCTTGTCGTCGTAGAAGATGGCGGTATGCAGGGATTGGTAATTGTTGTCCTTCGGCGCGGCGATGTAGTCGTCAAACTCGCCGGGGATGGGTCGCCAGGTGGTGTGGATCACGCCCAGGGCGGCGTAGCAGGACGGCACGTCAGGCACGATCAGCCGCACGGCGCGCACGTCGCGCACCATGTCGAAGGCTTTGTCCTTCTTTTGCATTTTCCTGTAGATCGAGTAAATGTGCTTGGGACGTCCGCTGACTTCGGCTTTGATATTGTTTTGCGCCAGAAGTTTCACCATATTCTCTTTTATGGTTTCGAGTTGGGCTTCGCGGTCGGGTCTTTTTTCGGTGAGGAGCGCCGCAATCTCCTTGTATTTTTCGGGGTTTACGTAACGAAAGGCGAGGTCTTCCAGCTCCCACTTGATTTGCCAGATGCCGAGGCGGTTGGCGACGGGGGCGAAAATGTCCAGCGTTTCCTGCGCGATGCGCTTGCGCTTGTGTTCCGGCATGTGGCTGAGCGTGCGCATGTTGTGTAGGCGGTCCGCCAGTTTGATGAACATGACGCGCACGTCCTCGCCCATGGCAAGGAAGGTTTTACGCAGGGTTTCCGCAACGATGTCCTCTCTGCGCCCAAGCGAGGCGGGGGCGGTGGGTACTTCTTCGTGACCGTTGTCATCATTTTTTTCGGCATGTTGGTCGCCGCGTGAAACGCGCGGAAGGTGGGTTAGTTTTGTCACGCCGTCGACGAGGGCGGCGATGGTGTCTCCAAATTCGCTGCGGATGTCTGTGAGCGTGATGCTGGTGTCCTCCACGGTGTCGTGCAGGAGTCCCGCCGCAATGACTTCCGAAGGCACTTTCAACTCGGATAGTATGCTGGCAACTGCGAGGCAGTGGTTGATGTATGGCTCGCCCGAATGACGTTTTTGCATCTGATGAGCCTCCTCCGCCACCCAATAGGCGCGCTCCACCAGCGCGCGTTCTGCGACACTATAATTTTCAGGGAGCTGCTCGAGGAGTTTTTCGAGCGGGATGGCGGTGACGGCTGATTTCATGGCGCTTATTTTACACCGTCCAAAAGAATCCCGCCTTGCGGTTGGGTGGCGTTATTTGATGTGCTTTTTAATGTCGTCGCGCAGGTCGAGAGAGTTCCCCGTGATGAACCCGAAAATGATAAGCGCCAGCGTGATTCCCAAACCTGCGAAAATTGCGTATGGCGAGTTCCAAAAGTTGGGCAGGATGACGATCGCCAGCACTCCCGTGATAAGTCCGTAAAACGGGACTTTGATGCTGTGGGGAATGTCGTCCCAGGCTTTTTTGAAGGAAAAGGGCTTTTGCATTCGCTTTTCCTTGACTGCACTGTCGCGCTGGAATTGGCGCTGCTTGACCAGCGGGTCACGGTCGGCGAGTTGCCGCTGGCGGAGTTTTTTCAGTCGTTCGGATTCTGACTCTGGCATGGCTGCCTCCTTTATGTTATTAATTGTACAAGGTTTTAAATCCCATGACCATCACAAATAACGTTACAAGATTTCTGGATGCTCGCAAGGTGGCATACACTGCTCATGAGCTGCCTGCGGAAAAACTTGGCGCAGTGGAAGCCGCTCAACATATCGGCGTTTTGCCCGATCAGGTTTTCAAGACGATTGTGATCGTGCGCGAGAAAAAGAAGCCGGTGCTGGTTGTGATTCCAGGTCCCCATGTGGTGGATTTGAAGTTGCTGGCGGCGTTCCTGGGCGAGAAGAGGGTCAGCCTGCCCACCGAACGTGAAGCCGAGCAGTTGACCGGCTTGCAGGCGGGCGGCATCTCCCCGCTGGCGTTGATCAACAAAGGCTTTCAGGTGGTGATCGACTCCGCCGCGCAGGGATATGGGCAGATTTACATTTCGGGCGGTCAGCGCGGGTTGGATATCCAACTCCCCGTCGCCGACCTCGCAAAGCTGGTCAACGCCAGGTTTGGGAACGTCAGCAGGGAGGAATGAGTCAAGCTAATACGAAGCCATGCTCCCCGCGAAATTTTCATTGACCCAAACGGTGTATTGTCCGGGGGAATATTCACCGAGCAGCAGGCTGACCTTGAACTGCTGAAAGACGTTCTCGCAATTCAATTTCAGGTCGGCAACGCTGTAGATTTCAATGCTAATTTGATATTGCTCATTGGGTGGGTTGACTTTGATGCGCAACTCGTTGCACACGCTGGGCATCGATCCCAGAAGATGAAGTTCCGCCCGGACGGGAGTCATGTCGTAGCGCTCCGAAAGGCTCACCGCGGTCAGGACCACGCCATCCTGTTTCAGGCTGACATCTTCGAGTTTTGGCTCGTACGGATTTTCCTCCCGCCTGATGACGTAGGGCGGACTTGCTGTCGGTGTGGGGGACGGTGGGGGTTGGAGTGCGGCGCAGGCTGTGAGTAGCAGAGTTGGGAGTAAAAGAATTATTTGCTTCATTGGAACCTCTTGCAAAAGGCGCAAGGCTTTTGCGGCGGATATGCCTTATTATGGCACACTTCTCGATTTCCAATTTGCCGCTCACCCCCTTATAATTGACTCATGTTCTCCTTTATAGTCACAGCCAAAAACAACCGCGCCCGCACGGGAATATTCACCACGCCGCACGGTGAACTACTTACGCCGGTCTTCGCTCCTGTTGGCACGCAAGCCACGGTCAAAACACTGACGCCCGAACACCTCAGGGGAATCAACGCTTCACTGGTGTTGAGCAACACCTACCATCTTTACCTGCGTCCGGGTGACGAGTTGGTACGCGACATGGGCGGACTGCACAAATTCATGCAGTGGCACAATCCCATGCTGACCGATTCGGGCGGATTCCAGGTCTTCTCGCTTTCGCAGACCCGCAAAATCGACGATGACGGCGTGACTTTCAAGAGTCACATCGACGGCTCCACGCATCGCTTCACGCCTGAAAAGTCAATTGCCATTCAGGAAAATCTCGGCGCAGACATCATCATGGCGTTCGATGAATGTTCCGACCCGAACGATGTCGCCTACACAAAAATCGCCATGCAGCGGACTCATCGCTGGGCGGAACGTTCGCTCGCGGCGAAGTCCCGTCCCGACCAGGCTTTGTTTGGCATCGTGCAAGGGGGAGTTGATCCCGACCTGCGGGCTGAGTCTGCGCGATTTATCGCCTCCCTCGATACGCCGGGAATCGCCATCGGCGGACTTTCGGTGGGGGAGACCAAACAGCAGATGCACGACGCGCTGGATGTGGTCACGCCGTTGCTGCCCGAAGACAAACCGCGCTACCTGATGGGTGTTGGCACGCCCGAGGATTTGATAAACGGCGTTTTGCGCGGTGTGGATATCTTCGACTGCGTCCTGCCGACCCGCTTGGCGCGCCATCACTCCGCCTTTGCCCCTGAAGGACGCCTGAACATGATGAACGCATCCTTCGCCCGCGATGAACGTCCCATTGATGAGACCTGTGACTGCTATACATGCAAGACATTTACTCGGGCGTATATCCGTCACCTGATCGTAGCCAGGGAACTGCTGGCGGGAACTCTCATTTCAATCCACAACTTGAGGGCATTGATACGTCTCATGGAATCCATCCGCGGCTATATTGCCGATGGCTCTTTCGGGCTGCGCGCGCCCGAATTGCTAAGCCAATGGTCGAATAATGCAAAAAGACGGAAATAGTCGGATGAATTCGTGGGCGCGGTGGTAATGGTCGCATGTCACAAATTGGATTAACGTTTCTGTTTCTCGGAATTGCCGCACTTCTGCTCCTGGGTAACATCCTGCGTGCCGACATTGTGGCTTTAATGTTGATGCTGGCGTTGGGGTTGAGTGGCATCCTGTCTCCCCAGGAAGCGTTTTCTGGCTTCAGCCGTTCGGCGGTTGTCATCATGTTCTCTGCGTTTACCCTTGCAGAAGGACTGCGCCATTCCGGGTTGACCGAACGCATGGGCTTGTTCATCATCAAATTATTCGGCAAAGGGGAAAAGCGATTGATCTTCGGTGTGATGACCGCTTCGGCAACGCTTTCGCTTTTTATGAACAATATTGCTGCCGCATCCTTGTTGTTTCCTTCTTTGTCAGGAGTGGCGCGTCGTTCAAAAGTTTCACTCTCCAAATTGCTGATGCCTCTGGCTTTCGGAACCATCCTTGGCGGCATGGCTACACTGCTGACTACAACCAACATCATTGTTAGCGGATTGCTGCGCGACGCAAAACTTCCAGGTTTCACGCTGACGGATTTTGCTCCAATTGGGCTTCCTCTGGCGTTTGCTGGAATTTTGTTTATGATTTTTTGGGGACGCAGGTTGTTGCCGAATCAATCCCCTGCCCAACGTCACGAGGAGAGCGATGAATCGGATGATCTGCTCAATACCTATCAACTTGCAGAAAGATTGGTCAGGGCGGAGGTTCGCAAGGATGGAGGGCTGGACGGCGTCACACTTGAAAAAAGCGGTCTGCGTGAAAAATATCATCTCAACGTGATCGCCATCCAGCGCGGAAGATTTACGTTGCCCATCGAGGCGAAAACCATCCTGCACGGTGAAGATATTCTTTTGATCATGGCTCGCCCTGAGGATAGTATTCCAGTCTCGTTGATGGATATTTTGATCATCCTCCCGTCGGGAGAATGGCAACAGGACTACCTTTCCACACCAAATATGAAGTTGATCGAAGCCGCCATTGCGCCGCGTTCGCATCTTGCCCACCAGACGTTGAAGGATATTCGTTTTGAGCAAAAATTCAACGCGCGGGTTTTAGCCGTCTGGCGTAGCGGGCGTTCCATCCGTACCCGCCTTGCAGATTTGCCGCTTGAATTCGGCGATGGCTTGCTGCTTCAGGGTACTGAAAAAAGCTTGATCTTATTGCGGACGGAACCCGGCTTGATTCTTCTCGCGGAATCCGTACCGTCCATACGGATGACGTTGCGCGGCTGGTTTGCCGCGCTGATCATGGCTGTCACTTTGATCCTGGCTGTAATCTTCCCTGACAATATTGCCGAGATCATGTTGAGCGGCGCGGTGGCAATGGTTTTAATCCGCACTCTAAACATGGATCAGGCTTATCGCTCGGTTGACTGGCGCAGTTTATTCCTTGTAGCGGGAATGCTTCCCGTGGGCGTTGCATTGAATAAAACAGGCGCGTCTGCCATGCTTGCAGACGGCATTCTTTTATCTTTTGGTGGCGCGGGACATTTGGTTTTGCTGACAGGATTTGTTTTTCTGACGGTGGTGTTGACCCAGGTTGTCAACGGTGCAGCCGCAGTCACTGTTGTTGCCCCGATTGCGATCATCGCCGCCCAGCAGGCTGGGATGGAGCCGAGAAGCATGGCAATGGCCGTGGCGCTGGCGTCGTCCATGGCGTTCATGTCGCCGCTGGGACACTCGGTCAATGTGATGGTCATGGGTGCGGGCGGATATACTTTCCGCGATTACGCGCGTGTGGGCATTCCCTTGACCATTCTGCTGGTCATTATTCTTTTGATTATTCTTCCGCTCATTACGCCGATTGGGTAAGGCTGCAAAGAAGGTTCAGACAGCCTTCGTCATCGTTTCTCTGCGCATGAAGCGCCGGGGGACTCAATCTGCTGACAGGGGTGGGCAATCGCAGCGGGGAATGTCTCGACACTTTTTATACCGCACTCGGTCACAAATTGCGCTTTTTCTGAAGGTGGAAAGCGCAATTTGTGACCGTGGGTATTATATTCCTTCCAAATGTTCAAATTTCACCACCCTTATTTCAAATATTGAAAATTATGCGCCGTTTGATATATAATTTAATTTGAACTTTCACCAAAAACACGGAATTTTATTGAAACGAAAGGCGTTTTATGATAAAAAATTCACAGACACTTATGTTGGATGATATCGACAAAGCCCTCCTGCGGTCTCTCCAGGCGGATGGACGTTTGAGCAACGTGGAGCTGGCGCGCAAGGTCAACCTCTCGCCGCCAGCAACGCACACCCGCCTCAAGCGGCTGGAACGGGACGGCTACATCCGCCAGTACGCCGCCATCGTCGACCGCGAAAAGGCAGGCTATGATTTGTTGTGTTTTATTCTTATTGGGCTGCAAATGCATCAGGTGGCGCAGGTGGAAAAATTCCGCGAGGCAACCCGCAAGATGCCTGAAGTGCTGGAGTGTCATCACATCACGGGCGAATATGATTACCTGCTGAAGGTGGCGTTGAAAAATCGCAAGGACCTGGAGGTGTTCGTCGTGGATAAAATCACCCCCATCCCCGGCGTGGCTCGCATCCATACCAGCCTGGTGCTTGTGGAAGTCAAATCCACCGCGGCATTGCCGTTGGAGTAAATAAGGTGGCAGTCACTTCCAAAGTGACTGCCACCTACTTATATATAAAAGGAGAACATTTCATGACCAACCCCACACCCAAAACCATGGGACAGCAGTTCGGACGCCGCTCCTGGGCGGAACCCTGGAAGATCAAGATGGTCGAACCGTTGAACGTGATCTCGCGCGAGGAGCGGGAGAAGGCGCTGCTCGAAGCTGGTTACAACACTTTTTTGCTCAGGTCTGAGGACGTTTACATCGATCTCCTGACCGACAGCGGGACCAGCGCCATGAGTGACCGCCAGTGGGCGGGCATGATGCTCGGCGACGAAGCCTACGCGGGCAGTCGCAATTTCTATCACCTCGAATCAGCCATTCAGAATGTGTACGGCTACAAGTATATCGTCCCAACCCATCAAGGGCGCGGCGCGGAACATCTCATCAGCCAGGCGGTCATCAAAAAGGGACAGATTGTCCCCGGCAACATGTACTTCACCACCACGCGCCTGCACCAGGAACTGGCGGGCGGAACTTTTGCAGATGTCATCATCGACGAGGCGCACGACCCCGCGAACCTGCATCCGTTCAAAGGCAACATCGACCTCGATAAGGTTCAGGCGCTCATCGACAAGCACGGCGCGGAAAACATTGCCTACATCAGCGTGGCTGGCACGGTCAACATGGCGGGCGGACAACCCGTCAGCATGGCGAACATCAAAGCGCTGCGCGCCCTGTGCGACAAGCACGGAATCAAGGTCTATCTCGACGCCACCCGCATGATGGAAAATGCCTACTTCATTCAGGACCGTGAAGAGGGCTACGTGGGCAAATCCATTGCTGAAATCCTCAAGGAGTTTTGCAGTTACACTGACGCGGCGTGGATGAGTGCCAAGAAGGACAACCTCGTCAACATCGGCGGCTGGCTCGCGGTCAATGACTGGACTGTGTTCGAGGAACTCCGCAACCTGGTCGTCGTGTACGAGGGCCTGCACACCTATGGCGGACTCGCGGGGCGCGACCTCGAAGCGCTTGCCATCGGCATCGAAGAATCGGTCAAGGATGAACACATCCGCTCGCGCATTGGGCAGGTGCTGTATCTCGGCGAATTGCTCACAGACTGGAATATCCCAATTGTGCAACCAGTTGGAGGCCACGCCATCTTCCTCGACGCGAAGGCTTTTTATCCACACCTGAAGCAGATCGAATTTCCAGCCCAGACCCTCGCGGCGGAACTCTACCTCGATTCTGGAATCCGCTCTATGGAGCGCGGCATCGCTTCGGCGGGACGCGACCCGAAGACGGGCGACCACTACTATCCCAAGCTTGAGTTGACCCGGCTCACCATCCCACGGCGTGTCTACACCCAGGCGCACATGGACGTGGTCGCGGAAGCGGTTAAGGCGGTGTACGACGCGCGCGAGACCACCCGCGGCTTGAAGATGGTCTACGAGCCAAAATACCTGCGCTTCTTCCAGGCAAGGTTTGAAAGACTGTAATAACTTGTAGGTCACGTGTATGCGTGACCTACTTTATTTCACTAATCGGAGGAACTCATGACTGAACCAAGAAAGAAAATGACGTTACCTGGTTTGTACAAAAAAGTCGAGGAAGGAAAGCCCATCACCTGGCTGACCTGCTACGACTATCCCACCGCCTATATGCAGGACCAAGCGGGCGTGGACATGATCCTCGTCGGCGACAGCCTCGGCATGACCATGCTTGGCTTTGACTCGACCCTGCCCGTGACGATGGATGACATGATTCGCCATGCGGCGGCGGTTCGACGCGGCGCACCCAATGTCTGGCTGGTGGGTGACATGCCCTACATGACCTATCAACCCTCGGTTGAATCCGCCATCCGCAATGCAGGACGTTTCATGGCGGAGGCAGGCTGTGACTGCATCAAGCTCGAAGGCGGCGCGGCAATGGCTGACCGCATCAAGGGTATTGTGGACGCGGGTATCCCTGCCATTGGGCATTTGGGACTCACGCCGCAGTCTGTCAGCTCATTGGGCGGATTCAAACTGCAGGGCAAGTCCGCTGCGTTGGCGAAGAAGATCGTGGACGATGCCAAGGCGTTGGAAAAGGCTGGAGCATTCTGCATCCTGCTCGAGCTTGTCCCAGACCGCCTGTGCAAACTCATCACCGAGCGTGCGGAGAATTGCATCATCATGTCGCTTGGTTCTGGACTTGATGCACACGGACAATTGCTGATTTACCATGACGCCTTCGCTCTTTATCCCAAGTTCAAACCCAAGATGGCGAAGGTTTTTGCTGACGCGGGCGCGGTCATCCGCGAGGGACTCAACGGTTACGTCAAGGAAGTTACCGAGAAGACCTTCCCTGCCAAAGAGAATTGGTTTGGCATGCCAGATGAAGAGTACGATGAGTTGGTAAAGATGCTGAAGTAGTAGGCTGCTCTGTCGGGGGCTTAGCTCCCGACAGAGCAAATAAGGAGAAAAAATGAACGAGACCCAGAAACTGCTCAAGATTTCACCCGATAAGCTCAAGGCATTCAATTCCGTTTTGCTCGACCCCAACTCGCAGGTGATGAAGGATTTCTTCGAGGTGGTCGCCAAATATGGCACGCCGAAGGAGATCAACCGCAAACACAAACAGGCGCGCAAGATGGAGAACCTCTTCAAGATCGTGCAGGAGCGCCAACCCGAAGCTATCAAGGACTTGAATTGGCTGATTCAGCAACGGGACAAGGGCGCGTTCATCCCGGTCAAGGACTATCGCCGCAAGGTGCTGGGCGCTGCCGCGGACAAGATGAAGTTCAAGGACAAATCCGCGGTCACGCTCGAAGTCTCCGCCTTGCAATATTTCCCCTGGGTGCGTGCCATGGCGGAGCAAGCTATCACGAACAAGACCCTCGTCCCTGGGCGCTTCATCGCTGTCCGCAAGATGAAGGAATCCGAAGCAGACGGCGACCTGCCCGCCATCGTTGCCGCGCTGGACATAATTGGCGCGTCCTTCGTCGAGACGTTGGACACCAAAGGCACCGACGGCTCGAACCCGCACCTCGGTGGACCTGCCACCATCACCGGTTACTTCGGCGGCATCGGTCAGCCTAACGAACATGCCCTGCAATGGCTGGACGAGTTCCTGTATTACTACACCAATTACGGCGTCCAGCACGTGTTGAACTTCAATGCGGGGACGATCCTGCTCGGCTTCCTGCTTTATCGCATCGGCGTGGACATCCAGTTCAAGATCTCAGTCTTCTTCGGTTCGGACAATCCCTATCACGCGCTGTGGATCATGACCATGGCGAAATTACTCAGCCGTGACGACGGAACCAGTCCGCTGATCGGTTTCAACTGGTCGAACTCGGTCAATAACAAGACCCTGGAGTTGACTGCCGACTTCCGCAAAGCGTTGGACTTCGAGAAGGTGGTGCGCTTCGAGCATCACATCACCGAGCCGCAGAAGAGCATCGTCATCCAGCCGTACAACCGCCGCGCCGAACTGGTTGAACTGGCTGACCACGTGGCGAACATCGCCGCCAAGCACGAAGGCGGCGACCCCGAAGTGGACGTGACCCGCGCTCATCTCTCCGACATCCTCGACTACTTCCGCGCGAAGGACGAGGTCATTGCCAGCGGCGACTGGGACAACCTGCGAATCAACTACCTCGACAAGGTGGACGCCTGTAACCGCACCGCCTGGGCGCTCACCGAGAAGGGGCTAAGTTTTGTCGCGGCGAAGAATTTGCACAAGTAGGTTTCGATAAGTTGGTAATTGAAAAGACCTCCGAGATTCGCACAAAGCAGCTCGGAGGTCTTTTGGTTTGCATGGGAAAGCATTTACGAGTTGGAGAAAATTTTGCATCCCCGCGTGATGATTTTTGTGTTATTCTTCCGTCAACAGTAAGCAACCTTTAGAGATTTGCGAACAGGAGATGACCATGGAAACCTTTATGCGTGAGGCGCCATCTGTCAATGTGGCAACCAGCCTGCGGGACCTGCGCGAAGCGCGAGGGATTTCGATGCGCGCGCTTGCCATCAAAAGCGGACTCTCCGCCAATGCGTTGAGCATGATCGAGCGCGGTAAAACATCCCCCTCGGTCAGCACCCTGTACAAGCTGGCGGATGCGCTGGGGGTCTCCATCACCGCCTTCTTCGGCGAGGAAAGCGCCAAAAAACAGGTCATCTTTTTGAAGTCGGACGAGCGTTCCCGCATGCCTTTTACGCGCGGAATTTTCGAGGGGATGGGTGGGGAGTATTTTGTCGGTCACATCAAGCCATTCATAGTCACTCTGGAATCGGGCGCATCGAGTGGTCCGCGCAACATTGTCCACTCTGGACATGAGTTCGTGTTCTGTCTGCGCGGCAGGCTGGAATACTTTGTCGACAAACAATTTTTCAACCTTGACCCAGGGGACAGCCTGCTGTTCGAATCGAGGCTAAAGCATCGGTGGAAGAATCCAGGCGCCACAGTCACCACGGCGCTGATTATTATTTCATGCTTTGGCGAAGGCGATCAGCCCCACACAACGCATTGGAAAAATGGGGAGAATGAAGCATAAACATCCAGCCTCTTGCAGGTGACGCAAAAAAAGACGCCAATCCAAGCGGATGGCGTCTTTTTTTCTGCTTAGCTGAAGCTGTATCGCTGTCTACGAATACATTCCCCAATCCAGCGCGGACGGGTCCTCCATCATCGAAAAGTCCCATACGTCCAGTCCCATTTCGATGTTGACCGGCATGTTAAGTCCTTCCACCGCCTTGGCTTTGGTCATTTCGATCATTGCCGGCCCGTATGGACAGAAAGGCGTGGTCAGGATCATCTTGAGGTGTCCGATGCCGTTCTCGATGCTCACGTCGCGGATCAGTCCCAACTGAATGATGTTCATGCCAATTTCGGGGTCGACCACCTCCGACAGTTTTGCGCGGACTTCCTCCACGCGTTCGGGGTGGGTCTGGTGAATGGTCCATTGGACTTCCCTGGTTTCAGAGTCGCTCATTTTACTTCCTTTGGATTTTGGGGTTGGATGACGTACGTGCAATGTGCCGCGCCGCTGAGGATGCACTGCACCTTGTTGGCGGGAACCGCCAGCATCTTGGAGATCAGGGTCTGGTCAACAGTGCAGACTTCGGGGTGGGTTGCGCCAACCTGATAGTATGGGCAGGAAATCTCGTGAATTTCGTACTGTCCGCCTTTTTTCTCCCACTGAACTGTAAAGCCCTCATGTGCCAAAATCTGTTTGACGAAATCAAGGCGCTCTTCCATGGTCAGGTTTTGCACATCGCTTGCATACTGGCTTGCAAGGTCCTCTGCGATCTGGTTGAATAGATTCGCCACCACGGGGCCGGGCATGCTGTCTTTCATCTGCGACAACAGGCGGGTGGTCAATTGCATGTAGCGGGTGGGGAAGCGTTCCATGCCTTCGTCGGTAAGGATGTAAACCAGGCGCGGACGCCCGACGCCGTGCCGCTCCTCCTGTCCCTCCACCAATCCCTCCATTTGGAGGTTGGTCAGGTGGTGACGCACGGAGATGGGATTGATGCCCACAGCCTCAGCCAGCGCATTAATCGTGGAACGGGGTTTCTCCAGCAGGGTTTGCAGGATTTTGTCTCGCGTTGATTTCATGCCCGAAAGTATACCCGTCTCCCCGGAGTTTGTCAATATACTAGAAAAATATCATAAATATTTGACAATTTCACCTGACCCTGCTATAATGCTGCAGAATTGACGAAGTACTATAAAATGGTATAAAAACGCCAGAAATGGCTATCTTCAGGAGTCTAAAAGCATGTCGCAACTTGAAATCAGGAACCTGCATGTCAGCATCGAAGACAAGGAAATTCTCAAGGGTCTGTCTCTGACCATAAAGCAAGGCGAAGTCCACGCCATCATGGGACCGAACGGCACGGGAAAATCGACCCTTGCCTATACTTTGATGGGGCATCCCAACTACACCGTCACCGCGGGGGAGGTGGTTTTCAAAGATAAAAATATTTTGGAACTGGAGCCGGACGAACGCTCCCGCGAGGGGATTTTCCTCGCGTTTCAGTACCCGGTTGCCATCCCGGGCGTGACCGTCGCCAACTTTCTGCGCTCGGCGTTGAATTCCCGCCGCCGCGCCATCAACCCCGACGACAAGGGGATGCCCATCCCCGAATTCCGCAAGATGCTCAAGGAAAAGATGGACACGCTCAAGATGGATCATGCCTTCGCCGGGCGTTATCTCAACGACGGTTTTTCGGGTGGCGAAAAGAAGCGCGCCGAAATTTTGCAGATGGCTGCCCTCAAGCCTGAGATCGCCATTCTCGACGAGACCGATTCAGGACTGGACATCGATGCCCTGCGCATCGTCTCGGAGGGTGTCAACGCCCTTTCTGGATCCGAGCTTGGGGTGCTGGTCATTACCCATTATCAGCGCCTGTTGAACTACATCAAGCCGCATTTTGTCCACGTGATGCTGGATGGACGCATTGTCGAATCGGGTGGTCCCGACCTGGCTTTGCACCTCGAAGAGCATGGTTATGATTGGGTGCGCGAAAAGTACGATGTTGTTCCCGAAGGATAGGAAGTCGTAACGAGTTTCCCCTTTAGAGTTTGATCACGGAGAATCCAATGGCTGAAGATACAAAAGCAAACGAGGATGCTAAAATCCTCGAAGAGATTGGCGATTATAAGTACGGTTTCCATGACCGCGACGATAACTATGTGTTCAAATCCGAAAGAGGTTTGAATCGCCAGGTTGTGGAAAACATTTCACGCATGAAGGGCGAACCGCAATGGATGCTCGATTTTCGCCTGAAGGCGCTTGAGCATTACCTTGCGCGTCCCATGCCAACCTGGGGGCCTGAACTCAACGAGCTTGACCTCGACAATATTTTTTACTACGTCAAGCCGACCGAGAAGAGCGAAAAGAATTGGGATGATGTCCCCTCGGACATCAAAAACACCTTTGACAAATTGGGCATCCCCGAAGCTGAGCAGAAATTCCTGGCTGGGGTGGGCGCTCAGTATGAGTCCGAGATGGTGTACCACTCCATTTTGGAACATTTGGAAAAACAGGGCGTCATCTTCCTCTCCATCGAAGATGGACTCAAGCAATATCCCGACTTGTTTAGGGAGTATTTCGGGACGGTCATTCCGATTGAGGACAATAAATTTGCCGCGCTGAATTCCGCTGTCTGGTCGGGTGGGTCGTTCGTTTATGTCCCCAAAGGCGTCAAAGTGGATTTGCCTTTGCAGGCATATTTCCGCTTGAATACCGCCAATGTCGGTCAATTTGAACGCACACTTATCATCGTGGATGAAGGTGCTTCTGTGCATTACGTCGAGGGCTGCACCGCTCCTCAATACACCAGCAATTCCTTCCACTCTGGCGTGATCGAAATCGTGGTCAAGAAAGGCGCACGCTCGCGCTATTCGACCATCCAAAACTGGTCAACCAACGTGTTCAACCTTGTGACCCAGCGCGCCATGGTTTTTGCGAATGCCACCCACGAATGGGTCGACTCGAACCTCGGCTCGAAGCTGACCATGAAATACCCCTCCTGCTATTTGATGGAACCGGGCGCGCACGGCGAAATGCTTTCGATGGCGTTTGCCGGCAAGGGACAGATTCAGGATGCAGGCTCCAAGATGGTGCATTTTGCGCCGAACACCACCAGCAAGATCACGTCCAAGTCCATTTCAAAGAACGGCGGACGGGCATCCTATCGCGGACTGGTCAAGGTCTACAAAGGCTCGAAGGGCGTCAAATCCAACGTGGTTTGCGATGCGCTCCTGCTCGACCCGCAATCCCGCTCCGACACATATCCGTCCATCGAAATCGACGAGGACGATGTCACCATTGGTCACGAGGCTTCGGTCTCGAAAGTCGGTGAAGAGCAGCTCTTCTACCTCATGTCGCGTGGACTTTCCGAAGAGGAAGCCACAAGCATGGTGGTGGCGGGCTTCATCGAGCCGCTGGTCAAGGAACTGCCGATGGAATACGCGGTGGAAATGAACCGGTTAATTCAACTTCAAATGGAGGGGTCAATCGGTTAATGTCAAAAGTCAAAGGTCGAAAGTCTCCGACCTTTGACTTTCAACCTTTGACCTCTGGAGCTCACATGCAAGAGAAACCAAAAGTATCAGTCACCCGAACCCGACGCGATTCTGCCGCAAGGGAATTTCCCTTCACGGCTGAGTCCATTCCCGCGGACGCATTGAAGGATGTCCGCGCCCAGGCGTGGGACGTGTTTACGAAATTTGCCATGCCCATCACAACCGATGAAGTCTGGCGTCGCACCGATCTGCGATTGCTGCCCGCATCTGATTTTCGAATTCCCGGAAAAGGCGCGTTTGAAGATTTGCCCGTCGTTCCTGAAAACCTGCTCCAGCCGTTGACCGGCGAACAGCACGGCGGACAGATCACCCTTCTGCCGGGCGGTTCAAGCGTCCAACTTGACCCCGCCCTTGTCTCGAAAGGCGTGATTTTCACCGACATCCGCACTGCCGAACGCGATCATCCCGAACTGCTCAAAAAGCTGATTGGCAGGATCGTCAAGCCTGAGGATGGAAAGTTTGCGGCGCTGGCGTCGGCGCTGGCGGGCAACGGGGTTTTGCTGCATGTCCCGCGCAATGTCCAGGTGGAGACTCCGCTTCATTCCGTGTTATGGGGTCCCGGCACCGACCTGGCTCATTTCTCCCACCTGATCATCAACGTGGATGATGGCGCTTCGGTCACCTATGTCCATGAAGCCGCTTCGCCCGATGAACCCGGTCACGCAATGCACGCCGGGGTGGTGGAAATCCATGTCGGTCAAAATGCCAACCTGCGCTTTGTGGAATTGCAGTCGTGGGGACGCCACGTGTGGAACT
Source organism: Chloroflexota bacterium (assembly GCA_016234555.1). Taxonomy (GTDB): domain Bacteria; phylum Chloroflexota; class Anaerolineae; order Anaerolineales; family Villigracilaceae; genus Villigracilis. The sequence continues at coordinate 15,967 of JACRBJ010000060.1, read as the reverse complement.
TCTCTCACGAGCGCGCGCGCGTCGAACGCGGCGGTAACATCGACTGGATCTTCGGCGCGGTCGGGTCGCGGCTGACCAAGAATTTCTCCGACCTCGATCTGGCTGGCGAAGGGGCGCAGGGACGCATGTCGGGCTTTTATTTCACCGACGGTTCCCAGCACCTCGACCATGACACACAGCAGAATCATCTTGCCCCGCACACCACCAGCGACCTGTTGTTCAAGGGCGCGTTGAAGGGGAAGAGTCGCTCCGTGTGGCAGGGCATGATCTACGTTGCGCCCGGTGCGCAAAAGACGGACGGCTATCAGGCGAATCGAAACCTTGTGCTGGACGACCAGTCGCGGGCGGACTCGATCCCCGGCCTGGAAATTCTCGCCGACGATGTCCGCTGTACACATGGCGCGACGGTCGGAAAACTCGAGCAGGAGCCGCTCTTCTATCTCAAGAGTCGCGGCATCCCACAGGCGGATGCGGAGCGACTCGTCGTCGAAGGCTTTTTCGACCCGATTATGCAACGCATCCCGTTCGAGGGCGTGCGCGAAAGGTTCCAGCAAGCCATTCAGGATAAATTGTCAGGGTAAAATGGAGAGCTGTCAGCGAGAATCAAGCCGACGGGTAGGAATCAACCATCAGTAAATAAAGAGGCGGAGGGCGTCTCTAAAATCCAAAACAGGATGTGAGTTATGGCAGTCAAATCGAATATCAAAAAAAAGGCGGCGGTTAAACCCAGGGTTGTCAAAAAATTGAAACCCAAATCGAATCCGAAATTAAAGCCCGCGCGTAAGTTGGTCGAAAAGGCATCGGCGAAAAGGAAGTCCATCGAAGCGTCGGGTGTGGCAAAGACGCCTGTCAAGGCTCCGGCCAGCCAGCCCGTTCAGCCAACCCCGACGGTGGTGAAGCGTGTGATCAACCCTCTGTTGGCGCGGAAACCGGTTGTCAAACGTTCGCAGCGCTCCAATCAGTTTTCCTACATGAAGGCGCCCGGCGTCGAGCATGAATTCCAGGTGGGCGACACAGTCGAGGTGTTTTGCGATCACGAGAAAAGCCGCGAGCGAATCCGCGGCTGGGTGAAGGGAATCGTGGTGCAGGTGGATTACAAAATGGTGGCGGTTCAGTTCCGTTCCAATGTTTACCTTACCGACGGCTGGATGGTGCCCGACCGGATTTTGTGGTACCCCCTGAACTCGGAACACATCCGCCCCGTGCCGGGCAGGAAATTGGCGAAGGAAAAGAAGGACTTCATTCCGGACTATTAGTTCGAGCCATATCCCATGAAACTTGATGTAGCAAAAATCCGAAAAGATTTTCCCATCCTTGAGCGCGAAGTACGCCCGGGCGTGCGCGTGACCTATCTGGATTCCACCGCCACGTCGCAAAAACCCGTGCAGGTGATTCAGGCGATGGACGATTTCTATCGCAAGTCGAATGCGAACATCCATCGCGGCGTGCATACGCTTGCCGAGGAATCCACCGCGCTGTATGAAAGCGCGCGTGACCGGATCGCAAAATTCATCAATGCCGAATCGGCGCGGCAGGTGATCTACACGCGCAACACAACCGAGTCGATCAATCTGGTGGCGTATACCTGGGCGCGGGCAAATTTAAAGCAGGGCGACCTCGTCATCCTGACCGAGATGGAACACCACAGCAACCTCGTCCCCTGGCACATGCTTCAATCTGAACGCGGCATTGAGCTGGATTTCATCCCCGTGACGGGGGATGGGCTGTTGGATTTGGTGGCATACAAATTGCTTCTTGACCGCCGCCCGAAGCTGGTCTCGTTTACACACATGTCCAACGTCCTCGGGACGGTTAATCCCGCCGCCGAGATTATCCGCCTTGCTCATGATGCGGGCGCGGTTGCAGTGGTGGACGGCGCCCAGTCCGTCCCGCATTTGCAAGTGGATGTGCAGGCTCTCGATGCGGATTTCTATGCCTTTTCGGCTCACAAGATGTGCGGACCGACTGGCATTGGCGCGTTGTACGGCAAGGTCGATCTGCTCGAAGCCATGCCTCCCTTCCTTGGCGGCGGCGACATGATTCGGGAAGTTAAACTGCGTTCATTCCGCCCAAATTCCCTGCCGCACAAATTCGAGGCTGGGACTCCCGCCATTGCTGAGGCGGTCGGTTTTGGCGCGGCAGTGGATTATCTCTCCGCCATCGGCATGGACAAGATCGCGGCGCACGAACACGAGATCACCGAATATGCCCTGGAACGGCTGGAGGAAATCCCCGGCGTGAAGGTGTTCGGTCCCTCGGCGGACAAAAAAGGCGGCGTTGCGGCGTTCACGCTCGAAGGAGTCCACCCGCATGATGTGGCGCAGATTCTGGATCAGGACGGAATCGCCGTCCGCGCTGGACATCACTGCGCCCAGCCCCTGCACGAAAAATTTGGAATCCCCGCCACCAGCCGCGCTTCCTTCTATTTGTACAGCACGAAGGAAGAGGTGGATCTGCTTGTGAACGGGATTTATAAAGTCAAGAAGATGTTTGGATAAACTTGTAGGGGCGGGGTCTCCCCGCCCTGGGCAGGGGAATCCTGCCCCTACGGAATCATTATGGACGATCTCTATCGCGAAGTCATCATCGAGCATTACAAAAACCCCTCCTATCGCGGAAAACTCGACCCGCACGATATTTCATTTGCGGACAACAATCCGCTCTGTGGCGACCACATCCAGATCGACCTGCGGGTGGACGAGAACGGCCTTGTCACCGACGCCCGCTTCGACGGTCACGGCTGCGCCATCTCACAAGCCTCCGCCGACCTGTTGGTCGAATCCGTCATCGGCAAGCCGCTGGAGGAAGTGAAGAAGCTCAACAAAGACTCCGTCCTCGAATTGCTTGGCATTGACCTCGGACCTGTCCGCTTGAAATGCGCCCTGCTCTCGTTGAAGGTCTTGAAGGCGGGAGTCTACGGGATGAAGGAAGCCAGCGACTCGCTGGTGGAGTGATGGTAATGTAGACAGGTAGACAGGTGGGCGCGCGAATCCTGTGTACCTGTTTACTTGTCTACCTTTTCCCTGTATACTTTTCCCATGTTCAACTACACAACCCAACCCACAGAAAACCTTGAATTTGTAGAAATCGCCCCCGCCTCCGAACTCCCGAATGGCGAGCGGCTGTTTGTCGAAGTCGGCGACAAGCCGGTTGTCATCTTCAACATCGCGGGACAGTTCTTTGCCATTGGCGATGTCTGCACCCATGATGGCGGTCCGCTGGGAGATGGAGACTTGGAAGGAAATCATGTCGTTTGCCCGCGTCACGGCGCGGAATTCGATGTGCGGACGGGCAAAGCCATGTCCATGCCGGCGGTGGTGGACATCCCCGCGTATCCGGTTCAGGTCAGGGATGGGAATATTTTTGTGGGAATACCGAAGGAGTAGAAAACTTCTGCTCGCGTTGAAAAAGCGCCCGGTTCTCGGAGCGCTTTTTTGATTCGGCTATCAAGTTCGAACATTAGTGCCCCTGTCCTCTATGGCTCAATCGGCAAGTTGGGGCACACTGCCTGATAAGGGAAGATGTTGCCGATATATTGTTCCCATTCCATACGAGTAAGGTTGCGTGGCATCACGGCACAGGCATTTGTGATTAGATCGTTCACCTGCCATGTCGCCACACGAACAGTACCATCATCGCTGCCCGAAATTACATACTTGCCGTCGGGGCTGAAGGCGACAGAAGTCACGTTATACTCATAAAGCATGCGGGCGACTTCCTCTCCGTTGCTTGCTTTCCAGATGCGGGCGGTATCGTCATAGCTTCCTGAAATCACATACCTGCCATCGGGGCTGAAGGCGACGGAATATACAGGACCATCATGGATCATGTGGGCAACTTCCTCTCCGGTGCTTGTCTCCCAGACGTGGGCGGTATTGTCATTGCTGCCCGTGACCACATATTTATCATTGGGACTGAAGACGACAGAAAGCACAATATCATCATGGGTCATGTGGGCGACTTCTCTCCCGCTGTTCGCCTCCCAGACGCGGGCGGTTTCGTCAAAACTTCCCGAGACCACATGCTTGCTGCCGTGACTGAAGGCGACAGTGGTCACCGCGCTATCATGAGTCATGCGCGCAACTTCCTCCCCGGTGTCTGCCTCCCACACACGAGCTGTATTGTCGTAACTCCCTGAAACCACGTATTTGCCATCAGGACTGAAGGCGACCGGGGGCATCCAGCCATCATATGGTAGACGGACAACTTCTTTTCCCGTCCTTGCTTCCCAGATCCGGGCAGTTTTGTCAAAACTGCCTGAGATTACAAACTTACCGTCGGGACTGAAGGCAACTGAGTACACAGGACCATCATGCATCACGCGCGCGACTTCTTTACCCGTTTCAGTTTCCCAAACGCGGGCGGCGCCATCCACGCTTCCCGAAACCGCCAGTTCGCTGTCGGGGCTGAAGGTGATACAGGATACTGGACCATCGTGGGTCATGTGGATAATTCCCTTTGCGATGTTTGTCTCCCACATGCGGGCAGTTTTGTCCCGACTTCCCGAAATCACAAACTTGCCATCAGGACTAAAGGCGACAGAGCTGACAGCGTCATCGTGGGTCATGCGGGCGATTTCCTTCCCCGTGCTTGCTTCCCAAACACGGGCGGTTTTATCCAAACTTCCGGAGACCACATACTTGCCATCGGGACTAAATGAGACAGCGGTCACACTACTATCGAAGGTCATGTGCGCAACTTCTTTTCCAGTATTCGCTTCCCAGACACGGGCGGTTTTGTCATAACCTCCAGAAACTACGTATTTGCCATCGGGGCTTAAAGCGACAGTGGATGCGCCGCCATCATGGGTTACATGTGCGACTTCCTTCCCATTGCTTACTTTCCATACGCGGGCAGTGTTGCCATGAGTTCCCGCGATCACGAACCCGCCGTCAGGGCTGAAAGCGACCGAGACTACAAAAAAATCATGGGTCATGCGCATGACCTCCCTCCCGTTGCTTGCCTTCCATACACGGGCGGTGTTGTCGTTACTACCTGAGACTACATACTTGCCGTCGGGGCTGAAGGCGACAGAGTTAACAACATCGTCGTGGGTCATGCGGGAGATTTCTTTCCCAGTGCTTGCTTCCCAAACACGGGCAGTTTTGTCGTAACTTCCTGAGACCACAAACTTGCCATCGGGGCTGAAGGCGACAGAGATGACTCGCTCGCCATGGGTCATGCGAGCAACTTCATTCCCAGCGCTTACCTCCCAAACGCGGACGGTGTTGTCATGGCTTCCCGACACCACATATTTACCATCGCGGCTAAAGGCGACAAAGGCCACGGGACCATCATGGGTCATACGTATAATTTCCCTACCCGTGCTTGTCTCCCACACGCGAATGCTGCGGTCATCGCTTCCCGATGCCGCATATCTACCATCGGGGCTGAAATTAACGGTGTTGACACTATAATCATGGGCTACGCGGATAAGGGGACGCGCGGCAAAGTTATTGTTTAGCAATACCTGGACACCTTCACTGGTGGGAAATATCCTCAACGACTGGATGGCGAGCAGAGTGGAGACCATTTGTTCCGAACTTCTGGCTGCGTTGATCGACTGTGCCTGCAGCGCCAGTTGGTGCGGAAAAGATCGATTTGCTTGTTCCCTTGCTTCCCTTTCATCGGAAATTGCAAGGGCTCTGGCAGCCTGGGCTGTGTTTGCAATCTGCGCGTTTCGCAGCGCCAATTGCTCGTTTTCATCGGCTTGACGGGCGTTTTTGCTGGATTGATAGCCTAGTACGATGACAGCCAAAACCAGCAGTGCAATTATCGTGGATAATGCGCCAATCAAAAACCGGTGACTCTGTTGTTTGTGTTCCCGTCCGTCTTGAATATATTCAATAGTCTTGTCTTGTTTCTTTGCCATGTCTCTGTCTCCATACCCTCTTTACATTCATGATGGGTACTGTAGGTGATGCAGCGCTTGGATTATAACCACCTTATTGATTCCAAGCCGCCAAAATGTAAAAAGTGGAGCTGAGAAATCTCAACTCCACTTTGTGGCTTGAAATCAAGATTACTATGGTTTTCTATCCCAAAGTTTCACAACAGCCCAGAGCGGATAGTCTTGTGTAGCCACACCATCGGCGGCATCTACTTCGAGCCTGAAGACGTTGACTCCCTCAAAAACATTGACCGGAGTATTTGGGATATATATGACCGGCCTCTTTTCCAGCGTGGACGATTCTTCGAAGACAAGCTTTTCGTTGAGATAGATCCTAAATGTCACGCCCACCGGGTCGTCCGCGGGGACATCCTTGTAGCCGACCTTTACTTCGAGATAGGCATCCGGATGCGGCTTGTCGAAAAACGGTGTGTACTCCCCGATGATCTGATGATACTGATAATATGGATAAGCCAGAATTACCTGTTTTCTATTTCTCTCCTTGACCATGGGCACGTCAAAATCCCAGCCGGCATATCCGTAACCGTCGCTCACGTTGGAGAGGTAGAACTCGGGGTTTGGCTCAAGCGGCTCGGTCAGGAACTTAAGTTCCACCACACTCTCTCCGCTGCCGTCTTGGTACCAGTACGCGTCGTCTGCATTTACTACAAAATCGTAGAGCAAAACCGGGGTCGGGGTTGCTGTTGGCGTAAAGGTCTCGGTTGGCGTCATGGTCGCTGTTGGAGTGTCAGTGGGGGTAACCGAGGGAGTGGGTGAGGATGTGTTCGTCCTGGTTATTGTCGGACGAGTGGGAATCATTTTTGTGGGAGGCGTGTTTGGCGTGATTAAGTTGAACCCGATCCATGCCATGATAGCCAGAACGACCAGCCCGATTGCGCCGCCGCATCCGTAGCCGAGATATTTTCTACAACCAGATGTACTTCCTTTTAGCGGGGCGATGATCCCATTGAGGGTATTGATGTTATGCTGGGTGATGGCTACTCCCGCCCTGTCCCCGAGTGCCTGGCGGATGTTCAGCGCTTGTGTAAGGAATGCTTTTGCCTCGCTGGCATGTCCCAAATAGAGGGCGCGGCTTCCCAGTTGGTGCAGCGCCCAGGCGGTGACCTTGCTGTCTTTCAGTGCTTTTGCGGCGGTCAGGATTAAATTCAGGATGTCCATCCATGCCTGCCAGCGCTTGTAGTAGACCATGAACTTCTCAAGCAGGCGACCCAGTTGGATCACCTCACGCCATTTCTTTCTTTCACCGGCGGATTTGATGGTGTGGATCAGCAGTCCGCTTGACTCTTCCACCAACGCCGAGGCTGGTTGCTGACTCAACCAGTTGATCGCATGGTTGAGCAAAACATCCTGCCAGGAGGTGATATCCCATGCGGTGGAGATTGCGGATACGAGGGTATCTGAAATGCTATATCGCGGGCTGTGCGATTGGACCAGCCCAAGGGCGGTCAATCTTTGGAGGTCCTTTTGGTTGGCGCCGCCCTTGAATATCCCGTTTATATGTTCCTGCGGGACGATATGTCCGCCCGCTGCTGCGAGCAGGGCAAGGATTTGTTTTTCCGAGGCGCTTAGATGTGCCAGCCCCACATACGCCATGGATTTGTTTTCCGTCTTTTCGCCGCTTATCTCGGCTAGCAGGTTCTCCAGAGATTTTCCATTCTCCCTGGCAAGCGCGGCTGCCTGTAAAATTTGAAGCGGATGCCCCTGGAGCGCGGAGCAGATTTTTATGGCTGTCGGTTTTTCCTGGTCGCTGAGCGGACGGGATAGTTCCTTCTCGAATAGCTTGAGCGACTCGCCTTCGGGTAATCCCCGTAATTGGATTGCTTCACCCTCCCCCCATAAATTGCGCTCAGTGGACGACAGCAGGAAAAGGGAGCCGGGGGCGGCATCCAGCATCGAGGCAGATTCATCCCGCCCAATCTGCAAATCGTCAAGAAATATAAGAGCCTTTATGCCTTGCAGGGCATGGAGAATTTCCGCCGTTGCCGGCTTGTAGGATGAAGCGCTGTCAAAGAATGAATCAAACAACGCCTGGAGCAGGTCTTCATACCCAAGCCCGGCGGCGTTGAGGTAAACCATGCCGCTCGTGAAGTTCCCCATGTCCAGGACGTGGGTCAGGTGACGGATGAAGGATGTTTTCCCAATGCCTGCCTGTCCCCACACCGAGACCGGCGTGGAAAACTGCGCCGCTTTTTTGATCGTCTCGAATTCGTTTTCACGATCCAGCAGGGAGGGAAAAGCGCGCGGCTTGATCGTCACCGGGGTTGGGCGCGCCGAATATTTTGGTTTGTCCGACGGTTTGATAATATTGACCACACCGCCGTTTACATCCCCGAGCTTGACAACGTAATTGTTGTTCCCGAATACCATCACACTATCTGTTACATTGCCATTAATGGATACGTTTGCCATACGACCTCTTGTTGTGATAACAGCCCTTGCCTATAAAGTTTGCCGGCATTCTTCTCGGTCAAGTTCATTATATAGTTTTAGGACGATAATTGTCAACAAAAGGCGTCAATTAGGGTGTGGCGGAATCCGAAGGAATAAAAAAAGCTGGAGGCGTATCCCTCCAGCTTTCCGCTCTTTGTTTTCACCAATCTCCCGCGTAGTCAATTTTGTATGGACGGGAGGTGGTTTCGATCTGATGACGTTTCAATTCGACGAGTTGACGGATGTGCAGGTTGTCGTGCGCCGCCCATGAGACGAGGATGTCGCCTGCCGAGATGACGCCAAACGGTGTCGTGCAGGTGACGTCCCAGTCGGCGCGGGAGAGGTCGATCAACCAGTCCAGGGATTTTTCCCGTTCTTCGAGGAACTTCATTTGAGTTTCGACAAAATTCTGCTCGTTATACTTTCGAGATGCCGCCCAACTTTGCGGGTCGATTTCCTTCCAGGTTTCCCTTTCCTGCCGATGAAGAATGAAATCGAGATGCTCGCGGAAGTCTTCGCGCTCCTCGTCGTGGAGATGGCAGACCACCTCCAGCATGGACCAGCTTTCAGGCGTCGGCTTGGAGCGGGCTTCCTCCTGCGAGACGTTCGCCGTCAGGGCGCGGATGACTCCCGTGCTGTTGACCAGTTCCTGATAGATTTCAGTGAATTTCATTTTTCGAACTTTCCGACGATCCTCAAAATGTCAAAGCCTTCGGCAAAGGGAATTTCCGCCACCGCGCCGTGTCGCACCATGATCGAGCGGGTCAGTTCGCTGTTGAAATAGTATCTGTCGCGGTATGTTTCGTATTCCGCAAGGGCTTCGATTTTCTTCCGTACATCCTCCTCGGTGACTTCCACCAAAAAGTGCGGGAAGAATCCGTACGAGGAGCGGACAACGTCAAAACCGAGGACGGTGATCCCGCGATAGGCGCGCAGGGCCTCGTCGGTCATCGTGAGATGGTCCTGGTGGACGTCCTGCTTCGAGTGGACGAAGATCAGATCGGGTTGGAAGGTTTTGCGTAAATCCAGAAAATACTCAAGGATTTCCTGTCGCGCATCGGGGAAGACGCGTGTGGTGAAAGGTCCAAAGACCACCTTTTCATCGGGCACGCCCAGCACTTTCATCGAACGCAGGTGTTCATCTTTGACATTTTTCAGATCAGGATTTTTCTGATTGTCTGAAAGCGTAACGCACAAAATTTCCGTCTGCTTGACGATGTGGTGAATCAAGGCGCCGCATCCGATCTCGATGTCATCGGGGTGTGCGCCAAGAAAAAGTACCCTTTTACCGAAGAAGTTCATTGGTTATTTGTCCAATACCGCGTAAGCCCTTACGGGAAATGTCCCCATCGCCTTCACCTTGACGGGAGCCGCGTGAAATCTGAATCCGCTGTCAGGGAGCAGGTCGAACCTGCACATGTGCTCGCAGATGGGGATTTGATTCCCAAGCAGAATCGTGTGGACGGGGCGTGTCCCGTCTGTGGTGTCGTCGATGTTGTAGGTGTCGACTCCGACGAAGGCTGCCCCTGCTTCGACGAGTAATTCCGCCGCGTCTTTTGTCAGGAACGGGTGACCTTCGTAATATTGGTCTGTCAACCAGTGACGCGACCAATCGGTGTGGACAAGCACAGCCTTGCCCTTCACGTTTACATTCTTGAACGCTGTTGCGGAAATTGCACGTCCCACGCTTTGCGCGCGGACGACAACTCCCTCCAGGTCAACCAGAGACTCAAGCGGAAGTTCGGACAGGTCGATGCCATCTGCAAAACGATGGAAGGGGCTGTCCACATAGGTTCCCGTGTTTGCCACCATTTCGATCTTGCCGATGTGGAATTCCGTGCCGCCTGAGTAGTGACTTCGCGAGTCTTCCCGCGAGAGATAGTCGCAAAGGATGGGCGCGGGCAGCCCTTTGTAGGTGACCAGCCCATGCTCGACGATGTGACTGAGGTCGATCAGCTTCCTGTTCATGGTTATTTGGTGGCGAGAATCCCGCCGACCACCTTGGTCATGACCAGCTTGCCATCACGCTTAAACCAGCGTGTAGCCACGTCGGTAATCTTACCAATCAGCGCTTCGTACTCATCCTTGCCGTTGAACATGGATGTCCACAGCTTGCGGTCTTCGCTCAACGAGGCGCGAACGTAATCGATGAACGGTGCGACCTCGGGGAAGGTGAGGTGGTTCTCGAACTTGTGCAGTTCGGCCTTGGCGAAGATTTTGCTGATGGTGTTGAAGATGTCGCCCTTGAAACGTGAGGAGCCGGGCATGGGCGGGATGGTGGCGTTGGTGGCTTCCTTGATGATGTCGTAGAACATCTGCTTATTTTCGGGCAGCGGACCCGAGACGAAGAGCCGCCCACCTGGCTTGAGGACGCGGTGCGCCTCGCCAAAAGTGAAGTCCAAATCCGAGGCGTAGTAGATGGCGAAGGCGGATGTGCAAAGGTCGAAGGTGTTGTCGGTGAACTTGAATTTCTCGTTGAAATCCAAAAACTGGAAGTTGATGTCTGCGCCGAAGGCTTTATTCTTCTCGCGAGCCTTGTCAAGCAATTCCTCGGAGAAATCTCCTCCCGTGATCTTCGCGCCACCTTTGACGTAATCGTTGAACAAGAAGCACAGCTTTCCCGCACCGCAGCCCACGTCGAGGATGTTCATGCCCGCCTGCGGTTTGAGCAGGTCGTTCGTCCAGACGTCGATGTTGGCTGAGCCGTATTTCTCGTGGATGTCGATACGCATTAAAAGGTCTTTGCTGGGTTCCGAATAGTTGATTTTCATTGATTCTCTCCTTGAAGTAGGGGCGACCCGCCCGGTGTGTTCGAAGCGGATTTACATTCTGACGGGTCGCCCCTACAAATTTTATTGAATTATACCAAAGGGAAATCAAAATTCAATCGGTGAATTTTGGGGTTCAAGCCAGGCGGTGTATCCCCGCTTTATGAGTTAACTCCAAAGCCTGTTGATATTCTTCCGCGGTGGGGCGGCGGTTAATCTCGGCGAAGCGTATTGAGTCCACTTTCCAGGCAGGGTGATATTGCGCCATTAGGTTGACATACGTGTTTGGCGAAAGTTTGCGCGATATGAATTTCATCACTTGCTCGGTACCAGCCACGCCGCCTGGCATGACCAAGTGACGCACCAGCAGTCCACGTTTTGCGATGCCGTTCTCGTCCAGCACTAGGTCGCCGACCTGCCTGTGCATTTCCTGCAATGCGGCTTGGGTTATTTTGAAGTAATCCTTCGCCAGTATATATTTCAGCGAGAAGACTTCGCTGCACATTTTGAAGTCGGGCATGTAAATGTCGATGACGCCGTCCAGCAGGCGCAGGGTTGGGACTGAGTCAAAGCCTGATGTGTTGAAAACAAGGGGAAGTCTCAAGCCATGTTCCACAGCCAGCGGCAATGCCTCCAGTATCTGCGCGACAACGTGGCTCGGTGTGACAAGGTTGATATTGTGGCATCCCAACCCTTGCAATTCCAGCATCATCTCCGCCAGACGTTGTGGCGGAGCTTCGGGAAAGTCCCCGCTTTGGCTGATGTCATAGTTTTGGCAAAAGACACAACGCAGGTTGCATTGCGCGAAGAATATCGTGCCGCTGCCCATGCGTCCGCTCAGGCAATTCTCCTCGCCGTGATGCGGAAAATAACTGCTTACCCGCGCATACCTGCCAATCTTGCATGTCCCCAACTGCCTTTTAACTCGGTTTGCGTTGCACCGTCTTGGACAATTACTGCAACGCTCTAGACCAGCAACCGCCTGCCCGGCACGACGTCCCAGTTCCCCGCCTCGATAAAGCGCAAGATATGATGGTTCGGTATCCATGCCCGTATTATCGCATAAAAATGTCCGCTCATCGACCTCTCTGAAATCAATTCTCTGGCGCTGAACTCGTGATAAAATCCGCGCACTGGAGTCACCATGGCGAACAAGATACAAGCAGTAAAAGGCACACGAGAATTCTATCCCGAGCAGATGGCGCTGCGCAATTTCATCTACAAAAAGATGAGCGAAGCCGCGACCTCGTTCGGTTATCAGGAATGGGACGCGCCGTTCATCGAGCCGATTGACCTGTATGCGGCGAAGTCTGGCGAGGAACTGGTCAAGAAGCAGTCTTTCACTTTCACCGACCGCGGCGGGGATTTTGTCACCCTGCGCCCCGAACTCACTCCCAGCTTGGCGCGCATGATTGCCGCAAAGCAGGGCGAGTTGACTTTCCCTGTCCGCTGGTGGTCGTTTGGTCCGTTCTGGCGCTACGAACAACCGCAAAAGGGTCGCACCCGTGAGTTCTTCCAGTGGAACGTGGACATGCTCGGGGTCGACTCTCCTGAAGCGGACGCAGAAGTCATTGCCATCGGCGTCACATTTATGAAGTCGGTTGGCCTCACTCCTCAACAGGCAACAGTCTTTGTCAACAACCGCAAGCTGATGAATGCGGAGTTCGCTGCTTTGGGCATCCCACAGGAAAAGCGTGTGGATGTTTTGGGACTGGTGGACCGCCGCTCGAAGATGACTCCCGCCAATTGGGATACCTACGCCCTTGAGATTGGTCTGTCCCAAGCGCAGCTTGACGGCTTGCGGGCTGTCCTAGATAACTTTGATTTGTGGAAAAAGGACGAGGAACTGACACGCCTCTTTGTGGCTCTCGAAGCGCTGGGCGTGAAGGAATACGTCAAGTTCGATCCCAGCATCACGCGCGGACTTTTGTATTACACGGGCACGGTCTTTGAAGCCTTCGAGACCAGCGGCTCCTTGAAGCGTGCCATCCTCGGCGGCGGACGCTACGATAACCTGCTTGCCGACGTGGGCGGACAGCCGCTTCCAGCCACCGGGTTTGCGATGGGCGACGTGGTCATCGGGATCGTCTTGCAGGAGTTGGGACTCGTTCCAGAATTTATCCCCAGCCCTGCGCCTGTCCTCGTAACGGTCTTCGACAAAAGCCTGTTGAGCGAATCCTTCTCTTTGGCGGCTGAACTCCGCAGCGCAGGCTTGAAGGTAATTTGCTACCCCGACGCGGTCAAACTGCAAAAGCAATTCAAATTTGCGGACAAGATGAAGGCACGGATCGTCGTCACGGTGGGACCAGACGAGGCGGCGAACGGTCAGGTGGCGGTGAAGAATCTGGTCAGCGGCGAGCAGGTCGTGGTTAAGCGCGAGTCCACCGCTGAAGCCATCAAAAAAATCCTTGCGGGTGATGCATCCTAATGGTAAAATAACGCCCGTTTCCAGTACGGAGCCTGTAGCTCAATGGCAGAGCGCTACACTGTGGATGTAGATGTTGTGGGTTCGAAACCCATCAGGCTCCCCTCAAGAAGACCCAGATAAAAAAGTCTGGGTCTTTTGATTTTAAAGTTGCATGTTTATCGCACTTATCCTGCGCTGGGGCGGGGACGGCGAAGCTGTCCGATTGGAAAAATGCTTGGAATCGTGCCAGACTCCCCAGCGTCGGGTAGTATCCTTAGGAAGGACATGGCAGATCGATGTCGGGTAGGTTGTAGCGGACCGTCGTGCAGCAAGATCGCCATGTCCATTACACCAGGAGCCCGAACAGTTGCAAGGTTCTTAGAAACCGAACGCCGCAAGCGGCAGTAGCGTGGGCTCCACTCCATTATACAAAGCGGAGGCAGGAATGACAACTAGTAGCGGAAAGTTCGTAGGGATCGATGTTGCGAAGGACAAGTTGGACATCGCAGTGTTGGGAGAGAAGAAAGCAAGCCAAGTCACGAATGATGAAAAAGGAATCACCAGCCTGGTCAAGAAAATGCAGAAGCTCGCTCCCGATCTGATCGTCGTCGAAGCCACAGGCGGATATCAGCGAGCTGTGGTGCTGGGACTGTACGAAGCAGGATTACCTGTGGCAGTTGTGAATCCGTCGCGGGTAAGACAGTACGCCCGAGCCAGCGGACTGTTCGCTAAGACCGACAAGCTCGATGCCTTCAACCTGGCAGAGTTTGGGAAGCAGATGAAACCGAGGCGGTTTGAGGCAAAAAGTGAGGCGGGAAGGTACGTTTCAGCCCTGTTGGTGAGACGCAGGCAGATGGAAGAGATGCTCAAGGCAGAAAAAAGCCGTCTGCGGACAGTCCACGCTGACATGCGCGCCTCTCTGGAGCGAATGATCGAGGTTTTGAAGGAAGAGATCAAGCACCTCAAAAAAGACTTGGACCGCTTCATGAAAGAACATGAAGACTGGCAGGAACAGGAGCAGGTCCTGTGCAGTGCCAAGGGAGTGGGAAGAGTGACTGCAGCAGCTTTGCTGGCGGAATTGCCTGAGCTTGGAAAACTGGACCGCAAGAAGATTGCCGCCTTGGTGGGTTTGGCTCCGATGAACTCGGACAGTGGGAAGAAACGAGGTTATCGCAAGACGAAGGGAGGACGAATGGAAGTACGGAATGTGCTCTACATGTCGACCTTGGTGGCGACGAGATACAACCCGTTGATCCAGGCACAGTATCAGCAGTTGTTGAAGAGGCGGAAGGTAAAGAAGGTCGCTCTCACCGCATGTATGCGGAAGTTCCTAACCATCTTGAATGCGATGATGCGAGACCGTGTCCCATTCAGGCAGATGGTGCTCGCCTGAGACGGACTGGTTTTCCCTTTAAAGGAGGGTTTTGCTCTTGACTTTCAAGACAGTTGCTGCACGCTTTGTTGGGCGGGGTTGACTTGAAGACTCGTTGGCTGAAACAAGAAATTCACTCATTTTCAAAGCAAATTAGCAACAATTGACTTCCTACCAAATAGGCGCATATTTGAATTCCAAATATGTGTCGCCATCCGTTGAGGGTTTTATGCACTCGGTTTGTTTTGAGGATTCACGCGCAAATGGAATTAAATCACAAACTGCTGATTCGTCTCGCATTCTAGCGTAAATCCAGTAGCACCTATAAAGCCATGCGCGCGGCTTTTCTTCCTCAAGTATTAACCCTCCGAATCCGACATCGAAAAAAGAAGAATCAGGGTCATAATATGGTTTTTGCATTTCACAGATTTTCAGATCTCCTAATTTAATCGCCATCCAAGTCAAGCAGTTGTTGTTAGGATTACCCGTATGGTAGCAAAAGTTGATATTATTTTCAAACCAAGCTCTTTCGGCTAAGCATACAGACTGAGCGGATCTGGACATATCATCGTTAGCTCGAAAAACAGATCCTTTTAGCGATGAACAATCAACTCCCGCATAATGGGTTTTGATGAACTCTGTTTCATCAAATTGCTTGAAGACATCTTCAGTTTGTTTGACCAGCCAAAACATGACTCCAAAAGAAAATAGTACTGACAAAATAATTCCAGAAAAGAGAGAAATCCACTTCACATTTTCGGGGATAACCCCGCCTTTCTTATGGCGTAGATATGCATGTATGATTGTATATGTAATTGTCGCAAAGGTAATAGATGATAATGTAAAGAGGACAGCAGCCAATTGATATGCCATTGAATCTTTTCCTAAATACGGGAAGATATTGTCGCAGATTTGCTAAACAGCCAAAGTTTGCAAGGAAACGCCCAACGAGACTGTCGAAAAAGTCTGATTTTCAGACGGAGAGCAAGGGGGAGTGCTCGATTTTTCAGTCTGAAAGCGGTTTAGCAGGTCGTCGGTGTCTAGCAGGGGTTAGATCAGCGCCCGGAACACGTGAATTT
>JACRBJ010000059.1 GCA_016234555.1 Chloroflexota bacterium | reverse complement strand
TACCATGGCGCCAAATCGTTGGGCATCATCCGCCATTGAGCGCCTGTTCTGACAATCCAACGCAAGCCATTGAACACGTCTCGTAAATCGTGGTCTCTTTGTGGAGCGTCTTCTTTCATCAATGTCAGATAAGGAGCAACACAAATGCCCATTCGTCGTCCGTTACATCACTCGGGTATGGTTTTCGGGTCATTCACAGAGTTTACCATCCCGAAAAGTTCATAACACGCTCTAGCGAACTGACCGACTCGGATGGAGAGCAAATGGAGACACAACACTGGATCGAGACTGCGTTGGACTGTGAATACATAAACCAGGCAACAAGCGCGCAACTCGTGGGGAAGTGCATGGAAATTGGAAGAATGTTGGGAAGTATGATGGAGAAATCCGAAATGTTCTGCGGCGAACCCTCTCATCCCGTCCGCGAAGAGCCTGCCGAATACTTTATCGAAACTGACAACTGATTACTGGTCACTGATTACTGTTTACTGGCAACTGGAGGAAACTATGGCTACAAAAGTACTTGTCCCGAGATTGGGCGAAGGTGTGGAAGAAGTTACCATTACCGGCTGGCTCAAGCAGATTGGAGACTCGGTCAATGAGTTGGAGCCCCTGCTCGAAGTCGAATCGGACAAGGTAACGGTCGAAGTCCCCGCGCCTGCTTCGGGCGTGATCCTCGAAATCGTAAAGAAACAAGGACAGCCCGCAAAGGTCGGTGAGTTGCTGGCGGTGATTGGGGTGGCTGGGGAAGGCGTGGAAGATGGCGAAAGTGTCAAAGAGGTTGAGGTTTCAGAGACTGCGTTTAATGTTGAACGTTCAACGTTAAACGCTCAACGCCAAACCGCCCCCGGCTTCATCTCTCCCGTTGTCGCAAAGATCGCCGCCGAACACAGCGTGGACTTGTCCCAAATAAAAGGCTCGGGTTTAAACGGACGCATTACGAAGAATGACGTACTGGCATTTGTGGAAGGTGGAAAAAGGACAATAGACGATGGACCACAAGCTACGGTCAATCGTCTATCGTCCACGGTCGTTGGCGCTAGCGACCAACTCATCAAACATACCTCAATGCGAAAATCGATCGCCGCGCACATGGTCGAATCAAAGCAGACATCTCCGCACGTCCTGACTGTTATGGAAGCGGACATGTCCCGCGTGGTCAAGCATCGCGCCGCAAACAAAGCCGCATTCGAACGCGACGGAGTCAACCTCACATTCACCGCGTATTTTATGTCCGCAATTGTGGCGGGATTAAAGGCATATCCGCTGGTCAATTCATCGTGGAGTGACGAAGGCGTGTTGATCCACAAAGCCATCAACATCGGCATGGCGGCTTCACTCGGCGAGGAAGGGCTGATCGTCCCCGTCATCAAGGGCGCGGACAACCTCTCACTTCTGGCAATGGCTCGCGCGGTCAACGATCTCGCAAATCGTGCGCGAAGTAAAAAACTTCAGCCTGATGAAGTCAAAGGCGGGACGTTCACACTTACCAATCACGGCATTAGCGGATCGCTGCTTGCCTTCCCTATCATTAATCAGCCACAATGCGGTATCCTTGGAGTCGGCGCGATGCAAAAGCGGGTAGCCGTCATCGATGACGCCATCGCCATCCGCCCGATGGTTTACCTGTCATTTGTATTCGACCATCGCATTTTGGATGGCGCATCCGCTGACTGGTTTTTGACAAAGGTAAAAGAGACATTGGAAAATTGGATATGACAAACTTCGACGAACGCGCAAAAGATTGGGACTCCGATCCCAAAAAAGTTCATCGCGCCAAAACGGTGGCGGAAGCCATTCGCGGCGCAATTCCGCTCAACCAAAACATGTCCGCGCTGGAATATGGCTGCGGCACGGGTTTGTTGAGCTTCGCCCTGCAACCCCTTCTGGGGCAGATCACTCTCGCGGACACTTCGTTGGGAATGTTGAACGTGTTGACGGAGAAGATCGCCGCCTCAGGCGTGACTAACATGACGCCACTCCGCCTCGATCTGTCTGTTGACCCGCTTCCCGCCCAACCCTTCGACCTGACATACTCGCTGATGACGCTGCATCACATCGATGACGCCAGAGGCATTCTCAAAAAATTCCATGCCCTGCTCAAGCCCGACGGCTGGCTCTGCGTTTCTGACCTCGACAAGGAAGATGGGTCATTCCACACCGACGGCACAACCGACGTCCATCTGGGCTTCGAACGCAGTGAGCTTCAGAAATGGGTCGAGGAGGCGGGTTTTGCGGACGTGAAATTTTCAACCGCATACGAAATCAAAAAGGACATCGACGGGGTTGAGAAAACATTCCCCGTGTTTCTGCTGACCGCGTGCAAGGCAGATTGAAAGGAGATTTCCATGCCGATTCGAACATCCGAAATCCAGTTGAACGTGAACGACAAAAAGGTCAACGCTTATCTTGCGTCACCGGAAAATGGCGGACCGGGAGTGCTGCTCCTGCATGCCTGGTGGGGCTTGAAGCCCTTTTTCAAGCAGGTTTGTGACCACCTCGCCGGGCAGGGATTTACTGTGCTCGCGCCGGACTTGCGGGATGGGCAGATCGCGAAAACCATCGACGAAGCCAAGGTACTGATGGAGAAAAGCGACAACCAATTGACAGGCAATACGGTAACGGCTGCAAAAGACCATTTGCGGAGCATGGTCAAAGGCAAAATTGGTCTGGTCGGTTTCTCGATGGGCGCAGCCTGGGCATTGAGCGTCGCTTCCACCATGCCGGAACAAGTTGGAGCGGTTGTTCTTTTCTATGGCAATGATGAGGCAGACTATGGAAAAATCACCGCCAAAGTAATGGGGCATTACAGCGACAACGACGAATGGGAGCCGAACGAATACGTGGAAAAAACATTCGCGGCATTTGAATCCGCCGGCGTGGACGCGACGCTTCACATCTACCCGGGAGTTGGTCACTGGTTCGTGGAAGAGGATCGCCCCGAATACGACTCCGCCGCCGCCCTGCTTGCCTGGTCGCGGACGTATGAATTCATGAGAAAAAACCTGTAACCTTGGACTGCCCTCTTCATCAAAAAGAGGGCGGTTCGCTTGTAGTACAATTGCCGCGAATTTTATCCATTCTCAATCTTAACACCCTGGAGTGTATTTCATGTCAGAAAATTTTGATGTTGTCGTAATCGGCGCTGGACCTGCGGGCTATGTTGCCGCCATTCGTGCCGCGCAATTGAACCAAAAAGTCGCCATCGTGGACAAGCAGTGGCTGGGCGGCGTGTGCCTCAACGTCGGCTGTATCCCGTCCAAGTCCCTGCTCAAGAATGCGGAGGTGGCTCACACCCTGCGCGAGCGCGGCAAGGAATTTGGTTTCTCCTTCGAGAATCTCAAACTCGATTACAGCGTTGCGGTCAAACGCTCGCGCCAGAATTCGGATCGGCTGACAAAGGGTGTCGCCTTCCTGATGAAGAAGAACAACATCACCGTCTTCATGGGCGAAGCCAAACTGACCAAGCCGACGGCTGTTTCGGTCACCGATAAGGATGGAAAATTGACGGAGTTATCCGCCAAAAACATCATCGTCGCCACGGGCGCTTCAGCGGCTGTCCCCGCTGTCTGGAAGGTGGATGGCGAAAAAGTCCTCACCTATTGGGAAGCCATCCTGCAGGAAAAACTTCCCAAGAGCGCGATCATCATCGGCTCGGGAGCCATCGGCGTGGAGTTCGCCACCGTCTGGAATTCCTACGGTGTGGATGTGACGGTCGTCGAGATGCTGCCGCGCATTGTTCCGCTGGAAGATGAGGAAGTCTCGAAGGAACTCGAAAAGGAATTCAAGAAACGCAAGATCAAGACGCTGGTCGGACACAAGGTCGAATCTGTCGAAGCCACGGCGACGGGCGTAAAAGTGAAGGTGTCCGCCGACGGGAAGGAAACCGTCCTCGAGGCTGACCAGACTTTGGTCGCGATTGGTTTTCGTCCCAACTCGAAGGGACTCGGACTCGAAGAGGTCGGGGTCAAGCTCAGTGAGCGCGGCTTCGTCGAGATCAACGAGAAGATGCAGACCAACGTCCCCGGCATCTGGGCAATCGGCGACGTGACCGGCAAACTCATGCTAGCGCACGTCGGCTCGACGATGGGCATCATCTGTGCCGAACACATTGCCGGACACGAGACCGTCACAATCGACTACGAGATGGTTCCGCGCGCCACGTACTGCCAGCCGCAAATCGCGTCGTTCGGGTTGACCGAGGCGCAGGCGAAGGAACGCGGCTACTCGGTCAAGGTGGGACGCTTCCCATTCCAGCCGAATGGCAAGGCGCTTGGCATGGGCGATTACACGGGCTTCGTCAAGCTGGTCACCGATGAAAAGTATGGCGAGATTCTCGGTGCATCGATGATCGGTCCCGAAGTGACGGAGCTTCTGCCCGAATTGACCCTGGCGCGGATGATGGAACTCACCCCGCATGAGATCGCCCGCAACATCCACGCCCACCCAACGCTTTCAGAGGTAATCATGGAGGCAGCGCACGCGGCAACAGGACAGGCGATACACACGTAACCAAAGCTCCTGAAAACGTGATATGTCTTGAGTCAAACAAAAACTGAAGTCTTGCGGCTTCAGTTTTTGTTTGCTGCTTTACTGCGAACAAGGATTGGTAATACTGGGACCAGTACATTCGGGAGGAGCTTCAGGTTCTTCCGTTGGTTGCGGATCATTGCCCGCCAGCGGTCTAGGAGAAACCACAACCTCCGTCAACACTGGAGCATTTGTATCCTCGTCCATCAGGACAAAGGTCACTGCACCGACGCTTTTTTGGAGCGGACCGCTGCAATAGACAACGTCTGGCGGGACAGTCTTGCAATCGAATTTACTTCCCAATGCCCAGCCCGAGAAATTGCCGCTGACCCCGCCGGGGAAGGTGATTTTTATTTCCACGTGCGTGGTGCCGCCCATGCGGAACACTTCCACAGTTGGGGCACCATCCTGGGCGTAGACGGTGGCGCTCACCAGTAGCGATAGAACAAACACGATTGCAAATACAAATCCAAACTTACGAAAGACTGTTTTGGTTGTCACTTTTCCTCCAATTGAAACTGATGGTTGAAAACACGCTGCGCGTATTGTTTGTGATTTTAGTAACAAACCGTATCCCCAGACATAACAGCTACCTTACAATTTTTCGATCACCCAGAAGTGGGAAAGCCCAAGCCCTTTCAGCGGTGTGGCCTCAAGAAATTGTAAAACCATGCGCAGGAATTTCCCCAGCGCGCCAAACCGGGCGATGATGTTGTCGTAGGCGCCGAAGATGACCGTGCGTTCGATGAACTTCACGGGCAGACCATCGAACAGCTTTTGCAGGTCGCCTGCGGAATAGACCCGCACATGCGGCGCAAGTTTGTCGCGCCATGCGCGCGGCAGATAGTTGATAAACAACTTGTTGCCGAAATAATATTCCCCCATCCAAAAGATGCCGTGTGTTTCGAACGGATAGCCGCGATTTGGGCAAAAAAGCGCCACCCGTCCGCCGGGCTTGAGTACGCGGATCATCTCGCGGGCGGCGGCGTGGTCATCCTGGACGTGTTCGATCACCTCGTGACTGAGAATCAGGTCGAAGGCGGAGGCGGGAAAAGGGATGGATTCGCCCGCAGCGTTGACAATCTCCTTCGAGCTGATTCCCGCTTCGGTCGCCCGTTCCAAATCGAATTCCAAACCGATCACCCGCCCGCCGAAGGCTGACAGCTTTTCGACGTACATTCCCACCCCGCAGCCGTTTTCGAGGATCAAGCCATTGATGCGATTACCTGCGGCTTGTGTGATCATCTCCAGCCGCCGTTGTTGTCCCGCCCGCCAGACGTAGGAAGGCTCGCCGCGCAACGCGGCTTTGTTCATATCTCTTTGAGTCATGGGTTTCGATTATACCAACCCTATGGTAAAATCGCGTTCGCCTGGAGGGATGGCCGAGCGGCTGAAGGCGCATGTCTTGAAAACATGTTTGGGTCACACCAACGTGGGTTCGAATCCCACTCCCTCCGCCAGGCTCGTCATCCGTAGTGACAGCTTTAGCAACTGTTCAAGCGACTGCCCAGACCTAACATTCTGGGTCAAGTCGCTACTACCCATGCGACTGGGGAGGTGCCAGAGTGGCTGAATGGGCTCGCCTGCTAAGTGAGTGCCGGGTAAAACCGGTCGCGGGTTCGAATCCCGCCCTCCCCGCTGAAAAGTCCCTTATTATGAGGGGCTTTTTGTTTGACGGTCGCGCGCCCCCATTGAGGGGATGATATTCGAATCCCGCCCTCCCCGCTGAAAAGTCCCTTATTACGAGAGGCTTTTTGTTTGGCAGTCGTGCGCCCCCATTGAGGGGATGATATTCGAATCCCGCCCTCCCCGCTGAAAAGTCCCTCATTACGAGGGGCTTTTTGTTTGGCAGTCGCGCGTCCCCATTGGTGGGATGATATTCGAATCCCGCCCTCCCCGCCAGTGAAATACGCTCAGAAATGGGCGTATTTTTATTTGATGGTTTTCGCGCATCCCTGCTGTCGAGCCAACAAAAAAACGCCCAACATAGGGCGTTTTTTACATATAAATCAGACTTGCCAGGTTATCGCGGTTGTGTCAGGGATTCCGTCCGCGCGCTCCAAAAACGGGCTGATGACTTGGGGGCGTTCACCATCTGCTGGTTTTGCGTCGACCTGGAAAAGATACGCCCGTCGCTTAGTTGAACATATTCGACAGCGTTGGCGGCATCGGTCTGGCGCGCCTTGATCAGGGACTCCTTGACGGAGGCGCAAAGCCAATGAGTGGTTATTTCACGAAAGATGTTGCCGTCGATTTGATACTGGACTGACATGGTTCAACTCCTGGTAAGGGGGCGCTTTTCAAAGGAAAAAATCTGTAGCCATTTTACAGCACGTTCAGTAAAAGCGAATTTACAGATTTTGTAGGTCAGCTTACAGTTATGCAAACCCAAAATAACCAGGTTGTTTGGACAGATTCGCTAAAAGACCGTTCAAGGTCAGGAGGCGTTGGGATCCAGCCGCCGATCCGCTGACCGGGCATGGGCTTCGAGACCCTCAGCCCGGGCGATGATTGCGGCTGGCTTGGACAATTCCCTGCCAGTTGCGGAATTGAGTCCGATCAGGCTGATGATGTGGACAAAGTCCCAGACGTTGAGCGGGGAGGCAAAACGCGCCGTACCGCTGGTTGGCATGACGTGACTCGGACCCGCGACATAGTCACCGAGCACTTCAAACGAATATTCACCCACGAAAATGCCGCCCGCCGAGTTAACCTTTTCAGTCCATGCCCAGGCGTCCCTGACGGCAAGGCACAAGTGTTCGGGGCCGTACGCGTTGGAAAGTTGCACGGCTTCATCAAGGTCAGCGGTGAGGACGATGCCGCTGCGATCCTTGAGCGATTGGGCGACGATCTCGGCGCGGGGCAGGGTCTCGACCTGACGAGCCACTTCCACCTGGACGGCTTCGGCGAGACGTTTGGACGGGGTGAGCAGGATGGCGGATGCAAGCACGTCATGCTCGGCTTGCGCGAGCAGGTCGGCGGCGACCCAGGACGGGTTCGCAAACTCGTCGGCGATGACCACCGTCTCGGTGGGACCAGCCAACCCGTCGATTCCCACCACGCCGAAGACCTGCTTCTTCGCCAGCGTCACGAACAGGTTGCCGGGTCCGAAAATCTTATCCACCGGGCGGATGGACTCTGTGCCGTAGGCAAGCGCGGCAATCGCCTGGGCGCCTCCCATCGCATAGACTTCGTCCACGCCAACGAGGGCGGCGGCGGCAAGGATGATGGGGGCAATTTCGCCTGTGCCCCGCTGGGGCGGCGCCGCCAGCACGATCTCCTTCACGCCCGTAACTTTCGCAGGCACAGCAGACATCAATACGCTCGAAGGCAGCGCGGCTGTGCCGCCGGGGATATACAAGCCGACACGCTGAATGGGGCGGATCAATTGTCCCAGCACGCCGCCCATCTCGTGCGTGATCCACGAGGTAAGCGGCTGCTTTTTGTAAAAGGATTCGATGCGGGCGGCGGAACGTTCGAGCGCGGAGCGTTCCTCCGCTGAAATCGAGTCCAGTGCGGCGCGGAGAGCGGCGCCTGGGACGCGGAAACTGACCGGGCTTTTGCCGTCCAACTTCCCGGTCCAGGAGCGAAGCGCGGAATCGCCCCGTGTGCGGATGTCGCGCAGGATGCGCGCCACCGCCTCCTGCGGTTGAATCCGTTCCCCGAAGGTCTGCTCGATGCGGTCCAGAACCGAAGCGGGGATGTCCTCGTCGCCGGGCATGACACGGCGCAGGATGGTCTGTTGGGCTTGCGTGGGGTTGAGAATTTTGATCATGGTCACCTTAAACAAAAAACTCCCATTGGACGGGAGTTTGCAATTTGGATGCGCAAAACCGATGCGCGCCTAGACAGCCCGTCCGCTGGAGGGAGTTTTGTGGTGATGATGGTGACGGAACTGGCTAAACATATTGGGCGCTATTCTATGCGGGTGGAGCGGATGAGTCAAGAGGAAATTCAAGGCGATTGGGGCGGGACGGCTATGATAGAATGCCATTGACGAAGGAGTTCCCTATGAAACCCGGTGATTATATTGGTTTGTACATAGACGACAAGTTGATCTACACAGGCGTGCTGAAAGACATCGGCAAAATGGAAAGCGGGCGGACGATCTATCAGGTCCTGCTGGTGAAGAATATTTTTCAGCGCAACTACCCCGAAATCCACTTCGACCCTGATATTCGTCCCGTAACCTTTGTGCAGTTACAGGATGAGATCAAGCGCCTGAAAATCAACTTAATGAAGAATCTCGAAAAATTGGAGGGAGACCATGTCACAGAACTCATCACGGAAAAAGAACTGCATAACATCATCGGATGAATACTATCAGTTATCGCAACTGTACTCCGATGCGTGGGATCGGGTCCAGTCGGGCGGCACGGGGGCAGGGTATAGCGGCATCCACTATGAAGTCTTCAATGCGATCAGAAAATACGGCAGGGTCGCCAACAGCCGGGATGAAGCCTTATCCGAACTGAAGAAATTACTCCGTGAATACGAGGAGGAATATTTGGGGGCAAAAGACGAGTCAGACGAGGAGTATTTGAACAAATTCGATGATATCGAATAAACCTCCCATGAAAAAACGAGTCTACATTATCTATACTGGCGGAACCATCGGAATGCAGCCCACGCCCGAAGGGTATGCGCCCGCCCCAGGTTATCTGGCGGCGCAGATCATGTCCATGCCGGAGCTAAAAAGCGACCTGATGCCCGAGGTGGATATTCAGGAATACGATCCGCTGCTTGACTCGGCGAACATGACGCCCGAAGACTGGTACAAGATCGCCCGCGACATCGGAGTGCATTACCACGAGTACGATGGCTTCATCATTTTGCACGGCACGGACACGATGGCATACACCGCGTCTGCCCTACCATTTATGCTGCAAGGGTTGGGGAAGCCCGTGGTGCTCACCGGCTCGCAAATCCCGCTGTGCGAGGTCCGCAACGACGCGCGCGCCAACATCATCACCGCGTTGACAGTCGCCGCAAACTTTGCCATCCCTGAAGTCTGCCTGTGCTTTGGCGATCAACTGCTGCGCGGCTGCCGTTCGGTCAAGGTCAGCGCCGACGGGTTGGATGCGTTCGCATCTCCCAACCTGCCGCCGCTCGGAGACATCGGTGTGGACATCCGCATTCACCGAGATTTGGTGCTGCCCACCCCCTCACAAGGAACTTCCCTACAAGTGCAGGAACTGAAACAGGTCAACGTTGGAGCGCTGCCTTTGTGGCCGGGCATCCCGTCGCAGGTCGTCCGCAACTTTTTACAGCCGCCGTTGCAGGGATTGGTGTTGAGAGCGTATGGCGTTGGCAACGGTCCCACAAACAACCTGGATTTTCTCGCCGCGCTGGAGGAAGCCACCGCGCGGGGAGTCGTGATTGTAGATTGCACGCAATGTCTGAGAGGGAGCGTCCACCTTGGAGATTATGCGACCGGGTCCGCGTTAGCCAAGGCAGGTGTTATCAGCGGCTACGATATGACCGCCGAAGCCGCATTGGCAAAACTCTCTTATCTATTTAGCCAGAATTTACCTGTGGATGAAATCAAGCGGTTGATGCAGACCAACCTGCGCGGCGAATTAACTACCTGATTTATTTCCTCAACTCGGACAGCGCGCTGCGGAACTCCGCTGCGAACTGGTTGCTGTTTCTACAGGTTTTTGGCTACCCCCAATCTTCTTCACGCACGCCGAACCGACGATGACTCCATCCGCAAGTTGACCGATCTATCTATTCATTTGACCAGGAGGCAGATACCTCTTTTGCCTTCTCATAGTTGTCAACAACAAGAATCAATTGGTGATCATGATCGCTATAGAGGACTTCAATATTTACACCTGCCTCTGCCATCCGACGCGTTAGTTGCCCTAGCTGTCCATGGACAGCCTGTTTTAGTCGCAGAACCACAACTTCGCGCACTTCCAGCACTTTTATACCAGCCGTTTCAAGAGCTTCTTTGGCGGCATTTCCGTCTTCAAACAGGAAATGGGCGACTCCACGACCATCTACAACCCATGCGCCGCCACCCTCTATGCTTATGCCGCGCCGACCCAGTGCCTCACCCATTTCAGCTAATGACCCCGGACGATTTTCAAGAAAAATTGCAACGTCTTGCATGATTACTCCTTATATTAATTCCAGGACAGGTTTACAGTGAATTTCAGATTTGACGGAATTTGCTATGTAGCAGCTTTCGTGTGCCTCATGATGCAAGACTTCAAGTTCCGCAAATGTTGGCTGTTTATCTCCAAAAAACCTGGTTTTGGGGGAAAGCGTGACGGATGCAATTACAATTTTCCCGGCGTCATCTTTGCTCATCGTCCCAACCGCAGAATCAACGTAACTTTCAACCACGAATCCCGATCTTGCCGCTATCGATAAAAACCAAAGCATATGGCAGCTTGAGATACTGGCAATAAACGCCTCCTCAGGGTCGACAGCATTTTCCTCGGACATTGGAAGCGGCACAACATGAGGGGAAGAGGACGCAGGCACTTCAATGCCGCCGTCAAACGACCAGGTGTGCGCCCGGCTGTAACGGTTTTTACGAAAGTCTTCACTATTTTCCATTTTCCATTGAATTGTTGCCACATATGTTGCCATTAAGTTCTCCTGTTTGCGCAGCGTGTGTTGTGAACCTTTTGTTTTTGTTATGCTCTGTTGCAAACATCTGAGTGAGCTGGTAGATTTAAGGGCATGAACCAACGAGAGAGCCGCTATGTAAAAGTCGCCAAAATTGCATATCGCCTGACCAAACAGGCATTGCCAAAGTATTCACACGCCAAGAGTCCGC
>JACRBJ010000056.1 GCA_016234555.1 Chloroflexota bacterium | reverse complement strand
TCTCACGAACGACTCGATTTCTGGTAACATGGGAACTACCTCCTGGTGATGGATTTGGAAATGAAACTGCCCGTTTCGAGTTCCAACGTACCACCAGGAGCCTTTTTCAACAAGACTGAATGTTATGCGAAGTTAATGTAATGTATCGGCTGATGGCGCGCAGCCGGGATGAGGCGGGCAACGTCGGCGGGGTGGCCCATATAACGGTGCGAATTGACAACCAACCTCCACGAGTTTCCCTGACCGAGCGCTGGTGGATCTGGGAGGCTGGCGACCTGCGGGTTTCCCCGAATACCCATCCGATCGCGAAAGTGGAGGTGACCATCCGCGATGTGCAGGCGCGCTGGCCTTCTGTGACGCTGGAATTTGATCCTGACGAAATTCCGGACGCCATCACCTGGGATCGGCGCTTTGCGGATGGAACCCTGGCGCCTGTCGGGGAATATCAGGTTCTAGCGGAGGCTTGTGATGTGCAGGGGTTATGCGGCCGGGATACGGGAGTCATTGTCGTGCCGCTGATGGATGTCCCGACTGCGACCCCGACTCCCTCTCCAACCGTATCCCCGACGGTATCCATACAGGTCACGCCCTCTGCAACGCAAGTCCCGGCTACCCTTACGCCTACGCCTATACCGGCTACACCCCCGACAGAAGCTGGCCCTGAACCCAAGCCACCCGCCACTCTCTTCCTCCTCTGGCAGTTGACGGGCCTGTTGGGCTTGATGCTGGCCCTGGCGTCTGCCAGCCTGATCGATCCCCGTCCTGCCGCATTGAGACGCCTGGAAGGAATCATCAGGCAGATGACAAACCGGAATGACATGGAATCTTCACAGGAAGAACCCTTCGAATCGAAAGGAAAATGAGTTATGGAAATCGTACTTGCCATTGTGGTCGTGTCCGCTGTAATCTTCTTCGGCGCCCTGCTCAGCCTCGGGAATGAGCGCCAGCGCAGGGCCATCGACGAGTTGCGTGAACAGGTTGTGCTTTGGGCCTTGCAGGATTTGCGCATCAAGCGCGAACATTTGGCGCGGGACGTGCGGGTGGAGGATCCGCTGGGTTGGTTCAACCGCCTGGCCTCGAAGGTGTATGGCGCAGGCATGTACCTGCGGCTGGTTGAATCCTTCGATGATCCGCAGGCGGTGGTCTGCGTTTCGGGGGCGGATCAACGGGTGATATTTTCCCCGCTTTCCCCGGCGGATCTCCGCGCCTTGCGGCAGATGCGAAAGGGAAAATTGGGTCAATACGCAAATGGGAATCCATTGTTAAGTTTGCCCCGCAATGTAGACGGCCATGAATTTTCCTCCCTGAATGGCGGTCTGTTGTTCGATCTGGAACTGCCCCTGGCTTGGAAGGGCCTGACGGGCAGGGAGGGGGTTCAGTTGGAACGGTTGTGGATGTACGTGGTTGAATAATCGAAAGCCCCGCAGGTGAGTTATCTGCGGGGCTTTCTGTTTGGCATATATTTATGTGCGGGGGTGATGGGAGCGCGTTTCTTTTCGTGTAGCCGATTGACTGTTTGGGAGGGGCCGACATTGTCCCATGCCGATGGTGGTGTGATGGCCGACGCCGCTGTAGAAGGCAAACTGGGCCAGGGACTGCATGACGGTGGCCGCGCCCTCCCAATACTCCTGCCAGCTGGCTTTGATCTTGCCCTTGGGAATCAAGGAGAAGCCCACGGTTCCAGAGAAGCCCGTGGCCGCCCCGCGGGTGCCCTCGGCAAATTCCCAACGCGTGGTGTTGACCGCCGTCATCTCGTCGACCAGGATGCAGTCGCCCGCGAATTGCGGCCAAAACTCATGCACCTGCATCGGCTCGGGGGCGAAGGCGTTCCATTTTTCTTTTTAATTCGATCCGTTGTATCTCTGATACCATGATCTCCGCCATCTTGTGGATTGCTTCTGTGCTAAGCTTCATTTGAGTCTTCTGTTGGAGTATGGGGCTCTCAACTTTTATCCTAAAAGGCTGGCTCTCTTTTTATCCATTTCTAAAAACTTTTTAGTGCATCCACTTTGGCTTTGGCAGAATTTTTTGAATCCTACTTCACGCCGAAATCCGCCAGTTGGTTGTACATGATTGAGATCGAGTTATCTGCTCTCGCCCGGCAATTTCTTCATCGCAGGATTCACACAATTGCATAACGAGAACTAGAAGCCCTTACTTTGGTGGTAGAGCATTGCTCCAGCACATCAAAACCGATTGGCGATCAATGATCACACGAGATGTCTTTGGTTATTGTCGAGTGGAAATTTACTTGGCGAGCTCCTTCAGTTGTTCTAGCTCTGCGTATTCGATTTGTTCAAGAATGGTGAAGGCCCGGTCCAATACCGCCACAGATTCTTCATCTCTATCTACCTCTCGTAATGCCATGCCAAGGTTGAATAAGCTGATACCTTCTTTATACAAATCCTTGATTTGACCAGCCAAAACACTGCATTGTCGGAACGCATTAATTGCTTTCTCTAAACTGCCTAAAAGTACATATGCGTTGCCGAGCTCACCGAGCGCCTGACAGACCTTGGAGAGATCTCCTGGCGTATCAGCAACCTCCAGTGATTTTTGGTAAAAGCCGATGGCATCTTCGATTTTTTCGAGATCGAAGTGAATGGCTCCTAATTGCTGGAGCGCCATGATCTCCATAGGCCTATCATCACTTTGCTGAGATAGGTCCATTGCTGAAAGATAATAGCTGATTCCTTGCTCTATGTCGTCTACGTCGCAGTGAACTGTTCCTAGATTGTACAAAGACCGTATTTCGCCTCTACGATAATTGCTGGAACGAAAAATCTCCAGTGCCTTGTTATAAAAAATAGTCGCCAATCGAAGCTTGCCCCTTGCCTGGAGAACGCCTCCAATATTTGCGAACTCGGTTGCTTCTCCAACCGTATCTCCTACCTCTCGATCAAGCTGTAGTGCCTGTTTATGGTATCTGACGGCCTTGGTAAAATTTCCCCAACCTCCAAGATTTCCAAGGGCTGATTCTTCTCCTCGCCGATCTCGCCTCTTTCTGGAAATATCCAAGGTTTCCTGATAACACCTCGCAGCTTCCTCCAACTGTCCAGCATTGAAGTAAACAGTACCAAGATTATTGATCGCGCTGCTCAGCGTATCATCATCTTTCAACAACCTGGAAATACCCATTGCCTTACCATAATAGCGAATTGCCTCCGGCGAATTTCCCATGTGCTCGCTCGCCATTCCCATTCCGATAAGAGCCTGGCTTGTTCCGCGTAAGTCTCCTTCAGTATTGTTTTGAAGAACTTCTAATGCCCCCTCAAAATAACTGATGGCTTGTGGCAGCTCTCCCTTGTGAAGATAAACTAAACCAAGATTGGACAGAGTGAGACCATATCCCTTCTTCTCGCCAAGCTTTTCATCAATTGCCTTTGCCTGGCTATAAGAGTCTATGGCTGTTTCATATTCCCCGATATCTGCATAAATGTTTCCCAAGTTACTGTGAAGAGAACTTTCCGCCATTAAGTCCTTGGATTCGCGAAAGAGCTGCAATCCTTGTTCGAACCAATAGATCGCCTTTTCATTTTCGCCAATATCCCTGTAGGCACTACCAAGATTCCCCAGATGCCACCCTTCCGCCTGGCGATTTCCGTATCTCCTGGCATAATGTAGTGTAGTTTCCAGCCATGCAATCCGCTCTGTAGGTGACTGCCGCAGGTTTAAAATAAAAGCACCACTGCTGGCATACTTGCTGCAAAATTGAGCCGCGTCGAGGTCATGGCTGGCCAACAATGTCGCATACGAGTAACCCTGTTGGATATTTTCCCAATTGTGGTCAAACAGGGGCAGACCATCATTTGTTGATATGGCGCCTTTCAAATAAAGCTCATTGGATTGCCAAAGTATTCCTTCATAAAATGCGATATGTCGTAGCTGGGCTTGCTTCAAGCTGGGCATTAAACTCTCCACGTTTCTCAATATCCAACAGGTAATTAATTGAGGCATGGACATAAATCAAACCGCGCCCGTTCAGGCTTGAACAAGCGCGGTTGCACCCGTAAGATAGAGGTTACCACACCGAAATCTACGGAGGCAGTCACATGGTACCACAAGACAGCTTGCTTGTTCTGTTGGTTGGGCTGGTAGACCTGATCCCAACCCCGCCCGAGCCGAAACTGCGAAAACGTGGTCGAGCAAAGACGTATCCAGACCATTTCTTTTTGAAGGCGCTGGTCATTATGATTGTTCGTCAAGTACACACTCCTTCTGGGCTGCTGGCAATCCTGGCACAACCGAGCGCGGAGATGCAGGCATTGCGTCAACATTTGACCCTGCCCAATGGTCGGTTTGCGTGTCGGCGCACATGAGAACGGCGGTTGGCTGCCATCCCTGAAACCCTGCCTGCCCAGATTGCCTGTTTGGGAGGTTTTTTGTTGGTGAGCCTCGGCTTGTGGGCTCAAGCCGCCCGTGCCGCCGCCATTGACAGCACGGTTTTGATTGCGCGCGGCGGTGTCTGGCATAAAAAGGATCGAGAAGCCAACAAAGTGCCGCATACTTCCATTGACACCGAGGCACATTGGACAAAATCAGGCTGGCACGGCTGGGTGTATGGCTGGAAACTGCATATCATCGTGAGTGCAGCCTGCCAGGTTTGGCTGCCTATTGCCGCCGAACTCACGCCTGCCAATGTGGCGGACAATGAGCAGGCGCCGACCTTGATCGAAAACTTGCCGCCAGACACTCATTTCTTGCTGGGAGACCAGCACTACTATGATGAGGCTCTTTTCAAATTGTGCAATGCACGAGGAACGATGTTGGTCACCTCGCACACTGGAAAGAACAATCCATATCCTCATCATGACGATGGCGTAGGAGTACGCAAGGTTTTGCACAAGACCCGTTCGATTGCGATTGAGAATTTCAACGAACATTTCAAGGCGATCTTTGATGTGCATGGCTCGGTTCCCACCAAAGGCTTGGTGGCCACTCGTCGCTTTGTGTTGAGCGCTGTCTTTGTCTACCAACTGGCGATCCTCTAATGCTATCTCAACAACCTGAACTTGCGTCTCGGCTTCAAAGCCTTGCTCAAAGCCGCATAAGATTTATATCCAGGCCTCAATTAATTAAACCTCGGACAAATAGCAGAGTAGCCATAGCGATCCAGAAAGGAAGTTGTAAAGGCAGTCGAATTCAAGTGGTGTAAGAAACGATCCGCTAGTTGCGGGAGCCGTACTTCCAAGTGATTATGACTAACCACTTTACGAACAGCTTTCCAAACAAGCTCCTGCGGGTTCAAGTCTGGGCTGGCGGGTGGGAAGAAGATAATCTCCAAACGCGGGTTCTCTTTCAGGACATTGTCAATCGGTCTGCCACGATGCCAGGGAGCCCGATTCCAGAATAGGATAGTGGGTACATCTGGATTGGCTTCCAAGTTCATCTCCAAATACCGTGCAGATACTTCGGCATTCATCAGGTCAGAGCGCATGGCAATTTCCTGACCCGTTTGTAAATTCAAAGTGCCATAGAAGTTTGTCTTGGCTCGTCCGGGATCGGCTCGCACGATGGGCGTTTGCCCAGTGGGCGACCAAACATGGCATATTGTCGCTTGTAAATACAATCCGGCTTCATCGCCAGCCAGGAAAACGGTATTAGGTGCCTCTTGAGCTACATCGCTCAGTTTTTTTCAAGCTGCTCTTCAAAATCAGCGACCTTTGTCTCACTTCGAGACTTGAAGATCTTCTCGGTCTTTTGGTAGCTAAAGCCACACAGGCGCAACAGGCTGCTGTATGACGTACGGCTTTGGTATTCAACACCATACCGCTCTCGAACCAGCACAACCAGATCTTCCACGGTCCAAAATTGCCCAGCCGTCGTGCCGGCTTTTCGACCCAATCGTTCTTGCGGCGTATATTGATGCAACGTGTTTTGTAATTCTTCGATCTGCAACGTGCTCAGTTTGGCTCGATTGCCATCGACTCGTTTATCGACCAGTCCTTGTGAAGGATCTGCCCGGTAGGCCCGGCACCATTCCATCAAACTGGTCCGGTTACATCCGGTGATCCGCTCGATTTCTTGCTCTGGATAACCTTCTCTATACAAACGAACTGCCTGGTAACGAGTTCGGGTCGCCGCATCCTTACATACTCGATATGCCCCTAGCAGTTCTTTCCGTTCCGCTTCTGTGAGTTTGAATTTCCGTTTGGCCATTCCGCTATTGTACGATATCTATTTACCTTGTCTATAAGAATTTGTAGATATTCAAAGAGGTGACTGTTTGCACGGAAAATCATTACATTCATCCCTTCCCTCACCTGTCAGACAATCTAAAATTCTCCCTCGACTTGATATACAGGACTCTCCCTCTTGCGACCTGCTTGCGCCCATTCAATACTCATCAATGATCGCATTCGGCAGGACATATTCCTAGTCTTGTCCTTCTGCGTAGTGATAAGGCATTCCACGATCAAACACTTTTCGTGCATCCGGCGATTCACTGCTGGATGCACTTTTTATTTTTCAGACGACAAGGATATTCCCAAGCATGAAATCAAAAGCAACGTATGTACTCTCGATAAGCATCGCAATTCTTGCTGCACTCACCTCCATTGGTAGTTTGTTGCTGCCGGATATGTACCGCGATAATCCCTTTGTCAAAACGATCTGGCTTGGCAATGACTCTGTAACCCTCTTTGTTGCAATCCCAATATTGGTCGCAGCGCTGGCGTATTCGGCAAAGGGTTCATCTAAAGGACAATTGATTTGGATGGGCATGCTGGATTACATGCTCTACAACTACGCCTTCTATCTCTTCGGTGCAGCGTTCAACGCGTTCTTTCTCCTGTATGCTGCCCTGCTTGCGCTCTCGATCTTCGCCTTGATCTTCGGGCTGGCAAATCTCGATGTTAACCGGATCAGCCCGCAGGTCAAGAAGGATATGCCCGTCAAATGGATCGGAGGCTACTTCCTCTTCGTCGCTTCCGGGCTTGGACTGGTGTACCTTATCCAGTCCATCGGCTTTATCGCCACTGGCAACGTCCCTGCCATCGTGACACTGAGTGGGCATCCCACCAATGTAGTCTATGCATTGGACTTGACGTTGCTCATCCCCTGGCTGATTCTCGGCGCGTTGTGGCTGATAAAGCGCCAGCCGTGGGGCTACGTTATCGCGGGCATTCTCAACGTGAAGGGACCGCTCTATACGCTTGTCCTTGCTGTTAACTCAATTCTCGTTGTGAACGCGGGCATTTCCGAGACCAGTGAACTCCCTCTTTGGGGCACATTGACCGTGCTTGGGCTGATCGCAAGTGTCTTGTTCTACGTCAACATGAAATCAGAACATGAAAGTGAAAAAAGATGAAGCCAAATTTCCTTGTAACGTATGCCAGCAACACAGGCTGGACGGTAGGAGTGGCGGAAGCCATTGGCAAGACTCTCGCCGAAAACGGCGCGAAGGTGGATGTATTGCCGATGCGCGCTGTCAAAGACTTATCCCCATATGATGCGGTGGTCGCGGGAAGTGCGGTCAACGGTGGGGCGTGGCTGCCCGAAGCCGTGCAGTTCGTGCGCGCACATCAAGCCGAGTTGAAACGCTAACCGTTTGCCTCGTTCTTAGTTTGCATGACGCTGACTATGAAGAACGGTGAACAATACCGCAGTCACGTATCCTCATGGTTGGATCCTGTCCGCGCATTGGTTCGTCCCGTCAGTGAAGGCTTGTTTGCAGGCGGGTTGAATATCCGCAAAATTCCCTCGTTCAGCGACCGTCTGAAGTTCCGTCTGAGCGTCCTGTTTGGTGTTTGGAAGGAAGGCGATCACCGCGATTGGGACGCCATCCGAAATTGGGCGGTTCAATTGAAACCGTTGTTGACAAAATGATAAGGGAATCACAAACGCCTTGAATTCAAACGAGGTGGAAAGGATGCATATGCAAAACAGCCGAGTTTTGTTCGAAACCATCATTGTTACTATCATCAGCCTGACGGGTATGCTGTTCATTCCAGCCGCAAAACTCCTTTTTGCTCTGCTCCCGGTGGCATACTTGCTCATCGAACGCCGCCTCCGCAAGCGGACATGGGGCAACCTCGGTTTCAACGGTCGAACCTTTTGGGCGGATTTGCGCGTCAACTGGATTTTGTTCGTGTTCATGGGGTTCGTGATCCAGCCTGCAACCGCGCTATGGGCAAAAACATATTTCCCTGAATTCCTGGCGCACGTCCAGGCGCGGCTGCCTTTCGAGAACGGAATGAGTTGGGGAGTCCTCCTGCCTCTGCTTGCGATTTCACTGATCGGCGAAGAGATGACCTATCGTACGCTGATCCAGGGGCGGCTGGCTCAATTCATTGGAATACCAACGGGAATTGGCGTGGCTTCCCTTCTATTTGGGTTGGCGCACTTCGCGCCGGGACCAGGACTCGTCGTATTGACCGATGTCGGTCTGATCGTTGTCTCTTCCCTTTTTTATGGCGTGTTGTTTGCCCGCCGCAACAACCTGTGGGTTGTCTGGCTGGCTCACCTGCTGGGCGATATTTTTGGGTTGATCATTTTGGCATCGGTCTGACGATGATGCGTATCACCATCTTCGGCGCGGGTTCACAGGGCGATATTCAACCCTGCCTGCGTCTTGGGAAAGGCTTACAGGACTCTGGCTTGCACGTTCTTTTGGCGGCTCCACAGAATTTCGCTGACTTGATCAGGAAAGAAGGTGTGCCTTTTCACTCCTTGCGCGGCGATGTGCAAAAGATCATGTCGGGTGAGACGGGGCAAACCTTCATGGAAAACGGCAGCTCCAACCTGTTTCAATCCATTCGCGCCATGCGAAAGATGGTTGGGCAGGTCGCCATTCAAATGGCGGAGGATGTACTGGAAGCCTGCCGCGATGCCGATGCACTCATCACGCTGGCTGTTTTTGCTCCGTTTGGAAAGACGATTGCCGAGATCTGCGGTATCCCGCTCATCCTTGTCGAGCCGACGCCCGTGCTCCCGACGCGCAATTTTCCTGCCCCTGGGTGGATCGTGCAAAAGAATCTCGGTGGGGTACATAATCGCCTATCAGGCTTTGTGATGCTGAATGTCATCTGGCAATGGTATCGTCCCTTTGTGAACGAATTTCGTGAGCGCTTTGGCTTGCGGCATATGAACGCTTCCGACTTTCATCACATTCTGAGTTCCACCATTTTGCTAAGCGCCTACAGCCCGAAGGTGATTCCCCATCCGCGCGATTGGTCGGATAAGGTTCATATTACCGGATATTGGTTTCAAGACTCACAATCTGCATGGCAGCCTTCTGATGAATTGGAAAGTTTTCTGGCGCAAGGGGAATCGCCTGTGTATGTCGGGTTTGGCAGTATGGCAGGGCGCGACCCCGAACGTCTTACCGTGCTTGTGCTTGAAGCGTTGTCGAAGAGTGGTCAACGCGGCGTGCTTGCAACGGGTTGGGGAGGCTTGAATACAACGAATGCGCCAAAGGATATTTTCGTGCTGGACTCCGCGCCGCACGGCTGGCTTTTCCCACGCATGTCGGCAGTTGTGCATCACGGCGGTGCAGGGACAACTGCCGGAGGGCTGCGGGCAGGTGTGCCAACGGTCATCGTCCCGTTCATTGTGGACCAACGCTTTTGGGGAGAACGCGTCCATGACTTGGGCGTCGGCGTGAAGCCGATTCCAGCCAAGGGGTTGACGGCGGTTCGATTGGCAGAATCAATTCACAGGGCGGTACGCGAAGCGCAGATCAGGCAAAGGGCAGAGTCACTCGGGAGACTGATCCGCTCGGAGGATGGCATAGGCAATGCGGTGAAAATCGTTTCGCAGTATCTGGGAGCATGAAGATGAACGACAAAAGTTATCAACTCGTCCCCTTCCCCAAAATCCGCCGCTTGATGGTGGATGGTGGGTACATGGCACGCCAGAAGCATTTGATCCACGGCTTGGTGGAAATGGATGTCACTCACGCCCGTCAGATGATCCGAGAATACAAGGCACAGACAGGTGAGACGTTGTCGTTCACCGCTTTCATCATGACGTGCCTTGGGCGGGTTGTGGACAGAAACAAACACATGCAAGCCGTACGCACCTGGCGGTAAAAACTGGCGCTCTTCGATGACGTGGATGTGAACACGATGTTTGAGGTTGAAGTCGATGGTCGCAAGATCATCCGCCCGCACATCATTCGGGCGGTGAATAGAAAGACCCTGCGCGAAATCCATGACGAGATCAGAGCCTTTCAAACGAATCACGCGCATGGGCGGGAAGCGAAGTTTATTGACAGTTTCGTTCTTCTGCCTGCCTTCATCCGCCGATTCTTTTTGGGGATTCTATTCAAGAGTCCGCAGATGTTGAAGGAAATGAACGGCACTGTTTCACTCACTGCGATTGGCATGTTCGGTAATGGCGGCGGCTGGGGCATCCCTGTTTCCAATCACACACTTCAGATCACAATGGGCGGCATGGCTGTGAAGCCTGTTCTGATAAATGGTCAACTGGAAAACCATGAGTTCCTATGTGTGACGATCAGCATTGATCACGACATTGTGGACGGCGCTCCCGCAGCCCGCTTCATCCAAAGGCTGAAAGAAATGGTCGAAAGAGGTTATGGCATCGAAGAGTTCATCGAGAGAACAGAGGCAAAATGAATATCGAGATCATCCAACAGTTACAGGAAAAACCCGCACCCTTCACCCCTGGCGAACCGCTCTTTTGGGATGACCCGCATATTTCGGCGCAGATGTTGAAATGGCATCTCAATCCGGAAAATGACGTTGCCAGCCGCCGACCGGAGACGATTCAAAAATCGGTGAGTTGGATTATCGCAACTCTTGGACTTGAACACGGCGCTTCCATCCTGGACCTGGGGTGTGGTCCCGGTCTATATGCCGTGTGCCTGGCTGAAAGCGGTCTGCGCGTCTCAGGCGTGGATTATTCCCACCGCTCGATTGAGCATGCAACGGAATTTGCCCGTCAGAACAATCTGGATATTCGTTACCGCTATCAGGATTACCTGACACTCGAGGATGAAAATCAATACGATGCGGCGCTCCTGATCTATGGCGACTTTTGTCCGCTTTCACCTGAACAGCGCAGTAGACTGCTCGGAAACGTTCACTGTGCACTCAAACCCGGCGGATATTTTGTCCTTGATGTCACCACACCCATCCATCGCAAAAAACACGGCAACCGCAATGGGTGGTATGCAGTTGAGACCGGATTCTGGAAGCCAGGTCCGCACCTGGTTCTGGAGGAAGGGTTCGACTATCCCGAACAATCCATCTTTCTGGATCAAGCCATCGTGATCGAGGAAGGCGGTAACGTCTCGGTTTATCGCAATTGGTTTCAGGATTTCACACGCGAAACCATCGCAAGCGAGTTGGAGGCTGGCGGCTTTACGGTGGAAAGCGTCTGGAACGATCTTTCTGGAACACCCTTCTCAGAAGATACCGAATGGACCGGCATTGTCGCGCGAAAAATGAACAATCGAGATGAGCAATACTGTGCTGCGCGCCGGGAATGATCCCCGAGAGATGGGCGCTCGCTGGCAATAATGAGCGTGATGGTCTTTCGTTTTCTAAAATAAATCTTGCGGAAAGGAAATACAAATGTCTGATCTTAATCAAAATGAACGTCAATGGAAAAGTGTCCATGTCTTTGGCGGGGTTGCCGCCATCCTGTCGTTGATCGCGGTCGTGGCGGATATCTTCATCGGTTCGTCAACCGGAGGAAACCTGTCCGAACTCCCGCAAACGGCGATAGAACGGTTCGCTCAATTTCAGCAGAACGCCTGGCTGGGTTTGTACAACCTTGATCTGTTGAATGCGGTCAACCAAATGATCTCGATCCCGGTCTATTTCGCGCTGTATGCAGCTCTCCGCAAAACGAACAAGCCCTATGCGTTGTTTGGATTGATCATCTTTCTGCTTGGGACAACGATCTTCGTTGCCAACAATACCGCCCTGCCCATGTTGGAATTGAGCAATAAGTTTGCCGCTGCAGATGAACCTCAAAAGGCGTTGCTTGCTGCCGCCGGTGAAGCCATGCTTGCGCGGGGTGAGCACGGCAGTCTGGGTGCCTTCTTTAGTTTTCTATTGCCGACTCTTTCTGCGCTGGTCATGTCTTTGGTCATGCTGCAGGGCAACGTGTTCAGCAAAGCAAATGCCTATATCGGCATTGTCGCCAATGTCCTGATGCTGATCTATATCGTTCTGGTCGCCTTCGCGCCAGCGGTCAAGGATATGGCAATGGCATTTGCGATGCCGGGCGGTCTTTTGCTGCTGGCATGGATGATCCTGTTTACCATTCGCCTGTTCCGTTTGGGAAATTCCAAGGGTGATGAGTAGCCATTCTTTTATAAAGAGAGAAAAGTGAAAATCCTATATATCCTTGCTGCGGTCTTCGCAGCCCTAATCCTTATCGGCTGGATCGGATTGAATGTCCAGCCTAAATCCTTTGCCATGCCCGCGCTTCAAAAAACGGACCTAAAAACTGTTCCGCTTCCAGACGGTTTACCAGCGCCCGTAGAGCGATTCTACCGAACCGTATACGGCGACCAGATTCCCGTGATCGAGACAGCCGTGTTCGTCGGGCGCGGACAGATACGTCCAGTTGGGGTCTGGCTGCCCGCTCGCTTCGTCTTTGTCCATAACGCCGGAAAAGATTACCGCCACTATATCGAAGCCACGTTCTTTGGATTGCCGTTCCTCAAAGTTAATGAAGGCTATCTGGACGGCGCGAGTTTCTTCGAGAGTCCGATGGGAAATTCGCAGAACGATCCCAACACAAATCAGGGCGCGAATTTGGCGGTCTGGGCGGAGGCGGGCTGGTTCCCGTCTATTTGGCTGACCGATTCGCGAGTCCGTTGGGAGGCGTTGGATGAGAACACGGCATTGTTATTCATCCCGTTCGAAGATCAAGTCGATACATTTACGGTGCGCTTCAATCCACAAACGGGCTTGATCGACACGATGGAAGCCATGCGCTACCGCGAAGCGGGCGAGGGCAAATCCAAGATCCTGTGGATCACGCGCAATGAGCCGGGAGACACATTGCCAGGGATGAAGATCAACGCGACCGGCTCCGCCACCTGGCAGGATCAGGGCAGTCCCTGGGCATTCTTCACGCTGGAAGAAACAGCCTACAACGTGGATGTCAGTGAATACATCCGCGCCCGTGGGCAGTGAGCATCAAAATAGAAAAGAGGAAACATGTCTGGCGCAAGCATTTCCAACAACGGCTCTGAAAAAACGATTTCCCACCAGGTTGGATTCTATACCGCGATCTTCACCGTGATCATGACTCTGGTCACATTCGGCTTTGCGATCACCGCCATACCTATTTCGGGAGCCAACTGTGGCGATCTCTGCATCGAGTATCCGTACTTGAACACCTTGGCGCAATTTCCAAAGGATTATCTCTGGATGCCACTTGCGATCGTCCTAACTCTATCCTATCTGGTGCTGATGGTTTCCATTCATGTGTACGCCTCCAGCCAAAGGAAGATCTTCAACCAGATCGGGTTGGCTTTTGCGCTCATGGCGACGATGACTCTGGTGGGCGACTATTTTGTGCAGTTCTCGGTTGTCCCGATCAGCCTGATGAGCGGGGAAACAGAAGGGATCACGTTGTTGACGCAATACAATGCGCACGGCATCTTCATTGTTCTGGAGGAATTGGGCTATTTATTGATGAGCCTGTCCTTCCTCTTCATGGCGCCTGTGTTTGTCAACAAGAGCCGTCTTGAGTCCGCCGTGCGCTGGGTGTTTGTCGTTAGTTTTATCCTGACCGTGATTGCCTTCACCCTCATCTCGGTCAACTATGGACTGGATCGACAGGATCGTTTTGAAGTTGCGGTCATTTCCATCGACTGGCTGGTGCTGATCATCAATGGGATCTTGTTGAGTATTGTCTTCAAGCGGCAACTGAAAAGCGCGTAATTAACCTGATCAGACTATGAACCATAAAGACCCCTTCCAGGAATTTGCTCCTGCCATTTTAAGAATCTACCGCCGAGATAAAGAGGCGTTTTGGGCGGCGGTCATGGCACCCTTTTTGGCAAACAACATTTCCCTGCTGGATTGGTGGCATCATCTCAAAGTGGATGTGGAACTGCTTGCCGCCTTCAAGGGTTTGGATAAGGAGGCGCAGCGCATCCTGCGTGAGTTCAGCGCGCCCCTCGGCATTGACGTGACTCAATGGAGGAGCAACCGCGTTCAATACTTCAAGGATGCCTACCCCATCTTCGCCTTCCTCGCGGTATGGATGGACGAAATGGGGCTGAACGAATTTCTAAACCGCTACGATGAGATTCTCAGATCGGCGGTGTTCGGTGTGGCAGGCTATGGAATTTTAGATGAGAACGTGGATGGAGCATCCCCATCCCCTGTTGAAATTCTCGCTTCCCAGTCTTTGATCTGTGAGTACGAATCCATAATTTTGGATGTGTTCGGCGTAACGACGGTCAACCTGTGTGTGCTTCACCGAATGCGCTCGATCTTTCTGGCGGCGGAGATCAAAGAAAAGAATATGCGCGGCAAAGCCAGCCCATACCGTCTGGAGGCTCCCGAAGATTGCGGCGCCAAAGGCGCGCATGTGGTCACGCCATTCATGTTAAGCCTGGAACGATTGGGGAAAGCGCAATGGATCGACAAATACTGGGAGGTGTTCCTATTGTTTGGCGCGGTCATCCAGATCATCGACGACTGGACAGACCTGGAAGGTGATTTGATGGTGGGGCACTATTCCTACGTGACGCTGGGCGTGGAGAACATCCGCAGCGCAAGCCCAAAGCAAATGACGAAAACGTTACGCTCCGACTCTGTCCGCACGCGCGAGACCTACAACCGCAGCAAGGAAATGATCGCCCGTTCCCGCGCGCTTCTGGCGGAACTACAAGACCCTTTCCTCGCCCGCCTCGTGGACGTGACCGATCTGCGGCTCGATTCCTATTTCCGCAAGGAATTAAATTTCATTCCTGCATCATCCTGATATTTTTGGAGAACAATGAAACAAAAGGGAAAACTTATGTATGCGCTCATTCTCGCAGTTGTAATTCTCGTTACCGTGCTGGTCTACCTTCCCTATCGCCGCGATATTCGGAATGCTTATGCTCATCTCGACTCGATTGAACGCCAGATCGTTGCAACCGAATGCGGCCCCATCGAAGTTGCCATACGCGGAGAAGGCGAACCCGTGCTGGTCAGTCATGGCATTGGCGGCGGCTTCGATCAAGGACTTGGACTGGCGGAAGCCTATCTCGGCGATGGATATAAAGTCATTGCCCCATCCCGTTTTGGATATCATGCCACGCCCCTGCCTGCCGACGCCACGCCTGCCAGCCAGTCTGACGCATTTGTCTGCCTGTTGGATGCGCTCCAGATCGAAAAAGTGACGGTGATGGCGAACTCAGCTGGAGGTACGTCTGCGCTTCAGATGGCATTACGCCATCCTGAACGAATCCACGCTTTGGTGTTTGTCTCCACGGCTGCGCCAACGGTGGGGACGTACATTTCACTGCCTCCCAAACCTGTCATTCAAACAGTTTTCGGTTCAGATTTTTTGATGTGGGTTCTGACGACTCATTTCCAATCTGCAATGCAGCCGGCGGTTGGCATACCGGAAGGCTATGTGTTCACAGAGTCCGAGCAGGCAATGGTGTCGGATGTAATCCGTTCGGTTCTGCCCATCGAACGCCGTACGGCAGGCTTTGTCTTCGATATGTTCACGTCCAACCTGGACATGGATCAGCATCCCGACCAATACCCGATGGAGGCGATTCAGGTTCCAACATTGATCATTCATGCTGTGGACGATCCGCTGGCAAAGTATGAAAACGCCGAAGCGCTCGCGGCGCGGATTCCCAATGCAGAGTTGTTATCGATCCCGAGCGGAGGTCACCTGTTGTTGCGAATGGATGAGACCGTCCGCCGGGAGATCGCGCGTTTCGTCAGTTCGGTCGAGTAGACGCACATGACCAATCACAACTCATTTACCTTCAAAGAGTTTCCCAAGATTCGACACGGTTACATTGATGTACTGCGTGAGGGGCAGCGCAAGCGCTTCATCCACGGCTTGTTTGAAGTAGATGTGACCGATGTGCGCATGAGACTGCGGGAATATAAAACCCGGACAGGCGAAACGCCATCGTTTACTGCATTCGTGATTCACTGCCTGGGAAAGGCTGTAGACGAAAACAAAATTCTGCATGCGATGCGACAAGGTAGAAATAAGCTGGTTCTCTTTGATGAAGTGGATGTTAGCACACAGATCGAAGTGGAAGTGGATGGACACAAGATCGTCAAACCGCACGTAGTGCGCGCCGCCAACAGGAAATCCTTCCGCGAGATTCACAATGAGATTCGTGCCGCCCAGGTTGGGAAACCGGAGGAAGAGCAAAAATACCAATCCATGCAACTGTTTCTCTCCCTGCCGAGATTCATCCGCAGTGTATTATGGCAGATCATTTCCAGCCAGCCGCAGGTCTTCAAAAAGTTGGGCGGGACGGTCGGCATGAGCGCAATTGGCATGTTTGCCGACGGCGCTGGTTGGGGGATTCCCATCTCCTTCCCGACCTTGATGGTAACGCTGGGTGGGATAGGTGAAAAGCCGGGTGTGGTCGCCGGGCGCATCGAGATTCGCGAATACCTGAGTCTTACCGTCAGCGTGGATCACGACATCGTGGATGGCGCCCCAGCCACCCGATTTGCCAAACGATTACGGGAATTAATGGAAACTGAGTTTGGGATTCGAGAATTTATCGCGTCCACGTGACTCAAAGGATAGAACCTCCTCACCTCCCGATAGGGTAATTAAAGAATTTTTGGTATAGCATTCCAGGAATGAAAATTGTGGACTAATCATGAAGAATCCAGGCAAATAACCTTTACCATACCTTTATAGTCGCTTTACACTCGCTTCACTGGCGAATCCTATACTAATGGCATAAAA
Organism: Chloroflexota bacterium; assembly: GCA_016234555.1. Classification (GTDB taxonomy): domain Bacteria; phylum Chloroflexota; class Anaerolineae; order Anaerolineales; family Villigracilaceae; genus Villigracilis. Next base: position 12,413 of record JACRBJ010000056.1, on the reverse strand, counting down.
CAGCACACAAACGTGTGAATCGTAAAAATAGGAGACAAACCATGAACAAAACTTTATCCACAACCCTGACTGTCCTCGCCGTACTCGCACTGGCGGCTGTCATCTTTTTCGCGGGAAGTATGTATGCCCGCGCCAATGCGTTCGGACCTTCCATGATGTTCGGCAACGGCTGGAACAACGACAATACTTACGGTTCCACTATGATGAACGGACGTGGACCCAATATGATGGGTGGCAATGGCGGAATGATGAACGGGAACGGACCAAGCATGATGGATGGTTACAGGTATAACAATTCCAATCTCACCCCTTTGACAATCGACCAAACGCAAGCCGCCGCAGAAAAATACCTGGAGAATCTGGATAATTCCGATTTGGAGATCGCCGAGATCATGATCTTCGATAACAATGGCTATGTTGTCGTCAAGGAAACTAGTACAGGTATTGGCGCATTTGAACTGCTCGTTGATCCTGTCTCACAAACCGCCTACCCTGAGCATGGTCCCAACATGATGTGGAACTTGAAATATAGCGGACTCAACCATGACAACATGATGGGTGGAAATGGATACGGTATGATGGGTGGATACAGTAATATGATGGGCAATGGCGGCATGATGAACGGCTGGGACTCTACCACCCCGCTGGATGTCTCTGCTGAAATGACCTTTACACCTGAACAGGCGATTGAATATGCCCAGAAATATCTTGACACGAATATCTCTGGCGCGACCGCCGCTGCCGATTCAATCCAATTCTACGGTTATTACACGCTCGACTTCGAGCAGGATGGCAAGATCGTCGGCATGTTGAGCGTGAATGGTTATAGTGGACAGGTTTTCCTGCACACCTGGCATGGAACGTTCATCGAAGAAACTGAATAACTCATCAGGCAAAATGACGATGATGCGCCGATATAAGCCATTCGGCGCATTTTGCTTGTAACAAATGCCATTACAATCAGAATAACAATAAAGGTGATTAAATCTTATCAGCGAGAATACTATGGCAAAAATTCTGGTTATTGACGACGAACCTTCCATCACCAATCTGGTTACGGCATATCTCAAACCTGAGGGATATGAAGTGTTTGTTGCATCGGACGGCAACGCGGGGCTCAAGTCTGCGCGTGCGTTCAAGCCAGACCTGATCATTCTGGATGTCATGCTCCCAGGCGTGGATGGGATTGAACTGCTCTCACGATTGCGGCGTGAATCCGAAGTGTATGTCATCATGCTCACCGCGCGCACCGAAGAAACGGATAAGATTGTTGGGCTATCCGTCGGCGCGGATGACTATATGACCAAGCCGTTCAGTCCGCGTGAGTTGGTGGCGCGGGTCAAGGCGGCATTGAGGCGTCTGAAATCGGGAGCAGGCTCAGGCGCAGAAGGAAGCGTGCTGTCTTTCAAGCAGATCCGCATTGACACAGGCGCACGCACCGTCCTTGTGGATGAAAATCCAATTGAATTGACCGCCATTGAATTTGATCTATTGAAATCATTGGCTGAAAATCGCGGACGTGTTCTGACGCGCGAGCAATTGCTCGAAAAAGTATGGGGCGGCGAATACTTCGGCGAAATGCGCGTGGTGGATGTGCATCTCGGTCATGTCCGCCAAAAGTTAGGGCGCGATGATCTGATCGCCACAGTACGCGGTGTGGGTTATCGCTTTGAGGATGAACCATCATGAATGACTATTTGAGAAGCCACTTTGGCGCAAAACTATTGTTATCCTATCTTGTCATTGTCGTCGTGGGGGTGATCGTCCTGATCCTTGCCAGCCAGTTTGCATTGCCTGCTTCCTTTAATCGTCATATGGGGATGATGGACGGTGGAATGGGAATGGGAAACGGGATGATGATGTGGCAAAACAATGATTCCATGTCACAACTGTATATTGATTTCCGCGCCAGTTTCAATGAGGCGCTCCTATACGCCACATTTGCCGCGACGGTCGCCGCTATGTTGCTCAGTTTCTTTTTCACCCGCCGCGTGATTGCGCCTGTTCAAGCCATGTCGCAAGCCACACAACGCATTGCCGACGGGCGGTATGATGAGCGCGTGCAGGTCAGCGGCGAAGACGAACTCGCGCAACTTGCCACACGTTTCAATCAGATGGCGGAGAAACTAAATCAGGTCGAATCAATGCGCCGTCGTTTGATCGGCGATGTCAGCCATGAATTGCGCACGCCACTGACCGCCATCAAAGGTTCGATGGAAGGTCTGATGGATGGCATCCTGCCTGCCACTGATGAAACCTTTCAACAAGTTCACGCAGAGGCGGATCGTCTCAATCGGCTCGTGGATGATTTGCAGGAACTCAGCCGTGTGGAAGCCCGCGCCTATCAATTGGATATTCGCTCCGTGAACATTTCATCTCTCGTGCAGACTGTAACCAAACGACTCGCCGCGAAAGCCCAAGCCAAACGCATCACTCTGGACTTTGACCTGAATCCCAACCTTCCGCCTGTCCTTGCCGACGAAGACCGCGCCATCCAGATCCTGACCAATCTCACTGGCAATGCCTTGCAATACACGCCAGAAGGTGGCAGGATCACAATCAGTGCAAATCAAGTAAAGGATGAAATTCAAATTGCCATTCATGATACAGGAGTCGGAATTCCTGCTGAACACCTACCCCACATCTTCGACCGTTTCTATCGCGTGGACAAATCCCGCTCACGTCAGGCAGGCGGCGGAAGCGGCATCGGTTTGACGATTGCCCACGCTCTCATCGAAGCACAGCATGGACGCATTTGGGTGGAATCAGCTGGGGATGGAAACGGTAGTACCTTTACATTTACACTACCAATTGTAGAAAATGGTTAGTGGGAAAATAATTACTTCTTTTGTACCAGCATAACTTAACTCCTGTCAGTCCACGAAAAAGGGACTGCCATAATAGTGACAGTCCCTTTCGGGGTGATGATTATTTCCTTTTACAGGAGTAGGGCGTTATGGTTCTACTGGGTATCCCGCATTGATCCATGATTCAAAGCCGCCAAGGATGGGGGTTGCATTTTGAAACCCGTTCTCAATGAGGATGGACGCCGCACGGGCGCTCGATTCCTCGCTGGGTCAGGTGCAGTAGGTGATGATCCATTGATTGGGATCGAGTTCGCCCAGGCGAGCCTCCAATTCGGCAAGCGGGATGTTGATCGCGCCCGTGATGTGTCCACCCACGTAGGCTTCGGCGGATCGGACGTCCACGATGATGGCGGTTCCCGCGTCCAACGCGGCTTTCGCGTCTGCCAGCGAGACGCGGGGAATCTCAGGGTAGGTCTCCTCCTCGAACGGCGCGGCCGCTGTCGGGGCGGGAGAGGCGGTTTGAGTCGCAAAGAGGAAAGCGGCGGCGATGAGGAGGAGTCCGCCGCCGATGAGGAGGAAAAGCGGAATCGGAGAAGTCGTTTTTCGGCGTGACATTAGGGTTGCTCCTTGACTTCAACTTGCAAGGTGATCTCGCCCGCCCTTTCAAAATTCAGCGTGAGCGTGATTGTGTCGCCGAAGTTCAAGTCCTGCGTCAGGCCAATCAGCATGACATGCAGGCCGCCTGGCTTGAATTCGATTCTTCCATTGGCAGGTACGGAGACGGACTCTTGCATGTTCATGGACATGACGCCGTTGGCGTCTGCCATGCTCATGTGGACTTCGGTGGCGGAGGCGATATCAGAACGGACGCCAAGGAGGGTATCGTCGGCGCTTGTGCCGTTCTCGATGACGAAATACGCCGCGCCGTTTTCGCCCGCTCGGGCATTGCGCGCCCAAGCGTCGGTGACGGTTAATGTGCCGCTAGCTGGAGAGCAGGCGGCAAGCGCAATCAGCGCAATCAGGAGAAGTATACGAAATTTCATTCTGAGGTTCCTTTTTATGTATGTTTATATCCCAACAACCGCAACGCATTGGCGACAACCACCAATGTACTGCCTTCGTGGAAGATAATGGCAATGCCGATGCTGACAATACCCGTCAGGGAAGTGACGATGAGCAGAGCAATCACGCCGAGCGAGATGAATAGGTTTTGTATGATGATATTTCGAGTAGCGCGCCCCAGACCCACTGCAAACGGTAGCTTGGAAAGATCGTCACCCATCAAGGCAACATCAGCGGTTTCGAGCGCAACATCCGTGCCTGCGCCGCCCATCGCGATTCCAACGGTTGCATTCGCCAGCGCGGGTGCATCATTCACGCCATCACCGATCATGGCGACCTGACCGTATTCTCTTACCAAATCGCGAATAACGATCAGCTTGTCTTCGGGCATGAGGTCGGCGCGATAATCTGTGAGACCCACTTGCGCGGCAATGGCAGAGGCAGAACGGACGTTATCGCCCGTCAGCATGATGGTATGTTCCACGCCAATTTTCTTCAAGGCTTTCATCGTTGACGAGGCTTCCTGGCGCAAGGTATCCGCAAGAGCAATCAGACCAATAGCAGTTTTATTTTCAGCAATCCAAAACAATGTCTTGCCTGATCCTTGAAGGGCTTGCGCTTTTTGAATCACGTCGGCGGAAAGCGTCACGCCCGCTTCATCCATCAATTTTTGATTACCGACCCAAATCGTTTTGCCATTCGAGACCGCCCGCAAGCCGCGTCCCGTCAGCGACTCGACTTCGTCCATAACGGAAACAGGCAGACCCTGAGTCTGAGCCGAGCGGACGACAGCTTGAGCAAGCGGATGCGCGGATCGAGATTCCGCTCCTGCCGCGATGGATAATAAATCCGCCTCTTTCCACCCCGACGATTGAAACGCCACGACATCAGTTACCTCAGGTTTGCCGTGTGTGACCGTGCCAGTTTTATCGAATGCAATGGCTTTGAGGCGACCGAGATTTTCGAGATGCATACCGCCCTTGACCAACACGCCGTTACGCGCGGCTTGCGCGACGCCCGCAAGAATGGAAGCAGGCGTGCCAAGCGCGAGGGCGCAAGGCGATGCGGCGACGAGGAGAGTCATTGCCCGCAAAAACGACACGCGAAATTCAACTCCAAAAAACGGTGGAACGATAATAATCAACAGTGTGATAATCAATACAGCGGGAACAAAGATGCGCTCGAATTTTTCAACTGTTTGTTGCGTTGGTGATTTTTGCGCCTGCGCTTCTTCAACCATTTTCATCACACGTGATAATGTTGAATCTTTGGCAAGGCGCGTAACCTTTACTTCGAGCGCGCCTTCGCCGTTGACGGTGCTTGCAAAGACCTGATCGCCAGGCGCTTTATCAATGGGCAAGGATTCACCTGTGACCGACGCCTGATCCACGCCAGAGTTTCCATTGGAGATAACGCCGTCTACAGGGATACGAACGCCAGGGCGGACAATGACGAGGTCGTCAAGCTGTAAAGATTCAACGGGCAGTTCCTGTTCTTTGCCATCGCGGCGCACGAGAGCAACTTTTGGAGCAAGGTCTGCCAGCGCGCGGACTGCCGCGCGGGCGCGGTCGAGGGCGCGTTCTTCGAGGGCGTGTCCGAGGCTGAACAGGAACAAAAGCAATGCGCCTTCGGCGAATTCACCGAGCGCAGCCGCGCCGAGCGCCGCCATTACCATCAGCAGGTCGGTATCGAAGTGCTTTTCTTTAATCGCGTGCCAGGCGTGCTGCGAAATATCCCAGCCGCCAAAAATGTATGCGGTGATGTAGAGCGCGGTCGCGGCGCTGACAGGCAAATCAAAAAAGGTTTGACCCAGCCAGCCGATCAACACGAGCAAGCCCGCCATCAGGCTAAACACGATTTCGCGGTTTTCTTTATACCAACTTCGCAATCCTTCCACAGGGATTTCATAGCCCAGTGAACGGACGTGCTTTTCAATCGCGGCGCGATTTACTTTTTGATTATCGTATTCGATCCACATCTTTTCGGCGGGGTAGTTGACGTTGACAGACAGCACGCCGTCCATCCGCCCGACGCTGTGTTCGATGACGGTCACGCAGTCCGAGCAGTCCATGCCTTCGACGGCGATAGATTCATGATGGAAGCGATTAATGATCTGCGCGCCCGCGCGTTCGGCGAGACGTTTAACATCGGATAGCGTCAACAAATTGGGGTCATAGTGCAGGCACAAGTCCACAGGGGACTTTTCGCGCTCGAGGTGGGCGCGTATGATCCCTTTGTAGCTTTGAAATGATGTTTCCAGACGATTCAAACATTCATCTTTATCATCTTCAACGCCAGGCATTAAGAGCGGGATTTCGAGTTCAATTGTTTTTTCCATAAGATAATTCCATTTCAAATTTTAGAAAACGCAGGTTACACAAAGCCCAAAGGGGCGCTTTGCGTTTCGATAGGCGATGCGGCGAGAAAGATTTATCTCGCGTGTGAAATTAAAATGTTGGCGGGTGGGAAATTTTCACGTTCAAATTAAAAGCGCGAGTGCAGTCCTGTATTTCCCCGATGGTAACGGCTGGCTTAAGTGTGAACGGCTGTGCCTTTTCGAATTGAACCATGCCACTATGGATGGGACAGTTGGCTTCTTGAGTTGCATGAGATGCGTTGGTGGTTGACAGGAACAAATGACCAACTGCTCCAACAATCAGAAGGAGAAGTAGCAAAGTGAGAGAGAGCCGTCGAATCAAGTCAGTCATATCAGCCGTGCAACACATGGTCGAGACCACGTTGGAAAAGTTCGACGATGTGGTCATCATCGATACATACGAATACATTACGTCCATCCTTGCGAGTGCGGATGAGACGCTTGTCACGCAATCCGCGCAACTGGTGCGATACGGCAGACTTTGTCAAACCGATACGCTCCACGAGATCTCCGACGCCAATTTCACCTTCAATCAAGGCAGAGATAATCCGAATACGCGTCGGGTCGCTTAGGGCTTCGAAGAGATTGGCAAGGTCGGAAGCAGTTTCGGGAGTGACGGTATTTTTTTTCATAACTTATAACCAGCGGCGAACGCGCTTCTGGTAAACACGGTAGGCTTCACCATATTTATCCAAGAGGAAGGGTTCCTCAAGCCTGACCTGGATGTGAATCAGCGCAAAACCAAGCAGGGTCACGATCAGTGTGGCGGCGGTTGGGATGGTGAACATTAGTCCAACAAGCATAACTAACATCCCAAGAAATATGGGGTTGCGCGAAACGCCGAATAATCCATGTTGCACAAGCGGGGATAAAGTTTTCTCGTCAATGCCGATACGCCACGAATCCCCCATTTGGATTTGAGCAACCAGCACCCAGATCAGAGCAGAGGCGAGAAGGGCAAGCCCGATCCCAATCAGTAAGGATGAGTCGAGCCAGGGGATGGGCATGAGTAAATTGTATAGTGATTCAGAAAAGGAAAAAGCCAGCACGATGAGCGCGGTGGCAATCAAAGTAAGGCGAAATAGTTTTCCCACATAATCATGGACAGTGTCGCCGTTTCCAAGCGCATACGGGTTGATTCCCGTGCGCTTCCAGGTGACGTAGGAGCGCCAGAACAGGGCAAGATAGATTGGGAGGATGATTTTCAGAATTGGTATCATTGTTTTCCTAAACAGTTGAATGATTGCTCAACTATTGAATAGTACTACAACCTTTTCCGTGTGTCAAGATGAAAATCAGGAAGCACAGGATAAGCCTTGACAATTGACCCCGTCGGTATATACTATCACTACATACTGATACGATGATATGAGGAATTATGTTGATTACATCCACTACCTCCAGCATTGTCCTGCAAGCCAAGCTGTTTCGGGGCTTTGCCGACCCTTCCCGCCTGTCCATTCTCGAAGCGCTGCGTGATGGCGAACATACCGTCAGTGACCTCGTTCAAACTACGAGGCTGACTCAACCCAACGTCTCAAACCATCTCGCCTGTTTGCGCGATTGTGGGCTGGTATCCCTCCGCCAGCAGGGGCGCTTCGCCTACTACTCCTTAAGCGATGACCGCGTCGCACAATTGCTCCAGCTCGCCGATGAGTTGCTTGCCGACGTTGCCCGCGGCGTCTATGAATGTACTCATTACAACTCCCCCAAGGAGAAAGCCAATGCCTAATCAAACCCTCGAAGTTCCCATTTCCGGCATGGATTGCGCTGAATGCACCCAGCATGTCCAACACGCCATCGAAAAAATTCCTGGCGTGCAATCGGTAAATGTCTTTCTTGCCACGGAAAAAGCGATCGTGAGACTCGACCCCGCCAAAGTGGACTTGCCCGTCATCCGCACTGCCGTTCAAGGCGCGGGATATGACGTATCCGCTTCAAACTCACCCATGCTTGCCCCTGTTTCTACCAGCGACTTCAACCGACGATTGACTCTCCTGCTCGTCAGCGTCTTCGCCATCATCCTGAGCGTGGTTATCTTTGGCGAAGGCTTGGGTTGGTTCGATTTCCTGAATGAACGCGTCCCCTTCCTGCTCGGATTCGTAATCGTCATTGCAGGCGGTTATTCCGTCTTCATGAACGTCATCCGCGCCACACTCAAACGCCAGATCATCTCGCACACCTTGATGACGCTTGGCGTGATCGCCGCGCTGGTGGTCGGTCAATGGGTCACGGCAGCCCTGGTTGTGATCTTCATGCGCGTCGGCGATTATGTGGAGAACTTCACCACCGAAAGCGCACGGCGTGCAGTTAAGGAACTTACTTCTCTTGCGCCCCAAACTGCGCGCGTCGAACAAATGGGATTGGAGATCGAACTCCCCATCGCGCAGGTGAAAGTCGGCGATATTGTGATCGTGCGTCCCGGTGAAAAGATCGCCGTGGACGGTGAAGTCATCAGCGGGCAGGCAACCGTTGATCAGTCTGCCATCACAGGCGAATCCATGCCTGTCGAAGCCGCAAGCGGAACACACGTCTACGCCGCGACGATTGCCAAACTCGGCAGTCTGCGCATCCGTACAGACCGCATCGGTGTGGATACGACCTTCGGACGCGTGGTGAAAATGGTGGAGGAGGCTGAAGCGCACCGCGCCAACGTGCAACGAATCGCCGACAAATTCAGCGCCTGGTATCTGCCTGTTGTCGCTGTCATCGCCACATTGACATTTCTTTTTACGCGTAATCCCCTTTCCACAGCCGCAGTGCTGCTTGTAGCTTGTTCCTGTTCCTTTGCTCTGGCAACTCCCGTTGCCATGCTTGCCTCTATTGGAGCGAGCGCCAAACGCGGACTCCTCATCAAAGGTGGCAAGTATCTTGAATTGCTTGCCCGCGCCGATGTTTTGCTGGTCGATAAAACAGGCACGCTTACCCTGGGGCAACCGCAGGTGACCGATGTCATTTCGTTGAACGGACTTTCCCGCAACGAGCTCCTCTCCATCGCCGCATCTGCCGAGCGTTATTCCGAACATCCACTGGCGGAAGCAGTACGCAGGCTGGCGCGTGAGGAGAATAGCTCTCTGATTGAACCGAAGGATTTTGAATCCGTACCTGGACAGGGTGTCCGCGCTGTGATCGACGCGCGCCATATTGCCATCGGCAACCGCCGCATGATTCCCGCCGCAGAGACATTAGCCATGACCGCAGAGCTTGAAGCGCAGGGTAAGACGCTGCTGTTTATGGAAAGCGATAAGGAATTGGTCGGTGTCTTCGCTGCTTCTGATACCTTGCGTTCCGAAGTTCCAGCCGCGCTCAAGGAAGTCCGCACACTGGGCATTCGTCACATCGAATTGCTCACGGGCGACAACGAAAGAACCGCCTCCACGCTGGCAGAAAAATTGGGTGTTTCCTATCGTGCCAATCTTTTGCCAGAAAACAAGATCAACATCGTGAAGGAATATCAGGCAAAGGGACATGTCGTTGTCATGATCGGCGACGGCGTCAACGATGCGCCCGCCCTCGCCCAGGCGGATATCGGCATTGCAATGGGCGCAGCTGGAACAGATGTCGCCATCGAAGCGGCTCACATCGCCCTCATGCGCGAAGACTGGAATTTGGTTCCCGATGTGTTGAAGATCGCTAAACGAACAATGAGAATCGTTAAAACGAATCTGGCATTTACGACGATCTACAATGTCTTTGGATTATCCCTGGCGGCATTTGGCATCCTTCCGCCCGTCCTCGCCGCCGCCGCGCAGTCCCTGCCCGATATTGGCATCATGGGAAACTCGGCAAGGTTGTTGAAACAAAAATAAGACAAAATGCCTTCGGTAATTACCGAAGGCATTTTGTTATTTCGTTGTCACCATTACAGGCTTGTGCCTGTCCTTCTTTGTAAACACGATGGCGCCCAATGCCACCAGATAGGCAACGTAGGCAATTACTTCAGTTAACGATGGATTTCCGTTATATCCAACCAGCGCTTTTAGAAGCAAGCCAGTTTCACTTTTATCGCTCAGGATTCCGTTAACATCCCACACGTGCTCGATGATCGAAGGGATGACGCCCGCTTCATTTAATTCATGAATACCCAATCCGACCAGTCCCGCCGCAAAGATGATCAGCAGGATATTTGTCGTTCGGAAGAATCCATGCAAGCTGAGTTTTATCGCGGAAACAAACAACATCCATCCCAAAATTGCCGCACTCGACAATCCCATTAATGCACCTGAAATGGTTTGAAGCGGACTGGATGTCAGGCGTGCGGCAAGCAGGAATAGCGCCAGTTCAATGCCCTCGCGGAACACAGCCAGAAACGCCAGCGCGAACAGGGCTTTTTGTCCGCTTCCCAACGCCGCTTGGCTGGTCTGCTCCTCAATCTCACTCTTAAGACTTCCGCCATGATTACGCATCCACAGGATCATCCAGGTGAGCACACCTGCGGCAAGGAGCATGGCAACCCCCTCAAAAATCTCCTCACCTTTACCTTCGAACTCCATCCCAAGCACGTTAAGTGCAATTGCGGCTATCAGGCTCAATAAAGCTGCCAGCCCGACTCCGCGCCAGACAACGCCATTTAAATCGGTGCGCTTTAATTTGAGCAATACTCCCAATACGATTCCGATAATGAGGGCGGCTTCCAATCCCTCACGCAGCGATAGTAGAAAACTTGCAAGCATTGAATATGACCTCTCAATTTCAGGGTATCCAGTTGGATAAGATATTTACGATCAGATCGGGGTTTGCAGGATCGTTTGTTTTCAAATGAACCGCAAAATTATGCGGACCATCCATGCCTTCGTGCATCATAAAGACAGATGATTCAACGATTGTGCTTTCGCCAGGCTTGAGTACCATCGAACCGATGGTCAGTTGAGGCGGTCAGCACCCCTCCACGACTTCGATGTATGGATCCTCTTTGAACCGCAGTGTGCCATCACCAGTGTTGGTGACTTTGATCGCAAAGGTTTTGTTGACACCAAATTTCACATCGCCGTAGTCGATCTTTTGTTGGTCAACGGAAATGGAGGGTGTTCCGCCACCATCTCCGTTCTGCCTGGCAAAGAGGAATGCCGCCAGAACCAGCAGAACTCCGCCAATGGCAGCAAATACCCACGGGAATTTCTGCTTTTGTTTTTGTCTCTTATGTTTCTTGCTCATAGTGTCTCCTTACTTTTCATATTCAAACTGGAACGAGTAAAGATATGCAATTAAGTCCCAGGTTTGTTCTTCAGTGAAGATGGAACCCCACATGGGCATGCCTGTGCCCATGCCGCCGCGTAGAATTTTTCCCTGCAGGAGCGCGGGGCTGGCGCCGAGCATCCGCTTGGGGTCGCTGAAATCAACAGGCGTTTGCATCATCATATCCATTGCGCCGCTCATGCTTTGCATGGATGCTTCTCCAGCTTGAGCCAGGTCATCTGCAAAGACACCGTCACCCGCTCCGTTCTCGCCGTGACAGGCGGCACAGTTTTGGGCGTAGAGTTGTTTTCCGTTTTCAAGGGATTCTTTTGTTGTGTTGGATCGCCAAAGATAAGCGACTACATCCCAGCGTTGTCCATCAGTCAACGATGTGGTCTGCAAATCTTCAAATACCTCATATGGTGAATGAGAACGATAGTAATCCGTGGATTGGTCTAAGGGTAAATTAGTTGCAAATTTTTGACCGCTGACCGCCGATGGCGGGATTATTGGAACGAGGGGTGATTCGTGCGGAGTGTCAATGTCGAGGTCGAGAGAAACGTATAACGGAGGCGATACAGGCTCAGGGTCCGAAGGCGAACCGCTGACTTCAATTGTGCCGCGCATCCGCCAGTGGTTGAGTCCACACCAGCGGGTGCAGAAGAAAGTGTAAATCCCGGGCTTGTCAAAATTCAGGGTAACGTCCGTTACCTTGCCGGGAAGAATGTCCACGCTTTGCATGTCTATTTGACCGACAGCAAAACCATGCACCACATCATCCGATGTGAATTTCAAATGGAGGGGCTTTCCAACTTCCGCTTGAATAACATCGGGACTCCATCCGCCATCGTCTGCCATCTGAGCATGGATGATCGGTGTGCTCTTCCAGAAGTACAACGGCGCGCCAACCGCAAGGATGATTCCAATGATGATCAAAATGCGTGAAAGTAATTCTGCTCGTCTCATAATAGTAACCAAAGCATGGTGGATGT
>JACRBJ010000057.1 GCA_016234555.1 Chloroflexota bacterium | reverse complement strand
GGACTCTTGGCGTGTGAATACTTTGGCAATGCCTGTTTGGTCAGGCGATATGCAATTTTGGCGACTTTTACATAGCGGCTCTCTCGTTGGTTCATGCCCTTAAATCTACCAGCTCACTCAGATGTTTGCAACAGAGCAATTTATAAACTGAATCCGCCCTTCGAGCTGTTCCACACCTCAAGCAGACGCTTCGCGCGGCAGCCACAAGCTGGCATCTGTTTCGACAGCCATTGCCCCCGCTGACAGCATGTCCGCCGCATCCTGCTCCGTCCAGACTCCGCCCGCCCCGATGATTGGAATCCCGATCACCGCCGCCGAGCGGACTAGTTCCAATGAACGCGGAAACAGTGATCGCCCATACAGTCTACCCGTGACCAATTTGTCTCCTTGTCTCAACGCCCCGCGCGGACATGATATGCTGATTGCTGCCGCTCCGCCTTCCATCAGGCGCGGACCCAACCGCAGGATTTGCTCCGCCGGCAGGGAAAAGATCAACGGCAGTTCGCCTGCGCACATTTCCAAATTTAGCAAAATAATGTCATCCGACAAAAGCGGTGCAAAGCCGAGCTCCACCGCCATCACGTTTTCGATGCCTTCGAGCATTTGAATCATATGACGGGTCTCATCGGGACGGTCAGCCATCAAATGGACGATGGTGGGGATGTCGGCGCGATTCCAGCGCGAGGCGTGCTTCTTGACCACCGCCGTCAGCCCGGGATTCGGCAGGCCCGAATGCAGCAGGAATCCGCCGGGGAACTCGATCACCGACGGATGCGCCGCCGGCGTCCGCGGACGCAGGCTGATGGGGTTCGTCACGAACGCGCCAAAATCTTTGAGACCTCCGAGGTTTCCCAAATCTCGGAGGTCTGGGCTGAATCCCAACAGTCCCGCCGCATTCATGATTGGTTTGCTGAAATAAAGGTCGCGTTTCATGCTGGGCTGAGTTTGTAGCTATCCATCTTTAGATTACATAAACGTAGTAGTATGCAATACATAGCAGAACCATAAATAAGCCTAAAAACAAATGCAGCTTTTTCCTGGAGCTCAGGTAATTCATTAATGACAAAAAGCAAACTGTGAACCCTAAAAAAAACAGTGGCACAGCAGAGTCGGGGTAAATCCTTAATGCCAAAAATTCTATAATAACCAATGCTCCAAAAAACCACAAAAAGGTTTTGGACAAGATGCGGGCAACTTGCTGCAATGTTAGCTCGTTGGGTTTCAAAAGAAACGCTGAAATTGCATACTTGGATGCAGGCATATACTTCCCTAAATGAAAGTGTAAATATGCCAAATTTACCTTGCCTGCCCAGGACGCGTTATTTAGTGTTTGCGCTTGAAGTAATTTTTTTAGACTTTCATCGTACCGTCCTTGGGAAAGCAGAAACGTTCCATACATAAACCAAGAATAGGCTTCATTACTCCCTAAACCCACAGACTTTTTATACTCCTCCTCAGCCAAAGCAAAATCACCTTCTTGTTCAGCGATCAACCCCAAGGCAATATGTCTCAAAAACGACGGCTGTTCATTCTTAAGCGTTTTTGACACTTCCTGCTTGGCTTCCGCCATTTTATTGGTTCTTGAATAACAAATGGCTAAACCAGAATGAAAAACTTCTGAGTCAATGGATTTTTGGGCGAATTCATCTACAAAAAAACTTTGTGCAGATGAATATTCCAGGTCTTCGAGGAGAGTTAGATAATTATTGGTGTGGTGTTCCATGCCAGTCCTTTTCATCCCGATTACCATATAAATTCAGCGCAACTTCAAAGTTTAGATGACTTCACTTTATCTTAACCGATTCGTTTCAAGTTGTGTGGGTGTTTTGTTAAATTGATAGGACTCAAATCAAAAACCCTCCAAGTACTTCAACCAAAGCACTTCGGAGGGTTTTTGATTTACGCTATTTCGATCACTGAGGGTTTCCACCAAAAGGATGGAGGGGGAACCCTGAGGCAAGGCTCCAATTAACTCACTGGCGGCAGCGGACTTTCGTCCACGACCTGCGAGGTCAGCGCGGGGAGCGCTTTCAACTCGCGGTAGACCAGCGTCCACACGGTGGAGGTGAAGACTGTCTGCCAGCCCTGTAACAACAGCCAGGGGGAGAACGCGACCGTGAAGAACAGCGGCAGGACAAAGAGGACGCCGACAATCCACGGTAACCAACCATTGAGGAAGAGGCTGGTCAATCCGCCCGCAAGCAGGGCAGGGATGACCGCCACGAGGGCGCCAGCCACCGCTGTCACTGCGACCACAGGAAGGGTCAGGACGAGTGCAATTGCCGACACAACCGCCCAGACGATTCCCAGCCCGATCATCACCAGCCACATGATGCCGATGTTCTTCCAATTCTGGCGCGCCATCTGGAAGCCGCGACTTAGCGATTCACGCACGGTGAGGTTCTCCAGCGCGCAAGCCCGCCAGAAGAAGTGTCGCAGCAAGCCGAGGAAGATGGTGATGATCGCCACGACAAAGATGACCAGGAACATGAAGGCGATCAAGGCGACAATCAGGAACATCGCGGGCGTCTGGAAGCCCCGTGTCATGCTTTGGAAGATTGCCATCCCAACCCCGACGAGGAGCAACGTCATGCCAAGGATGAGCGGCAGATTCACCAGCAGGTTGATCAGGAACAATCGCCATGAGGTGCGCGACCAGCCGATGCGGAATCCCTCGCGGATGGTCATCTTCGTGCCCGTATTTTCGTACTCGTCCACCATGCGGATGACTGCGGTCTCGGCGACGTATCGCGCGACGGCAAAGATCAGTCCCAATATCACGCAGAAGATGACGAAGGCAATCACAATTCCGATCAGAGTACCCGCATCATCTTTGGGGATGCCGACCTTGTCCAGACCTGCGTAGAACGCCTTTTGTATTTCATGAGTGACCTGTTTGAAAGCTTCACCCATATCTTCGGGAAGCGGTTGCTGCTGGCTGCTCTGCGAGTTTGCCTCGTTGCGGGAGCTGTTGTTCGAGCCGTTGTTGCCCAGCGAGCCTGCGCCCGCCATTGCCAAAATCAAGCCGAAAACCCATAAAGCTCGATAACTCCACAGGATGTGCCATGCACGTTTTAAGATTTTAATAGGATCCATTTTTACCTTCTTTTGATTTGTTAGTTCATTTGGCTGTGGGCTGGTTTAGCCTTCGGGGAGTTGATCAGTCTCCCGACGCGTATGCCGCGCCCACCAAATTGCAATCCAACTCAGATACAGCAGGGCAATCGCTGACTGCCAGACGATCTGAGGCAGGTTGTTTCTCGTAAAGGCCTCTGTACGTTCAGCGTATTGCAGGCTGTTCCCGCTCAGAAACCCGAATTCTCCAAGCTGTCCCGACCAGACGGCTTCATTGGACGGATCAGACGCCAGCCAGGTGGGAGCATCGTTCAAGCTCAACAAGCCAAGCCTGTTCGCGGTCAGGACCATTTCGCTGACCACTTCGGTTGTGCCGACGAAGACCCAGAGCAGGAGCAGGCTGACGGGGATCATCCACCATCCAATTTCCTGCGCTTTGCTTCTCGTCACCCCCGGCTTGGCGTGCGGAAGGCGGAGACTGACCTGGGCGGCGAATCGCTCCGACGGTGTGAATTCAGGCGCAGGAACTTCGTGTAACAGGTTGGAGAGACCTTTCAAAGACTCCAACTCCGCCCGGCATTCCCCGCACTCGGCGAGATGCTTCTCCACCTGATGAAGCTTTCCGTTCTTCAGTTCGCCATCCATATAGGCGTTCAACCATTCAGTGATGTGGTTAGACATGTTCAGCCTCCATCAACGCAATCCTCTGTCCTTGCAGTTTTTCCTTCAATACCTGACGCGCATAATTCAAACGCGACATGACGGTTCCGATGGGAATATCGAGGGCGTCGGCAATCTCGCGGTAGGAAAGCCCCTCGTACTCCTTCAACACCAGCACCGCGCGGCTGGCATCCGGCAGGGATTGGATCGCCGCCTGCACCAGCGCCGTCCGTTCCTCCTGCAAGTAAATTCCTTCAGGACCGGGCTGTGGGTCAGCCAGTTGAAAATCGTCCACGTCTCCGGGCAGGATGCGCTTGTCTTTGCGCAGCATATCGGTGGCGGTGTTGAGCGCGATGCGGTACAGCCAGTTTCGCAGGGACGAATCCACGCGGAAGGAACCCAAATGCGACCAGGCGCGGATGAAAGATTCCTGGGCGGCGTCCTCCGCCACCTGCGCGTCGCCGCACATGCGGTAGATGACGTCCATCACGCCCCGCGCGTGGATGCGGACAAGTTCGTTGAAGGCGTTTCGGTCGCCGTCCCGCGCTTTGAGCACAAGTTCTGTTTCACTGACTTCGAAAACGATCACCACAGGTTCCTTCCGTTTCTTGCCTTTGTCATACTATATACGGGAATGGGCTGTTTTTTATTCGGAATTGGAGAAATCTCCCTTGCCGCCGATTGCGCAGATTTACGCGAATAAAATTCCAAATTCGCGTAATTAGCGAAATTCGCGGCAAAGGTTTTTGGAAATCCAAACTCGAGTAATCAAGTACAATCCCTCAACCAACGAACAAGGATGTGTCCATGAAAACCGCATTGATCTTCTTCTTCGCCGTCCTCAGTGAGGTAATCGGCACCGCTGCCCTGAAATTTTCGGAGGGATTTACGAAGTTCGTCCCCAGCCTGGTCGTCGTGGTTGGGTATGGACTCTCCTTCTATTTGCTTTCTCTCAGCCTGAAGGTCATTCCCCTCGGCGTGGCGTACGCGCTCTGGTCGGGCATCGGCATCGTGCTGACGGTGATCATCGGCATGGTCATCTGGCGCGAGCCAATCGACTGGGCGCGCGGCATCGGCATCATGCTCATTATCGTTGGCATTGCGGTCATCAACCTCTTCTCGAAGACCCCCAGCCATTAAATCTCCTACATTTTTCCAACAAAAAAATTCGCCGCACGAGGGTATAATTTTTTCATGAACACCGCACGCCCACCCTGTTAAGTCCCATTCCCCCTAACCCGTAAAAAACCTACACCCGATGACCTCGACGGTGCTTGACGCCGTCTGTTTTCGTTTAAGCGCGCCCGCGCTCCGCCCCGCTCCAATTTGTCGCCTTTTTTCAACTTCGACAAATTGGAGGTTTCGATATGGAAACGATTCGGGGCAAAATGTCCCATACTTTGGATTTGACTACGCTGCGGGCGCGGCTTGCAAACTATCCCTGCGCTACCCTGGACCTCGGAACTGGTGACGGCAAATTTGCCTTTTGCCACGCTGAAAGTTTTCCGGGGCGTTTCGTCATCGGCTTGGACTCGTGCCGCGAGAACCTGCACGAGTTTTCCCGCGCCAAACTGCCCAACCTGCTCTACGTCATCGCCAGCGCACAGGCGTTGCCAAACGAACTGGGCGGACTCATCTCACACGTCACCATCAACTTCCCGTGGGGCAGCCTGCTCGGAAGTCTGCTGACCGGCGACCCTCTGCTCCTGCGCGGACTTGAATCCGCTTTGAGATTGGGCGCGACAATGGAACTCCGCCTGAACGGCGGCGCGCTCGCCGAAGCAGGCTGGTCTCTCGAAGACGGCGTGGAGCAGATCCGCAGGAATTTAGCCCGCGCTGGCTGGCGGATGAACCCGCCCGTGCCGATGGATGCCCGCGCCCTGCACACCTTCCCCAGCACCTGGGCGAAGCGCCTCGCCTTCGGACGTGACCCGCGCGCAATTCAATTGAGCGGGTGCAGTTAACGCGTCTTTTCTGGATTAAATCAAAAACACTGGGATGGATGTCCCAGTGTTTTTGATTCTCATCAAGTTTTGGCTTGTGTTTGCGCTAATTAATGGCATTTTGGCACGCAATTATCAAGGTTCTTGCTTAACTGCAAAGTTGATTCACTTGTTTGCATAAGTGTACATGGAGGTAGTACTCAAGTCCTGCTCAAATACCCTTGGTACGAATGATGGCTATGTTAGCCTACATGCAGGCGAAATGCCCTTCGTGTAAAAAAAGCCCGGCAGCAATATTGAAAACAGAAAACCGGCGAAAAGTTGAAATGCAAAAACACGAAACAAAGGTGATTTTCACCGTGATCTTGAAATGGTTTTTTAGTAAGGAGCAAAAGTAATGAGTAAGGTAACACATCGATTAATGAGTGCCATTGTATTGTTGGCGCTGGCATTTGGAAGTTATATCAGCGCTGGCGCATCATCTGCGCCTGCTGTCGCGGCACCTGCGAATCCCTATTACGTGTCTGTGAGTGGAAATGATGCCAATGCAGGAACGTTGGCATCCCCATTCAAAACAATTCAGAAGTGTATTAATGTTGCAGTGGCTGGAAGTACTTGTCTGGTCAGAGCAGGAACATATAACGAAAATCTGGTCATCAATAAATCAGGGACGGCTTCCAGCCCCATTACCCTCGCAAGATATCAAAGCGAAGCTGTAACGATAAGGGGTGGTACAAGTCACGGAATCAGGGACGCGGGAGGTTCCAGCTATTGGATCATAGATGGTTTTACCATCACCACAACAGGAGCATCCTCTGTGGCAGTTTTGGTTACGTCTGCCAATTGGGGAGGTTCAACCCCGACACGCTGGGTCATAAAAAATAATACCCTGTTGGGCGGCGGTGTGCTGATTAGAGGCAGTTACCATTTGGTGGAAAACAATACCATCAATGGACAGCATCTTGCCAAATCCTCAATCGAGTGGCAGGCGGGAATACGAGACACGTGGGGTGGCGGAGCAACTGGTAACGCCTCGCCAACTCATCACAATATTTTCAGGCGCAACACAATCTTCGGGTTCTACCGTTCCGCGATTTGGAGCATGGGATACACCCATGACAACATTGCCGAGTACAACACGATTTATGATATTTACGGCACTGGAAACGCGGGTCAGTGTATCAATTTTGACGGAGCCGATACTGTTGAGTGGAGAAATACCGTTCGTGGAAATGACATTTCCGGTTGCGGGTCTGAGTCAATCCAGCTTGAGAATGGATTTGATTCGTTGATCGAAAACAACAACATCCACAATACAAATAGAGGCATTACCCTCATCAACTATTCGGGTAGTGGGGTTACATGCAAGGTTGGCGGCGAGAACAATCAATATGGTGACACCAACGGGGATGGGTCATGCAGGGACGGGAACACAAACAATGTTATCCGCCAAAATATCCTTGTGAATGCATCTGGCGGTGCGTTTGTCAATTACGGCATGGACGGGGTGCATTACCTCAACAACTCTGCGTTCGGCGGCAATGCAGGCATGGCATTCAGCCGTCCCGAATTTCTAAAATTCTCGGATGCAATTGGAAATATAACCACCTCAACACTGCCGACAGGATTTAGAACGAGGGCTAATAACATATCTCCGTCCGGAGTCTATAAAAACCCCCCGTCTGACTTGTCCCCGATCGGGGCGGCTGTCGACAAGATTGCGGCGGTTGACACGTATCAAAATAGTGTAACGGGCAGCTGGTTGCTGGATTTTGCCGGGAACCCGCGCCGGACGGGCGCGTCATACGACATTGGAGCCTATGAGTCTGCGGGCGTAGTTACGGCTACTTCCACACCTGTTCCGCCGACGAATACCGCTGCTCCTACCGCATCCCCATTGCCGTCAACCCCAACACCCACTTTGTTGCCTGCCACTCCGACAGCAACCTCAGCGTTGCCTACCGCCACTGCAACAACGATCCCGCCAACGGTCATCGTGACCGCGACTCCCGTACCTACGGGACTTCCCGCTACGCCGACACCCATACCGCCAACACCCATACCGCCAACAACCCAGCCATCTTCAGAAACCTTCTATGACGACAAAGACAGCGCGGTTGTCTACTCCGCTGGTTGGGAAGATAAGAGTATGGCGGATGCTTATAACGGCTCCATCAAGCTGACGACCCAGAATGATTCGTCCATGACCTTCATCTTCACAGGACAATACTTTGGTGTTCTGTACAGGGGCGGACCAAACTACGGAAAGATGAAGGTTTATATGGATGGTGTACAGGTGGATACTCTTGATCAAAAACTAGCCACGTATACATCTCAAAAACGCTGGGATTATCCCGGTCAACTTACACCAGGAATTCACACACTTCAATTGGTCTTTGTGAACTCCGGATACGCCCCTGGTTCGATAGACGCGGTGATCGTGCGTTAGAAAAAAAAACAGTTCAGTAATATTACCCGCCCACGGAGAATAAATTTCGTGGGCGGGTTTGTTTTTAGCTGAAGACTCAGGTTTGTAGTCTCCGCGCCCCTCCATTCCCCACAATCCGTTTCCATCCGTGCACACTTGCACCGCACTGCGTTCGGTGCAGTGCAGGTGTCCGTTACGCGAAGTAATCCGTTGACAACCTCGCGCGGACACGCCTCACCATCAATCAGGTCGCATTGCGCGGATTCTCGTTATCCTCATCCCATAATAGCGGATTGGCTTCGATGTAATCCGTTTTGTTTTGTAAATCCTTCTCGTTGCGAATCACATGCTCATAATAACTACGCTGCCAAAATTTTGTGACCACCCCTGCATTCTCCACTGTATTCATTTCCTTTGTGGATTGGTATTTGAAATACGCAATAATTTGTCCCAATGTAGGTTTACGTAGGGGCGGGGTCTCCCCGCCCTGTACATCCTGGATCATGTCGTCCTCGGGCACGGAGACCGTGCCCCTACCCGCCAAAATAAAGATTATTCCATGGATATGGTTCGGCATGATGGCGAACGCGCCTGTTTCCACATTTTGAAAATGGATGGGAATCTCCAACCACCATTTCTGAACGATCTCCCCGTAACGGCTCAACATCATTTCCCCATTTACAATCTCCCCCAACAAGAATTCCCTTTGCCACGTGACAATGGTGACAAAATACGCGCCCGCCTGTGAATAATCATATCCCTGCAAGCGGGTGGAACGCCTGTGATGAATTTTTGGATCGAATTTGACCATGCCGAAATTATAAATTGATTGTCGTAGGGCGGGGTCTTCCCGCCCAGGTTCACGGGAACGCCATTTCCCCATCCGCATCGTAGGAGCAGGATTTCCCTGCCACATGTATTGTGTCCAATGTTTTGTCATCGGGTGCGGGGACCGCGCCCCTACACCCCGCAACACGGACAATGCGCAGACCGTTTCACCCACCCTTCCGCCATCACGCGGACATGACTCACCATCAATCAGCCCCTCGCTTACAAATTTTATTCTTCATCTGCGATCTTTATAAATAGTTTGTTTACTTTCTTTGCCAAAAAATATTGTTCTTTTATCAAGTTTTTCTTTTCCGCACTGACTTCAGCATAACTAGGTCCCCGATTAAGATAATAAATTTGAAATTCAAAAACTTGTTTTGCAATCATTCTCATCAAATCAGGCATTTTCCAAACATTTTTTGGTATCCAAGCTTTCGACTCCATCAATGGATATTCAACTATTTTATTTTTCTCGCTAACTAATATTTTTCCAACCCCCTTTTCATGGTCTTGAGACAAAGACCTAACATGATCCGTATTATACAAATGCCCAATTCGTTCCTTCCCCTCGTAATGAGGGAAAATTGGCTGATATATTTCTGTACATTTTTTGTCGTAAGCTGCTCTCACAATTGGGGGCAAAATACGGTTTTTGCCTTCAGTCAGTACATACTTTATACTTTGTCCATCTGTGTAATATGATTCGTCAGAGTATGGAAGCCCTAAGTGCTTTGAAATTACAAAATCTGTCGATAAGTTAAAAAGACAATATTGGTTAATTCTGAGATTAAAGCAAATAGGATAATACTGAAAAGCTGGAACGTTTACACCCGCAAAATTTATTCCAGATTGAACAGAGTCTGATTTATATATGAAAATGGCACGATCACTATTACCTATTCTGTTGGCAATATGGTAGTTTGGATCCACCTCTGAAATATTTTTCGATAAATAATTATAAGCAAGCCACAGCCCCACCCTAACCTTATCCAACCAATCAAAAAGAATCATAAAGTCTGCACTAGACAACGCTTCGTTGTTTATCAAGCGCTGTATAGTACTTTTTGCATTTATTTCTAGTTCTGAATATTTATGATTGCAAGATTCACAAGATGGAAATTGAAATTGATCAAAAGCAAATTCTCTTGTCTCTAAAGACATTGTTTTTTCGTTAAAAATTGGACCAAAGTAAACAACACGATTCGGATCGCCTGTAAGTTCAATCAGCCATTTCGGAATTACATGCTCATTATTTTTATTCCTTGGCTTTTTGCCGCAAAAAATACAAAATTTATTCATCCATAAGAATCCTAAAATCCCAACTCCTTCATATTCTGCGCCTCGGACTTCTTCCCCCCGCTCATCTCCTTCCAAAACGCCTCATCATACCTGCGTGAGCGCACAGGTAATGGCATCGGCACACCCCAACCGAGCAGCAGAACTTCCTCTTTCGGTTGCAGACGCGCCAGCATCCCGCGCAGGGCATCACGCCCTGAAAGACCCGAAAGCGCGGCTTGAATATCGAGGTCATCGCCGAGCCAGCCGCTGATGCGCGTGCCAAGCTGGGACATGACCTCGTCGTAAATCTGCGAGGGACGCTGGTCCACAATAAGCAGGGTGACGTAATATTTGCGGAGTTCGCGGGCGATGGTGGCGAAAGTGGTCTGCGCCGCCATCTCGCGGTTGAGCAGTTTGTGCGCCTCCTCGACGACGATGATCAGGGGCTTTGGTTCCGCCTTGCCGTGTGTGCGGAAGTCGTTGGTTTTCTTCTCCCACGCCGCGCGGATTTTGCGCGTGATCAAATTGGAAACCAACAAGTAATCCAAATCTTGCTCGTGTTCGCCGAACGACAGCACCACATGCTTCCCAGCCTCCAGCGACTGGATGATTTGCGCCACCGAGTCAGAAGCGGGTTTGTCCACGATGTAGGGCTTGTCGAAGAGACGGCGCAGTTTATCCTGCAAGCCCACCGCCGCCATCACGTTCACGCCGTTCTGGTTTGCCCACGCTGCCACGCTGTCGGGATGCGGAACTTTCTTTGTGCGCCCCTTGTCGTCCTCGATTTCGACTTCCTCCTGATTCATCGCCTTGAACGCCCTGAACCAACCCTTGCCAAACGAGGTGTACAAAGCATTCAGCGTGGTGGCGGTCGTCTCGCGCAGATTCAACTCACGGGTGAGGGTTTCCACGTCGGCGGTGGAAATGTCGTCCATGGCGACTTCCAGATTGAAATCCACCTGGTTGCCACGGATGGTTGATCCTGCTCCCAAGCCGACACAGTTGACCTTGCTCTTGAAGAGGCTCTTCAGCCCTTTGACGGATTTCTTCGTGTCGGACGCCACGTCGTCGAAGCCGTATTCGTTGTGCATGTCCAGAACCAGCACGGCGGCGCGGTCGTACTTCATCAAGCCAGCCAGCACCAGCCGCGTCAGGAACGACTTGCCCGTGCCGGTTGCCCCAAAGACTCCCGACGAACGCTGGACGAACTTTTCGAGATTGATGCAGACGGGATGTCCCTGCTCGCGGGTGTAGCCGATGACGAAATTGCCGTCTCCGTTTGGGTCGCCAAAGATTTCGGCGATGTCGCCTTCGTTCGCCAGCGACACGACGGCATGGTGCGGCGGGATATTCTTGACGGGCAGAATGCGTGGCTCGTCTTTCAGGTTATCGCGCCATTCCTTGTATTCGGGCGAACCTTCATCGGGACCGACTTCCAGCATCAGGTTGGGCAGCACTTCGAGATTCGCGTACAACGTCTGCCCGTGTAGTGCCTTGGCAATCTGCGGCGGAAAGCGGACTTCGGTCTGCTCATCCGCAAAGCGTGGGTCTGTCGCGCCGAGATTGATATCGGTCACAATGCCGTAGTAATTCCAGTTTCCGCTCTGGATGACGACAAACGCGCCTTCCTGAATCTCCTGCGGAGAAACAGTGAGCCGCACGCGGAAATTTTCCTTGAGTCCGCCACCGACGAGATAACCGATTTGAGTTCGTTGTATACGCATATTTACCTCTTTGTTTACCACGAAGGGCCACAAAGGATCACCAAAAAAAGGCTTTTAAAACCTTTGTGTACCTTCGTGACACTGTGTGGTTGAAAAGCCTTCACGAAATATCCGCCAGTGCGCCCAACACGGACATCAACGTCGGGTAATCATCCCGCAGCAGCGTAATCACTTCCTGCGTCGCGGACTCGATCCACCGCGTGCCATCCGCGCCCCTTGCTTTCCCCGCCTGCAAAATATGCGCGGCGATGACCTCACCTACAGGTACATCCTTGCCGTTCAAGATGTGACGGAAATACCCGAACTTCTCGGTGAACCGCACAATATCATTCGCATCGCACAAATAGATCACATCCAAACTCAACGGCGGACGCGGCGGCAGCAGATGATGGATTTTGCCATCCTGTTCATAGCCCACCGCCAGCACAGACATTTCCACGGGCACAATGCGGTTCTCGCGATTGTCGCGCATCACAGAGTCTGAAATATTTTCCGATGTCACCAATTGGCGAACAAGACCGTCGTCGTCAATGTGAATATCGTGGATGATCCCATACACCTGATAGCCCTCCCCCAGCGGCGCGCGGACCAGCGCCCCGAACGAAGGCACGCTCAACTGATTCACGCGGCAGCCCGCAATGAATCCCGTTGTCCCTGCGCGAAGTAAACGTCCGATTTCGATTGGTTGTGTCATGAAATTATTTCTCCGTAGGGGCGGGGTCCCCCCGCCCAATGTGCGTGGCAATCATAAAAAGGGCGCGGAAACCGCGCCCCTACGATTTACCGTTTTGTTCTGGGGGCTAACCCTTTTGCTGAACTCTTATTGGAAATATCGTCCACTTCTTCGTTGTTGCGGCGAAGTTCCATGGACAGCAATTGCTCGATCTGCTGTTTCTCTTCCATTTTGACAATCGCCGTCTCGTGAGCACGATGCAGCAAGTATGGATACGGCTTGCTGCCCATCATCCGGCATTGACTGACCAGCACGGCATGGAGCAAGTCCAATTGGGCGCGGTCGTCCACCACCCAGCGCGGAATTTCCACGCGGACGGGCCAGGGGTGTCCTTCGGTGCCGACATTCAAATAGAAGAAATGGACTTCGAGCAGACCTTTGTAATTCTTTTCGGAAGCAGATTGAATCTTGAACACCGCCGAACGCTCACCGGGCGGCAGGAGCGGATTCTCGCGTTCGCCGAAGAGCCAGCGGTCACTGACGCCGCGCAGTGGATGGAACTCGCGGATTCCCTTCGTCTGTTCCAGGTCGGCATGGGCGATTTCAAGCAGACGGACAACCAGGTCGGCGGACGGTTTGTCCACGTAGCCGGCGGTAATTACGCCGCGCGTTTGCAGGCGGGAGAGGGTGGTTTTGTATTTTTCGAGAAACTCGTGGAAGGATTTCGAGTCTTCACCCTGCGCCCCCCATAACTCGATGGGACCGTCGGTGAAGGTGACAACTTGTCCTTCAACCCCTTCCGATAACTCCCCCAGTTTTCTACGCTCGGCGAGGTCACGCTTCAATGCCACCATGCCTTCGGACATGGGGATGCCGTTGGGCATCAGGTCGTCGCCGAACATCAAGTCGGTTTCGGTGGAGATGATTGGCGCTTCGCCGGAGTCCAGCCGCAGGGTGATCGCTCCCACGTTGACCAGTCCGAACTGGACAGCGGCGTGCCTGTCGGGATTGACCTGCGAACCGTCCGCGGCGATTAGAGTCGCTTGGATAACCGAATCAACTGTCGGGTGGTGCGAAGCAAGAGACTCATTGAGCGGGACAGCGCATCGGATGTTGGAATCCGCCGCTTTGGCAGAATCAACTTTGGACTTCAACACATCCAGTTCGGAGGAAAAACTGGCGAGCAAACTGCGGGCGAGGGCGCGTCGTTCCTCGAGGGTCTTTTTCCGCTCCCTTGCGCCTGCGCCGATTTCCTGGATCTTGGTATGGATTTGCTGGTAGTTGATGGGCATGGTCTCTCACTAGAACATTTGTGCAAAATTTTAGTCGTAAATGGGTCAAAAAACAAGGGAACTTTTTCGAGGATGGGCGCGTCTAACTTGCAAAAGGAGATACAAACATGCGTACAAAAATTTTAGTCTTTGCAGTTCTGGCTTTTGCCCTCATCCTGAGTGGCTGTGGACCCGCCGTGGTGGGTCAGGCGCAGCCTGTCACCCGCACCCTGAATGTGAACGGACTCGGCACCACCTACCTGACCCCTGACATTGCCTATATTTACATCGGCGTGCACAGCGAAGGCGCCACCGCCTCTGAGGTTGTGGCAGCGAACAAGACTCAGACAAACGCTGTATTGGATGCACTCAAGAAGGCAGGCGTCGAGGACAAGGACCTGCGCACCACCAACTTCAGCATCTGGCCCTCGCAGCAATACAGCCCCGAAGGCACGGTGACCGGCACAATCTACATGGTGGACAACACCGTCTACGTGACCGTGCGCAACCTCGATGGTCTTGGCGACCTGCTCGACGACACCATTGCCGCCGGCGCGAACAGCATCAACAGCATTCAGTTCGATGTGGCGGACAAATCTGCTGCGGTGAAGGAAGCCCGCGCCAAGGCAGTTGAAGATGCCAAGAAGCAGGCGCAGGAATTAGCCGATGCAGCCGGCGTGAATCTGGGCGACATCCAGAACATCAGCTTCTACGACAACAGTCCCTACCCTGTCTTTGAAGGCAAGGGCGGCGGTGGCGGCGGAGCGACAGCACAAAGCGCGGTTGCCATCCAGCCTGGTCAATTGACGATTTCCGTCACAGTCAACCTCACCTACGACATCAAATAGCAAATCAATTCCACCTCCTCGTCCTCCCTCAAAATCAAACAAATTTTGAGGGAGGCGTCGTTTAAGCGGCGGAGGGGGCGTTATAATTCCGGTATATTCTCACGCAAGGAGTCAACATGCTCAAAGTTGGATATATCGGTCTGGGATTGATGGGCAAGTCGATTGCCCGCAACATTCTCAAGGCGGGATTCCCCGTGGTGGTGCATAACCGTTCACAGGCGGCGGTGGATGAACTGGTGGCGGAGGGCGCCATTCGTGCATCGTCCCCGGCGACGGTTGCCGCGCAGTCGGACATCGTTTTCACCAACCTGCCTGATTCGCCCGACGTGGAAAAGGTGGTGCTGGGCGGGCGCGGAATTATCGAAGCCACGCACGACGGCTTGATCGTGATCGATAACTCGACCATCAAACCGGCGTCGGCGCGGAAGATTGCGGCGGAACTGGCGAAGAAAGGCGTGTACTCGCTGGATGCTCCGGTTTCTGGCGGCGATATCGGCGCGCGCAATGCCACGCTGACGGTCATGGTCGGTGGAGACGCGTCCGCGCTGGAACGAGCCATGCCCGTGCTTCAAGCCATGGGCAAGACCATCACCCACGTCGGCGGACCGGGAGCGGGTCAGGTGGCGAAGGCGGCAAACCAGATCATGGTTGCGGCGCAGATGGTGGCGATGGGCGAACTGCTCGTCTTTGCGAAGAAGGCGGGCGTGGACCCGCGCAAGGTGGTGGATGCCATCAAGGGCGGCGCAGCGCAGTGCTGGACTCTGGATGTCAAACCGCCGCGTTTGTTCGACGGAAACCGCAACCCCGGCTTCAAGGCGCACATGCAGTTGAAAGACATGAAGATCGTGATGGATACGGCGGAGGAATATGATGTCCCCATCTCCGGGACGCTTGCGAACACAGCCCTGTTCCAGCAGATGATCGAACTCGGCATGGGTGAGCTGGATAATTCCGCTGTGGTGGGTGTGATCGAGAAACTGGCGGGCGTTGGGATTTTGGATTAATTGTGTAGGGGCGGGGTCTTCCCGCCCAGGGCGAGGTGACCTCGCCCCTACGTCCAATGATGGATATAAACCAACCCGTTCCCGACTTTGCGTTGCCTGCCCTTGATGGCAGGCTTCATCGTTTAAGCGGCCATCGCGGAAAAATCGTCATCGTCAACTTTTGGTCGTGCGAGTGTCCGCATTCCGAGCGGACAGACAGGGCGATTCTGTCCATGCTTGTGCAGTGGCAGGATGTCGTTTTGTTGACCGTCGCCTCGAACCGAAACGAATCCGTCGGGGCGATAAAAGCCGTCGCCGAAGCGCGCCGCCTGCCAAACCTCCTGTTGGACCAAAACTGTCGGGTGGCTGATCAGCTTGGGGCGCGGACCACGCCGCACGTCTTCGTCGTCGACCGTGAAGGAATCCTGCGTTATCGCGGCACGGTGGACAACGTTACCTTCCGCCAGAGAGTCCCCACCCGCTTTTTTCTGGACGAGGCGGTTGAGTCGCTGCTCGAAGGGAATTTACCCAACCTGACGGAATCTCCCGCCTTCGGATGTACCATTGTGCGGGAAATTTGATAGAATCAAACCGTGATCGAACTCAAACAGCGCGTCATTCTTCTCAACAAGATTCACCTCTTCAGCGGCTTGAAGGAGGATCAACTGACAGGCATTGCCGTTAAATTCGACGAGGTGGAAGTGCCTGCTGGCAAGGTGCTCTTCAAGCGCGGCGACAAACCCGAGGGCTTTTATGTCATCTTCAAGGGCAGGGTCAACGTCACTCGTCCGCGTGATACAAAGGGCGACGAGGTGATCATCTGGTTGGTGGGTGGGGATTATTTCGGCGAGGAGGCGCTGGTCGAAAACCGCAACCGCTCCGCAACCATTACTGCCGTCGAAGACACCACCCTGCTTTTCCTCTCCCGTAAACATTTTGACGAACTGCTCGGCACGTATCCGAAGCTAAAGCCGAATTTCCTGGTTGCCATCAAGAGCCATAAACTGGCGCGCGTGACCAGGTTCGACTGGCTGGGTCCGAAGGAGATCATTTACTTTGTGGCGCGCAGGCATAGACTGCGTCTGTACCAGGCATTGGTTGTGCCTGTGCTTGTCCTGCTTTTGCCGCTCATCGGTTTTATCCTGTGGGGACTGACAAGGTCTGCGATCCCGCTGGCAATTGGCGGCGTATCCCTGGTTGCCGACATCGCATGGATCATCTGGCAGATCGTGGATTGGAGCAACGACTATTACATCGTCACCAACCAGCGCGTGATCTGGCTCGAAAAGGTGGTTGGGATTTACGACAGCCGCGAGGAGGCGCCGCTCAGTTCGGTGCTTTCTGTGAACGTGGAGACCGACCAGTTGGGTAGAATTTTGGATTATGGCAACGTCATCGTAAAGACCTTTGTCAGCACCCTGGAATTCGATTACGTGGATCATCCCACCCAGGCGGCGGACATGATCCGCGAATATTGGGAGCGCGTCAGGTCGGTGACCGCCATCTCGCAAAAGGATTTGATGAAGAACACCATCCGTGAGAAGCTGGGACTGCCTGTCAACAAAAAGAAGCTGGACGACCTTCCGCCTGTGGTGATCGACAAAAACCTGGCGAAACAGCCGTTGTGGTGGGTCGCGTTCAAGACCCTTTTTGCTTTGCGCATAGAAGATGCTGGGACGATCACCTATCACAAACACTGGCTTGTGCTGCTTCAGGAGGCATGGCAGCCGCTGGCGCTCGCCGCGTTTTTATTCACGATGCAATTGTGGCGCTTCTTCCACATTGTGGACTCGCCCGAACTGGATTTGATCGCCTCGAATTTCATGCCCGATACGATCTCGCTCGTCATTTTCATCCTCTCCCTGGTTGACTTTGGATGGTTCCTCTGGAAGTACGAGGACTGGAAGAACGACACTTTCATGGTGACCAGCGACCAAATTTTCGATATCGACCGCGCCCCTTTCGGCAAGGTGCGAAAACGCGCAGCGCAGATCGAGAGCATCCTGAGTACTTCCTACACGCGCGAGGGAATCATCGCCAACATTTTCAATTACGGCACGGTCAAGATCACCGTCGGCGGCTCGCAGTTCGACTTTCAGGATGTCGCCGACCCCGCGGGCGTGCAGGCGGATATCAACCGCAGGCGCGTGGGGCGTCTCGTCAAGAAAAAGGAGGACGAGGGCAGCGCCGACCGTGACCGCTTCGCCACCTGGATCGCCGCCTATCATGAAAACGTCAATGACTTTAACGCGCCCGTGAAAGCTCCCGCCGAATCTTCAACGAAACAGCAGGTGGAAAGCGGCGATATCGATACCGAACCCATGGACTTCGATGACTTCGACGACTTCGACAACTTCGACGGGGACGGTCCACAGGACGGCGGCGAGTAGAACGTCGTCCTGTGGATTATCTTTATTAGTGAACAGGAAAAAAGTATGGCATTGAGACAAATCGTAACCCTGCCCGACCCGGTTCTGCGGCGCAAGGCAAAGCCAGTAACCAATTTTGGCAGGGAATTGCAGACCTTAATCGACGACATGATCGAGACCATGCGCGAGGCTCCCGGTGTGGGCCTCGCCGCGCCGCAGGTTGGCATCTCCGAACGCCTTGCCGTGATCGAATATGCGGAAGAGGACGACGAGGATGAAGAAACCGAAGTCGCGTCTGAAGGCGTGGAAGTAACGATCAAACCGCCCACACCGAAGCAATTGTACGTCCTCATCAACCCTGAGATCGTCAAAGCTTCGGAGGAAAAGGTGATGGGCATCGAAGGTTGTCTCTCCATCCCCGGCTTGTTGGGCGAAGTGGAGCGGCACGAGGCTTTGCAGGTGAAGGCGTTGAACCGTCACGGCAAACCCGTCAAGTTGAAAGTGGCTGGCTGGCTGGCGCGCATCTTCCAGCACGAAATCGACCACCTCAACGGCGTGGTTTTTACCGACCTCGCGGCACGCATCTGGCAGCCGAAGGAAGAAATAGAAGACAACGTGTGATGAAAAACAAGTCAAAAGTCAAAGGTCGAAGGTCTTTGACTTTCGACCTTTGACCTGCAACCTTCGACCCATGTATTTAAAACATCTCTCCCTTACCAATTTTCGCAGTCTCGCCCGCCTGGATTTGGAACTTCCACGGCGGGCTGTCGTGTTGGTGGGCAGCAACGCGCAGGGGAAAACCAGCGTTCTGGAAGCGATCTATTTTCTGGCGGCTTTCACCTCCTTTCAAACCCACGCGGACAGGCAGATCATCAACTTCCATGAAGCGAAGAATCCGCTGGCAGTAACCCGCCTCGTGGCGGATTACCAGCGCGGACGGACCAAACACCGCATAGAAGCGAGGCTCATCCTCGAACCGACAGGCGTCAACGGTCAGCGACTCCGCAAGGAAATTTTGCTCGACGGCGTCAAGCGTCACGTTAGCGACATTGTGGGACATTTCAACGCGGTGCTCTTCGTACCGCAAATGTCGCAGATCATTGAAGGCGGACCCGAGGAACGCCGCCGCTATCTCAACCTCGCGCTGGCACAAGCTGTCCCCTCGTATGCCCGCGTGCTGAGCGAATATTCGCAGGCGTTGACTCAACGTAATGCCTTGCTCAAAGCGCTGAACGAAAACGGCGGAAACGGCAACCAGCTCGAAGTGTGGGATGAGACTTTGGTCAAGTTTGGGGCGCAGATCATCGAGTGGCGGATTCAAGCAGTCCAGGAGATTGAACGCTTCGCGTCCCGCATCCACCACGAGTTGACTCGTGGTACCGAGATCCTGCGTCTCGCCTACGAGCCAGCCTACGATCCGCTGCCCAAGCCTGAGATGCAGTTGGGGCTGAAACTCGACACGCCGATCGACCGTTCCACAATTGAACTGGATGAAATTCAACAGGGATTTTTGGCGCGGCTGAAACAGATTCGCGGCGAAGAGATTGCACGCGGCGTGACGACGATTGGTCCGCATCGCGACGATTTGCGCTTTATTATCAACAAGGCGGATGTGAGCGACTACGGTTCGCGTGGTCAACTGCGGACGACGCTGCTTGCGCTCAAACTCGCCGAGGTGGAATGGATGAAAGCCCGCACTGGCGAAGCCCCCGTCATTTTGCTGGATGAGGTCATGGCGGAACTCGACACCCAGCGCCGCGCCGACCTGCTGAAATACGTCAGCCAGGACTCGCAGGTGCTGTTCACCACCACAGACACCCACTCCTTTGCGGATGAATTCGTGGAACAAGCCGAGGTTTGGGATGTGAAAGGCGGGGTGGTTCAGCCGAGAAGTATGCTAAGTTGACGAAATAATTCAAGAAATACTATTTGTCGAAAGATGAATTTATACTAGATCTCTTGCAAAAGTAGGCTAGTAAGCAGTTTTGAGCTCCATGTTACAGATGGCAGCGATCAGGTTAAAACGTAACCCAAAACGTTTGCGACGATTTCGATAACGTTCGCTCAAAATGCGAAAGATTTTCAAGCGACG
>JACRBJ010000055.1 GCA_016234555.1 Chloroflexota bacterium | reverse complement strand
CGGTCAATTCTGTGATCAAACGCAAGTTTGGTGATACCATCCGTTCTCGAAAGACACAACTTCAGAACCGCGAGCCGATTATCAAGGCCTTGGTCTACAACATTCATCGCTAGTTCACATTATCTTTGCAACAGAGCATTTCATAAAACTTATGAATGTGATGAATTAATCTTGAGCCAGCGCCTAGCAGTTGACATTACCCACAAGCGGGTGGGCGCGGATGGCGCCTTGGCGCCACAGAAAAAACTCGAAGCCACGCGTACGCGAAATGCTTGACGCAAAGTGCGTCGCAGAATCCTGTCAATCCACTGCACAATTTGTCAGTCCGTTTTTTATAATCACTCAAAAATTATAATCACAAAATCAATCCATCAAGAAGTGTGCAAGTAATATGCCGATACCTGCCATGATGATGTTTATCACGAGACTCCGCGCTGTTGAGCCAGTCCCATTTAGTTTAGATATTGAAAAACTTTATCTTTGCTGAGGAAGTTTGGCAAGTATCTGAAACTTAATTCTGTTTGCAGTTTCTGAATATTCCTTTGCCTCTCCCTTGATTCCTATACCTAAAGAGGCGGCGAAAATTCCCAAACCACCTTGCGCTTTATCATCTTCGCCAATGGTTAAAAGGATTTCGAATTCAATGGGACTAAGTAGTGGAGCTTCATCTTTGTCAATTGAATCAGAAACATAAAAGCTCTTTTTAGTATCTGACCATTTTACATGCTGAGGGTTTATGCTGGCATTATTTTCTTTAGCATATGCCTGAGCAACAGAAACACCATCAATAATCTCTATAAGTGTCTGCGCAATAAAGCCACCAAGTTTCATTTTTTCCATGCTTTTATCTCCTGTTTTTATCCTTTTACCAAGGCCAAGTTTGTCTTGTGTGCCAAAGGGCTAACTAGAAACTCGGTTGACAGTCTCCACATAACTGCTTATATCTTGTTGCCGTCGTAATTATCCTGCAATTCATACATCCTCAACCTAATTCCATTATCACAGACCACACTTAAAAAGTCAAATTTCCCCTCGCTGCCCAAATCGATGCTGGTGGTGGGCGGCAAAAGATGAAAAATATAAACACCGGTTCAGCGCATCGATTTCGACGTGTTAAATCCATTCTCTTTCATGCTACAATAATTTCATGCTTGACCTTCGTCCTTCCCCGATTGCAGGTGACTGGTACGCGGGCAACCCGAAGAAACTCGCCGCCAGTGTGGATGACTACCTGTCCGCTGCCAACCTCCCCGAGATCAAAGGGGAAGTGATCGCCGTCATCGCCCCCCATGCGGGACACTTTTTTTCTGGCGCGGTCGCCGCCCATGCCTTCGCCGCCGTCCGCCACCTCACCCCCGATCTGGTCGCCGTCCTCTCGCCGTTTCACAGTTTTGCACAATACCCGTTGATCACGACCAAACACCAGGCGTATGCCACCCCGCTGGGAAACATTGAAGTGGATCAATCCGCGCTCGCGGAGTTGCGATCCAGCCTCGAAATTCCAATTGCAGCCATTGCCAACGATCCCGAACACTCGCTCGAAATCGAGCTCCCGTTTTTACAACGCGTCCTCAAAAACGAGTTCAAACTCCTGCCGATCATGATCCGCGCACAGGAAGCGGACATTGCAAGACAACTGGGTTGCGCCCTTGCGCAGACGCTCAAAGGTAAAAACGCGCTCCTCGTCGCCTCAACTGACCTATCCCACTTTTACGATCAGCGCACCGCTGGCATCCTCGACGCGGAAATGCTCAGGCGCTTCAAGTCTTTCGATCCAGAATCCATTTTTGAAGCCGAACACACAGGCAAAGCCTTTGCCTGCGGACATGCCGCCGTCGCGTCCATGCTGTGGGCGGCGCGTGACCTCGGCGCGAACAAGGTGCAAATTCTGAAATATG
Organism: Chloroflexota bacterium; assembly: GCA_016234555.1. Lineage (GTDB taxonomy): Bacteria > Chloroflexota > Anaerolineae > Anaerolineales > Villigracilaceae > Villigracilis. Next base: position 42,184 of record JACRBJ010000055.1, on the reverse strand, counting down.
CCACTTCGGGCGATGTCAGCGGAGATTACGCCCGTGTCGTCGGCTACGGCGCGGCAGTGGTTCTGAAATCGTAGCAGGGATTATTTGCGCAAAAAGAGGTGGCGGTCACTTTCCGAAAGTGACCGCCACCTCTTTACTTGTTACTTCTCACTCATTACTCTACTTGCTCTTCTCCCACTTTTCCACGGCTTCACGAAACGCCTTCTTTAAACCAGCATCGGCGAGTTCATCCACGCTGGCATACTTTGTCCCATCGACCCAGATTTCCAACGAGCCATCTTTGCCTGTCCCCAAATCGATCTTGAACTTGTTGAACGGGTCACTGTCCAGTTTTGCCCGCAGGATGTCTTCGATCTGCTCCGCAAAGGGGGAGGCGAGTCTTTCACCCTCATCGTGGTCGTAAAGTGTCACGCCTTCGTCGTCGGCGCGGCTCGCAGTCACCGTCTCCTGCGGCGGCGTGGACTTCATCCATTCGGGTTTGTCCTCCGTCTTGCCCGTCAGTTGCACCTCGTTCGATTTCATGAATATCAGCGCAAGCGCTCCCACCAAAACCAAAATCACAATCGCACCCAGAACCAGTGTCGTAATCGCCATATCAGCCTCCGTTTTCGACTATCGCCATTATAATCGCCCCATGTTCGCCCGTGTTGCTGTTAACGTTTCTGCAATCTCAGACCTGTTCGATTACGAAGTTCCCGCCGAACTCTCGGCGCAGATTCAGGCGGGATGTCTGGTTACGGTCCCTTTTGGCAATCAAACCGTTCAGGGGATTATCATCGAGCTGCTTGATTCTCCCTCGGTGGCGAATCCAAAACCGATCCTTGACCTGCTCGACCCAGCTCCTGTTTTGACTCCGCCCCAGCTTGGTCTTGCCATTCGGATGGCGGAATCCACGCTGAATCCTTTGGCATCCATCGTCAGCCTCATGCTGCCCACGGGGTTGAGTCAGCAGGCGGATATTTCATACGAGATACGAGATACGAGTTACGAGGAAAAAACATCTGTCATTGCAACCCGCCTTCTCAAATTGTTGAAAGAGCGCGGCGTGTTGCGCGGACGCCAAATCGACACCCACTTTGCCAAAGTAGACTGGCGCAAGACGGCGGGTGTTCTGGTGAAAAAAGGGATTCTCTCCTCGAAGCATGTTTTGCCCGCCCCCCGTGTGCGACCAAAATACCTGCGTGTGGCGCAACTCTCCGTCCCGCCCGAAGAAGCCGAAGCGGAGATGCCCAACCTCGGCACCAAACAGACTCTGGCGCGGCGTCAAGCGGCATTGCGATTCCTCATCCAGCAGCCCGACGCCATCAACCTGTCATGGGTCTATGCCGAAACGGGTTGTAAACTTGCGGACTTGCAGGAACTGGAAGAGCGCGGCTTGATTCGATTATTTGAAAACGAAATCTTCCGTGACCCGTTGGGGAAATTAGAGGTAAACAGGGAAATAGGAAATCAGGTGTTAGAACTCACGCCTGAACAAGCCTCTGCTCTCGATGAAATAACGTTGAGTGTTAAACGTTTAACGTATCTTTTGTATGGAATTACGGGATCGGGCAAAACCGAAATCTACCTCCGCGCCGCAGAAGAGACCATCAAACGCGGAAAACAAGTCATTATTCTTGTGCCTGAGATCGCATTGACCCCGCAAGCTGTGCGGCGTTTTCTCTCGCGTTTCCCCGGTCAGGTGGGACTGGTCCACTCGAAACTCTCGGAAGGGGAGCGGTACGATACCTGGCGTCGGGCGCGGTCTGGAAAACTCAAGGTTATCATTGGCGCGCGTTCGGCGTTGTTTACGCCGCTGCCAAATATCGGTTTGATCGTCGTTGACGAGTGCCACGACTCGTCGTTTTATCAATCCGACCCGCCGCATTATCACGCCGTCACCGCCGCGCAGGATTACGCCCGTTTGTGCGGAGCGGTCTGTGTACTGGGTTCCGCCACGCCGACGGTGGAGCAAAGATTTCAAGCAGAGAATGGACAACTGACCAAGCTGGAGTTGCCGCGCCGCATCGTTGAAACGGGACTCCCACCTGTTCAAATTGTGGACATGCGCGAGGAGCTCAAAAACGGTAATCGCGGAATCTTTTCGAGAACGTTGTCTGAGTCACTGGCAGAGACCATCTCACGCGGCGAGCAAGCCATCCTCTTCCTCAACCGACGCGGGACAGCCACCTACATCTTTTGTCGTGACTGCGGACATGTGTTGAAATGTCCCAACTGCGAAACGCCGTTGACCTTGCATCTGGAAGATAAAGTACATTTGCTTTGTCACCATTGCGGGTACACGCGCCAGAGACCAAAGACCTGCCCAGCTTGTCAGAGCACACAAATCCGCGAGTTTGGGCTTGGTAGCGAAAAGGTCGAAGCCGATGTGCAAGCCATGTTCCCCAACGTCCGCACTTTGCGTTGGGACTGGGACACCACGCGCCAAAAGGACGCCCATGAAATCATCCTCACGTATTTTTCCAATCATCAAGCCGATGTGCTGGTCGGGACTCAAATGCTTGCCAAAGGTCTCGACCTGCCTTTGGTGACTCTCGTTGGCATTGTGCTTGCGGACGTGGGGCTGAATCTGCCCGACCCGTTTGCCAGCGAGCGAGTCTTTCAAACGCTGACTCAGGTGGCGGGGCGCGCGGGCAGGTCAACGCTGGGTGGCAAGGTGATTTTGCAAACCTTCATGCCCGAACATTACGCCATCCAATTTGCGGCGGGACATGACGTGAATGGCTTCTACGAACGCGAGTTGGAGTATCGCCGTCAGTTGGGGTATCCGCCCTACGCGAGACTCGTGCGGCTGGAATATCGTCACGCCGACCCGCTCAAAGCGGAGGAAGAGTCGCAGAAAACAGCGATCAGGCTGCGGGAGAGAATCGAGGCGGAGAAACGCCATCAGACGGAGTTGATCGGTCCCGTCCCGTCCTTCTTCTCCAAAGTGGACGGCATCCACCGCTGGCAAATCGTCGTGCGCGGACCCGATCCCGTGTCCCTGCTTCGAGATTTCAAACTGCGCGACTGGCGAATTGAAGTTGACCCGATAAGTTTGCTATAATCTGGACGCCAAAGAAGTTTCTGCTCCATCGAGGGCTTAGCCCCGATGGAGCAGGGTGAATCTTTAACAAGGAGTGTGACATGCAAAGTTTTTCGCGCGGCTGGTCGTTTCTCAAGCAAGCCTGGGAAATGGCATTCAAAGATAAGGATTTGCTCAAGCCTTCGATTTATGCGCTCATTGTGGGCGCGATTGTTTCGGTGATTGGCATCATCCCGCTGGCACTCGGTTATTTTATTTTTGGAACCGAAGGCATCGGCGGATTTATCATGTTCATCATGGGCGGACTTTTGGTTTTTGTGCAGTTCGTGGTGACGTACGTTTTTTCCGCGATGACCGTTTACCTGATCTATGGCTACCTTGCGGAAGGTGACGGCAGGATGGACAAGGCGTGGACGATTGTCCGCCGCGACTTCTTCGACATCCTGACTTTGGCGGCGGCTTCGACGGCGGTGAACATGCTCAAGAGCGCGGCACAGCGTAATCGTAAAAACAGCATGGTCGCCAACCTTGCGCGCTCGGCGACAACTCTGCTTGAAACCCTTTGGACGGAAGCCTCATACCTCGTGTTACCTGCGATGATCATCGATGACCTGAACCTCAAAGACGGGATGCAGCGCGTTTGGAACATCACAAAGGAAAATCTTTTACTGGTGGGCATCAGCACGGTGGGCGTCCGCGCGGTAACGGGCTTGATCGGCTTTGTCTTTGGCGCGATTGGCTTTGCGATTGCCTTCGCCATTGGCGGCGGGTTGACCTACCTCTCTGGCGGCGCAACAGCTGTTTCAATCGCGGGCATCGTCATCGGTGCGTTGATCTTCTTTGTCTTTGTGATGGTGGCGAGTGTGTTCAGCTCCTACACAAATACCGCCTACCATACGTGTCTCTATATCTGGGCGCGCCAGGTGGAAGTTGCGCGCGCGCACGGCAGTTCCATGCCTGTTTCGGCTCCCGCTCCACTGGCTGCGGCGCTGGCGTAATTTACACAGACCTGACAGGTTTCATTGTGACTCTGGTTAATCGGGATTCTGTGAATCAAAATTTATTCGGTTGACCGAAACCATGTGGAAACCTGTCAGGTCTTATTATTTGAAAAAGGAAATCCATGCAACCTGAACCCCGACGTGAAATAATCACATGGCAGGAAGTGGACAAGTTGATCGACTACCTGCTGCCCCAGTTCAAGCGGGAATTTACCGCCATGGTGATGATCACCCGTGGCGGCATCATCCCCGGCGGATTGCTGGCGGAGGCGATGAACATCACCCACATCCTCACCGCCGCTGTGGATTTCCCAGCCCAATCGAAGACAGAAAAATCCAGCCTGATGGTCTGGCCCGAGTTCATTCAGTTCCCTGCCGACGACAAATTGCGCGGACGCCCAACCCTGATCGTGGACGACGTTTGGGGGTCTGGGCGGACGATTACCGCCGTGAAGAATCGCGTCTCGGCGGCGGGCGGCTTCCCTGAAACCTGCGTGTTGCACTTCAACCCTTACCGCAACTTGTTTGGTAGCGTCCGCCCCGATTATTACGCCGCCGTCACCGATGCCCGCATTGTCTACCCGTGGGAGATCAACCGCGGCACAGACCAGGTTTTGCTTGGAGAGATGTGAGCGAGTAACGAGAAATAATGAACGAGTAATGAGCAAATGACGCAGCCTCGTCACTCATTACTCGTTCCTTTTAACTTGTTGCTTTTCCCGAAAAATTATGAAATCACTCGAAACCAGCACGAAAGAACGTCTCAAGACCCTGCGCGGCAACGAATACTTCGACGACCTTCCCGAAGCCATGCTTTTGGAAATTTCAGAACATATGCACCTGCGCGAATACCAGCGCGGCGATGTGCTTTTTTGGGAAGGCGACCCGTGCGAAGGTCTGAATATCGTCAGGCAGGGGAGCGCGAAAATATTTCGCCTCTCGCCGCAGGGACGCCAGTACATCGTGCGGATTTTGCAGGAGGGTGATACCTTCGCCGAAGTCCCCGCTTTTGACGGTGCGTCCAATCCCGTCAATGTGGAGGCGCTGGAGGATTGCTCGGTGTGGATGATCGAGGCTGAAATGCTGCGCGGATTGATCAGCTCGCATCCGCAGTTTGCGCAAAAGGTGCTGGCAAACTTCGGGCGGATGCTGCGCGGCATGGTGTATAAGGTCAGTGAGATGGCTTTCTACCAGGTGACTCATCGCCTGGCGCGGTTGATCGGCGAAATGGCTGAGGAGAAATCCACGCCACACTGGACCCAGGAACAGCTTGCCGCGCGGCTGGGGACTGTGCGTGAAGTGGTGGCGCGGTCGTTGAAGGAACTCGAAAGGAGCGGCGCGATCAAGGTCGAAGACCGTCGCATTCGGGTCGCCGATAGCGAAATCTTTCGTCAGTGGTTGCAACCCGGGAATTAGGCTCGTAAAATGGTTGCAATCCCTTTTTAGGCGGGTATAATTAATCAACGCCGTCATTTTGCAAGCGCATTCCACGCCAGAGGATTTGCATGTGCCTACACCATTTTTTGCAATGGACGTTTACGGTTTGGAGGTTTGTTTCACCGCGGGGGAAGTTAATTCTATCGGCAGCTTGCTCCCTGTTCACGACAGGATGTGAATACGCCTGAGAATGTCAAAACCCAACCAAAGCTCAAGCGCTGCCCCGGCGTCGGGATGGCGGCTTAAGCGCCAAAGAGGAGATTCATGAAACTGTTTTTTGCCACCGACGTGCACGGATCCGAAATTTGCTGGAAGAAGTTCATCAGCGCCGGGAAATTCTACGAGGCGGACATGCTTATTTTGGGCGGCGACATGACCGGCAAAGCCATTGTCCCGATCATCGCCCAGGGAGGGGGGAAGTACAAAGTCACCTTGCTGGAGCAGGAGTCCATGCTGGAGGGAAAGGAGGAGGCGGACAAGATGGCGGCGACCATCCAGAACCGCGGCTACTATCCCTACCTGACGACCCCCGATGAGGTGAATGAAATCTCCTCCACGCCGGGCAAATCGGATGAACTCTTTCTGGTGCAGGTTTTGAAGACCCTCGAACGCTGGATGGAATACGCCGACCAGAAACTGGCTGGCACGGGAATCCGCTGTTACGTCTGCCCCGGCAATGACGATGTTTTCGAGGTGGACGAGGTCATCGCGTCCTCGAAGCTGGTGCGAAGCGTGGAGGGACAGGTCATCCAACTGGACGAGCATCACGAGATGGTCAGCTCCGGGTGGTCGAATCCAACCCCCTGGGACACCCATCGCGAAGAACCCGAGGAAGCATTGCTGACCCGTCTCGAAGCGGTCATCTCCATGGCAAAGAATCCCACGAACGCCGTCTTCAACTTTCACGCGCCGCCCTACGGCAGCGGACTCGACGAAGCACCCGAACTCACCAAGGATATGCGCCCGGCATACGCGGGACGTTCCCTGATTCCTGTGGGCAGCAAGTCGGTGCTGGCAATGATGGATAAGTACCAGCCGCTATTGGGCCTGCACGGACACATCCACGAAGGCAAGGGGACCCGCAAATACAAGAAGACTTTGTGCATCAATCCCGGCAGCATGTACGAGCAGGGGATGTTGCACGGCGCGATTGTTGACCTACTGCCGCAAAAAGTCGGCAATTACGTTTTGACCACTGGATGATAAAAGGAGGCTGCCTATCGAATAAGATCGGCTGGTATCGAAAGTTTGCAAACAGACTCGATTGAAGGTTCGTTCATTACCCCCCTTTTGGGGGCGGCAGGTCAAAAACATATTAAGGAGATCCCGATGAGTAGTGAAGTCTCTTTGTTCGTTCGCAAGGCAAGCGGGCTGGTAAGAGCCTGGTCGGTTTTCGATGCTTTCATCTATGCTACATTCTCCATCAACCTGATTACCCTGGGTTTGTTCATTTTTTCGTACTGCTGGTATTTTGGCGGCAGTCTGGGGACGGCAATCGTGGTCGGCGGCTTTTTCACCATCTTCGAGGTGATTGTTTATGCCAGCCTGATTTCCGCCATGCCGCGCGCCGGCGGTGACTATGTCTGGCAGAGCCGTATTTTGGGACGCGGCGTGGGATTCCTGCTCAGCATCACCGGCTGGTGGTTCATCCTCTGGCTGTGGGTCCCGCTCTACGGTCAAATCCTGACCTATGAATTCCTGACCCCCATGGCTGCCCTGCTCGGCGCTCCCGAAGCCGCTCTTTGGTTCACCGGTACAAGCGAAGGTTTGCTGGTTGGCATGTTGGCTGTCTGTGCCATCGTATTTATTTACATTGCCATCGGCATGAAGTGGTATGCGCGCGTGCAGAAAGCCTGCTTCTACATGGGTGGGCTTGGACTTTTGATTGTCTTCGGCATGTTGTTGTTCGGTGATAAGGATGCCTTCATCGCCGGGTTGAACGCCAATCTGCCGCTGGTGTATGGCTTGCCGCAAATGGATTACTATGCCGCGACGATTGCGGCTGGACAGGCAGCTGGCTCCGCATTCGGTCCGCTTGGCGTGATTGCGTTGGGCGCATCTATGGCGATGGTCCCCATGATGACCTTCTTCAACCTGTGGCCCAACTGGGGTTCCACCCTCTACGGCGAAGTCCGCGGCGCTTCGGATTACAAGCGTAATTTCTGGGGCATGGCATCGGCGATCATCGTCACCGCCGTTTTGGGCCTGATCTTCCTTGCGCTCATCAACAAAACCATGGGCTGGGATTTCTACATCAATGCCAATGCCGCCTTCTGGAGCAATGTTTTCTATGGCACGGAAGTTCCCATTCCTGTCTGGCCCTACCCGGTGCAGTTCGCCAGCTTCCTGACCGGAAGCCGCGCCCTGCAAATCCTGATCATCTTCCTGGTTGGGATGTGGTGGTTTGGCTGGTCTGGGACGGTCTTTCTTTCGTCCACCCGCGTGATCTTTGCCGCCGCCCTCGACCGCATGTTGCCCGAATGGGTCTCCAAGATTCAACCCGGCACCAAGACACCGGTCAACGCGCTGCTGTTGATGGTGGTCCCCTCCATTATCATCTCCGTCCTCTATGCCTATAACATCCTCAACTTTAAGTCCATCGTTTTGGATGCCACTCTGGTGATTGCCATCACCTTCTTTGGCACCACACTGGCGGCCATTCTGCTGCCGTGGCGTCAGAAGGAAATCTTTGATGGCTCGCCGATTGCCAAGTACATGCTGCCCTCCTGGTTGAGTTGGGTGGTGACGGCGCTTTTCACCGTTACCTCGGTGTATCTGGTCTACTTGATGTACGACTATGCCAAACAAGTCTTTGGCGTTTGGGGTGAACAGACCGGACTCACACAGGCGATGGTTGCGATCATCACACTGTTGAGTCTGCTCAACGTCGGGCTGTTGGCGTACGTGGTGTTCTTCGTCGGGAAGAAGGTGCTTGCCGGCGAGAAGCTCCCGCTCATGGTCGGCGCGGGCCTGGTCTTCTTCGCCTTCCTCGACTGGCTGCTGGTGGTCTGGTTCTGGGATCCGGGCTACCTCTACGGCATCGGCTGGCAGAACAGCACCTCGATGTTGTTCATGCTCATCATGTACGCGCTGGCTGCGGCAATTTACTTTGGATTTAGCTCCTACCGCAAGAGCCAGGGCATCGATGTGGACAAGGTCTATAAGGAAATTCCGGTCGAGTAGGTTTTTACATTGGTTTCGGAGTCCAGAAGTTCCACTTCTGGACTCCTCTTGCTCCGCAAGTAAAACTTGTGGATTTACGGTTGATATTCAATGAAAAAACGTCTTCGTCTGATTATTACAGTTATTGTTCTTTCGCTCTCAATCGCTTTACTGGTATGGGGGTATGCGCCGAACCCGCGTGAGATTCGCATCCAGCCGATTGCGCCGGCGGAGATGCAACTGCCTGCGCCATGAACCCTTCCACCTTTCTATCCCGCAATGCCGCTTTTATCCTGCTCCTGACCCTGATACTTGCCGGGTTGGGATGTGCGATGCCGGCTGGCGTTCAGCAAGCCGCGCCTGCCGCTCCCGGGGAAGAGGTGCCCTCTGACATCCAGCCGACTCAAACCACCTCCCAACCTTCCCAGCCAGCCGAATCAACTGTCCCGCCAGCCATTCCCGAAACCCGCCGTCTGACTCTGGAATTCCCGTCGCGGATGCGCGCCGGCGTTGAGTCGGACATCGTCCGCCTGACGCTGGAAGTGGACGACTTGGGCAACGTCACGCCGACAGCCCAAATCGAAGGAAATACGGTGGTGGGGGAAACGATTGAAATCCCCGATTTATATGAAACGCACAACGTCACCGCCGAGGCGCGGCTCGACCTGGCTGGGATGCAGGTCCAACCGTCCGAGGCAATCTACGAACCGCTCAAGAAGGGGCAATCCGCCACCTTCTATTGGAGTATCCGTCCGCAGGAGACGGGGTTGTATCGTGGGACGGTCTGGTTGCATCTAAACTTCGCAGATAAATCCACGGGAGAGGCAGACCGAATCGCCGTGTCGGCTCAAATCATCGAAATCGAAGCGGTGGACTTCTTCGGATTGTCCGTCAATCTGGCGCGTACATCCGGGTTGGTCGGATCAGTTATAGGCGGAGTGATCGGATTCCCGTTTCTGGAGGATATTCTCAAGTTTCTATTCAAAAGAAAATCGAATAAACGGTTATAAGATTTCCTTATTGAATATATGACAAACATCACCCAAAAAATGGACATATCATTATGAATGGTGTTTTTTTCTGTATGGTACAATTTTGTCGCTTGTACCGCGTGTCACGTGTGGGTGGTGACCGCGGTATCTTAGCCATTTCACTACGGAGCATGTAAATGAACGAGTGGATTTACGTTGGTTTGTTCTTTATTGTTGGCTTGATCATTCCCGTGGGGGCGATTGGGGTCGCCCTGATTTTGGGACCTAAGAAGTCCAACCCAGTCAAGCGTGAAACCTACGAGTGCGGCATCGAACCGGTCGGCGAAGGCTGGGTGCAGTTCAAAGCCCAGTATTATATTTTCGCGCTGGTCTTTCTCGTATTCGACGTTGAGACGGTTTTCCTCTTCCCTTGGGCGGTCCGGCTGGGACAGTTGGGGCTGTTTGCCGTGGTGGAGGGTATCGTCTTCATTCTCATTCTCATTGCCGGGCTGGTTTACACCTGGCGGAAGGGAATGCTGGAGTGGGTGTAGTGTAGGTGCAAAAAGGCAAAAGGCTGAAAGGAGGAATCCATTCAGCCTTTTCTTTGTCTAATAGCAGACAGGAGTGATTTATGAATTTTTGGAATGACCCTCTGAAAGTAGCCGCAGACTGGTTGACCGGCATTTTTGTCGGCTGGGGCATGAACGAGATTGCCGCCCACGTGCTTGTGGTGTTTCTCGGCGTATTCGTCCTGATCATGATCCTGATGGTGATCGACATCCTCCTCGTGTGGATCGAACGCAAGGTGGTGGCTCGTTTCCAGGACCGCATCGGACCGAACCGGCTGGGTCCCTTCGGCTTGATCCAGCCCTTCGCGGACATCATCAAGCTGTTGATCAAGGAAGACACTACTCCCGCTGGCGCGGACAAGGTCGTCTACAACATTGCGCCGATGCTCTCGATGATGTCGGTGTTGATCCTGTGGGCGGTTGTGCCGCTGGCTCCCGTCATGACCGGCGTGGACCTGAACACTGGCTTGCTGTTCATCATCGCGGCGGGTTCGATTGGCACGCTTTCCATTATCATGGCGGGCTGGTCGTCGAACAACAAGTTCTCGGTTATTGGCGCGTTCCGCCAGGTGGCCGTGATGATTTCCTTCGAAGTGCCGATGCTGGCTGTGATGCTCATCCCGACCATTTTTGCGGGTTCGATGGGCGTGAATGCCATCATCCAAAGTCAGAATATTTGGTACGTCCTGTTTTCGCCTTTGGCGGCGGTGATCTTCATGATCGCAGCAATCGCCGAATTGGGACGTTCGCCGTTCGACCTCTCCGAAGGTGAATCGGAGCTGGTGTCTGGTTTCAACATCGAGTATTCGGGCATGAAGTTCGGCATGTTCTACGCGGGTGAATTGCTCCATGCTTTCACCTTCGGCGGCTTCTGGGGAATCCTTTTCTTCGGCGGCTACCGCTTCTTCGGACTGGAACAGGTCAGCTTTGTCTTTGCCATCCTCATCCTGCTTGCCAAGGCGATGATCGGCTACTGGATCATCATGTGGGTCAAGTACACCATGATGCGCATCCGCATCGACCACATGCTTGCCTTCAACTGGAAGTTCCTTACCCCCGTTGCCTTTACTCTCGTGATGGTGACCGCGTTGATGAATGCCCTTATGCAGAGTGCTCCCACGTGGTTGTATATCGTTGGGATGATCCTCTCCAACATCGTCGTTGCCTGGGTTGCGCTGGAAATCGTCCGCGCGGCTGGACGCAAGGAACGCGAGCGGGTGGAAGGCGTGAAACAGGTTGCGGAGGCCCATCACTAAATGGGAAGAAAAATATGACAGCAGAACAAATCATTTTCTTGGTTGTTGGGGCAGTCACGTTGCTCTCCGCCTTGATGGTGGTGACCGCCCGTGACCTTGTCCATGCGGCGTTGTGGCTGGTGGCGACGCTCTTCGGTGTGGCGGTGGTCTATACCCTGCTCAACGCGGGCTTTCTGGCGGTGGTGCAGGTGGTGGTTTACATCGGCGCGATTGCCATCCTCTTCATCTTCACGGTCATGCTCACCCGCCGTCAGACTTCAACGGATACTGGTCCATCGGTGAACAAAAACTGGTGGCTGGGCGCGATCCTCGCAGTGTTGACCTTCGCGGGATTGTTCTCCCTGCTCCAGGGTTGGAGCGGTTTCTCGAAGACAGCATCCGCCATCCCGTCGGGCTTTGACGCGGTCAGCGAATTGGGTGAGGCTTTGACCTCGCCCGCTCTCTACGTCCTGCCGTTTGAAGTCGCATCCGTTTTGCTTCTCGCGGCTTTGGTTGGCGCGGTCTATCTCGCGTTTAATAAGAAATAGGAGGCGCTGATGATCCCTCTTTCATGGTATCTCATCCTCGCGGCTGGACTGTTCAGTGTCGGCTTGTTTGGCGTGCTGGCGCGCAGGAACGCGGTCGCGATTTTGCTCGGCGTCGAGTTGATGCTCAACGCGGTGAACATCAACCTGGTGGCTTTCTGGCGTTACGGTGACGTGGCGCAGATGGCTGGTCAGGTGTTCACGATTATTGTCTTCGCCGTCGCCGCCGCGGAAGTGGCTGTGGGTCTGGCTTTGGTGATCTCTGTCTATCGCCGACGCAATACGGTGATTGCGGAAGAACTCGACTTATTGAAGTGGTAGGGACTGCACATGACACATGAACTCTTGAATACCCTGATTTGGCTGATCCCCCTGCCGCCCCTGCTGGCTTTCTTCCTGATCGTGTTGTTCACGAACAAGAGCAAGGCGCTGAGCCACAGCATCGCAGTGGGCGCGGCTTTCCTCTCGTGGCTGGGAGCGATGATCGTTTTTTATTACGCGGTCACGACCGAACATTTCGGCGAACATCCCTTTGGCTCCGCGGTCAACTGGCTGCCCACGGGTGATACTTGGTTGAAGATCGGTGTGCTGATCGACCCAACCTCCGCCGCGGTACTCTTTTTCGTGGCGTGGACCGTGCTGATGATTTTCCTCTACAGCGTCGGCTACCACAACTACGGTCAGCCCGCTGGCGACCATGACCACAAGGGTCTGCCCCCGCACGGAGCAACCGTCACCGACGAACTTGGTCACAAACACACTGTGCTTTCGGTCGAGCCGATGTATTCCCGTTTCTTTGCGTTCATCGGGTTGTTTGCCTTCGGCATGTACACGCTGGTCGTCTCGGACAACCTGCTGACTCTCTTCGTTGGCTGGGAGATCATGGGTTTGTGCTCGTACCTGCTGATTGGCTTCTGGTATGCCAAGCCGTCCGCCCGCAACGCGGCAATCAAAGCCTTCATGACCACCCGCATCGGCGACGTGTTCATGCTGCTCGGCATTGCCTTGCTTTACAGTGCGACTGGCACACTTTCCTTCCGCGAAATCTTTACCGAGCAAATGCTTGAGCATCTGGTTTCAATTCAGACGCCCATCCTCGGCTTGACAGGTGCGGGCTTGATTGCCATCCTGCTCTTCATCGGCACGGTGGGCAAGTCGGCGCAGTGGCCCCTGCATGTTTGGCTTCCCGACGCGATGGAAGGTCCGACCCCGGTCAGCGCCATGATCCATGCGGCGACCATGGTGTCGGCTGGCGTCTATGCCGTCATCCGCATGTTCCCGCTGCTGACCGCCGGCTGGCACGAAGGCGCCCCGCTGACTTCCGCAATGACCGTGGTCGCCCTCATCGGCGCGTTCACCGCCATCTTCGCTGCCACCATCGCTGTTGCTCAAAACGACATCAAGCGCGTTCTGGCGTACTCGACCATCTCCCAGCTCGGCTTCATGATTGCCGCGCTCGGCATCGGCGCATACGTCGCCGCCGTCTTCCACCTGATTACACACGCCTTCTTCAAAGCCCTGCTCTTCCTCGGCTCTGGCTCGGTCATCCATGGCATGGAACACGGCGTCCTGCACACGGGCAACCATCACGTCGATCCGCAGAACATGTTCAACATGGGCGGACTTCGCAAGAAGATGCCCATCACCTTCTGGACCTTCCTCATCGGCGGCTTTGCCCTTTCGGGCTTCCCCATCCTGACGGCTGGTTTCTGGTCGAAAGATGAAATCCTCGCAGACGCTTTCATCAACGGCCATTTGACGGTTTTCATCACACTTGCCCTGGCTGCATTCATGACCGCCTTCTACACCATGCGCCAGATCACGTTGACCTTCCTTGGCGAACCCCGCACAGAGGAAGCCGAACACGCGCACGAGACTCCGTGGACAATGACGGCACCGCTCGTGATCCTCTCAATCTTTGCTGTGGGGGCTGGCTGGGTTGGCATCCCTGAGCATTTCCCAGTCCTCGGCGGAATCGTTCCCAACTGGTTCCATGAATTCGTCGGCGGCACGCTTGCTGAACATCCGCCAGTTTTGGAGTTCAATTGGATCCCCTTGTTGACCTCGCTTGTGGTTGCCCTTGGTGGTTTGTTCCTCGGCTGGCTGGTCTATCGCAACGTCGAATCGGTTGAGCAGGACAAACTCCAAATCCACTGGCTCAAGAACAAGTGGTATCACGACGAAATCTACAACTTCCTCTTCATCAAGCCTGCCATCTGGTTCTCCGAGGTCTTCGTCTCCCAGTGGATGGACAAAGGCTTCATCGACGGCATCCTGCACATCTTCGGACCTGTCACTGGCGGAATTGGTTTTGCCATCCGCAACTGGTTTGACGTGCCTGTTGTCAATCGTTTCATTGGCGACGGTTCCGCTGATGTCACCTACTGGATCGGCAAGAACCTTCGTCCCATTCAAACGGGTCGCATCCAGCAGTACCTGCTTCTCTCCATGGTCGTCCTCCTTGTGGTCGGCGGCCTGGTTTACTTCCTTCTGCTGGCATAGGAGCGCACGATGGACATCACTCACATCCTTATTTGGATCCTATTCCTGCCGACAATCGCGGCGTTGATCATGTTTTTCCTGCCGGGTGGCGAGACGAAACTCATGCGCTGGTTCGCGTTTGCCGCCAGCCTGATTCCCTTCGTCCTGACCCTCGTCCTTTGGGCGAATTTCGACCCGAATGCGACTGGCTTCCAATTCGAGAAATCCTATCCCTGGTACGAGGCGCTGAACTCCTCCCTGCACCTCGGCGTGGACGGTATCTCCCTCTCGATGGTTTTGCTCACCACCCTCCTCACGCCGCTTGCCATCCTAGCTTCCTTCAGCGTGACGGACCGCGTCAAGCCGTACATGATGCTTTTCCTGTTCCTCGAGACGGGCATGTTGGGCGTGTTCATGTCGCTCGACCTGTTGATTTTCTTCGTCTTCTGGGAAATCGGTCTCGTCCCGATGTACTTCCTCATCAACCAGTGGGGGAGCGCCAACCGCAACTACGCCTCGCTCAAGTTCATGATCTACACCATGGGCGGTTCGCTTGGCTTGCTGCTGGCTGTGCAGATGCTCGGTGTCCTCTTTGGAACTTATGACTTGGTTGAACTCTACGCTCGCTGGAATTCACTGGACTCTGGCGCGCTCCTTGGAATGCCCGTGGCGACGGTTAAGACGATTGCCTTCTGGGCGTTCACGATTGCCTTTGCCGTCAAAGTCCCACTGTGGCCCTTCCACACCTGGTTGCCCGATGCCCATACCGAAGCCCCAACCGCCGGCTCGATGATCCTGGCAGGCGTCCTGCTCAAGCTTGGAGCATATGGTTTCATCCGTTTGGTGCTGCCGTTCTATCCTGCGGAAGCGAAGTACTTTGCGGGCGCATTGGCCTTCCTCGCGGTGGCGGCAATCGTCTTCGGCGCGTTTGGCTCCTTTGGTCAGACCGACTTCAAACGTCTCGTCGCCTACTCCTCAGTCAACCACATGGGATTTGTCGTCCTCGGCATCGCCGCTGCCGCGGCAGCGGCTGGCACGGCGGACGCCCACATCGCCATGAACGGCGCGGTCTTGCAGATGTTCAATCACGGCTTGTCGGCGGCTGGGATGTTCTTCCTCGTCGGCGTGATCTACGAGCGCACGCACACCCGCAACCTCGATGACTTCGGCGGACTCTTCCCGCTGGTTCCCGTCTACGGCGGCATCCTCATCTTCATGAGCATGGCTTCGCTTGGACTGCCCGGACTCAATGGCTTCGTCTCCGAGTTCATGATTGTTCGGGGCGCGTATCCCGTGCTGACGGTCTACACCGCCCTTTCCATGCTGGGTTTGCTCTTTACCGGTGCCTACATCCTGAAGGGAATCATGAAGGTTTTACATGGTCCCATGAACGACCACTGGGCGCACGGCGAACACAAGCTGACCGAGATCAACACGCGCGAAATTCTTGTGGCGCTCCCGCTCATGGCTCTCATTCTGGTCATCGGCGTCTGGCCCGCGTGGATTTTGGAAGTTATCAACAAAGCCGTTGTGGCTCTGTTCTAAGAGGTGGATGATGAATTTTCCCATCCTGAGTTTTATCACTTTCCTTCCCTTCGTAGCCGCAGTCATCATGCTGCTGATCCCCGCCAATCGCAAGACGGAAGTCCGCGGTGTGGCTCTGGCTGCCGCTGCGATTGACCTGTTGCTTTCGGGCTGGATGTACCTGACATACCTGCTCAATCACCTGACAGGCTACCAGTTCATCGAGAAATATAACTGGCTGGACGTTCCTGCGTTGAAGCTGAATCTGAGCCTGCATTTCGGCGTGGACGGTATGAGCGCTCCGCTCGTCCTGCTGACGGGCATCGTCATGTTCACGGGCGTGCTCATCTCCTGGGGCGACTACGACGAGAAGCATCACCTCTCGGCGGGCATCCAGGACAGACCGCGCGAATTCTTCTCCTTCCTGTTCCTGCTGGCAGGCGGCGTGTTCGGCGTCTTCGTCTCGCTCGACCTGTTCATGCTGTTCTTCTTCTATGAAATCGCCGTGTTCCCGATGTACCTGCTCATTGTCATCTGGGGCTGGGTCAAGACTCGTGAATACGCGGCAATGAAACTGACGCTTTACCTGTTCATCGGCTCGGTGGTTGCCCTCGTCGGCGCCCTTGCAATGTACTATACAGCTGGTCAAAATACAGGGATTTACACCTTTGACATGCTTCAACTTGAGAAGGCTGGTTTCTCGTCCACCTTCCAATATATCTGGTTCCTGCCCGTCTTCCTTGGTTTCGCGGTGTTGGGCGGTATCTGGCCCTTCCACAACTGGTCGCCTGATGGTCACGTTGCCGCGCCAACAGCCGTCTCCATGTTCCATGCGGGCGTGTTGATGAAACTCGGCGCGTTCGCCGCCCTGCGTGTCGGCGTCATGCTCCTGCCCGAAGGCGCGAAACAATGGTCATGGCTGATTATGATCTTCGCCGCCGTCGCTGTGGTCTACGGAGCCTACATCGCCTTCGTTCAGCCCGACCTGAAATACATGATCGGTTTCTCCTCCGTCTCCCACATGGGACTTGTGATGCTGGGCGTCTCCACGCTCAACCATGACGGTCTGCTTGGCGCGGGCGTCCAGATGTTCTCGCACGGCGCAATGACGGCTCTCTTCTTTGCCATCACCGGCATGATCTATGACCGCTCGCACACCCGCCAGATTCCCGAGCTCGGCGGCATGGCAAAAATCATGCCCTTCGCCGCCATTGGTTTTATCATCGGCGGTCTGGTCTCGATGGGTATGCCCGGCTTCTCCGGCTTCGTTGCCGAGTTTCCAATCTTCATGGGCGTTTGGGGAACCCAGTGGCTCGTGGCGGTCATCGCCAGCATTTCAATTATCATCACGGCGGCGTACATCATGCGCAACATCCGCCAGGTGTTCTTCATGCCCATGCCTGAGGCGCTCAAGGAACATCACATTACCGACGTCACCGCCCTGGACAAGGTCGCCATCGTCACGCTCTGTCTTTTCATGATCGGTCTGGGCATGTTCCCCGCCATCATGGTGCCGATGATCGAGACGGGCGTCCAAAACATCCTTCGCCTTTTGGGAGGTGCATAAATGTTTACCCCGATAATGTTCGCTTCCATCCTCCCCGAAATGTTGATCCTCGTCCTCGCGGTGATTCTGCTCTGCGTCGAGCCTTTCTGGAAGGAAGACCAGCGCCGCAACGCGGGCTGGCTCACCGCCGGCGGCTTGTTCGTCGCGATGGTTGTCAGCCTGCTCTTCGGTCAGCCCGGTGAACCGACAGCCGTCTTCGGCGGCATGATCCGCTTCGACTGGCTTGGTTTCTTCTTCAAGATGCTCTTCATGTTCGCCGCCGCTGCCACCGCCCTGCTTTTGATGGATCACGAAAAGGCTGGGCGACGCGGTGAAGCCTACGTCATGCTTCTGGCTTCAGTCCTCGGCATGAATCTGATGGCTGCTTCCGCCGACTTGATTATGCTCTACCTGGCGATTGAAACCGCCTCCATCCCGCTCTACATCCTCGCGGGCTTCATCCTCGCCGATGACCGCTCCACCGAAGCGGGCTTCAAGTATTTGCTGTTCGGCACGCTGGCTTCGACGGTCATGCTCTACGGCTTTAGCCTGGTCTTCGGCTTTGCCGGCACAACTAACCTTTACGCCCTCGCTGAGAAACTTGCCGCTGGACAACTTTCAACTCCGCTTGCCTTTGCGGTGGTTGCGCTCGTGTTGGTGGGACTTGCCTTCAAAGTCTCCCTCGTCCCATTCCATTTCTGGGCGCCCGACGTGTACGAAGGCTCCCCGACCCCTGTGGCGGGCTTCCTCTCGACAGCATCCAAAGCCGCCGGCTTTGCGGTGCTTATCCGTCTCTTCTTCATCGCCTTCCCTGACTTCTCTCCCTCATGGACTTTGGTCCTTGCCGCCCTCTCCGCCATCACCATGACGGTCGGCAACCTGCTTGCCATTTCGCAGACCAACATCAAACGCCTGCTTGCCTATTCGTCCATCGCGCACGCTGGCTATGCCCTGATCGGCGTGGTGGCGTTCAGTCAACTGGGCGCGGCGAGCGTGGTCTTCTACCTCGCGGCATACATCGTCACCAACCTGCTCGCCTTCGGTGTCGTTATGGCATTCAGCCGTATCACGGGACTTGAGAACCTCGAGGATTATGCGGGCATGAGCCGCCGCAATCCCTGGCTGGCTTTGATGATGCTGGCGGCTTTCCTCTCGCTTTCGGGGATGCCCCCCTTCGGCGGATTTGTCGCGAAGGTCTTTGTCTTCGCCGCGGGCGTGGAAGCCAACTACATCTGGCTGGTCGTCGTCGGTATTCTCAATTCCATCCTGGGCGTCTTCTACTATCTCAACGCGATGAAGTACGTTTACCTGTACCGCATGCCGCACGAGGATGAGGAGAAGCATCCCATCCCGCTGACCCGTCCCTACGCAATTGCGCTGGCTGTGCTGGCAATTGGCGTGATCCTGGTCGGGACCGTATTTGCCCCCTGGTTTGGCTGGTCAGACGCCGCCGCGTTGAATCTGTTCTAAATGACCGTGGACGGTGGATAATGGACGGTGGATTTATCCGCAGTCCACGGTCTATCGTCCATCGTCTTTTCTGTTTGACATCCCTTTGACCTGTCAGTTATAATCGCGCCGCATGACGCAGTCGGACAAAAACTCTCGAAATGGTATGATAAGCAACCTGCTGATCGTTGTGATCGGGCAGGTTGGTTGTTTGACCCTCGTTGTTATTCTGGCTTCTGTGTTCGGCGGCTTATGGCTCGACAAAATTTTTGGAACGAAACCAGTCATTACGCTGGTGTTGTTGTTTGCTGGAATCCCTCTCTCGGTACTCCTGATGCTGTATGCCTCGCGGAAAGCGCTGGCGCGGTGGAAGGAAAAATACGAAGCCGAAGAGAAAGATACTCTGATTTAGAATAGGAGGCGGACTTTGGAACACGAAAAACGAAGACCCTGGCGCCGATGGGTCGTGTTGGTGCTGATGATTGTGGGCTACTTCATAGGCGGTGGGAAAATTAAAATACCATTTACCGAAGTGGTAATTGGTATTGATGGATTCCCTGCTATTCAGCCAGAGATTGTGGTTGCGCCTGAGAAATTAAGTTACACTCCCTTGTTCACCTTGCCTGTGGTTGGCGATTTCTACTTGGTGAACACGCTTCCCACGCTGGCAATAACAATTGTGCTATTAATGGTGATTGCTTACTTCGCCAACCGTTCATTGAAGCAAAGTGCGAAGACCGACCTCGTACCGCGCGGTATTGGCAACTTGGTGGAAGCCATCCTTGAAATGCTTTACAACCTGACTGAAGGTTCAGCGGGCAAGTATGCAAAGATGATCTTTCCCTGGTTTGCGACCATCATGATCTATGTGCTGTTTGCGAACCTGCTCAAATTGATGCCTGGCTTCGAGTCGATTGGCTTGATCAAAGAAGCGCACGGCGAAGGTGGACATGCGGTGGCATCTCTGGGTGGTGCATGGGGCATGTTGACTCCTGAAGAGGGCCACTATGTACTGTATCCCTTCCTGCGCGGTATCTCCGTGGACTTGAATTTCACAGCCGCGCTGGCTGTCATTTCTGTGGTGATGATTCAGGTGATCGGTTTCCGTGCGCAGGGCATTGGCTATCTGAGCAAGTTTTTTAACACCCGCCGTATGTTTAAAGTCCCGTTCTTTGGCGCGATGGACTTTTTAGTCGGTTTACTGGAATTGATCTCCGAACTCTCGAAGATTCTCTCGTTTGCCTTCCGTCTATTCGGGAACATGTTTGCGGGCATCGTGTTGGTCGCCATTGTCGCCGGTTTGTTGGGTAAATTCTCCATCCTGCCCGCGATGATCATGATGTTCGAATTGTTCGTCGGTTTGATCCAGGCGTTTGTCTTCGGCATGTTGACCATGGTCTTCATGGCGCAGGCAACGCAGGGTCACGGCGAAGAGCACGCAGAATCTCACTAACTAATAAATCATCAAAGGAGTTTAATATATTATGGACCTCGAAACCGCTTCAGCTTTGGGACGTTATATTGGCGCAGGCTTGGCAATGATTGGCGCCGCAGGCGCGGGTGTTGGTATTGGTTTGAGTGTGCAGGGTGCGCTCACGGGCATGGCTCGCAACCCCGATACCTACGGCAACCTGCTGACCAACATGATTCTTGGCATCGCGTTCTCCGAAGCCATCGCCATCTACTGTCTGGTTATCGCGTTCCTCATGCTCTTCAAAGTTGTGTAGTAAAGGAGCCTGAAACATGGAAGCTCTTGGTATTAACTTAGGTCTCCTCATCGTCCAGATCATCGCGTTCACCATTGTGTTCCTCACGCTGAACGCCTGGGTCTACAAGCCCATGCTGGACATGATGGAATCCCGCAAACAGAAAATCGCGCAAGGCTTGGAAGACGCCCGCGTCGCCGCCGATGCCCGCGCGAATGCCGAAAAGGAAGCTGCCAAAATTCTCGCTGACGCCCAGGCGGAAGCAGGCAAGGTGGTCCGCGAAGCAACCGAACGCGCTGGCTCCGCTGGCAAGGAAGTGAAAGCCGCCGCCGAAGCCGAAGCCGCCAAGGCTCGCGAAGCGGTCATGGCGGAAGCTGAACTTGAGCGCAATCGCATCCTCGGTGATCTGCGCGGACAGGTTGCCGCCCTTGCGATTGCCGCCGCCAACAAACTGGTTGGCGAAGCCCTCGACGAGAAGAAACAGCGCGCCTTAATTGATGAGTTCTTCTCTGGTGTCAAAGGTGGCAAGGTTGTCGTCGCGGAGTCCCTCACGGGCGACTCCGCCGAAGTCACCAGTGCCCTGCCTCTCACCAATGATGAACAGCAGGCTGTCAAGAAGAGCGTCTCTGCGAAGGAAGTCTCCTTCAAGGTTGACCCCTCCATCCTCGGCGGACTGGTCATCAAAATCGGTGACAAGGTCCTCGATGGCTCTGTTGCTGGAAAACTCGAAGGTCTGCGCCAGGCGATGAAATAGTAGTAACGACTTTAGTCGTCAAAAGGGTTTTGGTAAAATTGCCAAGACCCTTTTTGTTTTAACATCTCGCTTTGGCGAGGGCTTAGCCCCGTCAGAGCATGGCAGATGGAGCCTCATGCAACTCAAAAACCTCTTCATTGACTTCCCTTTTCCCGTCCCCCAAAACATCCCCGATGTGGAAATCACAGGCATTGCCATCGACAGCCGCGCCGTCAAGCCTGGATTTTTATTTGTCGCCATGAAAGGCGGCTCTGCAGATGGTCACAATTACATCCCCAAAGCCATCGAGAATGGCGCGGCTGCTGTTGTCGGGGAAGTGGGTCGGTCTTCCAGCTCGATTTATGTTGGCCTTGAAAATCCACGTCAAGCTCTCACCTGGCTCGCGGCGGCATTCTACGGCTTCCCCGCCCGCAAGTTGACGGTGATTGGCGTCACGGGGACAGACGGCAAAACAACCACCAGCAACCTGATTTATAAAGTCCTCGTTTCGGCTGGGATTCGCGCGGGGATGATCTCGACGGTCAATGCCGTGATCGGGGATGAAGTACTGGACACGGGATTCCACGTCACCACACCCGATGCGCATGACGTGCAGGCGTATCTGGCGCGGATGGTGGACGCGGGCTTGACTCACGTCGTGCTGGAGACGACATCCCATGGCTGGTCCCAGCATCGAGTAGACGCCTGCGAGTTTGACGTGGCTGTTGTCACCAACATCACGCATGAGCATTTCGACGAGCACGGCAGTTACGAAAACTATCGCGCAGCAAAAGCCCGCCTGTTTTCAAGTTTGGAGATCACATGTCCCAAGCCGCAGGGGAATCCGCGTTTGGCAGTCATCAACCGCGACGACCAGTCGTTCAACTTTCTCGACGGTTTTGTCAAAACCCCAAAGTTGAGTTACGGCTTGGGAGCGGGATCAGACGTCCGCGCGGAAGACATCAAGTACAGTCCGTCGGGAATCGCGTATACAGCCGTCTCTAGAGATTTTCGCGTAGCCACATCAAGCAGCTTAGTCGGTGAATACAACGTCTCGAATTGCCTCGCCGCGCTGACCGCCGCCATCTACGGTTTGGGCATCGAGCCCGAAGTCGCTGCTCGCGGAATCTCTTCATTAGAGGGCATCCCAGGCAGGATGCAGCCCATTGACCTTGGACAGAACTTCACCGCCATCGTGGACTTTGCCCACACGCCCAACGCTTTAAAGGTCACTTTGGAGGCAGGCAGAAAACTGACGAAGGGACGGGTGATTTCTGTCTTCGGCTCGGCGGGACTGCGCGACAAGGAGAAGCGCCGCATGATGGCGGAGATTTCGGCTGAACTGGCTGACCTCTCGGTGTTGACCGCCGAAGACCCGCGCACCGAATCGCTGGATGGAATCCTCGAAGAAATGGCGGCGGGGGCGAGGTCAAAGGGTGGGGTGGAAGGGGAGACCTTTTGGCGCGTCCCAGACCGGGGCGAGGCGATCCGCTTTGCCATCCGTTTGGCAAAAGAGGGCGATATCGTCCTCTCGTGCGGAAAAGGTCACGAGCAATCCATGTGTTTTGGTAAAACCGAATATCTGTGGGATGACCGTACCGCCATGCGTGCCGCGCTTGCCGAATTTCTGGGGATCGAAGGTGAAAAGATGCCCTACCTCCCTTCGCAGGACAAGCGTGAAGAAGAATGGTTGCAGGGATAACGGAGTCCTGAAGTTCTACTTCTGACATGACATACTCGCAAGTTGAACTTGCGGAGTCCAAAACTTTTGGAGCAGCAAATGACCGATTGGATCACCCCAATTACTTTAACTGGTAAACACGTCCGCTTGGAGCCGATGAGCGAGGCGCACGTTCCTCATCTGGCGGAGATTGGCGTTGGACAGGATTTCTGGCGCTTCATGGTCTATGGTGACATCAACAATGAAGCCGATTTGCGGAAGTGGGCGCTTGAAATCCTAAGCCGCGCCGAAAAGGGAACAGACCTTCCTTTTGCGGTCATCCACCTTGCCAGCGGACGGGTGGCGGGCGCGACACGTTACATGAACATGATGCCGAAGGACCGTGGGCTGGAAATCGGCGGCACGTGGTACGGACTGGAGTTCCAGCGCACGGCGGTCAACACCGAATGTAAATACCTGCTGATGACCTACGCCTTCGAGACGCTCAACGCCATCCGCGTGCAACTTAAGACGGACTCGCTAAACGAGCGTTCGCAGCGGGCAATCGGACGCATTGGCGCAAAGTGGGAGGGCGTCCTGCGGAATCACATGATCCTCCCTGATGGGCGTATCCGCCATTCGGTGTTTTATTCCGTGTTGGATTCGGAATGGGCGGAAGTGAAGAAGAATCTGGAAGCGATGATGAAGCGGTTCGATTAGACCCGATCAGCCTTTTCAAGAAAAAACGTCCTGCGAAATTCCGCGGCGACGGCGGCTCCACCATCCCCGGCTGTGAACTGGGACTGCCAATCGCTGAAACTCTCATCGAAGGCATGGACGGCGAAATCCACATGTCTCGCGTCGGCAGTGAGGGCGATGGTCCCAGCTCTGGTGTATGTGTATTGCCTGCCAGCTAGGGAGAGATCAAACCCTGTTGCACGGCGTAACGCACCAGTTCGGCTTGCGAGCCAAACCGCAGCTTCGCCATGATGTGGGCGCGGTGCGACTCGACGGTACGCACGCTCAAGGACAGCTTTTCCGCGATGGCGGCATTGGTATTTCCCTCGGCAACGAGTTGCAACACTTCGCGCTCGCGCGGTGACAGAACGTTCAGCGAATCCACTTTTTCGACATCGGAATTCAAAAGCATTTCGAAGACTTCATCGGCAATGGCGGCGCTCAGGTAACGCCTGCCTTCGAGAACATTATGGATTGCCTGCAATATTTCGGAGAAGTCGGAATCTTTTAGCACATACGCGAGGGCACCGCTTTGCAGGGCACGTACCACGTAGGTGGCATTGGCGTGCATCGACAGGAAGATCAACCTTGTCCTTGATTTGCGGTCCCGGACGATTTTGGCGACTTCAATACCGTTCAAGTTTGGCATCATCACATCCAGAAAGGCGATATCCGGCGACAGGGTCTCGATCAGTTTCAAGGCTTCCTGCCCGTCACTGGCTTCGCCAACCACCTCGATTTCCGTCTGGGCATCGAGCAGGGCACGCATGCCCTGTCTCACAAGTTTATGGTCGTCAGCAAGAATGACCTTAATGGGATG
The DNA here is from genome assembly GCA_016234555.1 of Chloroflexota bacterium. Lineage (GTDB taxonomy): Bacteria > Chloroflexota > Anaerolineae > Anaerolineales > Villigracilaceae > Villigracilis. Next base: position 17,582 of record JACRBJ010000055.1, on the reverse strand, counting down.
CATGATCTACTCCGTCGTTTTTTAATTTGAAGTCGGCGAGGACAAGCGTGCCCGCCCCCGGTTTTGATTGCAGGGAAAGTTGCCCGCCAGCCAAACCGACGCGTTCCGCCATGCCGGACATGCCGGTGGAGCCGGTGGTGTCGCTTGAGGTCATATCGAAACCCCTGCCATCATCTGCAATGGAGACTCGTAAATGGGTGGGTGAAATCGTCAAGGTGACGTTGGCTTTTGGAACACCCGCATGACGGGCGACGTTGGTGAGCGCTTCCTGTACCACGCGAAAGGCGGCGGTTTCGATGTTTTTATCGAAGCGCCGTTCATCAAGGGGATTTACGTTGCTTTGTATGACGATTTTAGTCTGGCTGGTGAAGCGTTTGAAGAGACCGTCGAGAGCGGCGGAGAGACCAAAGTCATCGAGGGCGGTGGGGCGCAGGTTAAGGGACATTTCGCGCACGCGTTGCATCAGTTCGTTGGTCACTGCGCGCGCCTCCGATAGTACGTTTGCCGCATCCTCCCGACCGCGTTCGAGGATGAGTTTCAATCCTGTAAGAAGCTGACCGATCTCATCGTGCAACTCCACCGCCACACGGCGACGCTCATTTTCCTGCGCTTCCAGAACCTGGCGGGACAAGGCGCTAAGCTGTTTGTTTTTCTCCGAGAGTTCGGCAAGGGTCTTGTTTAATCTTTCACGCTCCCCCAGAAGATGGCGATACCGGTCCACGTGACGGAGGGTGTGCAGGCGAATCTTCAATTCGAGACTGTCGAAAGGCTTGGAAAGAAAATCGTCCGCACCAGCCATGAGACCGTTCAATCTCGCGTCGTGGTCATCCAGCGCGGTGATCATGATGATGGGTACTTCCTTGATCTCTTCATCCAGGCGAATGCGCTTGCAGACATCGTAGCCGTTCATGCGCGGCATCATCACATCCAACAGGATTACATCGGGTTTGATCTGCCTGGCGAGTTCAAATCCCTGGATCCCATCTTCAGCCATTTCCACACGATAGTTTGGGCTTTCGAGCAGCGCCGCGAGGGTGGCGCGGGTGATTGGTTCGTCGTCGATCACAAGAATGGTGTAGTCGTGTTCGCTCATGCGCAGACTCCTGTCAATTGGTTCAGGACCTCGACCAAGTCCCTGGTTTTCACTGGTTGCTGATGTAATCATTTTCGCCTGCATTCAGGCAGCGTTCCCGCTGTCGGATAGTGCGCAGCGTTTCGGATAAGCCGAGGATACAGGGCCGGCGCCGGTCAATTCTTCACAGCTGCGCCCAAACAGACAAGGGAACACAACTCAATATTAGTATATCTCTCTTAAGCATACCATCCGTATTATTACTTAATCCCGCTGCCTGTCAGCAATTCCCTGTATGAAAGCAGTTTTTACGGTAGCAAGTCAAAATAAAAAACACGCGGGCTTTTCAACCTGCGTGTTTTCAATCTCCCGATTCCCGCCTCCTCGACCTTAAAATAAGTCACCAACGGTGAGCGTTGACGTTGCCTGGGCGGCCGTGGATTCGGCTTGGGAGCAGGTAAAACGAGAGGCGTACCGCACGCCGTCCCTTCGGGCGGCACGCCCCGCGTCCAGTTTGCGCTTTATTGGTTGGTTGCTTGAAAAGCGACTTTATTTCCAAAACTGCCGCCATTTCTTATTAGATGAGTTACATCGCACACGGTCACAAATTGCGCTTTCCGCCTTCAGAAAAAACGCAATTTTTGACCGTGGGCATTATATCTAAAATTGCTTTAGGGAACTTTTTTGCCGTTTGTCGCGTACCCGTGTTTACACAATGACTCTTCAATACCATCGCCAATCAAGGGTGGCGGAAGTCTGAAAAGTATGATGGATAGCGCCCAAACGGGAAATTTGTTGAAAGATCTGATCCGATAAAATGGCATCAACCACTTGTTGATCCGGTAGAAAAGAAATTGTCCATTCCATTTGGGAGCCCTTTGTGAGTCGAGCTAGTCGTCCTGGTTCAGTTTGAATATCTGTGACGATATTTCCGTGATTGCATTTTCTGTTTTCTTGTTTTTTCTTGCAGCCATTATGAATAAAATCAATCCCGAAACGATTAATCCTGTGCTGAGTATGAGTAAATAAATTGGAGGCAGTAAGAGCAAAAGTACAAACGAGATACTTCCGATAAGAAACAGGTTTGCGCCAAGGTCCTTTTTTGTATTTATTTCATCAAACGTGCGTCGCCATCCATCTCTTTCCGCTTCAAGAATGGAAATTTGATTGTTTTTATCGGACGCCTTGGCGCTGGTCATGATCCAATTCCTTTTTCTTTTCTGTGGTTTTCAGCTTTTCGGTAGTTTATTTTATCAGAACATCACCGCCAAGCAGCGCATCCTCCACCCGCTCCTTGTGACGCGCGTGCATGGGCATGGATTCCATTTCCTCCAATGAGAAATAGCCAAAGGCGGTGGTCTCGTCGCTCAGACCCAGTTCGCCGCTGATGATCTCCGCCTCGAAGCTGAGGACGACGAAGAAGGCTTTGTTCCCGTCGGGGTAGATCACCAACTGGTCGGGATTGCTGTACACGCCGACCAGACGGGTCACACGCGCGCGCAAACCCGTCTCTTCCCAAACTTCGCGCTCGCAGGCTTGCGAAACACTTTCACCCGAGTCCATGCCGCCGCCGGGCAGGCACCAGCGACCGTTGTCCGCGCGCTGGGTGAGCAGTACCTTCCCGCGTTTTTCGTCGAAGATGATCGCGCTGCACCCGAGGCGGAGTTTGCCCTGCCTGCCGAGCTGTGGACCGTATAATACCTGTGTCATGCTGAATGGTTCCTTTCACCTATTACTTTGTCGAAATTTCATAAGTATAATGCCACCATCGTCTTATCCGTTCGATCAACTTTATAGGAGAGAAAAAATGAAAACCTCGAAACTGATTCCGTTTTCCGTGCTTTTACTTGTCACCATGCTGGCTTGTTCGACGATCTCCAATCTTGGGGCGCAGCCAACGCCTACGCCGAACAAAGTGATTTTCGAAGAGACCGAGTTTTCCGATGCCTGCCAGGGCGAGTCCACCCCTGAAGTGGAGCGTCTTTCGGAAAACGGTCAATTTATCATGAATGTTGTTTCCCCATCCTACATTGGTTGGACGGAATGTACCGGCAGCGAATTTTCGGATTTAATCCTCGAAGTGGATGCAACCCAGGTCAGCGGCCCCAACAACAATGCCTACGGAGTCATCCTTCGCTACGGACTTGAGGCGGATGCGTTTTACACCTTCATCATCAGCGGCGACGGTTATTACGCCTTCACGGTCGATGGCGTCAATTACACCGACCCTGAGTTTCTTGTCGAGTGGACGGAATCTTCCGCGATCAGACAGGGCGCGCAGACCAACCGCCTCAAGGTGGTCGCGGTCGGTTCGAGCTTGAAGTATTACGTCAACGACCAGTTTTTGGGAGAGGTGCAGGACAGCCGCTTTACCACAGGAACGGTTGGCTTCTTCACCGGCTCGGTCGAGGAGGGAAATGTGCGGATCGCCTTTGATAACCTGCGGGTTTCGGAGCCGTAACGAAAAGGAGGCAGTCACCAGACTGCCTCCCGCTTTTTATTTGATGAACGTGCCGTTTCGTAATTCCGCGATGGTCTGCTGGATTTCCTCGACCGTGTTCATGACGAACGGTCCATACGGGACGATTGGTTCCTTGAACGGGGCTCCCGCAATGAGCATGAAGCGGACGCCGCTCTCGCTTTTGACTTCGACCTGGTCGCCGTCATCCTTGAACACCACCATGCTGACGGATTCAACAACCTCGCCAGAGAACTCGCCTGTGCCTTCGAAAACGTAGGCAAGGACGGTATGTCCGCTTGGGACTGGGTAAACGAATCTCGAAGCAGGATCAAGCTTCACGTCCATATAGAGGGGAGAGGCGGCAATCTCGGTCACGGGTCCGTGGGTTCCGTCAAATTCCCCAGCCACAAGTCGAATCGACACCCCATCCTTTGTGACAACGGGAATGGTGGATGAGTTCACTTCCTGATAACGAGGCTGTCCCATTTTCTGCGCCGCCGGTAGGTTGACCCAAAGCTGAAAGCCGTAGATGTTCCCGCTGTCGCTGCGCTTGGGCATTTCCTCGTGCAGGATCCCCCGTCCGCTGGTCATCCACTGCACGTCGCCGGGACCGATGACTCCCGCGTTGCCGAGGCTGTCGCGGTGGCTGACGGTTCCATCCAGCATGTAGGTGACGGTTTCGATGCCGCGATGCGGGTGCATGGGGAATCCGCGTATGGGACCTTCGAGCGGGTTGTTGAACGCAAAGTGGTCGAAGAGCAGGAAGGGATCGTATTCGTTGCTGGCGCGCGGGGAGATCGAGCGGCGCAATAAAACGCCCGCGCCTTCCATCACGAGTTGAGGTTCGATAATTTGGGAGATGCTTCTAAAGTTGTTCATACCTTCCTGACGAGGCTGGCTGTAACTTTTTTACTTTTTGTCCATCAAACCGGCGTCGTGAAGAAAATCACGAAGGTATAATCCACGAAACATTCCTTAGGAGAAATGCAATGCCGATCTTTGAGTTTGTCTGCACCGAATGCGAAGAAACTTTTGAAGACCTTGTGCTCAGCCAGAGCAAGATCGACGAGGTGGTTTGTCCAACCTGCGGCGGGAGCAAGGTGAAGAAGAAGATGTCCACGTTTGCTTCCAAGCCGGCGGCGGGGAGCGCTTCGTTTTCGCTGAACACAGCCAGCCCGTCGCATTCCTGCGGCACCGGCAGTGTCTGAGGACACTAGCCCGTCAGCCGTGCGCTGATTTCCATGTGAGGGCAGTCGTTCCGTTTGGGCGACTGTCTTCTGTTTTAACTGCTGGTACTCGATCCTGATGTTCGTAAAACCTCTGCCACGGATTGACGCAGATTTACACGGATTTTTTAATCCCAATCTGCGTAAATCCGTGAAATCTGTGGCTGAAAAACGTCTGCGCAAGCCAAACCAAAAGCCAGTTCTAAACTCAAGCTGGTAGAATTCGACACGATGAAAACTCAAATGCAGCGACGCCAGGTTGGCGAGTTCGAGTGGACGGGGACGATTTTGGGGATCGCACTTTTGTTCGGTACCTTTGTCCGTGTGCTTCCCGCCTTCCTCTCCGGCTTTCCAATCAACGACGGGGGCATGTTTCTGGTGATGATGCGCGACCTGCGGGACAGCGGGTTTGCGCTCCCGATGTACACGACCTACAACCATCTCGACATTCCCTATGCTTATCCGCCCCTGGGGTTTTATCTCGGCGGAGTTTTGGAGTTGAGCGGGATCCCCTCGCTGTGGATACTGACCTGGCTGCCGGCGATTTTCACGACGCTCACCATCCCGCTGTTTTATCTGCTGGCAAAACAATTGATGGGCGACCGTCCGCGCGCGGCGTTGGCGACCACCTTCTTTGCCTTCGCGCCGGGCAACTACGTCTGGCTGTTGATGGGCGGCGGTTTGACCCGCGCGCTTGGGACGTTGTTCTTCCTCTCCGCGTTGATCTTTACCCTGCGGACTTTTCAAACCCCATCCTGGCGGACGACTGGTCTGGCGCTGATCTCCTGCTCGCTGGTTGTGCTGAGTCATCCACAGATGGCTTTTCTCACCGCCCTGAGCTGTGCCGTCTTTGGCGTGTTCCTGATCCGCTCCCGCAGCGCGGTGCTCCATGCCTTCGTCATCGGCGCGGGGACTTTGTTGCTCACCTCGCCGTGGTGGGGGACTGTGTTGGCTCGTCACGGAGTCGAACCATTCCTCTCCGCTGGACAATCCGGTAATTTGAGCGCGTCCCTGAAAGCGTTGTGGGGGAACCTGCTCTCGCTTCAAACCATCCTGCCGTTTGCGACCTTCTTCCGCTGGCTGGGACTCGGTTGGGCAATTTACAGACGCCGCTTCGACCTGCTGGTTTGGGGATTCCTGCCTTATTTCATCGACCAGCGCAGCGCGTCCATCGTCACCTCGTTTTTGTATCCCGTGCTTGCCGCGTATGGCTTTTTGGACGTCCTGCCCGCTTTCGTTGATTTCCTCCGCACCCGAAAGTGGAACAGCAATAACGACTTCATGAACCGTCAACTCCTTTCGATGAGCCTATTGGGGATTTTGTTTTATCTGGTCATCGAGTGCTTTGTCCACGCTTACGTCATTCGCAACGCGACGCTCCCGCCTGCTTCCCACGAGATGACCTCCTGGGTTCGGGATAACACGCCAGCGGACAGCCGTTTCCTGATCCTCACCGGGCGTCCCGATGCAATGACCGACCCGTTACAGGAATGGTTCCCCGCTTTGGCTGGACGTCATTCCGCAACCACGTTGCAGGGCTTGGAGTGGACTTTGGGCGGGAAGTTCTACTCACGCTGGGATGAGTTGTCCGCCTTGCAATCCTGCCGTGACATGGCTTGCGTGGACGACATGACCACCCACCTTGGCATCGAATACGATTACGTGATTCTCGATATGTCTCAAACTACATCAGAGCTTTCAGCCCCGTTTTTGGAGGAGGAGTATGTCCAAGTCTACGGGAATGGACAGTACGTGGTGTTGAAAAAGTAAAGGAAGTGGTATCGAAGAAGTGGTGGATTTGCGTAGTAACGACTTTAGTCGTGTTTTTACGGCACAAAAGCGACTGAAGTCGCCACTACCTGTTTCTGGACATTCCCTTCAAGTTGCTGGATGGTTCCTTCGTGTCGCCGAACGTTTCCTTCAAGTTACTGAACGATTCCTTAGTGCCGCTGGACGGTTCCTTCACGTCACTGAACAATCCCTTCAAGTTGCTGGACGGTTCCTTGCATGTCACTACCCAGACCTGACAGGCGTCGCGTGGCACCGTGGTGACATTTCCAGAGCGCCTCTCCAGACCCAAATCCTTGCCCGCAAGGGTGAACCTGTCAGGTCCTTGCTTTTATCAGTAAGTTGACAGTCACACAGCAAAGTGATTGCCAACTTATGACTTGCCTTCTTCGAGTATCTACGGCGGTCAAGGTGAGGACAGGGACCCACGCCGGGCAAGGGATATCTATGGCTCCAAATGTACATCTACGATCACCCCAACTTTTTCATTGGTTTTCTTGCCATTTTCCAAAACATATCCAAATACAAAAATTTTTAAGTCGGCAGGAATGGTAGCATCACTTAACTCTGGCAATACTGTAGTTGTACCTACAAAAAAGAGATTATCTTTCAAATCAGGATCTAAAATGTATTCGAAATCACCGGGATATTGAGTGCCCATATTTTTTATTTCATGCCAACCTTCGTCGCCATAAAGAAAAATTCTTACATCATCAGGACGAAATGATATCATGTCGTCCTGTGTTGCAACGACTGCAAGAGTGATTGATTCGCTGGTTGAAAACTTATTCCATCCTTCAGGAGCGTAGGCAGTGATTTTTTTATTAAGATCACTTTCTGGCAATCCTACATCAGGCAATTTCATTTTTGCAGGGTCTGTTTCAGGTGCGCATGCTATTAGTGTAATTATCAGGCACATATATGCAGCTATTGTCTTTCTATTCATGTTTGTTTCTCCGTTTTATTCGTTGCAGTGCCATGTGCCGAAGTCGGTTAGTCCAATAGTTTGATAGGCTGGTAGCGTCCGCTGTCCGCCGAAGGGGAGGTGGCGAAGTAGGCGCTATTTCACCGTCCCCAACAAACGAGGATACCAATACCATAGAATATCCGCCACGGGCTTGCTGTGAACCGAGGTGGATTTATCCTGCAATGCCGCGGGCGGATAATATCCACGGCTGACAAAGCCGCTGACCCACGGGCGCGCGTTGACGGCGGTGAGCATGGCTTCGTAAATGTCCGCCTGGGTTTGCAGGCTCAGGGTTGCCGACCCGACGTCCGCGTTGGGTTTGCTGAGCAAATCCCAGTTGAGGCATCCGCCCGCGCCGTCGGGGACGCATCCGCCAGCCGCGCCAGCCGCCGACGGGTAGGCAACTGCCAGCACGAGCGGTTTGTTCAACAGCGAGACCAGTGGCGAGACTTCGTTGTCCAGCAGGCGTCCCGCTTCGTTGGCGTAATCCACCTTGGTCGCGCTGGGGTTCGAGGAGAGCGAAGCCGACCAGAGCAGGTAAACCCCGTCCACATCCTGCAGGAAGCTGAGCGGAGCTTCAATCGAGGCTTTGGTGTAGGGTAGCGCCCACAGGATTTGACCCTTGAAATGCTGGCGCACGTCTGTGATGATGGACCGCCATTGGGTTTCGCTGTCCGCCGGGACGTTGGATGGGTTGCCATCCGACAGCTTTCCGCCGGGCAGGGCTGGGGCAACCCAATCGCCGCCGAGGATGAGGGTTTGCGCCCCGGCTTGGGCGGCGAGGTCGGCATAATTGACGGCGAACGCCCGGTAGCGGGTGAACCACGCCTGCCACCACTGGGCATCGCGTGGGGCATTCAGCCAAAAGGTCGAGGCGTTCGACGGGAAGTGCGGGGTCGGGAAGAGTCCCACGTTCAGTCCAACCGCCCGCGCCTGCGAAATCATGATCGCAGAATCAATCCACAGCGGGTCCTGTCCGGGGACGGGAGCAAATCCCAGCGGGGAGACGGTGGCGTACGTCCAGCTTGGGGTGAGGACGACCATGTTGGAGCCGATTGCCTGCGTGTTCGTCAAAGCCTGCGGCGCATAATACAGCCAGTTGGGACGATAGGTGGGTTGGAACTCCACGCCGGCGATGAATCCGCCGCTGCGGGGGGTGATTTCCGCCCCGACGAGGGTGACTGGTTCCGGGTTCTCGAACCATTTCCACGCGCCGACGGTGTCCTGGATGTCCTGTCCCAGCACGCTGGTGGTGATTGGTCGTCCAGTTGACGCCGCGCCGACGGTTTGAACGTCGTCCGCGCTGCCGCACTGCCCGTTGCGACAATAACGATAGGAGAATGAACCGAGGATGTTAAGCGGGCTGTAAAGTTTGTACATCCAGCGGTTGTTGCCGAGGGGCCACATCGGCAATGGCTCCATCCAGCCAAACGTGGTGAATTGAATGTAAATGATGTCGGTGGGCGGCGTGACCGATGGGACGGTGACCTCGAAAAGAATCGGCGAATCGCCCGACGACCATGCCATGACCACTTCTTCGAGCGTGGCACCCTGACTCGGCACGATCAACTCGCGCAGGTTCCAGGTCCCATCCGCCTTGTGTTCCGCGTTCCAGTAGCCGTCTCCGAGGGTGTATTTGTATTGGACGTGGGCGCCGGCAGGCAGGGCAAGGGTGACGGCGTAACGCCCATCCGGCTGGAGGCTCATGACCGGCATCCGCTCGGGGCTGACGCTCACGCCGCCGTTCAGGTCTGCGAATGTGTTTCCCAATTGCAGGATGTTTCCTGCAATCCGTACCGGCACGCCGGGGACAGTGGATTCCGGCACCGACACGATGAATGTAACGTTGACCAGCAGCTGCGACCTGATCTGCAGGTTGACAACGGTGGTTTGACCGTCCGCGACGGTGGCTCCCTGTTGAAAGGTCTGGTACATGCCGTCCATGCTGTAGACTAGCAGGTTTTGCGTGCTGGTGGGCAAGCCGCCCAGCTCAAACCGTCCGCTGGAATCGGTGATGGATTGCATCCCGCCGGCGGTGACCAGCGTGTTCGGCACGGGGGAGCCGGTGTCTACGTTTGTGATTTGCCCAAGGATTGTGCCGGTGCGCCGCGCATAGGACTTGTCGCCCCAGTCCGCGATCACATCCTGAACTTCGGCGGGTCCAGCTACAAAGTACATGCGGTAGCGGATTGCGGTGCCGAGGTTGGTGTCTTCCAGCACCTGTGTTGCGCCGCGTCGCACGTAGCGGTATTTGACCACTGAGTTGTATGGCAGGGGAAGGGTCGCCGTGTAGGTCAGCGAATCGCGCGCGCTCATCGGGTATTGCGTGGCATTCAACGAAAGCCCGGTCACTTCGTCGAGGACGGCGATCGCGAGGGTTTCGTTTGGCTGGAGCGGCTCGGGCAGGGTCACCGCAAAGGTGGTCTGTGCCGCGACCAGCGGCGTGGGCGATGGCACGACGATTGCCGGCGTTTGTGTGGCTGTGCCGATTGGGTTTTCGAACAATGAAAGGGTGCACGCCTGTCCCACAAGGACAAGCAGGATCGCCGCTGTGATGATGCGGCGCGACAAGACTGACGTTAATTTCATTCTCTCTCTCCTCAGAGTGGAAGCCAATACTCAGTACTTCACGAAAAGCCTTCGTAGTGGCGACTTCAGTCGCTTTCTGCCCGAACGACTGCACCTGTCCTGACGGACGGTGTCAGGAAAGTCGTTACTGCGCTTTCGCGATCTACTGATGCTAAAAAGTTTCCATTTCGGCTTCGGCGGCTTTCTTTTCTTCCTCAACCTGTTTCCGCTTTCGCCCGGCGTAGGCGATGTAACTCAAACCGATGCTCAAAAAATAAAGGAAGATCAGTGGCAGCATCACCAGTCCCTGGTTGAAGAAATCGGGCGTCGGTGTGATGATGGCAGCAACGATGGCGATGACCACAATCGCCAGCCGCCATTGAGTGGCGAGTATCTTCGGCTTGACAAAGCCAATGGCGGACAGGACGTAGATGACCAGCGGGAACTCGAACGACAGTCCGATCCAGAACATCAATTGCGTAACGAAGGAAAAATAAGACTGAGGGCGCAGTTCGGTTTTGATGCCCAGGACGGAGGTCAGGAAGGGCATGGCTGCCGGAAGCATGATAAAAAATGTAAAGGCTGCGCCGCCGATGAAAAAGATGAACGTCAGTGGAATTCCCGCCAGCCCCATTTTGCGTTCGTGGGGTCTCAGTCCCGGAGCGGCAAACCACCACATCTCGAATGCAATATAGGGAATTGCCAGCGAAATGCCGGCAAAGATCGCCACCTTCATAAACACGCCGATGGATTCTGTCGGGTCTATTGCAACCATTGCCTTCAGCCCCCCGATGGGCATGGCGAGAAATTCGATAATCTGTTGTGTGAAGAAAAAGGAAGCGGACACAGCAAGGATGAGGACGATCAGGGCGCGCAGCAGGTGCTTGCGGAGGTCATCCACCTGTTCCCACATCATCTGGCGGGTATCCGCATTCTGGGTCAGGTCGATAAAAACCTCGCCCAGCGGATGCTCATCGGGTTCGGTGTTCAGAAAGCGGTGGAACTGGCGGATCTTCCGAAATGGGAAGGCAATGATGTTGAAAATCAGGCGGAATGGAAAAGTGATGACCCGCCATACCTGCGAGAAAAATTTACGCATCTGCTTTGGAATCGCTTTCGTTGGCTTTGGTTTCTGCAGGGGAAGGCGGCTCGATCTTGTTGTCTGCGGGCGCAGGGGGAACCGCCGGTGCCTGCTGGAATTGGCTGGTTGAAACAGATACTCTTGGGCTTCTTTCCTTGATGAGGTCGGTGGCGCTTTTCAATTCCTTCCCCACGTCTCCCAACTCCTCGTTTGCTTCCCGCATCAGCCGGTTGGGCAGGGTGCGCAGTTCGCGCGAGGTCTGCTGGAACACCTTCCAGCCGTCCGAGGTGACAATGCCGCGCAGCCATTTGCCGATGGTCCTGCCAGCCTTTTGCATGTCCTTCGGTCCCAGGATGATCAGGGCGATGATGAGAATGAAGACAAGTTCCGATGCGCCGACGCCGAGTATTTCCATGATTTATGGTTCCAGTTTACTTTCCTGCTCGATTTTATTTTTGATGATCTGGTGAATTTCGTGCTCGTGTTCGGCAAGCGTGCCGAGCACGCCGTTGATGAAACGCGGGGCGGAGTCCGAGCCGTATTGCTTTGCCAGTTCCACCGCCTCGTTGATGGCAACCTTGACCGGCGTTTCGCGGTACACGGCAAACTCCCAAAAGGCGATCCGCAGGATGTTTCGGTCGATTGCTGCGATCTGGTCCAGGGGCCATTCGGGGGCATATTTCGAAATCAGTTGATCGAGTTCGTGTGTGAGGGGCAGTACGCCGGCGACGATCTGGCGCGAAAACTCAGCCAGGTCGTCCGAAAGCGGCGTTTCTTCCAGGCGCAGTTTCAACACGTCGCCTGGAAGATGATTGCTTGCAATATCTGTTTCGTAAAGTACTTGCAGGGCGATGGAACGCGCCCTGGTGCGGGGTTTCATTCTATCAGGCCTCTTGGTAGTCGATATCTTCGATGTGGATGTTGACGTAGCCCACATCCATGCCGACCATCTCCTGCATGGCACGCGCCACGTTCTGCTGGATGTTGCGGCTGACCTCGCGGATGTTCACGTCCTGCTGGAGGACGAGGTGCAAATCCACGTACGCCACGTTCTCCTCCGTCTCGATGCGCACCCCGTCGCCTGCTCCCCGCTTGAAGAGACGGTTCACACCCCCGGAAACGGGCGCCAGCCTGCTTACACCCGGCACGTCCAGCGCTGAAAGGCGGGCAATGGTCATAAGTACGTCAGGTGATACAGTGGTCTTGCCTTGAGTGTCTTCCATTATCTTACTCCTTTTACATCATCGCCATTCCGCCGTCCACACCGAGGACTTGTCCGGTAATGTAGGCGGCTTCGTCCGAGGCGAAAAAGGCGGCGGCGTAGGCGATCTCTTCGGGTTTTCCCTTGCGCGCCAGCGGAATCAGTTTGAGGGCGGCTGCCAGCGTTTCGGGACTCATGGAGTCGAGGATTTCAGTGTCCACAAAACCGGGCGCGATGGCATTGACGGTGACGTTGCGCGCCGCCACTTCACGGGCGAGGGCTTTGGTGAAGGCGATCTGTCCGCCTTTGGAAGCGGAATAATTTGTCTGCCCGGGATTGCCCATCTGTCCCGCCACAGAGGCGATGCTGATGATGCGTCCCACGCGCTTTCGCATCATGTGCTTGATGGCGGCTTTCGAGCAGTTGAACGTACTTTTCAGGTTGGTGTCGATGACGGCGTCCCAGTCGGCTTCGGGCATCAGCATGATCAACTGGTCGCGGGTGATGCCCGCGTTGTTGACGAGGATGCTCAAATCGCCGAAGGTATCCAGCGCGAATTTGACCAGCGCCTCCGCCTGTTTGAAGTCCGAAACGTCGGCTTGACACGCGGCGGCTTTTCCTCCCGTGGATTGAATCTGTTTTACGACCTCCTCGGCGGCTTCAGGTGACTTGTTGTAGTTGACCACAACCGCCGCTCCGCGTGAAGCAAACTCCAGGGCGATTGCGCGCCCAATTCCGCGTGAACCGCCGGTGACGAGCGCAACTTTGTTTTCCAACGATAAAGTGGGTGACATGAACTGACTCCTGTGTGCTGAAATTATACATCATGTGGAATAACCCTCCATGCCCTCTTTGGAAACGGATGCCATCCGATCTTTGGATGGGCGAATCCAACTCCACGAGTCGGGATTTGCAACAACTTGACGCGGCTGGGGGGATATGTGATACTGAATCATGCGGTTGTATAATACCCACGGTCACAAATTGCGCTTTCCGCCCTCTAAAAAAGCGCAATTTGTGACCGAGTGCGGTATATGTGTGTTTGCTCAACCCGGCTGGTACCGATTTGGTGACAAACAAGGAGAACCAACATGACAAAACGTGAAATTCACGCCCCGCAGGGGACCCAACTCTCCTGCAAGAACTGGCAGATCGAAGCCGCGTATCGGATGATCCAGAACAACCTCGACCCGAAGGTTGCCTTCGACCCCGATAACCTCATCGTCTATGGCGGGCGCGGACGCGCCGCCCGCAACTGGGACTGCTTCGATGCCATCCTCGAATCGTTGAAGAAGCTCGAACCCGATGAGACCCTGCTGGTTCAGTCGGGCAAGCCTGTGGCAGTCTTCCGCACCCACACCGACGCCCCGCGCGTATTGCTTGCCAACAGCAACATCGTCCCGCATTGGGCGACGCAGGAAAACTTCGACAAGTGGGAAAAAGAAGGCTTGATCATGTTCGGGCAGATGACTGCGGGCAGTTGGATTTACATCGGCACGCAGGGCATCTTGCAGGGGACATACGAAACCTTTGGCGCGTTGGCTCGCCTCAACGGCTGGGGAACGCTCAAAGGCAAACTCGTCCTGACGGCTGGACTGGGCGAAATGGGCGGGGCGCAGCCGCTGGCAATCACCATGAACGAAGGTGTGGGCGTGCTGGTGGAAGTTGACCGCTGGCGTGCGGAACGCCGTCTCTCCCTGCGGCAGGTGGATGCTGTCACCGACAATATCGAAGAAGCGATGACGATGGCAGAGGAAGCGATGAAAGCGGGCATGCCCAAGTCCATTGCGCTGGTTGGCAACGCAGCGGAAGTCCTGCCCGAGCTGCTGGCTCGCGGCGTCGTCCCCGATGTGGTCACCGACCAGACCTCCGCGCATGACGTGATGTACGGCTACATCCCCGCCGGTCTCAGCCTCGAACAAGCCGCCGACCTCCGAACCAGCAACCCGAAGGAATATGAAAAACGCGCGATGGCTTCGATGGCGAAACACGTCGAAACCATGCTGGCATGGAAGGCAAAAGGCAGCGTCGTCTTCGACTACGGCAACAACATCCGCCAGCGCGCGCTTGATTACGGCGTGACCAACGCCTTCGATTATCCCGGCTTCGTGCCAGCCTACATCCGTCCGCTGTTTTGCGAAGGCAAGGGACCTTTCCGCTGGGTGGCGCTTTCCGGCGACCCCGAAGACATTTACAAGACCGATCAGGCGATGATGGAACTCTTCCCCGAAGACGGTCATCTCAAACGCTGGTTGACGATGGCTCGCGAACAGGTGGAATTCCAGGGACTGCCCGCCCGCATCTGCTGGCTGGGATACGGCGAACGCGCTCGAGCTGGACTCAAACTCAACGAGATGGTTGCCAGCGGACAGTTGAAAGCCCCCATCGTGATCGGGCGTGACCATTTGGATTCTGGCTCGGTGGCGAGTCCCAACCGCGAGACCGAAGGCATGAAAGACGGCTCCGACGCAATCGCAGACTGGCCCCTTTTGAACGCGCTGGTCAACGCGGTCAACGGCGCGACCTGGGTCAGCATCCATCACGGCGGCGGAGTCGGCATCGGCTACAGCATCCACGCGGGACAGGTCATCGTGGCAGATGGAACTCCCGAAGCGGCGAAACGTATCGAGCGCGTCCTCACCACCGACCCCGGCATGGGCGTCGTCCGCCATGTGGATGCGGGCTACTCCGAAGCCATCGAATTCGCCAAAGCCAACGGCGTCAAAGTCCCGATGATGAAGTAGGACAAAAAAGGTTCTCTGGGATTTGGCGAGGTAGTAGCAGATAGCCTGGCGTATCTCCCTGTACAGCCATTCGGTCTCCAATGGCAGAGTTATTCTACAATCGAACCGATTTTTTTATTGCTGTAACGAATGTCATGAAAATCGGCGTAAAACGAAAGCGGACGTGAAAGAAATAAGGGAATAGGGAATAGTAAACTTTTTGCCATTCCCTATTCCCTGTGACTTTCCCTTCCGTTTCCTGCGCTTCGGACTATTTCCCCAGAATTTTGAGCACTGCTTTCAAAAACTCTTCTGCTACTTTTACCGATTTGTATGCTTCGCCCGCAGAGACATGCTCGGATACGCCATAATCCCCTACACCGCGCAAATCAAATAACCATTGTAAATTTCTTCCCTGCTCTTTATCGAGTTTTCCTTCTTTCACAAACAAGCGATGGATGGAGGCGATTACGCCGCTGTGCTTATTGGTGTCAATATCTTCTTTCAGTAACAAGGCACTTGCCGCATAGAAAGCGGCATAATAAGCCCGCGACGCTGCAATATCGTAATATTCGTTTTCGATCATATCCTTTGCGGCTTTGACCGATGTTTCTGCGCGTTGTAAGTTTTCGCTGATTTCCTTGCTATTATCCGCCATTAGACCGCCACTCCTTCCCTTTTTGCGTTTCGATACAGCGAAATACTTCCCGCTTCGTAATCGTCCACGGGTGCGGGCTTTGCCGAAATCAAGTGCTTCGACTCAAGTTGTAGGGGGTACAGCACATCCACAATGCGGTGCAGTTCGGCAAAGTAATCCAGCGGCGGAGCGAGCAACACGAGTAGGTCAATATCGCTGCTGGGAGAGGCTTGTTTTCGCGCCATCGAACCATAAAGGATGACTCCCTTGAGCCGCTCGCCGTAGGTTTGCGCCAGTGTCTTTTTGCATTTGACGAGGATGCGGTTTCGAGGAGCCGTTCTGTAAACGGGACGCGCTTCACTGACTTTCTTTGGCTTGGAACTTTTCGTAGTCATGATTTTTCCTGCCGAAATTATACATGAAACGACGAAATGAAGAATGCAGAGTGCAGAATATTCTTCATTCCTCACTCTGCATTCTTCATTGCACTTTCAATCTCCCCCAGCGTCTCCTGCGCGGACTGTAACTCGGGATGGCGCAGGCGCGTGAAAATCTCAACGGCGCGGCGGGACATGGATAACGCCTCATCCAAATTTTTATTCTGTTTGAGCAGGGCTTCGGCGAGGATGTGACAATCGCCCGCAATCAACTCCTGCCGCCCGACTTTTTCTGACAGCGGGAGGGCTTCGCGGGCGAGGGACTCGGCTTCTGCCCACTGCTCGCGGTCAAGGGCAAGTTCCGCCAGGTTGCCTGTGTAGGTAGCAACACCTTCTTGATATTTGACTATCTTTGCAATGCGCAGGGCTTCGCGATAGTCGCGTTCGGCGGCGGGGTAGTCTTTATTGAGGTATTCTTCACTTGCCAGGTCATTCAGGGCAATGGCAACATCGTCGCTTTCGGGGGAGATAGAACGGAGGATTTCTACCACTTCGCGGTAGGCAGTGGTGGCAGCGGGGTGGTCCTCGTTCAGTGTGTAGCCGAGTCCGCGAAGTTGAGTGGCAATCGCTTTATAACGTGGGACGCTACCCTGCCAGTGTTTGGTGGCACGAGCGGCGGATGCTAATACTTCAGAAGGTTGGTTGCGGAGATGATAGACTGCCCCTGCTCGATATGCCTGCCAGCCCGCGCCCTCATTATCATTGGCGGCGTGTGCGCACGCTTCAGCTTGTTCGGAGAGCCAGAGCAGGCTATCTAATCTCCCCGTGAAATGGAGAAACTGGAAAAGTTGGTCGCAGACCATTTGTAGGCGGGCATTGTCACCTATCAGCAGGCGCGGCAGGGCGGCGGAGATGAACTCCCATTCGGCGTCCAGCATGGGGAA
The DNA here is from genome assembly GCA_016234555.1 of Chloroflexota bacterium. Taxonomy (GTDB): domain Bacteria; phylum Chloroflexota; class Anaerolineae; order Anaerolineales; family Villigracilaceae; genus Villigracilis. The sequence continues at coordinate 537 of JACRBJ010000055.1, read as the reverse complement.
TTTTTCGTAGTCTTCGCTCCCGCCGCCATATTGCATGGCAAGGGCGTAGGCGCGGTTGGTGAGGGCGTCGCCTGTCTGGGTCACGGCTTCGGGGCGGCGCATGCGGATGAATTTCGCTGTCAGCGGAGGTAAAAAGTAGGTTTGGGCAGACAGGTCGGAGGTCAGAATGGAGCGGTCAGTCAGGTCTTCCAGCGCGGTCTCGCAGGCGCGTGCGCGAAGGGTCGTCATATCCGCGATCCACTTGAGTTTGGCGGGCAGGCTGAAATACGTCAGCGCGGCGAGGACTTTTGTCTCGTCGGCGGTGAAGGTCTCCAGTAGGTCGCCGAAGATGTATTCGAGAGGGTCGTTGCCTTTGGGGGCTTTGTCAATGAAGGCACAGGCTTCGGCGATGGTGCGACACTGCGAGCCTTCACGGCCCAACTGCCCCGCGATCCAGCGGATGAAGAGCGGGTTGCCCTGCGTGATCTCGTACAGGTCTTCGCGCTCTTTTTGGGAGGCACGGGCGAGGCGCGGATATTTTGCGGCGAGTTCGGCGAT
>JACRBJ010000058.1 GCA_016234555.1 Chloroflexota bacterium | reverse complement strand
GACTCTTGGCGTGTGAATACTTTGGCAATGCCTGTTTGGTCAGGCGATATGCAATTTTGGCGACTTTTACATAGCGGCTCTCTCGTTGGTTCATGCCCTTAAATCTACCAGCTCACTCAGATGTTTGCAACAGAGCATTTGAAAAATGAAAATCTCCGAGTTTTAGAGGACTCGGAAATTTTTTATTACATAGCCTCGGAAAGTTCCTTAAACGCCTGTTCCGCCTTTGCCTCACCCATCTCCTCCAGTGGCGGCTTGACCGACCAGCGCGGCAACTCAAGTAGTCGGGGCAAGAGGGCTTTCAAAACAACTGGGAAGGGCGTGTATTTTTCGAGGATGTGACGTTGCTCCGTGACCCGCGCCTGGGCTTCGGTTGGGTCTTGTCCTTGCTGGTACAAATCCCAGACTTCGCGCAAGCCGTCGGAGATTAAGTTTGCAGGCGCGGTGATGGCTCCCTGTGCGTGATTTTTGAGCGCGTGGTGCAGGAGCGAGTCCGTGCCGTTGAGGACGAGCAGGTCACGCCCGAAGTGTTTTCCTAATTCAACAGCGAATGTTTCGTCGTGAGAAGAATCTTTGATGCCCGCAAATTGAGTCGGGAAGGCGTCTTTCAGGCGGGCGAGCAAATCCAGTGAAAAGCCGACGCCCGTCATGCCGGGGATATGATAGCCGAGCAGGTATTTGTCTTTTGGAACTGCCTTCGTTATCAATTCGCTGAACCATTTGAATAAGCCTTCGTCGGTTGGCTTGCGGAAATAATACGGCGGCAGGACAACCACGCCATCGTAGCCGATGTCGAAGGCGAGTTTGGTCAGGTCGATGGTTTCGGAGAGGCTGGGGGTTCCCGTCCCTGCCAGCAGGCGAAAGCCGGGGAGTTGTTGTCGATAGACCCGCACCGAGCGCAGCAGGGTTTCGCGTTCCTTCGGAGAGAACGACGGACCTTCACCAGTCGTCCCGAAGAGTAGGACTCCGTGACAGCCCCGGGCGGCGAGAAGCCTCAAGAAAACAGGAACAGCTTCGAGGTCGAGAGTCGAATCAGCTTTTAACGGGGTAACAGCTGCAGCGTAAATCCCAGCCAGCGGATGCAGGTCAGACATATTTCTTTTTATCCTTCTTCACGAACTTTCGCGCGGCTTCATGTGGCGGGCGGAGCGGCTCACCACGTTCCGTCGCCAGATAATGTTGGTGATCAAGCACCCACATGTACATGTCGCCTTCGGTTTTGTCGGGGAAGTCTTTGAGGATGTCGCTTTGACGGATGACCTCGACGATGGGCAGGTAGACCTTGTCGTACCAATGCGCCACCGCTTCCTGCTCGGTGATATCGCGGCGGAAGTCGAGTCCCATGAAATAGTGATGCACGGCGATGTGTTCCAACATGCGGTCGAAGCCGTCGGGGATGGTGAGTTTGATGTTGGCTCCGGGGCGGATGTCATCCAGCCCGGTGCGTTCGAGGAAGTTGACCTTTGCGCCGAGGATTTCGAGGTCTTCGGGTTTGACATCCGGCTTGATGTTGACGCGGGTGGCGCATTCGCGGACTTCGGCTTCGATGAACTCCTGTCCCTGCTCGCGGGCGACGGAGACACGATGATGCCCGTCCACCACGAAATACACCTCGCCCACTTTGTAAAGCACGACGGGCGGGAGGTGGATATCTTCGTAGAAGGCGCGGTCCACCTTTTGCCAGCGGATGGCAAGCTGGTCGTCCTTGGGAAGGAAGGCGCGGTCGAATTCGTGATAGCGGTTGAGGCTGCCCGCGATCTGGTCCACGCGGATGGTTTTCACGCCTCGATAGATGGGACCGCCGATGCGAAGTTTTTCCTTTACGTCGTCATAGGAGAGTAACTGGGTGGGCTGCCCCGAAAGGATGGCAAGCACCTGATTGACAAAGGATTTAAATCGCGCGCGATTAAAGTCGGCGCTTGTGCGTGAGTTAAGTACGTCTGACATGTTAATGACTCGCTTCGATAACCTTGTATGGATATACGTTTATGATTTTTGTGATCCCGGTGATTGTTTCGGGACTGGCAATATTTTGCCGGTAGAAATGGGTATGTCCGTGAAAATGATAGCGGGGTTGGGCGATGCGGATCAGCCAGTTCAAGGCTTTCAATCCGTTGTGGGCCGGGTCTGAGTCGTCGTGGATGCCGAAGGGCGGTGAGTGGCTGATGAGGATATCCAGGGCGCGTCCGTATTGCAAGCGATTGAGCGCCAGGCGGGGGAGCAGGGCAAATGCTCTCAGGTAGGCTTCCGCCTGGGTGTATTGATTCACGCCGTCGGGTCGATAGCGGATGGAGCCGCCCAGGCCGCCGATCAGGAACTTGTTAAAGCGCACGGTTTTCAGGTCGATGTTCGATCCGCCCTCGGCATCGGCTTGGGACGAACGCGGGTCGTGGTTGCCCGGAACGTAGTACATCGGCACGTTCAGGACGGTCAGCAGATATTCCAGATAGGCGTAGGGCATGTCCCCGCAGCCGAGGATGAGTTCCACGTCCCGAAAATGACCGTTGGACGAGAGTGTGTAGACTCGCTCCACTGCCTGGTCGCTAAGCGCAAGGATTTTCACAGTCCCTGCATTTTGCCCTAGAAAACAAATCCCCGCAAGCCGAATTGTCGACAAAATTGCAATTGTCTGGTATTTGCAATTCCCACCAGTGCACACTATAATTCAATGAAATCGGTTTACATTGCAGGAGCCCTCTCTGGAAACACGAAATATCACCTCGCCCATTGGACCTGACTCAGACGACAGTTCACGTCCGCGCCAACAGCTTCTCTCCGGGATCACGCTGGTTAACCGTTACAGCATCCAGGACGTAATCGGAGTGGGAGGCATGGGGTCTGTTTACCGCGCCCGCGACCTGCACTTCCCGAACGTCGTCAAGCTGGTTGCCGTGAAGGAGATGATAAACGCCGCTCCCGACCCGCTCGTGCGCCAGACGATTGTCCAGAACTTCGAGCGTGAGGCGAACATGCTCGCCACGCTTAACCATCCAGCCATCCCCCGAATTTACGATTATTTCACCAACGACGACCGCTCCTACCTCGTCCTGGAATTCATCCACGGTAAGGACCTTGAAAACGTCATTGCCGACACGAACGGTTTCCTGATGGAGGATCAGGTCATCAGTTGGGCGATCCAGTTGTGCGATGTGGTCTCCTATTTGCATGCCCACAAACCCGATCCGATCATCTTCCGCGACATGAAGCCGTCCAACGTGATGATCAACCAAAACGGCGACGTGGTGCTTGTGGACTTCGGCATTGCCAAGACCTTCCAAAGCGGACAAAAGGGGACCATGATCGGCACCGAGGGTTATTCCCCTCCCGAACAATATCGCGGTGAAGCCTCGCCGCTTGCGGATATTTACTCGCTTGGGGCGACCCTGCATCATGCCATTACGCGCCGCGATCCGCGCCTGGAGCCGCCGTTCTCTTTTGCAGAGCGACCCGTGCGCCGCATCAATCCAAGCGTTTCGCCTGAGTTCGAAGCGGTGATCAACGTCGCATTGCAGTACTCCCCTGCGGATCGCTTCCCCAACCCGGACGCCATGAAGGAAGCATTGATGAATGTGGCGCGCAAGACCGGCGCACTTTCCAAGATTTCCTCCGCCATGCCGGTTGCCAGCGGCGGCGGTACCGGCATGAAGCCGCTTTGGTCATTCAAATGCGAGGATGAAATTCGCGGCACGCCGACCCTGCACCAGGGCATGTTGTTCATCGGGTGTTATGATAACAACCTGTACGCATTGAATGCGGCGGACGGACAATTCCAGTGGAAATATGCCGCCGAGGGGGGGATTGTAACGCGCCCGATTGTGTACGATAATAATGTCATCTTCGGCTCCGAAGATAAACGTCTGCATGTGGTGGGCGTCCGCGCTGGGAAGGTGGTGTGGACATACTACACAGACGGAAAAATCTATTCCTCACCGCGCATCGCAGACGGTCATATCTTCTTCGGCTCCGATGACCAGGACCTTCACGCCGTAAACGTCAACAGCGGGCGCGCCATCTGGAAATATTCGACGGACGCGCCGATCCACTCCTCGCCGCTGGTTGCGAATGAGTTGATCTTCTTCGGCAATGAGGCAGGCGGATTTCATGCCCTTGATTTTCGCGGCACGTTGAAATGGCGCTTCCAGTCCAAACGCGGCGTCACCTCTTCGCCGGTCCATAAGGGACAGGCGATCTATTTCTCCTCGCTGGATGGAAATCTTTACGCTGTCGATGCGGGGAATGGGTGGCCCATTTGGAAGTTCCGTCTGGGCAAGGGTTCCGTCTCGTCCCCTGCAATTGCCGATGATTACATCTTTGTCGGCGCGGCGGATGGTTTTATTTATTGCGTGGACATGCGCAGCGCAAAGGAAGTTTGGCGTTTCCGCACCGAGAATCAAGTAAGCAGTTCGCCCGTTGTTTATAAGGATTCCATTTATTGTGGCTCTGTGGATGGCAGTCTGTACTGCCTCGAATATCGCACGGGCCGCCAGCGTTGGAAATTCGAATCTAAAGCCGCGATTACAGGCTCGCCAGTGGTGTTTGACGATATTGTCTATTTCGGCTCGACAGACCATCAAGTTTATGCCTTGTTTGCCTAAAAGGAGCTCCCGTGGCTGATTTCTTTCAAAAACTGTTTGGAACAAAACCCAAAGCAAAGGAACAACCTGTCCAACAGAAACCAGTCGACCTGGCGGTTACTGCGCCGCTTTCAGACCAGCAGATCAACTCCATCCTGATGAATCAATATCTCAAATATGAAATGAAGCAGCTTATTGCCAGTGTCGGTCAGTCTGTTGGCAAGCAACGAGAGCATAATGAGGACAGCCTGCTTGCGCTTACTTCCACCATTTCCGGCGGCGCGGAAAGCGTGCCTTTTGGCTTGTACATTGTTGCGGACGGCATGGGCGGGCATCAATTTGGGGAGGTGGCAAGCAATGCCGCCGTGCGCATCATGGGCGGCAACATCATGAGGAAATTCCATTCCTACCTCTATAATTTACCCACCCAGGTTCTCCAGGAGTCCCTGCAGGAAGTGATGGAAAGCTCGGTTATGGAAGCGCATCAATACGTCCAGCGTGAGGCGCCTGGCAGCGGCACCACGGTAACAGCCGCCCTGGTTTTGGGTCAGCAGGTGACGATTGCCCACGTCGGCGACAGCCGCGCCTACTCCATTTTCACCGACGGCAGGGTCGAGCCGATTACCAGGGATCATTCACTGGTCAGACGCCTGGAGGAGTTGGGACACCTGAGCAAGGACGAAGCTGCAAACTTCCCGCACCGTAATGTGTTGATCCGTGCCCTGGGACAGGGCGAAGCGCTTGAAGCCGACATTTTTACCATCCCCTTCCCGCAGGGCGGGTACCTCCTGTTGTGCAGCGACGGCTTGTGGGGCGTTGTCAGCGACAAGGACCTTTATCGTTTTATCAATGAGGCGCCCAGCCTCCATCGCGCGTGTCAAAGTCTGGTCGATGCCGCCAATGCCGCCGGCGGCCCCGATAATATTACGGTTGTTCTCGCACAGATGATCGGATAATCATGTCACCCACAACTCCGGATTATTATGCTGTTCTAGGAGTCTTTCGCGACGCTTCGCAGGAGGAGATCAAGCGCGCCTATTTCGAGGCAGCTCAACGGCTTCATCCGGATAAAAACGTCGCTGCCGGTGAAACGGAATTATTCCTTGGGATACAGCAGGCGTATGAGGTTCTCTCGAATCCCAAGCGCCGCAACATGTACGACGCCACCCTGCCCCCGGATATCGGCGACAATCCCGTTCTAAAATATGAAGTGCTTTTCAGCCGTCCCAGCCTCGTAAAATTGGGCGAGCCGCAATTGCTCTACATGTATCTTGATCTAAGTCCGCGCGAAGAAAAGGAAGTCCTTCCCTCTCCGCCGCTCAACATCTGCCTTGTGCTGGATCGTTCCACCTCCATGCAGGGCGACAAGATGGATATGGTGAAAGCCACTGCCATCCAGTTGCTGCGCAGCCTGCGTGCCGAGGATGTGCTTAGCGTGGTTGCTTTTAGCGATAATGCCGAAGTCATCATCCCAGCCGCGCTCAACACCGACAAAAAGAAACAGGAGGGGCGCATCCAGATGATCTATCCATCGGGTGCGACCGAGATCTATAACGGGTTGAAGGCGGGATACCAGGAGGTGCGCCGCACCGTTGATCCCTCGCGTGTTAATCACATCATCCTGCTTACTGACGGACAGACATACGGCGACGAACAGGAATGCCTCAAACTTGCCGAGACCGCCGCCGCCCAAAATATCGGCATCAGCGGCATGGGAATTGGCAGCGACTGGAACGATATTTTCCTCGACGCCCTTGCCAGCAAAACAGGTGGCTCCTCCGCCTACATTTCGAATCCCAAGGATATTCAACGCCTGCTCGTGGAAAAATTCAACGCGCTGATCAGCACCTATGCAGACGACATCATTCTCGAATTCCAGGAGCAGGAGGATGTAAAGATCAATTATGCGTTCCGCCTGCAGCCCGACGGCTGTTCGCTGACGGTCGAGCCTCAAATGCACCTTGGACCAATTTTGAGGGACACTTCGCTGCAGTTGATGTTTGAGTTTCTTGTTAATCCCTCCGCCTTGAAGACCGATGTGGTCACGATTTTGGACGGCTCGCTGAAGGCCTCCATCGCGGCGCGCTCGACGCCTGTTCCACCCATCCGGTTAAAACTCATCCGCGCGGTTCACTCCGACCCCTCCTCCGAGCCGCCCCCGACCCGCATCCTGAGCGCGCTTTCGCGCCTGACCTTATACCGGATGCAGGAACGCGCCCGTACTTCGGCGGACGCGGGGCATTTCGATACAGCCGCGCGTCAATTGCAAGCCCTTGCAACACACCTGCTTTCAAAAGGCGAGCATGCCCTGGCAAAAACCGCCCTGTTCGAAGCGGAAAACCTCGAAAAAATGCACGCCTGGAGCGCAAGCGGAAACAAGGACGTTAAATATAGCACCCGTGCGCTATTATTGGGGGGCGCAAAGGAGAAGAAGAAATGATTATTTGTTCAAATTGCAAACACACCAACATGGCAGGCGCAATGTATTGCGACGAATGCGGCGCACAATTGGCGGGCAGGGATACCCTCACCACCCAGAATATTACAACGGAGCAATTCGAAAGGGTGCAGGAACAAACCCCCAAAGGCGAGGACTTGTATCAGCCGTTTGACGGCAGCGACGCATGGGGTAGCCTGCACCTGCTCGATACGGGACAGGTGCTGCCACTTTCCACGAGAAATGAGTTCACCATGGGACGTGTCAGTGAGGGGCAGCCCATCATGCCCGACATCGACCTTTCGCCCTATCAAGCCTACGCGGCGGGCGTGTCGCGGCTTCATGCGGTGATCAAGCGCGAGGGTGGGCGCATCATCTTCATCGACCTGGGCTCCGCCAACGGTACATACATCAACGGAAAGCGCCTTACCCCCAACGTCGAGCAGGCGCTCAATCATGGCGATATTGTCGCGCTTGGGAAATTGAAGCTGCAAATATTGCTTAAAAACGCATAGAAAAGAGAAACTGTTATGCCCTATTCCGTCATTTTGCATATTACTGGCGAAACAGCCGTCTTGGGTGAAGTGGATGAACTGCCGAAACCCACGGATAACATCATTGTCGTTTCAAACCCCCGCCAGCGCGACGGCAAGGACCTGCACTACATCGACAACAATGTCACCAAGGTGATTTGGCCCCTTGCCAAGGTGGGCTTTATCGAAATCCTTGAGGACACCGGCGAAGAAAAGATCATCGGGTTTGTGAGGAGTTAGAAATGCCTGACGCCATGGAACGCCGCCGCATTCTCGTTGTGGACGACGAAGAGCGCATGGTGCGCTTCATCCGCATGAATCTCGAACACGATGGCTTTCAGGTAAGCGAAGCATTTAACGGCAGGCAGGCGATTCAAAAACTGCGCGATGTCACCCCGGACCTGATCCTGCTCGACGTGATGATGCCCGACCTGGACGGTTTTGAAGTGCTCGAAACCGTCCGCGAGATTACCAATGTCCCTGTCATCATGCTCACGGCAAAAGGCGAGGAGGATGACCGCGTGCAGGGTCTTGAACTCGGCGCGGACGACTACGTCACCAAACCGTTCAGCCCGCGCGAGCTGGTCAGCCGCGTAAAAGCCGTGCTGCGTCGTACCGAAGGAGCCACCGGCTCCATGCACGGTCTGCTCGAGATCGATAAACGTCTCAAAATAGATTTCGACCGACGGGAGATCTGGCTCGAAGGCAAACTTGTCAAACTCCGCCCAACCGAGTACCGCCTGCTCTTTCATCTTGTACAGAATGCAGGCTGGGTGGTTTCCCACGACCAGTTGCTCCAGAAGGTTTGGGGTTACGAGTATCGCGACGAGCCGCATTACGTCCGACTCTACATCAACTACCTGCGCCAGAAACTGGAGAAGGACCCCGCCGACCCGAAGTACATCCTCACCGAACGCGGGGTGGGCTACAGGTTCGTGGATTTCAAGCGCGCAAAAGAATAGTTCCATTTTCTAACAAAACGAGTATGAAACGCTTGCGTTTTTTTAACGCAGGCGTTTTAAATTAAGGGCGTAAATCAAAACCAACCAAACCTAAAAGGAGGTACCTATGTCAAACTTAATTCGTTGGGAACCAGCTCGTGAAATGATGACCTTGAGGGATGCCATGGATCGCCTCTTCGACGATGCCTTTACGCGCCCGCTCCGCCTGTATGATGGGAACCTGTCCATGCCCGCCGTGGACATGTACCAGACCGATAACGAGGTCGTGGTGAAAGCCGCCATCCCCGGTGTCAAGGCGGACGAGGTCCAGATCAACGTGACTGGCGAAGTGCTCACCATCAAAGGCGAGACCAAGGAAAAGGAAGAGGTGAAGGAGAAGGCGTATCACATCCGCGAACAGCGCTGGGGCATGTTCGAGCGGACGATTGCCCTGCCCACCGACGTGGTCGCGGACAAAGCCAAAGCCGAGTTCGAAAACGGCATCCTCACCATCACCCTTCCCAAGGCTGAAGAGGTCCGCCCCAAGACCATCAGCATCAAGACGAAGTAACATCGTCGCCCCACGCATGGAGGTCGAAGAACTGTTCGCTTACAGAATCGTTAATCGTCGTGCAATCATCGGACAAACGTAGGCTTTGCGTCAAGCAGGGTTTGCCGGTCGATGATAAAGTTGAAATGTAAGGTGACAACTTCTTCTTCTCCTCCTTGTGAAAAGAGAGCCGGGTTAGGCGACCCCGGCTCTCTCGATTCTGGAAACATCTCATAGGCGACAGTCACTTCGCAAGTGACTGTCACCTGCCCAATTTGGTGACAAACGTCAGCGGGGAAAATGGCTATAATAAATTTGCGTTCCCAATTTTCCAAACAAGGAGTTCAGCATGTCCAAAACTGACTGGATCACGCAGGAGATCGAAGCCCTGCAAAGCGCAGGACTGTACAACCGCATCCGCACCATCGGCTCGCCGCAGGGGGCATGGCTCAGCGTGGATGGGAAGCGGGTCTTGAACTTTTGCTCGAACAACTATCTGGGACTGGCGAATCATCCCGCGCTGGTGGCGTCGGCGAAAAAAGCTGTGGACGAACTGGGGGTGGGTCCTGGTGCTGTGAGATCGATCGCAGGGACGATGACCCTGCACGTGGAACTGGAAAAGCGCCTCGCCAGCTTCAAAGGCGTCGAAGCGGCGATCACCTTCCAGTCGGGATTCACCGCCAACCTGGCAACCATCCCCGCTTTGGTCGGCAAGGAGGATGTCATCTTCTCCGACAGGCTCAACCACGCATCCATTATCGACGGCTGCCGCCTTTCGGGTGCGAAGATCATCGCCTACGAACACAATGACGTGAAATCGCTGGAGGAGCAGATTCAAGCCAACCTGAAAGATTTCCGCCGCGCGCTGATCGTCACCGACGGTGTGTTCAGCATGGACGGCGACATCGCCCCCCTGCCCGACATCTACGAGGTGGCGAAGAAATACGACATCCTGTTGATGGTGGACGACGCCCACGGCGAGGGCGTGTTGGGCAAGGGAGGACGTGGCATCGTGGATCACTTCGGCTTGCACGGCAAGGTGGATGTGGAAGTTGGCACGATGTCCAAGGCTTTTGGCGTGATGGGCGGAATTGTGGCGGGCAAATCGGTCATTGTCGAGTGGCTGCGCCAGCGCGGACGCCCCTTCCTGTTCTCCTCCGCCATGACCGTCCCTGACGCGGCGGCTTGCCTCACAGCAGTGGATTTGCTCGAAGACTCGACCCAACTGGTGGATAAACTTTGGGACAACGCAAAATACTTCAAAGCCGAAATGAAAACGCTCGGATTCAACACCGGCGTCACCGAAACCCCCATCACCCCGGTCATGCTCGGCGAAGCGCCGCTGGCGCAGCAGTTCAGCCGTGAGTTATACGAGGCGGGAGTCTTTGCCATGGCAATCGGCTTCCCAACCGTCCCGCAGGGCAGGGCGCGCATCCGTGTGATGATTTCCGCCGCCCATTCGCAGGACGATTTGGACAAAGGTTTGGAGGCATTCAAGAGTGTGGGAACGAAATTGGGCGTGATATAATTTCGCCGCAATCGCGTAATTTCCCCACGAACGTGGTAATTTTGAAGGAGTTTTCTCATGTCAGGTCATTCCAAGTGGTCCACCATCAAACGCAAAAAGGGTGTAGCCGACGCCAAGCGCGGCGCCATCTTTACGCGGCTTGCCCGCGAAATCGTCATCTCCGCCCGCGCCGGCGGCAGCGACATCGATTCCAATTTCCGCCTGCGGCTTGCGGTGGATAAAGCCCGCGCCGAAAACATGCCCAAGGAAAACATCGAACGCGCCATCAAACGTGGCGCAGGCGAGGACAAGGACAGCGCGGCGTTCGAGGAAATTACAGTCGAGGGGTATGGTCCGCACGGTTCGGCGCTGATGGTCAAATGTGTCACCGACAACCGCAACCGCACCATCCCGGACATGCGTCACGCCCTTAGCAAGGCGGGTGGCAACATGGCGGAACCGGGCGCGGTCGCGTGGCAGTTCGACCACAAATCCTACTTCGCCTTCCCCTCCAGCGAACTCTCCTTCGACAAAGCCTTTGAACTCGGCATCGAAGCTGGCGCGGACGACGTGGTGGATGGAGATGAAACCATCGAAATTTACGCCCCCGTCGAAATGTTCAAGACCATCGCCGACGCCCTGCACGCGGCAAAAGTCCACCCGCAGGAATCGGGTCTGCGCATGATCGCCAAGCAGGAAATCGAACTCGACGTGGAGTCCACGCTCAAGTTCATGAAAATGATTGAATCCATCGAAGAGCTCGACGACGTGCAGGAGGTCTTCCACAACGTCAAGGTCTCCGACGAAGCCCTCGCCGCCCTCGAAGCCGCGTAAACATTATTTGTAGGGGCGGATCGCGATCCGCCCCTACTTTTTATTTAAATGACCCTCGCCCTCGGAATTGACCCCGGCACCGCCACCACTGGATACGGACTCGTGCGCCTTTTGCGCGACGGGGAGTTGGTTGCTGTTTCCTTTGGTGTGATCTCCACCCCGAAAGATGCCACTCCAGCCGCCCGCCTCGAAATGTTATTCGATCAACTCAACGACCTGCTCAAAGAACATCAACCCGACACCGCCGCTGTCGAAAAATTATTCTTCCAAAGCAACGTCAAGACCGCCCTTGCTGTGGGACAGGCTCGCGGCGTGATCATGCTCTGCCTGCAAAAAGCGGGCATTGAGCCTTTTGAATACACCCCCAATGAAGTCAAACAAGCCGTCGCTGGCTACGGCGGCGCGGACAAACGCCAGGTGCAGGACATGGTGCGCGCCCTGCTGCAACTGGAAAAAATCCCCAAACCCGATGACGCCGCCGACGCGCTGGCAATTGCCATCACGCATTTGAATACAAAGAGATATGAATGAATTGTAGGGGCGAAGCATTGCTTCGCCCCTACTTTGTCTTATTGGAGGAAATATGACCTACGTCATGGTGGATGTTGAAACAGATGGACCTATCCCCGCTGATTTCTCCATGGTTTGTTTTGGCGCAGTGATTGTGGACGACGCGCTTGATAAAACGTTCTATGGTCAGCTGCGCCCTATGAGCGAGAACTGGATTCTCAAACGGCTTGAAATCAGCGGCTTGACGAGAGAACAAACCCTGCAATTCGACGATCCAAAAGAAGTGATGGGGAAATTTCGTGACTGGCTCAAATTAAACTGTGACGACAGGTTGATTTTCATTTCGGACAACAACGGTTTTGACTGGCAGTTCATCAACTATTATTTCCATCATTTTCTGGGGGAGAATCCGTTTGGACATAGCTCCACGAATCTGGGTTCGCTTTACAAGGGAATGGTCAAAGACACCTCCCGAAATTTCAAGCACCTGAGAAAAACCGTCCACACCCACAACCCTGTGGATGATGTCATTGGGAATGCCGAAGCTCTTTTGCATATGAACAAGGAAATGGGACTCAAGATAAACCTGTAAGTTCCACGTCAATCACCATTTTTATCTTGTCTACGTTGTACCCTTTGGGTATCTGTGGTTAAATAGACCCATGATAGCAACCCTTCGCGGAGAAATCTCCCAAATTGAAGATAACGCCCTGATCGTCGAAGTCGGCGGCGTGGGACTGAGAGTCTTTGTCCCTGCTCCCCTGCGCAGGGGAGCCAAAGCGGGCGAACCCGTCTTTTTGTTCACCCATCTGGTTGTGCGTGAAGATGCGCTCATCCTTTACGGATTCGAATCCCAGGGCGACCGTGAACTTTTCAACATCCTGCTCGGCGTGGACGGGGTCGGACCCAAGGTGGCGCTCTCCGTCCTCTCCACTATGACATTGGACGCCATCCAGCGCGCCGTCTTTGCCGAGGAACCCGATGTTTTGAGCCGCGTGCCTGGTGTGGGAAAGAAGACCGCGCAGAAAATGGCACTGCATCTCAAAGATAAACTCAAACCCGGAGATGGGCTATCCAAACTTGCTGCCATGTCTGATACCGATGCTGAAGTCATCGCCGCCCTCACCGCGCTGGGCTACTCGGTGGTCGAAGCCCAAGCCGCGCTCCAGTCCATCCCCAAGGATGCTCCCGACGACACGGAAGAACGTCTCAGGTTGGCATTGGGATATTTTCAGTAGATTCACACTTTAGACCTCCGAGTTTTTCAAAAACTCGGAGGTCTTGTAATCGGTAACAATGACCTTTCCTTCTTACCTCCGCAATCTTTTCAAGTTGACTCGCGGCAACCGTGACCTTGCGTCGCTGGTCGCAGTGTATTACGCCACCATGCAGTGCAACCTCAACTGCGTCTATTGCGAGGACTTCGGTTCGCGGCGTAATGGGCAGGTGACGCAAAATCCGCTGCTGGAGGATGCGAAGAAAATCCTGCGCGTCATCCGCACGGGATTTTCGCGGTTGTGGATCACAGGCGGGGAGCCGCTGGCGCATCCGCAAATTGGGGAGTTGCTGGCGTACGCGCGGAAGGAATTGAAATTTCAAGAAGTCAGTCTTATTACCAACGGCACGTTATTGTCTGAAAGTTTGCAGGTTGACAAGTTGGAACGTTCAAACCTTTCAACGTTCAAACCTTCCAACTTGTTTTCTCTCCTCAACAGACTCATCATCAGCCTGGATTCCATCGACCTGACCGCATTGAACTCAGTCAGCCTGCCAAACGCTCAGGCGAAAACCGTGATCGAAAACATCCGCGAGGCGGCGAAACTGCAAAAGTCTCATGGATTCAAGTTGTCGTTGAACGCGGTCATCACCCCTGAGACTTTGTCCAGCATGGATGACCTGTTGAATTTTTGCATGGAAAATAATATCTGGCTTTCCTTATCTCCACAATCGGTGAACAATTTGCCGCACTATGATCTGGTGACTTCGGATGAATATCGCGCATTCATCGAAAAAGTCGTCGCGCTCAAAAAACGCGGTGCGCCGATTTTGGGGAGTTATTCCTACCTGAAAATGCTGATTGACCAAACGCCTTACGAATGTTTTCCGACCCTTGCCCCGCGCATCATGCCCGACGGCTGGCTGGCGTATCCCTGCCGACCGATGGAAAAAGCAGGCGGCGAGCAGGGTGGGCTGGCGGTTAATCTATTGAATGTCAAAAACTGGGACGAAGCTTGGAGCAATGCACAACAAAGATATGGCGAAGCGCCGACCTCATGTGTCTCCTGTTTTCAGCAATGTTACGCCGAACCGTCGCTGATGCAGGCACATCCGCTTGAGTATTTGCGGGAACGAGTTCATGGCGTGGATTTGAGTACCTATGCCCCAGGATAAAAATTTAACACAGATAAAAAGGATAAACACAGATGTTTGATAAATGCTTTAAATATCACTTTCATCTGTGTTCATCTGTGGTTAAAAAGGTTTTCCAATGAGCAACCCTGATGTCATCGTCATCGGCGGAGGGATTGCTGGGTTGAGCGCGGCGCTGCATTTGGCAGAGCGCGGACTGCACCCGCTGGTGCTCGAAGCAGATGAAAAATTTCTCGGCGGACGTTTGGCTGGCGGCGAGACGATTCAGGTTGGCGAACACAGCTTCCGACTCGAACATGGGATGCACGGCATCTGGTCGCAGTATCGAAATTTTCAAGCCATGCTGGCGCGCCACAACTTGCGCCCCGTCTTTGTCCCCGCACAGGAGGAAACCTGGATCTACCGCGACGGCGGTTTCATGGGCATGGCTCCCGTCGGCTCTGCCATTCGTCGCTCGCTCATCCCGCCGCCGTTTCATTACATGCAACTTCTCGCCAACCGCAAATTCCTGTGGATGCTTGACCTGCGCGACTGGCTTTCGATGGTCAACGTTTGGGCGGGACTGGTTATGGCGGTCGGCATTGACCCGCTGGCTGAGAATCAACCCATGCAGGGCATGACCCTCGGTCACCTCACCCGCAACTGGTCGCCCGCGCTCAAGGCATTTTTTCTCGGACTGGCGCGCAACGGGCTTTCATCCCATCCCGACGAAGTTCCCATCTCAGGCTTCATCGCCTTCCTGCGTTTTTACACCTTGCTCCGCCGCGACGCGTGGATTTTTTCCTACCTGCCCGACGACGGCGGCACAAACATTTGCGAACCGCTTGGGGTGAGGATTCAGCAATTCGGAGGCGTGATCAAGCTTGGGACGCGGGTGAAACGGATTGTTCGGGATGGGGACTTGTGGCTGGTCGAGTCGGACTCCGAATCAGCCCGCGCATCCGAAATCATCCTCGCAGTTGATTCTAAAAACTCCGAGCAGATTCTCCGTTCGAGCTTTGGCTCCGAAATCGATGGCTTGTTTTTCCCGCGAGCGCTCTCGACGGCAGTGGTTCGGCTGTGGTTCGACGTCAAACTCGACGTACCCGAAGCAGGGATTTTCACAGGCGACTTCACTGTACATAATTTTTTCTGGCTCGACCAATTGACCAACTCATTTCGGCGTTGGTCACGTGAGACAGGCGGCAGCGCG
The DNA here is from genome assembly GCA_016234555.1 of Chloroflexota bacterium. Classification (GTDB taxonomy): domain Bacteria; phylum Chloroflexota; class Anaerolineae; order Anaerolineales; family Villigracilaceae; genus Villigracilis. The sequence goes on along the minus strand of JACRBJ010000058.1, from coordinate 69,835 downwards.
CTGGAGATGCATATTTACGGTCCGCCCGAAACGCTGGCGCAACCCGACGCTGTTTTGCTGGCACGAGCTATCACCGATGCTCAACAAGTGTGGATGGGCTTGCGCGGACATGTGATCAAAAGTCACCTGCAACGCAACGACGAGACACACACCCTGCCCGAAGTTGGCAATCAATTGGGCACCATCACGCCGTGGAAAGATTTATTTTGCGCAGGCGATTGGGTACGGCATCCCATGCCATCCTTCTTTTTGGAACGTGCCTGCGCGACAGGCATTGAAACCGCGAATGCAATTTTGGAAAAACGAGGCTTGGATAAATTTCCACTGGTAGATTATCTTCCCGCCGAACCGTTCGTGGCATGGATCGAAAAGTTAATGGTGAAGGGAAGAAAATCAAGACGGAAAAAGAGGTAGGGGCGGGGTTTCCCCGCCCAGGTTATGAGAGCCAATCCATGTATGGGGTAAAATAGCCGCTTATGAAAATCGGCGACCGAATTCAAGTTTGCGCCTGCAAGGCGGATGGAAGCGTGTATCGAAGCTGGCATACCACCATCGAAACGATGGATGCGGATTCGATTGTCACGGTCTCGCCGCTGGGCAGCGAGATGTGTGACCACAAGCGGGGAAACATCCACATCGAACATACGTTGAGGAGTTATTACTGGTTCAACAAGTTCTACAACCTGATCGAAGTGTTCGATGGACAGGGAATCCTGCTGCAAGTCTATATCAACGTTGCCTCGCCACCGTATCTTGAAGATGGGTCTCTGTGTTTCAAAGATTACGAATTGGATGTATTCAGATATCCATCCAGCACTGCCAAACTGCTTGATGAGGACGAATTCGCCGAGGCGGTCATTACTTATCAATACACAAAGGAGTTTCAGGAGCAAATGTATTCCGTTGCGAACGAAGCGCTTGAGCTTGCAAATAGCTGGAATGCAAAACCTGCGCCTGATTTTGGAGGAGAATATGCTAAATAAAAAAATTGCTTTTATCGGTCCTGGAGTGATGGCGGAAGCCATGATCGCAGGTTTGCTGCGCCAAAAACTTGCTGACCCCAAAAACATCACCGCGTCAGGTCCGCGCGAGGAACGCGGCGGAGAATTGCACATGAAATATGGCATCAAGACAACTACAGACAACGCCGCCGCTGCGCACGAAGCGGACGTGATCGTGCTGTCGGTCAAACCGCAGCGGTTGACCGACGTGATGAAAGGCATCAAGGGCATCCGCCCCGGCGCGCTGGTGATTTCGATCATTGCGGGCGCGTCCATGAAAAAGATCAGCACTGGCCTGAAACACAAGGCGATTGTGCGCTCCATGCCAAACACCCCGGGTCAAATCGGCGAGGGAATCACGGTTTGGGCGGCATCAAAAGACGTCAGCGAAGAACAGCAGAAAATAACGCGCGCGATCCTCAGCGCGATGGGCGAGGAAGTCTTCGTCGAGGATGAAAGTTACCTGGATATGGCGACCGCTCTCTCGGGTTCGGGTCCCGCCTATGTTTTCCTTTTTACCGAAGCCCTGATCGATGCTGGCGTCCACATGGGATTCCCCCGCCGCATCGCCGAGCAACTGGTTTTACAGACCATCAAAGGTTCCGCCTCGTTCTATCAGGGAGCAGAGCGGCATCCCGCCACGCTGCGGAACCAAGTTACATCCCCAGGCGGGACGTCTGCCGAGGCGTTGTATTATCTGGAGAAGGCTGGCTTCCGCACAGCCATCTCACGTGCGGTCTGGGCGGCGTATCAGCGCTCGCTGGAGTTGGGCAAAGAGAAACCCGCTCACAATCCCGAAGGGCACGACGAAGATAGTGGATAAAAATTCAGTCCCGAAAGCTTTTGAGGCTTTCGGGACTGTTTCATCATGGGGGAAAGTTTTACTCTCGCAAAGTCAGCTTCCCATACCTGTTAGCCTGATACACGACCAGATCAGTCATCGGGAAATGTTTCTCATTGGTGGTGACAAGAGCCAGCCCATGGTTGAGAGCAGTTGCCGCAATGACGGCGTCAGCATCGCCCAATATTATTCCTTTTGTGCGCCATTGACGAATTAATTCTCCAGCCTTGTCCGCAATTTCAATGGTGACGTCAATGGTTTCGAGAGAATCGAGAAGGTTGAAGGTGGCTTTTTTCTCATGGTCGTGCATGCCGCGCACAATCTCAAGTCGTGTGATGGCTGAAATATACAAGGTGTCATCTTTCGCAAGTGTATCGAGCAACTCGCGATACCCTTCCGTTTTACGAAAGCACAAAATCAAAATATTGGTGTCGAGTAAATAATCACTCATCTTTGCCCCATTCCGCTGAAAAATCACGAGTGAATCCCTTGCGCCCTTCTTCAACCCAGCGATTGACATCTTCAAAGGTGGCTAATTCTGGGTGATCCTCATCCTTCCATGCGCCATAGGAATTCTTGATCGCTTCACGCAGTTTCAAGCGGCGCAGTTCGCGCGCCAAAACCTCCTCGATAAAGCGGGTCCGCTCACGCGCAGGGATGGCATGACGAAGATCATCCATAATGGATTTCGTGATATATAAATTCATTCTTTCTTTTACAGCGCGCATAAGACACACTCCTTTGCACTATTACTTTACACTATAATTATACACCCACCAACAAGGCTTTTACTAAAACCGCTCCACCCGCAGCGGACTCAGATCAAACGCCGTCTCGTGCCTATTGACCAATTCCGCCACCACCTGACCCGTGCCTGGTCCCAGCGACAGTCCGAGCATGGCGTGTCCCGTGGCGAGGATCAAATTTCTGTGGCGCGGCGAACGCCCAATGATGGGCATCCCGTCTGGGGTGGTGGGACGAAGTCCCGCCCAAGTTTCGTGAATATCGAGGTTTTCATCCAGATGAAGGTATTCCCGCGCGGAGCGTTCGATGCTTGCAACATGTTTCGCGCTGACTATCCTGTCGAAATTTCCAATTTCCAGCCTGCCCGTCAACCGCAGAGAATCGCCCATCGGGGAGATCGCCACACTGCGCTCGCCAAGCAAAAGCGCATGACGCGGCATAACCTTCGTCGCAGACATGGTCACGCTGTAGCCGCGCGCTGGCTGGACAGGGATGTTCAGTTTCAGGTCACGCGCCACGAGGGGAGTCCATGCTCCAGCAGCCAGAACAATTTCATTCGCTTCAAAATCTCCTGCGCTGGTTTTGACGGTACAAATTTTTCCATCTGCCACGCCAAACCCACTGACTGGCGTATGCTCGAAAACTTCCGCGCCCATCAAGCGGACGCGCTCCCCAAGCAATTTGAGAAAGAGCGCAGGGTTCAAATGTGCATCGCCTGTGAAATGCACGCCCCCTAACACATCATCCCGCGCGGCAGGCTCACGTTCGTGGAGCGCCGCCTTGTCCAATATCTCCGCAGGAATGCCATGCTTCTGCATCAATTCTGCTTCGCGCTGTCCGCTTGCAAAGGCTTTCTCGGTTTTATATAAAAAAAGCAGACCCTTTTCTTGATAATGGCAGTAAAAATTTTCCTCGGCAATAATCTGCGCAAAGTTCCTGGCGCTCAACTGACCGAGGCTGTTCAACGGTGGAATCGCGCGCTGGACGTTGGTTTCACTGCAAGCGAGTGCAAATCGAATCAGCCACGAGAGATATTTCGGGTCGAGGCTAACCTTCATGCCGAAGGGACTGGTCTTCGGGTCGAGCATCCATCGCAGGGTGTTGCCAATCGTTCCGGGCGCGGCAAGCGGGATGATGTGACTCGGCACGATATGTCCTGCATTGCCAGCCGCATTCCCCCGCGCAATTTCATCCGCTTCGATGACCGTAACTTTCCGCCCCGATTTCAAAAGATAATAGGCGCAGTTCAATCCAATCGAACTGCCGCCGATGATGAGGACGTCCGCTTTACGGGTTGCCATTTTGTCTTCTGCCCAATAGTTCTGTCGAGGGCTTAGCCCCCGACAGAGCAAGATGTTATTTGCAAATCCCCTGCCCGATAACCGACTTCATTTCATCGCTCAGCGTTTCCTTTTGTGCGAAGCCCGTCATGAGGTCACAAACCTGCATCCCCAAAATTTTATCTGCCGTGAGGATTTTGGTCATCTCGCGCACTTGCTTCACGTCATCCAGAACGGCGGCGGCTTGCAGGAAAGGCATCCACTCCAAACTGTCGTTGGGGTAGTAGCCGCCGTCCAGCGCCTGATTCAGCAAAACAGGAATCTCCTCCCACTCGCCGCGCTGACGGGCAAGGTCAGCCTTTTGATAGAAATAGCACCAGCCATGTTCAGGCTCTTTGCCAAAAATGTTTGCAGGCGGGGTTGGCGACTCGCCGTCCGTAATGACAGCATCCAGCCGCGAGCGGGGCGCGATCAACTTCAGGCGGTCTGCATCCGACGGAGAAAGTTCGGGCGCGTCGCCGTCGATGATTCGCACACATCCATTCTCGCGCGTTTGAATCATCACCAGCACATCCCCGAAATCGCGCTCCAGATAATTGCCGCGCCGCAACGGAGTCTCGACTCCGCTCCCAGCCACGATCTGGTTGACCACGTCACCAGTCAACACGGCGGCGGGAAGTCTCACCACCACAGGGTTGGCGCTTTGCTTTTCGGGGCGATAAATAAAATTGGCGGGACCCCAAATGAAATAATCCTCCGCCAACGGGCTGTTCGGATACGACGCAATCAACGTCACGCCATCCTCGATGTTCGGCGCGCGCCACGCCACCTGCTGCCAAAAAATGCGCGTCGCCTCGGTTTCGTACACATAGCGGATCGTATTGCCGTAATGCGTCATCACCGCAATCGCAACCAAAATCCCAATCACCGTGATCTGGGTACCGCGTCGCGAAATGCCTTCGATGAGTAATGCCAACAGCATGACCGCTCCAACGGATGCGATCAACGTGTAGCGTGAATAATCGGGCAATGTGACGTGGCGGTTGACGAGGATGACGGGGACGAGTCCGCCGACCATGGTGACCAGGCTGAGGAAAAGAGTCTCACCCATGATTCCCTTACTCGAGGTTGATTCTGCTTCGGACGTCTTTTCTCCCCGCCAGCGGAGTCCGAACAAAACAGTCGTCACTGCCACAGCGGACAACGCCAGCGCAACCGCCATATCCTTCAAACGCATGGGGAAAGCCAGTTGGTAGACGGGCATGGTCCACGCCGCCAGTGTGACGGTGAAAAAATCTTGAATCAAATAGTTCAACCACCAGAGCGCGGTCAGCGGTGACGAAAGAACCTGCGAGACTTGCAAGCCCACATCCGTTGCCTTGCGCGCTGATTCAAAGAAGAACAAGCGCCAGGCTAAAAATCCGCCCGCGACCAGAAGGAAGGGCAAACTGGCTTTGATGACCTTCGTCAGCTTGTGGCGGAAGGTGTCTTCTCCGCGCCACATCAGGACGATGATGGCGGCAAAACGAAAACCTTCGATGCCGATGTAATATTCCATCTGACTCAACGCGCCCCAGCCTGCAAGCACCGAGCCCGCAATGAGCAAGACTTTATTTCGGAAGTTTGTTGCCAACAGCGATTGGACAGTCAACGCCACCGACAGCATGGCGAGGAAGAGGGCAAGGATGTGCGATTGATAATCAATGGCATTGGGCTGGGAAAGAAAGCCAGGGTACACCGCAAACAGCAACCCCGTGACTAATGCGAAGAAGTTCCGCTCTTTCCACAACATGCGTCCCGTCCAAAAAAGGAAAACGCCGCCCATCATGCGGAAGAGGAATGCGCTCAGGTGATACCACAACGGGTTGAAGCCAAACAACGTGAACAGGGGAATCATCGCCAGCGCGCGTCCGGGGCGGTCGATGGCGAAAATCTCGTGGTAGAAGCTGGCACCTTTGACCAGCATGTCGTACATCTGATACCAGTCGTCATTCAGGTAGCCCAGGTTTTTGACCAACGGAAGGTAGGCAATGGCGGAGACGATGAAGATGAGCAGCGCGCCCAGCCAGAATTGTTTTTTATTTTGCATTCAATCTTCTCTTCATCAAAAAGTCTGTGATTTCGAAATCCAATTCTTCGTCGATGTCCCAGGCTTCGGACTTGTCGATCTCCAGCATGAAAGGCTTGTCACCGATGCGGTGGCGTTTGCGGGCGAGATTCTCGCGGGTAAAAAGATACAGGCAGGAATTCTCCTCGTACACAGGCGGCAGGTCTTGAGTCTGAATCAACTCCAGCGGATTGTGGTTGATGGCGCTTCCATCCTGAAAATATAAGCGCGTCTGCCAGCGGGTGACGGAGAAGAGAGAATCGTACTTGGGGTAATTGGTAAATAGAGATTGGATTCCGCGCGAAATGGTTTCGGCTTTCAAGAGCGGATTCGTGCTGTGAGTTTGCAGGTAAAAATCCGCTTGAACCTGCGCCGTGTCGTGGAGCAGGACTTCGTTCATCGGGATGTCGTCGGCGCGGAGATGTTCGGGACGTTGAATCAGCTTGACGGTTGGAAAGAACTGGCGCACGCCGTCCATCACAGGCTTGGAGTCCGTATCCACCATCACGGTCTCGATTTCAGGAACCGCGAGCAGGGTTTCGATGATGTGATGAAAAAGGGGTTTGCCCGCGAGCGGACGATAATTTTTGCCAGGCACACGCTGGCTGTGATGACGCATGGGGACAAGGGCGGCTAGTTTCATGTCCCCTATTTTACTTTCAAACCCAACGACTGGAGTCGTTGGACTCCAGTCACAACATTAGCGACATTTGCCATTGCGAAATGTCTTCGCGTTTCATACCGACCTGCTCGAAAATGAACGCCATTTCTTCGGGATAGATGGCGGAGACGTGCCAGGTCTTGTTGGGGAAGTTGGCGAAGAGTGCGCGCAGGAGGACTCGGCTGAGACCTGCTCCACGCGAGCGGGTTTTGACCAGCACTGACGAGATTGCCACGTCCGCTGACGAGGGGTCGCTGATGAGGCAGTAGGCTTCGTTGATGCGGAAGGCGCGGGCAGGCGGCGTGTATTGCGCAAGGGTTGCGCCTGTCAGCTGCCAGGGAAGGTCGGAGAAACCGTGACGGGTCACGATCCGCGCCAATTCGTAGATGTCCATCTCTTCGAGTTGATGCCGTACTTCGACCTGCGGATTTTCGATTTTGTATCCCACCAGCCTGCGGACTTTTTGGAAGCCGACTTTCTCGTATAACTTCACTCCCGCCGTGTTTTGCTCGATAACTTCCAAAAGCATTTGCTTCTCGCCGCGTGCCTTTGCCTCTTCGATGAGTTTCTCCATCGCCCAAGTCCCTACGCCGCCGTTTCTGGCATTGACCACAATCCCCATTGCCGCGAGTCGGCTCGTCCAGCCGCGACGGGCGATTAGTCCAATGCCGATTGGCTCGCCGTCTTTGAGTATCACGCGGCTGGCAGTCAGGTCAATGCTGTCACGGCGGAGCATGGTCAGGAAAACGGATTCGTCGATGTGAATGGGGACGAAGTAATCTTCAAACCCGCGTGTGAGCAGGTCCGCGAGTTGGGAGATGGGGAAGTCGGAGGCGGGGGTAAGGGAGTTGGTCATTTCTTTTTTGTGATGGGGAGTATACCTGTCATTTCCTGCGGCACGGATAAAACAACAGTGTTGCCGCCTTTGCTTTCGATGGCTTGCAAAGTCCTCAACTGTAGCAAGGCGGGATTGTTTTCCAACATTTTGGCGGCATTTGCCAGGTTGCGCAATGCGGCGCTTTCTCCACGCGCGCGTTCGAGGGCTGCCAATCCTTCATTACGGGCGTTGACGATTTGGGCGAAGATGTTTTTCAGGTCGCCGGGGAACATGAAGTCCTTGATGTTAGCCGAGAGCAGGGTTAAGCCGATGTTCGAGACCTTTTCCACTGTGGTTTCAAACAACCTTTTGCTTAGTTCGCCGCGTTTCGCCAGCAGTTCCTCAACTGGGGATGAGGAAAACAAATCCCGCAGCCCCACCTGCAAGGTCAGGTAAAGGGCTTCGGAATAGTTTGATGTGGTTGTCAACGCCTTGAGCGGATCGTTTACCTGAAAGCTGGCAGCAATGCTCACCTTGACGTTGATATTGTCGGCGGTCAAGACCTCCTGTGCCGGTATCGTAATGAACCTCGCGCGAACGTCAACCTTTTGCAGGGTGTCGAAACGCTGCAAAAGCCAATAGGCACCGGAAACAAGAATGCGATGAAATTTGCCGTTATGAAAAACCACCCCTCGTTCGTATTCGTAAATCACCACTCGTTTGGGCGAAAAGTAACTCCATACGATGATTAATCCGATGAGAACAACGATTGGCGTGAATATAAATAAGGCATCATAAATTGCCGCCATCACAGGACCTCCTGATGAAAATGACCCATCTCGAACAACCACCAGACTTCCGGCGGAGGTCTTAACCTGCAGAGCCTTCTGCCTGTTGCCAAAGGCATGGCTGTCCGAGACAGGCGGTAAGGGGGATTTGAACCCCAGATGAGATATCTCATCTTTGCCATTTGCGGTTATAACGCAGGACCAGACACGAGATTCGTGTTTGGCTGCTAGATCCGCGAAATCAATTCTAACATGAAGATAATGCAGGCTATTGAGGCTTCTCCAGGCGCTTCAACATTTTCATGGAGGCTGGCTACCTTAGTTCATACGCGCCGATGTCGAATGCAGCGCCCAGGGGTCTGGCAAAGCCGTCGAAGTCGGCGAGCAGCTCAAGGGTGGCTCCCATGTCGATTGCCGGGCTGGCGTCGCTCAGATGGAAGTCGTAGCCCTCCAGATTGGCGAATCGCGGATCGGCTTGCAGGGAGTCCTGTCCCTTGCCGCTGGCGGACTGGTATTCCGCCAGTGAATAAGTTTCCGCGCAGTTTTCTCCGCTGCCATATACCTTGTCGCCTTCGGTCTTGTATAACAGGTTGTTGCTGTCTTCGATGAGCGAGTCGAAGCTGAGAGCGCAAATGGCGGGACCATTCCCGTTGTAGATGACATTGTTCTGGATGACCAGTTGACTGCTTTCGGTGGGAGGCGCCTGAATGTTGATGGACGCATTTCCGGAAGCCTCCGATGCGTAGAACGTGTTACCAAGAATTTTCACCCCGCCCGCACCCCAGTTGACCAGTCCGCCATAGCCCCAGTCCCATGCGCCCTTTTTGACAATGACATTCTGGCGGATGACGTTGTTCGTGATGTCGCCCTTGCAGCTATTATCTCCGTTGGTGTCGCCATATTGGTTGTCTTCGCCGCCCACTCCACATCCGACTGTGGGACTGTAGTTGATGACGATGACACCTGCGCTGCCGCCCTTTTCCGCCATTACCAGGTTATTTTCGACCAGGCTGTCGAAGGTGTTTTCGATCTGGATGCCCACGTAACTGCAATCCTTGATCGTGTTGTTTCGGATGGTGTGCCGCCATTGGACAAGTCCGCTGGCTCCCGCGTCCAGGTCGATGCACTGTCCCAAGCCCATCGTCCAGATGTTTTCGATCCGATTGAATTCGATGATGCTGTCGTGCGTCCTGCCTTGAATCCAGATGCCCCTGGCGTTGTCGTTGGTGAAATCGTGGATGTGGTTGCGGCGATAGATGTTGTGGTGTGTGGCGTCGTCGCCCAACCCGCCGTGTGACTCGTTGATGCCGCCGTATCCGCCCTCCGCGGTGTATCCGATGCCGCTGATATCGTTGTCCTCGAACAACTGGTTGTTGCCGACGGTAAAAACCGCGCCGTTGATGGTATTCTTCCTCAGGGTGATGTGATGGGTGACGGCCTCGTGGAACCAGCCAAACTGAAGAGTGAATTGATTGGCGCTGCTGAAGCTCAAGCCTTCAATGGTCCAGTAGCCAACAGGTCCCTTGCTACGGAGAGCCATGCCATCGCCGCCGTTGATTTCCGCAGTTTCGCCGGGATAGCTGATCAGCCTAATCTCGTTTCCTTCACTGCCCGATTGGGAGATGATGACGTTTTCGTCGTACGTCCCCGCCCTGACCAGGATGTTGTCGCCGGGGCTGACGCTGTCCACCGCTTTTTGGATCGTCCGCCACGGGGCTGATTCTGAGCCGGAATTCTCATCCGACCCGTCGGTGGAGACGAAAAACTGCGGTCCCGTGATCGGGACGGTGGTTGGCGTGAGCATCACGGTTGGGGTGGGACGCTGGGCGTCTGTTGGGATGGCAGTTGCTGTAAAGCTTTCCACTGGCGTGGGGGTTTGAGACGGCATCGGGCTGGCGGCAGGTTCGGGAATGGGCGTCGCAGATCCGCAGGCAAACAGGAGGAAGGATAGGAAAATATAGACCAGGGACGGGATTCGCCGTTGAATAAAAGTAAGCGCAGAAGAAAGGATGGAAATGGCTGACATTAAAACCTCCGTAATATGAATAAATGACCATCAAGCCTGCCCGTGAGCAGGTGCGCGGTCGGGATTGTGAACTTCAAAGCGGACAAGGGACAGGGAATATTATACCGGATTGGATTACTGCCGCCACTGATTCGCGCGGATATTCTTTTCCGCCAGCGTCACGGTCTCTTCGATCCGCTTGGCGCGGGTTTCAGGTTTCTTCGCGTTCAAAATCCATTCCAGAATGGCTCGTTTGGCTGAGCGCGGAAAGGCTTCGAAATATTCCCTTGCCGTTTTATTTTTGGACAAGGCTTTGGCAAGGTCGGGTGGGATTTCCAATGCGTCCACGCCATCGAGGGCGTTCCATGTGCCATCCTTTTTTGCGGCTTCCACTTTGGCAAGCCCGGCAGGAGCCATCAATCCCGCTTTCATCAGTTTCGCCACCCGCTCCTTGTTGGGCTTTGCCCACTTCGAGCCTGCTTTGCGCGGAGAAAACCAAAGCATTGTGCGTTCGTCATCCAGTTTATTGCCCTTGCTGTCGATCCAACCAAAGCACAAGGCTTCTTCCACAGATTCTTCGTAATCAAAGCTTTGCCTGCCTGAGGTTTTCTTGTAGCTGATCAACCAGACGCCTTCGGTGCGCGTGTGGTTTTCTTCGAGCCACTTGCGCCAGTCCGCGCGAGATTTGGGGTGGATGGAGTTGGGAGGAGGTTTAATCATTCTTCACCATTATATCTAATTGGCTCCACATCTCGCCCCGCATCTTCTTTCTTCTTTCGTTCCCTCGCATAATAAAATGTCTCGCGTAACTGCGGAGTGACCAGACTGGTCTCGCGGTGACCAATCCGTGTGCCATGAAATTGCATGTAGCGGAACCAGAAGATGGAGGAAAGGTTTTTGAGCAAAACGCGCTCGCGGGCGGCATGCCAGAGGTCGCTGAAAATGTTGGTCGCGGTCAGGCGCAGGAAGTCATAAAAGTTGAAGTGCGCTTCGGGGTAGATTTTCCGCAGCGCCATCGCCTCGCGTCGGTAGCGGTTGTAGACGCCATGTGGCGTCTCGTTGTGGACGTGAATAATCTCCGCTTCGGCAATGTACGCGATGGCATGTCCCTGCTCCTTTGCCCACTTCGCCCAGGCAAGGTCTTCCAAACCCGTCAACGTTTCGTCGTAATTATTTTTCTCCCACAAACTTTTGCGGATGGCGGCGTTGGCGTTGTTACAGAAGGCGGTCTCCTGCCTGGGCTTGCCTACGTCGGGATACCACTGATGGAAGATTTGATGCTCGGAATATTTTGAGCCTTCGTATCCGCGCTGTTTGCCGTAGGTCAGGGCGACTTGTACATCCTCGAACGGGCGGAGCAAGGTCTCCAGCCAATCGGGATAAACAGGATAAACGTGGGCGCTGGCGATGACGACCAACTCGCGGGTTGCGGACTTAATCCCGAAGTTGAGCGAACGTCCGAAGGTGAATTCGTCGGGACGGATGCGAACTGTCCGTGCGCCGAAGGATTCGGCAACAGAAACAGTCCCATCGGTCGAGCCAGAGTCGACCAGGATGACTTCCACATCTTTGACGGTCTGGTGATGGATTCCCTCCAGTAAACGTCCAATATGTTTTTCTTCGTTATAAGCGCGGATGACGATGGAGCAATTCATGAGTAATGTTTTATCTTCTCCCAGAATTCCTGCCAGGGGAGGCGGACCTTTCGGCAGAGGTAAATTTCAGGCGGGTGTGCGAGGTCATTGTCAACCCCATAGGAATTGACGGTTGTGCCTTCGACAGTACACTGGTCGAGAAACATGTCAATGTATTGGCGTTCGACCCCAACAACAATCAAAATCTCGGGCGGCGGATTCCCGTAGCCACGCAGGTAGAACGTATCTGAGCCGCTGATGGCTTTGGGAAGCCCGTACTCGCCGCCGTAAATGTTAAGTGCGGCTGCTTCGTCATTCTCGCCTGTCAAAATACCAGCCCGCGCTTTTTCCTCGTCGGGCAATCCAGCATAAATTCCAGCGACGGACTTGACCATATCGGACCAGCCGATTTGTTCGGTAAAGGCCTCATTGACTTCGGCAACCACATCCCACCAAGTAGAATTGATCGGCGCAATAGGCAGGGTCAACGCACCGCTGAAGAGTGCGCCAACCGCAACGCTTCCCCAGACAATCCTCAACATGGATTTGGCTTTGTCTGCTGAAGCCGAAAGAAGCCGACGCTCCCAGACCACCGCACCTGCGGCAATCAGCATGGGATACGCGGAAGCCATGTAATATCCACGACCTTGCGAGACAAGGTAGATCAGAAACGGAATGACGTACATCCATCCCACTGCGCGGAAACGCCTGCCGTCCTCTTTGAAGAGGTAATAGATAAGCCCGGATATCCACATCGGGATAAAAAATGGATTCGCACAGGAGATAAATTGGTCGATCAGGTAGCCTGCTGCGCGTCCGATTTCAACATCACGCTCGTGGATGCTCGAAAGAAAATCAAGCGAAATGAAATTGTGCTGGATCTGCCAAATCAAATTGGGCAGAAATATCAGCAGCGACAAAACGACCCCACCCCACAGCCAGAGGCTTTTCAAGTAGCGGCGCGCATTTGTCAACAACACACCGCCGACAATGCCAGCGGTGAACATCGCCATCGTGTATTTGGTCATCATTCCCAGCCCGATCACTGCGCCGATCCCCAGCCACCAGCGCGGGTCTTCCGATCTCAACAGGCGGATGACCAGATAAGCGAGCAGCACCGACCAAAACAAATCGAATGTAACATATTGGATCAATGCTCCCCAAGCCATTGCGGTCGGAGCAATTGCCGCCGCCAGTGCCGCTATGACCTGGGCTGTACGTTTTCCACCCAACTCACGCGCCATCAAGCCAGCCAACACCAATATAATGCTGTGCGCCAGCGCAGCAAATGTCCGCGCGCTGACGAGGGACAAACCAAAGATGCTGAGCGTGATGCGTGTCAGGAATGGTGTGATGGGAGGATATTCGACATACCCCCAATCCAGATTATAGGCATTGTCCACAACCACCATTTCATCCTGATGAAATCCGTACTGGTGGTTGGTGAACATGTGGAGAAGGAACAGCGCCAGGCCCAATAACAATAAAATTCTATTATCAGTAAAGAAGCCGGTAAATTGATTCTTTTTCATGGCAGCCTCCTGTTTAGTTGAATCCATTATACGGCGCGGACGATGGAATCGTTCGGGCAAAAATCTCAACTCAGTTTACACAGGTCGATAAAGAACCAGAGAATCCCGTAATAATTGACCAGCACGCCTGCAAGGATAAACAACCGCATGGGGACCGACAATCTTTCCCCGGTGCCAAAAGCCAGCAGCGCCAGTATCGGGAGAATCAAGTCCATCAAAAAGCGGAAGCCGAATTGGAAGCTGCCGTTGTTGAAATAGAACAGCAAAGGCAGCGTCAGGAGCAGGAGGGAAAGCCATGCAGCCCACAGCCATGCAGATTTTCCACGGGCTTTGTAGAGGAAGATCAACGCCGGGGTCGTGATGAAGATGCTCATCCCGTCGCCGTGCGGAGCGGGCAACCCGCAGGTGGGATTCCAGCGCGGCAGGGAGAAGAACATCGTTTTGAGGTTGTTCAGGATGAAACGGGAATGGAACTGACCATATTCGGCAAGGGCGGGTTTCAGGTAATCGCCCACGTTCATGGTCCGATAACCGAAATCGAGGAACGAGTCGAAACGGATGAAGTTGTACCAAAGCAGGCTGGATGTCGCCGCCGCCATCGGGATCGCGGAAAACAAAACGGGTTTGACCGACCGCCGCCAGTCCTTGAGACTCAGGGAATTTATTTCGAGATACAGGGCATACAGCAGGAGCCACAGCAACGCGATGTTTGGTCGGGCGAGCATCCCGCCAGCAAGGGACAGGGAAGCGAGAAAAAGGGAGCGCGTTTCCAATACCAGCAGGACAGCCAGCGCGGCAAAGGTCACGGTCACGATCTGGCTGAGATACCAGACGTGTCCCACAAGCGACATGTACCAATGCACTGTCCCAAAGGCAAACAAAACCGTGAGCCATAGATTCCCTGCATGGTTAAGACGCGTCAAACCGTTACGCGCCAGCGACCCAAGGATGGCGTACGCCAGCGCCACGTTCAACGCCCCGAAAAATATCGTAAACTGGACTGTGTTTACCGCGTCGACATCCTCCATTGCGACCCGGGGCAGCATGAGCAGGGATGGCAGGGGCGGAAAAGCCACATACCACTTCCCCTCGTAGCTGGTCAGGTCGCGCGCCGAACCCACCTCTGTGAGGTCTGTTCTGCCCTCCAAAAATGCTTCCGCCAGTTGTGGAAAATAAACCGTCTTCTTCGGCGTTTCCCACACCAGGCTGACAAAATAGGACGAACTCAAATAAACCAGCCAGACTACTAAAAACACACCAGCCGCCCTGCCGTAAAGGGAGAAGCGTTCCTTTTGTTCAGGTTTGTATCTGGACAGCAGGATAAGGAAAACAATCAAAACGACAACGACTGCAATCAGTTCGATATTCGCCTGAATGCCTTTCCTGGCAAAGTGACGGATGAGGAGGTTGAAGTTTTGCGGTCTGACCATCCGCCTTGAAACCGTGTCAGCCAGAATAAATCCCGCTGTGGCGAGTCCACAGAAGACGACAAACAATTCAGGCAGGGCTTTCTTGATGGAAGTCATTTTTCCAGCGCTTTACCAGTCGTTGTTTTGCTCGTATCCCAATCTCACCAGCAGATCGCCAGCCACATCCTTGAAGATTTTTTTATGCTCTTCGGTGAAATGCTTCTTCCACTCGCCCGTTTTGCCGGAGCGGAAGGTCGGGGATTTCTTCGGGTTGATGGAGCTTTCGAGGGAATCCAGAATCAACTCGCGGGTGGAGTGGAGCGGGATTCGGCTGAGGAGGTGATCCATGATTCGGGTCAGGGTCGCGGCCCGGTCGTGGATCAAATCCTCGAAGTGGATTGTCAACACTTCGGGCTGATTCAGCCAATCGAGATAGGGGGCGAAACGTCCCGCGATGTCTGGGAACTCGGCTTCGGAGTCTGGTCGCCCCAAAATGCTGACCTTGAGCCGCGCATCGAAATCAGGCAGGGATTGATAGTAGTTGTGGTGGACGTGGCGCGCCTCCATGTCGGTGACGTAGAAGACGTGCGAGACGACCACGTCACGCGGGTCGCGGAAAATAAAATACGGCGCGAACTTCGGCGAACAAACGCGGCGGACGGCTTCGGGTCGGGCGAAGAGATGCGCCGAAGCCACATCGCGCGGACGAAGGGAGTCGAGCCAGGCGATGGCTTGTTCGGGATTGCGCTTGCGTCCGCTCTCGCCTTCGTATTCGGCATAAAACGAGTGAACCCGTTTGGCGTAGGGGGCGACGTTCGAGAAGCCAAGCAGGATTTGGTCGAGTAGATGCGTGCCGCTTTTGGGAAAGGAGATGCCAAGCAGGATGGGAAGGCCGGCAGGCTGGGAAGCGAAGCGCAAACGCTGCGCCAGTTTTTCGGTCTGGTAGAGCGTGGAGCGAAGGATGGATTTAATGGACATGCAAACTTTTGCCTTCTAGGGATTCAGATCATAAAGATATGCGGCGGAACTCACAGCGCGGACGCTGTCCAGCATCGAGCCGTATTGGTCGATGTAATCGGTGAAATATTTTTGGATGTCGCCTTCGCAGCCGTCGCAGTAGGGGAGTTCAACCATGACGAACCACACCCTGTCGTTTCCCCTGAGGTCCTTCACGTCGATGAAGAAACGGTCGAGCGCTTTTTGAGGAGACTGCCTGTCCACGCCGGCGATGACTTGATCCGTGTCGAGCTGATAGAAAGGAGCATAATAAGTAAAGGCGGGGACGGAGCGATAGTGGACGTAAATCAAGTCATCTGGTTTTTTGTTTTCCGCGACATATTTCAGCGCGGGCTTTATTTCCGCCACGGTGGAGGGGTTTTTGAAGTTGCCAATCGCCGACTGGGCGGAGAAGAAGAGCATGATCGCCACGGGAATTCCGCACAGGATCAGGGCGAGGTGTTTCTGCAATTTCGCAAGGAGCGAGTAAATCCTTTGAATGCCCTCCGCCATCAACAGCAATGTCAGTGGGACGAGGAAGAGCATGAACCGGTAGGAGAGCGGGTATTTCTGCAAAGCCGAAGCCGTCAGGGTCATGATGAACGGGAGGACGAGAACCAACCCCACGCCCGTCCGCCGCGCGAAAAGCGACAAGCCCCCGATCACCGCCAGGGCAAGGACAAAGTGATCCATGATCGAGTCTGTCCTGTTCAGGATGAGCAAAACATATTTGTAGTAGACGTTCAGCAGCCAGGGTACATCCGACCAGGGCGGCAGGGGCAGGAAGGATTTTTTCCAGAAGACCTGAAAAAAACTGTCGGAGGCTGTGTGCCGCAAGGCGACGAGGTAGTCAACGCCAAACGAAAGGAGCCAGGCTGCGCCCAGGGCGAAGAGCCATAGGAAGGGAATCGGTTTCTTCCGCGCATACTTTTCAAACAGCAGCGCGATGCCGATCCCAGCGAGGGTGAAGACCGAAGCATGGGATATCCAGATGGCAATTGTCCCCGCAACCCCCAGCCAGATAAAATCCCTGAGCGAGGGTTTCTCTGCAAGGCAGCGAATTGCCAGATAAACCAGCAGCAGCGTGACCATGACATCGCTGGCGTATTGTTTGAGTTCGGTGGCGAAGAAAACCTGCCACGAGTTCAAGGCGAACATCGCAAGCGCAAAGAGACCGGCAAACCCGAAGGAGTCTCGAACGATGCGATGGAGCAGGTAAACCGCCAGGATGCCGCATGCCAGTGGGAACAGCCGCAGGATATAGTCTGCATTGCCGAAAAGGACGATGAGCGATTTTTCGATGAACAGGAACCCGACCGGGGCGGCTTGGCGATACCCAAGCGGCTGGGTCAGTCCCGCAAACGACCGCGAGAGGATGTTCAACGCCAGGCTGGCTTCGTCGCCTGAAAAGGAACGATTATCAAGATACTGCCGCACGCGGAGAACAAACCCCAGGATGACAATACACCACCCGATCAGCCCTGGTTTTATAATCGACTTCAACCTATTCCATGCCAGAATCATGATTTCATTCATTGTCCAAAAAGCGGCGGAACCAATTTTCCCGCATATAATTAATAAGCGTAGGATGCAAGCGGAGAAGATTTTACCACCTCATCCGGCGCCTATTCCGTCGTTCAATTCGCCAATTCCCGGCAGGCAAGGAGAAAAAATTGAAAGCCACCATTTTCACCACCCCCATTCTCAGTCCGCTCCTGCGGTTGGCGAGCAATTCGATCATGCGCCTGGCAGGCTGGCGCGTGGACGGGACATTGCCCGACCTGCCCAAGTATGTCATCATCGGCGCGCCTCACACCTCGAACTGGGACTTCGTCCTGTTTCTCGGCATCATCTTTCGCCTGAAAATCAACGTGAGTTACATGGGAAAGGTGGAATTGTTCCGCAGCCCGGTTGGCTGGTTCTTCCGTTATTGCGGCGGCATCCCCGTTGACCGTTCCAAGTCCACGGGGCTGGTGGAGCAAACCGTGGAAGCGTGTCAACAAGCCGAGCAGTTCATCCTGGTCATTGCCCCCGAAGGGACACGTCACGGCGTGAAGGAGTGGAAGCGCGGCTTTTATCACATTGCCAAAGGGGCGGGGATTCCCATCGTGATGGCGAAGGTGGATGGCAGGCGCAAGACCGTCCACGTGGGACAGGTGTTCCACCCCACCGACGACATGGAGGCAGACATGAAAGCGATCCGGGCTTCGTTCAAAGGGTTGGTGGGGATTCGCCCGCCGAAGAAATACATCCCGCTGGAAGAGGAATAAAGCCCGTTTCCTCTGTCTACCTGTTTACTTTTTCCCTGTATACTATCCCCATGTTCATCACACTCGAAGGTCCCGAAGGCTCCGGCAAGACATCCCACATCCCTTATCTCGTTGAATACCTGCGCGAGAAGGGCTGCACCGTTTTCCCCACCCGCGAACCGGGCGGGACATCCATCAGCGAGCAAATTCGCGATGTGCTGCACGACTTGAAGAATGCCGAGATGCACCCGCGGACGGAAACCCTGCTCTACCAAGCCGCGCGCGCGCAGATCGTGGAGCAGGTCATCAAGCCGAGACTGGCGGCGGGTGAGATCGTCATCTCGGACCGTTATTACGACTCGACGATTGCCTATCAGGGTTATGGACATCAACAGGACTTGGAGCAGGTGCGCGGGCTGGTGCGTTACGCCACCGGCGGTTTGACTCCCGACCTGACGATTTTGCTCGACCTCGACGTGGAAGTCGGTTTGAGACGTAAGAAGCAGAATCAATCCGAGTGGAATCGCATGGATGACCAAACGATCCAGTTTTATCACCGTGTCCGCGCGGGATATTTGGAGATGGTCAAAGCTGAACCGGGGCGATGGGTTGTGGTCAACTCAGAGCAGAAGTGGGATGATGTGCAGGCAGAGTTGAAGAAGGTGATTGTGGGTAAGTTGAAGGTCAAAAGTCAATGATCATTGAAAACGAAGAAGACATCGCAGGCTTGAAAACCATCGGACACATCTGTGCGGTGACGTTGCGGAAGATGATGGAAGCCGTCCAGCCCGGCATGACCACGGCGGAACTGGATGCCATCGGCAACGAAGTTTTTGAAAAGGCAGGGGCAAATTCTGCGCCTATGAATTTGTACCAGTTTCCCGGCGCGACCTGTATCAGCGTTTCGCCGGTCATCGCGCACGGCATCCCCGGCGATCATGTTTTGCGCGAAGGTGAGTTGATCAATATCGACGTCTCGGCTGAAATGAATGGCTACTTCGGCGACACGGGCGCTTCGATGGTGGTTGCGGCGCAGGTACCGGAGTATGAAAAGATTATCGCGGCGACCAAGTCCGCGTTGGAGAAGGCGGTGCAGGCGGCGCGCGCCGGGCAGACCATCAATAACATCGGCAAAGCGGTGCAGGGCGAGGCAAGGCGGAACGGATACGACGTCATCTACGACCTGACCGGTCACGGCATTGGACGTCATTTGCATGAGGAGCCGGTGCAGGTCTTCAATCAATTCAAACCGCGAGATCGGTATGTTTTGAAGGAGGGACTGGTTCTGGCAATCGAGCCGTTCCTCACCACCGGCAAAGGACACGTCACCGAGGAAGCCGATGGCTGGTCCCTGCGGACAACGGACCGCACCATCGCGGCGCAATTCGAGCACACGATCATCGTCACAAAGGACGAGCCAATTATTCTCACAGCATAAAAAAATCACATGGTCAAAACCCTCATCCAACGCGTTCGGAAAACAGAGCACGGCTTCACCGACATTTTGAGAGCCGCCGAAGAAGTCTTTGCCAGTCACAGCCGGGCAGAGACCTTTTCACTTGCGAAGGAATTGCTCGCCTCCGAAGTTAATCAGGCGCGCATGTTGGCGACCTTCCTCTTTGGATTTCTGGCAGCCAAGTCGAAGACGAGTTTTGCGATCATGCGGAAACAAATCAGCCGGGATACAGACTGGCGCGTGCAGGAAATCCTCGCCAAAGCCTTCGACCAGTATTGCAGCGACATTGGCTACGGCAACGCCCTGCCCACCATCGAGGACTGGCTCCGCGACGAGCATCCAAACGTCCGCCGGGCAGTGACCGAAGGTCTGCGCATCTGGACTGGGCGCGAGTATTTCTGCGACCATCCCGAAGCTGCGATTCAACTCCTCAGTCAGTTGAAAGCGGACGAAAGCGAGTACGTCCGCAAGTCGGTGGGCAATGCCCTGCGCGACATCAGCCGCAAGCACACGGATTTGATCTGCGCTGAACTGAAAACGTGGGACGCGTCGGATAAACGTATCCGCCTGACCTACAAACTGGCAAGCAAGTTATTGGGATAAAGCCATGCCGAACCTCCACCTTTTTTCCTCCCCTGGCAAAGATGATATTCGCTACGTGATCGAAGCCAGCCGACCCTATCTCGAAGGCAAGCCCGACGCGACGGTGGCGTATCTTCCGCTTGCCTCACTGTTTGCCGAACGCTGGCAGGAGTTCACCGCAGACTCGTTCAAGGGTTTGGCGCAGATCGAAATGCTCAACGCCGAACTCATGACCCTGCCGCAGATGGAGGACGTGATCCGTCGCGCGGCGTTGGTCTACATCCCTGGCGGAAATACCTTCCTGCTCAACCATCGTCTGAACGTCAGCCGCCTGATGCTTTTCCTGCGGAAGAAAGTTCAGGCTGGTCTGCCAGTCGTTGCCTTCAGCGCAGGGACGATTCTCTGCGGACCGAACATCCTCACGTCCAAAGACATGAACACGGTCTCCACGCCGCACTTCGAGGGGTTGAACGTCACGCCGTTCAATTTCTCGCCTCATTATCCGCTGGATGATTATGGCCAAGCCATGAAAGACGAATGGCTTGCGGATTATCATTTCTTCCACGATAATCCGGTGGTCATGCTGTGCGACGGCGCCTACGTCAAAGTGGATGGGAAGAAGACCACCCTCGTCCGCGGTGAGGCTTGGATTTTGCGCAAGGATCAGGAAAAGGAAAAACTGGAAGAAGGAAAGTTGATAACTTTATAGGAGATGACGTATGGATGAGCAATGGATGCCTGGAAACAAACGTGAATTGATGTCTGCCATCGAGCGGGAGTGGAAGCTGTTGATGGATGTGGTGAACAAGCTGACCGATGAGCAGATGACCAAACCCGACGCTGGAGGCTGGTCGCCAAAAGACAATCTTGCCCACCTTTCAGAGTGGATGAATGTCCTCATGGGTGTTCACATGGACCACCGCCCAAGTCATGAAGTCCTCGGCGTTTCCGAAGACGCGGTAAAAGATTGGGACATGGAAGTCATCAATCCGATCCTGCTTGAACGGAACCGAAATCGTTCGAGACAGGATGTCTTGGATGAACTGAATCAAGTTTACGAGAAGCTGACGGCAAAGCTGGAGGCGATGACCTTCGAGGATATGCTCAAGCCGCGTCACGCCGACGACCCCGAAAAACGTCCACTGCTTTTGTGGATCCTGGGCGACACCACCGATCATTTCGCCGAACACCGCAAGACGATTGAAAAGGCGATAAAAGGTTAATGAAAACATCCCGCAGACAAGGCGTCTGCGGGATGTTCATTCAATCCTCTCTCATCCACCGTTTGACCGCATCATGCGGGTGGTCATATTTTTTCATCGCATCCAGCAACTGACGCGGCTCCACTTCACAGCAAATCGCATCCCGATGTTCTTTGAAGATAAATCCTTCAGCAACGGCATGATCCATTGCTGCCAGCAGGGGATTGTAGTATCCACGCACGTTGAGCAAGCCGACGGGTTTCTCGTGCGCCCCGGTCTGCGCCCAGGTGACGGTCTCGAAGAGTTCGTCCCAGGTGCCGAAGCCGCCGGGCAGGGCGATATAGCCGTCGGACAGCTCATGCATCCGCGCCTTGCGGCTGTGCATGTGCGGGGTGACGTCCATCCGGGCGAGTCCGGTATGCGCCAGCGACGGCGTGTTCATCGAAGGGATGATGACGCCGATCACCTCTCCGCCCGCATCCACCGCGCCATCCGCCACCTTTCCCATCAATCCAGTTTTGCCGCCGCCATACACCACACTGATTCCGCTCTCGGCGAGCAGTTTTCCCAACTGGTATGCCGCAGTCTTGTAGTCCGCGTGGACAGAGTCCGAAGACCCGCAAAAAACACATATTGATTTCATCGGTTATTCATCCCTTCTGCTTGGAATTGGTCCTGCAACCGTCTTTTAAATCATGCTCCAGCCACCGCGGGAGTATGGTTTCGCAACTGTATCACAAAACACAGGTTAGAGTTATGTTAGCGAGCCTTTTGGGCGCTTGACTCTCAACCGGCGCGGTGATAACAATAGCGCTATGGACTACAAGGATTATTACAAAATTCTCGGCGTGGAGCGCAAAGCCAGTGCGGACGATATCCGCAAGGCGTATCGCAAGCTCGCCATGCAATATCATCCCGATAAAAATCCCGGTGATAAAAAAGCCGAAGAGAAGTTCAAGGAAATCAATGAGGCGTATCAAGTCCTGAGCGACGAGACCAAACGCGCCCGTTACGACCAGCTTGGCAGCGCGTACTCAGATTTTCGAACACGCGGCGGGCGACCGGGTGACTTTCAGTGGGATGACTGGTTCCAGCAGGGTGGCACCCAGCAGCGGGGTTACGGCAGCGCCGAAGACCCCTTCGCGGGTGGCGGCTTCTCGGATTTTTTCAGAGCCATCTTCGGCGAAGCCATGCGTTCCTCCATCCGCAATCAGGCGGCGCAACAGCAGCTGCAGGGCTATCAGCAGGATATTCAGATCAGCTTTCAGGAAGCCTACGAAGGCACCACCCGTCAACTACAAACCAGCGGACGCAAGTTGCAGGTACGAATCCCGGCCGGGGTGAAGACCGGATCCAAAGTCCGCGTGGCAGGTGCGGGACCGGAAGGGCTGGACTTGTACCTTATCGTGAACATCACGGACGAAGATCGCTTCGAGCGCGACGGCTACGACCTTTACACCACATCCACCCTGAGCGTGTTCACCCTGATCCTCGGCGGCGAAACGGATGTGGAAACGCCCACCGGCAAGGTCAAGCTGAACATCCCAGCCGGCACCCAGCCCGAGCAGGTCTTCCGTCTCGCCGGGCGCGGAATGCCGCATCTGAAAAGCTCGTCCACGAAAGGCGATCTTTACGTCAGGTTGAAGGTACAAATTCCCAAATACCTATCGTCCAAGCAGAGAGAGTTGCTTGAAGAAGCCGCCCGCATCAAGTTTTAGAAAGTAACAGGAGTGTTTGTATGAGAACAAAAAAAGTCATGCTGGCTGTGGCAGTTTTGGCGCTTGCAATGCTTGCCTGCCAGTCAGCATCGTTTCAGCCGCAGCCGCCAGTAGTGCAGCAACCGGTTATGCCGGTTGCGCCCATTCAATCGAATGCCGCCAACCCAGCCTCCGAGCAGGAGGGTTTGGTGGCGCTTTATGAAACCGTCAGCCCCGGCACGGTTGCCATCATTACCGAAACGGGACAGGGGTCGGGATTTGTGTATGACGCGCAGGGAAATGTTGTCACAAACTATCACGTCATCGAAGGCGCGAACACGGTTGAAGTTCGCTTCACTTCGGGATACATGGCATACGGAAAGGTGATCGGCACCGACCTCGATTCGGACATTGCCGTTGTCAAAGTGGATGCCCCCGCCTCCGAGCTTCGCCCGCTCCCGTTGGGTGACTCGACCACGCTCAAGGTTGGTCAGACGGTGGTGGCAATCGGCAACCCCTTTGGTTTGAACAGCACCATGACCGTTGGCATCATCTCCGCTTTGGGACGCACGCTGGACTCCGCCCATGAGACCTCCGAGGGAAGGTTCTTCACTGCCGGCGACATCATTCAGACCGACGCGGCGATCAACCCCGGCAATTCGGGGGGACCGCTCTTCAACATCAACGGCGAAGTCATCGGCATTAACCGCGCCATCCGCACCACCAGCTTTACAGAGACCGGTGAGCCGGTCAATTCCGGCATCGGCTTTGCCATTTCGATCAACATGGTCAAAAGGGTTGTCCCCGTGTTGATCGAAAAAGGGGAATACGATTACCCATATCTTGGAATATCCGCCCTCCCAAGCGATAACCTGACCCTGCCGGTGGTCGAAGCGCTGGGCCTGAAATCCTACACCGGCGCGTACGTCACTGACGTTGTCGACGGCGGTCCAGCCGATCAGGCGGGGATCATCCCCGCTACAAAACCGACCGACATCCAAAACCTGTTGAGTGGCGGTGACTTGATCGTTGGCATCGACGGGCGCGAAGTCCGCACCTTTGATGAGATGCTCGCCTACCTCATCACCAACAAAGGTCCCGGTGACTCGATCATCCTGCAGGTGTTGCGCGGCGAAGAACGGGTGGATGTGACCATCGTCCTCGGCAGCAGACCGTAGCTGTAAACACGAATTTTGTAGTTGCAGGTCACGCTTCAAGCGTGACCTGTTTTTTTGCTTCCAAACGATTGCACCCGGTTTTTAGGATATTCTTCACTTTCATGCAGGGTGGACTTTGTGCTAAAGTAGCGGCACTCAGTCAACTAACTTTCAAAGGATGACACCTGTTTTAGAACAAAGATGAAGAGTAAAACCTCGACCTATAAAACTGGAAAGAGCCGTCGTATTGTGCGCGTAATCCTGCTCATATTTGGGGGGATGTTGTTTGTCGCTGCCAATGTGCTTTTGACCGGCAATGTTAACGCGTCTCAAAGCCCAAAGACTGGTACGCAAACCGCCATCCCCAGTCCAACGCCGACCTTCGATGTCGCCCGTCTTGCAAGCCCGTCCGTACCGGAGTTCCCTAAACAAGTGGATGAAGGCGAGACTATTTTTTGGGGCGTGTGCATCGCCTGTCACGGTGACCGCGGACAGGGACTCACGGACGAGTGGCGCGTTGGCGCCTACAAGGAAGACAGTAATTGCTGGCAATCAAACTGCCATGGCTCGGATCATCCGGAATGGGGTTTCCAGATACCGAAAAACCTGGTCTTTCCGCCGTTGGGCACGCCAAGCGCGCTGGGGCGTTTTGAAAACGCCCAGCAACTGTATGATTACATTTTGGTGATGATGCCCTGGTGGAATCCACGCTCGTTGACCTCGGAAAAAGCCTGGCAACTCACCGCCTATGTCTTGAAGCTCAAGGGCAGCCTGCCTGATGGCTTGGAATTGAACGGGACCAATGCCTCTGCCGTGCCGGTCCATCGTTACATTGCCCCGCCGAAGAATCCCAATTCGGCAATATTTCTTTTCGTTGGGATTGTTGCGCTGGCTGGGATTGGATTCATCGTCCGTGACTTTCGGTCATTGCGGAAGGATGACCCCGACTCCACGCCGAAAGCTGATCCTGTTCCCCGACCTGGTTTTATCGCCCATTTGCATCCCTCGATCATTCCCGCCCAACAAGCACGCTGGCGTTACACCCTGGGCGCAGGCGGAATGGCTGTCTTTTTGTGCCTGGTTCTCGTTTTGACCGGCTTGCTCGAAATGTTCTACTATGTCCCAACTCCGGAAAAAGCCGCCATCTCGGTTGAGACCATTGTCAACTTTGTGCCGCTTGGCGCCTTTGTCCGCAACCTGCATTATTGGGCGGCTCAGATGTTGGTGGCGGTTGCGCTTATCCATCTTGCGCGTGTGATTTTCACCGGAGCCTATGGAGAAAAAAGGAAATTCAACTTCCTGCTGGGACTTTCGCTTTTTGTTTTTGTCGTCCTGCTTGATTTCACTGGCTATATCCTGCGCTGGGACGAAGGCATCCGCTGGGCGTTGACCGCCGGTACCAACCTGCTGAAATCCATCCCGTGGTTTGGTGAAGGACTTTATGTGTTCATCGTCGGCGGCAGAGAGCCGGGACCCGCCGCGCTGGTCCGTTTCTATTCGTGGCATATCTTTGTCCTGTCTCTTATCGGCGGATTCTTCATGATCTGGCATCTGTTCCGCGTGAGGCGAGACGGTGGGATTGCCACCGCGCCTGTCCGCGAGAACACGAACAGGATTTCCCGCGCCGACCTGCTCAAGCGTGAAGTTTTGGGGATGCTTATTGGGGGGATTGCTCTGGCTCTCGTGGCGGTTTTCTTCCCTGCGCCGATCTCATCTCCCATCCGCGGCGATACGATCCTGGCGGCTGATGCAAAAGCTCCCTGGTTCTTCCTCTGGGTTCAGCAGTTGCTCAAATCCGGCGACCCGTTCCTGCTTGGCGTTTTATTGCCTTTGGGAGTTGCCGGGTTCCTTGGCGCGTTCCCATACATTTTTACGGGTATCAAGAAAGATGAACTGGGACGCTGGTTCCCCCGCAGCGGACAACGTGCGCAATTGATATTTATCATCATTACCGTTATCATTGTGGCGCTGACCATACTCGCGGCATTAAGTTCATCATGACAAAACTATCCCGAAGCGATTTTCTCAAACTGGGGACCAACTTCCTGCTTGGACTGGGCGGCGCGCTTGGGCTGGGCGGGCTGGTCCGTTTTCTATCCTATGAAATGGATCCCGCGCCGCCGTCGCAATATGACCTCGGCTCCGCGAACGATTACCTGCACGGGACCGTCACTGTCTTCCTGCAAATCCCCGCCGTGTTGATCCATAACGATGAGGGATTCATGGCGTTGAGCATGGTCTGTACGCACCTGGGGTGTACGGTGGAACACAAGGATGGGGAATACGAATGTCCCTGTCATGGCTCGAAATACAATGGCAAGGGACTGGTCACCCGTGGACCTTCGAACACCCCGTTGAAGAAACTGCGGGTTGAAGTAAACGAAACCGGCAATGTCATCCTCTATATGGAATAACCCATCAGGACAAGTCCATTGTGTTGTTAGCTAACAATTATGAAAGGATTTCCTTGCGATTTCCTTGCGACACCCTTGTAAGTATATGGGTTTGTTTCTTGTTGAAGTAAAATTATATCGGTGTAATTTAAGTCGGCCTTAGACTTATTTAAGCTTGCTTATACAAATTCGATTAAAATTATTCCGGGTTGCCTCCATACTCTTATCCTGCCATTCTGAGTTGCACATCCCTGCGCTTCCAATTCATGCAGAGTAGCGGTGGCGATGAACACACTCCTTCAGGTTGACACATCTCTTTTCCATCAAGCCACAACCTGGTTTGTGAACCATGGAATTTAATCTTCGTGTCAGGAATGAAAAGATGGAAAGTCGAGCTTTGCTAAAGTTTTGCCCTGTCTGCAAAATGGCAAATGTGGTGGATGCGAGCGCATGCCAGTACTGTAACGCGCCATTAAATTCTGAATCCGCAGGGGCCCCACAACCCGGCGTGTTGAAAAGCCAATCGAGCTTACAGAAGAATTGAAAGAGAAAATAACCGCGGTATATCCACCCCCGCTTTCGGGGATGCTGCTTTTCCTGCTTAACCGAAGCGAGCCTGTTGGTTTGTGTACACAGCAGGAGTTTGTTCTTGGGCGCGGCGGCGCCCCGGTTTCCAAACCCACCTTCGACCTTTCGGAATTTGAGGCGTATGCGATGGGAGTATCCAGGGAACATGCCATGATTAAAGAAGTCGAAGGCAGATATATGTTGACTGACCTGAACAGCGCGAATGGCACATGGATTAACGGAGAGCGCATCGCGCCAGCCAAACCGCATGACCTGCCCAGTGGTTCCGTGATTCAACTGGGGCGGCTGAAACTGGTCGTGCTTTATTCATGTCCAACCGCACCAGAAAAGAAATAACCAGCGTCGTTTCCCATGCAGGAAATTTCACGAAGACCCCAGCCCACCGCCAAGCCCCGTTCACGGCGCGACAAGAATCGTCGAACCGATCTCTTGTTGTTTTTGTTTTTCCTCCTGTTCCCCACAATATGCCTGGGCGCCGTCGGCTTTATGGTTTATAGTGCGGGGCTTTTCACATTCCCAACCAACCTGACAGCCACTGCCGTCGCGCAAAAGAATGCCGAGTGCCAGGCGTTGATCGAAAAGGCGATGCAGGCTTCGGGAAGCTTTTGCAGTCAGGTCGGCTCCAACAAAGCCTGCTATGGGAATAATACGATCGATGCGGAACTCAAGCCTGATACCGCGCAAAGATTTTCAGAACGCGGCGATATTGTCGATGTGGACAAGGTTCGCCGCATCTCCGCCTCGCCCCTAAGATTGGACAAAGATGAATGGGGGATCGCGATCCTGAAGGTCATCGCGAACCTGCCGCGATCCCTGCCGGGTCAAACCGTTACGATGGTTGTGTTTGGAAATACCACGCTGGACAATGAAAGCGGCAACCTTGAATCCTTTTTCTTCTCCAGTGAACTCGGACAGATCGTCTGCGAGAAAGTGCCCGACGATGGAATCATGATCAATGTGCCAAATGGGGAGGGCGTCAGGTTCATTGTCAATGGCGCCGACCTGACCCTGACCGGGGATGCCACGATTACCGCCGAGAAGAATGGAAAGATGGAAGTCAGCCTGTTCGAGGGATCGGGGCGTATCGAGTCGGACGGGGAGGAACAATACTTCGGGGCTGGGCAGCAGGTGGACGTCCAGTTGGGGGGAGAAAACGGAACTGACGCGGTTGGTCCACCTTCCGCGCCGGAGGCGATTTCCCAGGACCAGCTTGATACCGCATGTGCATTGACCGGCGAATTCTGTTCGCAGGATGAAATCATCCCCGTTACAAGCGAGGAGGCTCAACAAGAGATTCAGGAGGAACTTGGTTTAACCCCAACCCCGCCGCCCACATTTACGCGGGTTCCCACCCAAACTACGACGCCCACCCAGACACCGACATCTACGCGGATGTATATTCCAACCGCTACGGCTACCGCCACCAGCACGGTCTATATATATCCGACCTGGACAGCCAGCAAGGTACCCACAAACACACCCAGGGTCAATCCGCCCAACGTTCCTACAAGGGCAAATACATCGACCAGGACCCCCACGCGGACTCCGACCAGAACAATGACCAGAACAATGACCAGAACGCCAACCAGAACCCCGACGGGCACACTCACTCCATTGGCGTCCACTTTCACGTTTACTCCCACGCCGACCAATACTGATGCGGCGACCGCGACGGAAACTCCGACACCAACCCCGACGTCAACACCAACGCCTACTAATACGCCGATAGGCGATCCCGTCTGCAACGGTTCGCAAATCGTCGCAGGGTCTCTTACAGTTAACGGAAATTCATTGGAATTAACTTTGACAAATAACAGCGGCATGGATGTCGCAATCGACGCCATGCACATTGTGTGGAATGTAGGAACTGCCACCAGGATTCTCGATATCTCGCTGGATGGAAACCAGATTGGGAATGCCAATGATACGATTTCCCCCAGTGATTATCCATCTCCCAATGTGTTTACGGGTCCCGCCAGCCGGCGTGTTATTGAAAATGATGGGACGCCCACCGAAACGCTTACGGTCAATTTCCAAAACTCTCCCACTGGAGGCGGCTATTCGATCCAACTGCACTTCGATGTGGGTTGTCAAATTCAAGTGCCATGATGTGATCGGACTTCTTGAATGAGCGCTCCCGTTGACATCTAGTCAGCGGGGATGGGAGCAGGGTATTTTTGTGACCTTTGCGGGAAGCCCATTTTTCAGTCATGTGAAAAAATCGTGTTTCATTATGATCAGTGAACTCCGCCCCGGTTTTAAATTCCATCAATATCAACTCCTCGAGCAGATCGGCGTGGGCGGGCAGGGGATTGTTTGGTCGGCGGAAGACTTCCGTCGGAATGATATTGTCGCCATTAAATTCAACGAGATCGCGGATTCGGGACAGGAACAAGCCGAGGATAAAATCTTCGAGCGACAACTGGAAAAACTGCTCAATATTCAGCACGCGAACATATTGCCCATATACGACAGCGGTCTGGTGAATCAGGTTCGTTATCTGGTCTCTCCATATATTGTGGGCGGGTCCATGTTTGACAGGATCAGGCGGACGCCCCTGCCCCTGAGTGACGCATTGCGATTCTCGAACGAGATTGCGTCCGCGCTGGATTACCTGCACGACCAGGGGATCATTCATCGTGATGTAAAATCCTCCAATATTTTGCTGGATTTACGGAACCATACTTATCTGGCAGATTTTGGTCTGGCGCGGTCCGTCTCCGCCACCACCCAAGCCATGCACACGGGACGTGGGACCCGCCCTATGCACCGCCCGAACAACACAAGTTGTTGAAGATCAGCTCGAAATCCGACTTGTATAGTTTCGGGATTCTCCTCTTCGAGATTTTTACCGGGCAGTTGCCCTGGGGGGGCGAGAGCGCGCTTGGACTTAAACAACTTTATTCGGACTGCGAGATCCCGGATCCATGCGAACTTAATGGCGCTTTGCCTCCCCTTTTCAGGGATATTCTGCGGCGGGTCACTTCGGCGGACCCGTCGCGCAGGCCTCCTTCGGCGAGCGAAATAATGAAGATGGTCCGTTATGCTTTCGATATGAAGGACTCTTCCCTGCCGGGGGCATTATCGGGCGATCAAGCTGCGCTCCGCGCCCACGATGCCGATGATTTGATCTACCAAAACCTGGCGCGTTGGGCAGCCGGCGCCGATAACGGCGAACTCGGTCTGACGAAGTTTGCGCTGATTCACCGCGATTATAAAACAAGGGACAAAAGGGAGATTACGGACGATGCCGGCGCTTTTATGTTGTTCCATGCGCTGAAGTATGGCTACAAGGATGATTATTGGTGGGCAAATGTTTCCAATCCCAGCGACAGGCTTTCGACCACCCAGAGACTCTTCGCCATGCAAAATGAAGTGATTGCGGCGCGTGTTCTCGATCGCCTTGCCGGGGATGATTCTCTTCGCCCGCTGACGGCGGATCAATCGTCGAAGGTGGCGGTTTCCCTTTTGGAGATGGCGGCGAAGTCGAAGAATCGGACATTGTCCCGCAGGCTGCTCTCGGGTCTGCAAGCCATCGCCCCGACGGCTTCCGCATGGGGCAGTTCGCAACTGAATCCCGAAGTAAATACCCTCCTGGGAGAATTGGCAATCGAAGATTCAGATTTGGGGGATCAGGCGGCGCAGGTGACCGGGCGTTTACACTCCCAGCCGACGGTGGATTTCATATTGAAAAGAGCCGGAAAAGACCGTTTGCTTCCAGCCTTGTTGGAAATCCAGCAGTCTGCGGGAAGCCTGCCGGCTGGCGTTCCGCTGGGAATCCGCCTGCGAGTGGCGTTGGAATGGATCGGCCAAAGGTTGACGTTTCGACCGGCGCGGTTGTTTGGCGCCTATTTGCTGACGCTGACGGGGGCCGCTTTTGGAATCGCCTCCCAGGTGTATCTGACCTTTCGCCTGCCGGAGTTCATGGATATCGCCCGAATCTCATCTTCTCTTGAACGGGGATTGATCACAGGGACGGTTTTCGGTCTGGGACTCTTTCTGGCAAGAATGATCGTTGAGCGATTCCACGGGGCAAATCCCCTGCTGCGCATGACGTTGGGTACCGTTGCCGGGACGGTTGGGATGAATATCGCCATGTTCATCTTTCACGTGCTGTTTGTCAATACACCGCCGGACGGATTTTTGATCACTCTCGGTTGCGCATTCATCGCCTTTGTTCATGCGTTGGGCGGTTTGATCCGTTCCCGTGTGCTTCGTGTGCTTTTGTCGACCGGTGCCGTTATCCTGGCGATTACCGGCACGTGGTGGTTGCACCTGACCATGGCAGCCACCATCACCGACCTGACGCCATTGTTTTACTACGATTTCAGTTGGTCTGCCTCTAAAATACTCTTTACGTCAACGCTCGTGGCGTTATGGATTGGCGTGTTTGGGAATCTGACTCGTCTTGGCGCAGAAGAAACCGGGTATTGATATTAATTTCGGATAAAATCATCCCCATGTGCGCTCCCGCCACGGGGGACGGTGGCGAGGAAGCTGCCTTGGTGGGGATAGCTTTCGCAGGAAGCCAAATATGTATTTTGGGAGTTTATATGCACTCACGACGCGCATTGCTTTACATGCCCGGCGACAACTGGAAGATGATCACCAAGTCCATCACCCTCGGCGTGGACTGCGTCTGCATGGACATGGAGGACGGCACAGCCGTCAACAAAAAAGCCGAGGCGCGTACCACGATTGCCCGCGCTTTGCGGGAGTTGGATTTCGGCGCGAGCGAGAAACTGGCGCGCATCAACTCGGTGGGATCGGGCTGGGAAAGGGATGACATCGAAGCTGTCCTGCCGTATCACCCCGATGGGATCGTGATTCCAAAAGTCGAATCCTTCGAGCAGGTGGAATGGGCAAGCCAGATCATCGAAGTGGCGGAGTTAAAGCACGGCTGGCAGGTCAACTCCATCCGCGTGTTGATCGGTGTGGAAACCGCCAAAGGGATTTTGAATCTCAAGGAGATTGCGACGCATCCACGGCTGGACGCCATCATCTTCGGCGGCGAGGATTTTGCCGCTTCGATTGGGGCAATCCGCACGAAGGAAGCGACCGAGCTGCTTTACGCGCGTCAGGCGGTGGTGGTGGCTTGTGCCGCCAACGATTTGCAGGCGATTGACATCGTGACCATCGATTACAGGGATATCGAATCCCTGCGAGCGGAATCAGAATTCGGCGCACGGCTTGGCTACAGTGGAAAGCAGATCATCCACCCGGCACAGGTCGAGCCGGTGCAGACTGCTTTCACGCCAAACGATGAGGCGATTGCGTACGCCAAACGTATTGTCGAGACTTTTGAGACGAGTCAAAAAGAGGGGAAGGGGGCGTATTCGCTGGATGGCAAGATGATCGACATGCCGCTGCTGAAAAACGCCCAAAAAGTGTTGGAAAGAGCGAGAGCGGCAGGAAAAATATAGTTTTTTATCTTCCATAAAAAGATATCGTACGGTAGAGAAAAATGAACAACGGGATATTTATTTTTTTTGTCTTGGCTGTTTTGTTAGGCGTTGTTTTTGGTGTAGCGTATGCTTTGGATAGGAGGGGAAGGAATTTATCCAAAGTCCCGGAACAGCCAGTTGGTCCAATAAGCCGCATTGTTCAATGGGGTTTGTATGGAATTATTGGCATGACAATCCTGTTTGTTGTTGGGGCATTTGCTTTTCGAGAGATGTCTTTTGTAAAACTTGCAGGGAATTTTATATTTTTATATATCTTTGTCGGAATCATCTATCGCATTGTTAGGTCAAAGGGAATTTAAGTGTAACCACAGAAAGATGGATTTTAATTTGTTATCCATTCTATTCGGACTTCGGGCGGCGCTTGGCTGGGTAGGTGTTGCATAAAGTGGGCGCGCACCGAGTAGTTTTTTTGGGCATATTGTCGAAATGTTTAAAACTGGTCAAAAAGAAAGCAATAGTGCATACTTGCTGAATGGTAAGATAATCGATATGCCATTATTGCAAAAATCATACTAAAAATCTGGGACGGGATGAATGAATCAATTTGTCAATTCGGCGCTTGCTTCGATCAAACAGGGCGACAAAAACAAGGCAATCGAACTTTTGAAGCAAGCCATTGCCTCCAGTCAAAACGACGTGGACGCATGGCTTGTTCTTTCCGCGCTCATGGATCATCCTGAACGCAAACGGCAATGCCTGAACCGTGTGTTGACTTTGGAGCCTGCGAACAGGATCGCGCGCGAAGAAATGCTGAAACTGGATCGCGCCGCAATGGGAAATGCGATGGCTGCCCAGCCGTCGCATCCGGTACAGGAAAAGAGCGTCCAGGTTTCGTCGCCTCAGGTGGAACCTGTTCAAGCTCAACAGCCTGCTTTGAATACACGGGTTGATTTTGGCGCCGAGTCTTCGAATCCCCAGCCCCGTCCGATGTCAAAGCCTGCGGTGTCGCAGCAGCGTTTCAGCAAGCCGCTCGTGTTCCGCTACCCGATTTTGATCCTGCTGGCGACCTATGCCTTTGCGGTACTGTTCTTTATTTTCAATATTTTTGCGATTGCGGATGTAACCCTGTTTTTGACCGTATGTGGAATCAATCTTGTGTTCCTTATATCGATCTGGATGGTCTCCGCAAAGGTCGAGATCAGCGAGGAGGGAATTTCCTCATCGCGCATGTTTGGGGTGGTTTATTCGCAGGTGAAATGGAATGATATCGAGAGCGCCAAACCCGCCGCGCAGGGATTGAATTTGGTTGCTAGAGACGGTTCGTCTGTGAAAATCACTTCACAGGTGAGCGGTTACTCGTCCGTTATAAAAATCCTGCGCGAAAGACGCCCCGACCTTTTCGATATAACGCCGTCTGTCCGCGCTGGCAGCGGAGATGAAGGCTTCATCGAGCTAAAAACCACCTTCAGCGGGGAAAAGGTTTTCAAGAAGGGTTTCCTGGGCAGGTTTGGTTCCTATATCATTACCATCCCGTTTTTCTTTGTCTGCATCTGGACAATATTCGCCGACAGTGAAAATATGATTGCCGCGTCCATTGGGGCGGTGGTGACTTTCTTCCTGATTCTCTCTCCCCTCTTCGATGTTTTCGAGTTGACGGTGACGGGGAACAAAATAAAGCTCGTTTCCATGTTCGATGAAAAGGAACTGACCGCCCGCAATATCCGTGAAGTCAAAATGAAATCGGTAAGGAGCAGGAGCGTCGTCCATCACTTTCCGGCGCTGGTTACGGATAAAGGGAAGGAATACACATTGAAGGGATTTTCGGAAGGCAATGAAATGCTCTATGGGTTCCTCCTTAATTGGTGGAATGCTCATCAAAATCAATAACAGACGGAAGGTGTTATGCTGCCTGTAATTTTTGGTCTTTGCGCTGCTCTTGGCTGGGGATCGGGGGATTTCACCGGCGGATTGGCTTCCCGTAAAACGGGCGCATACCGCGCGGTCTTTTACAGCGAAGTTGTCGGCGTTTTCCTCCTGTTTATCATGCTCGGTGTTTGGCGGGAGACTTTTCCGGGCTTTGAAGTGTGGCTCCCCGCCCTGATTGCGGGCGCGGTTGGCACATTTGGGCTGATGCTTTTGTATCATGCCATGACAAAGGGCTTGATGAGCATCTCTGCGCCGGTCTCATCCCTGCTTGCCGCCATGCTGCCAGTGATCGTGGGCATGTTCCGCGAGGGATTGCCCGAAGCGCCGACCCTGTTGGGGTTTGGGTTTGCCCTCGCTGCGGTCTGGCTGGTCTCGCAGAGTGAAGGTGGCGTGAAGGATGTCCTCTCACATCTTTCGGATTTGAAGATGCCCATGCTGGCGGGGATTTGCTTTGGCTTGTATTTCATCCTGATGCATGAATCCACTGACACAGGCGAAAGGATCTGGCCCATGATTGCATCCCGTTCGGGGGGAACAGTCATGATTGGGGTATACATGCTCATCAGCCGAACCTCTTTCAAGGTGGGGGATACGTCCGCCTGGCCCCTCCTCATTCTCAACGGCGTTTTCGACATTGCGGGAAATGTCTTCTTCATCCTGTCGGGACAGGCTGGACGGCTGGACGTTGCCTCGGTGCTGAGTTCCCTCTTCTCCGGCGTGACCGTGATGCTGGCGTGGATTTTCCTCCGCGAGCGTCTCACTCGCGGACAGTGGATTGGCGTTGCCTCGGCGTTCGTCGCCATCGTTTTGATGACGGTTTAATCCAAAAAATGTGGTAAACTCCCGTCCGCTCTCGATGGAGAGTAAATTTTCTGGGAAGTTGTTTTGATCACTCTGGACTACAAGCCCGATGAAGTTTGGTCGGGCTTTTTTGTTGGGCGGGTTGACCTGAAAAGGTAAACTCGATTGGCAGGAAGAAAGTTAAGCGGAGTCATCGAAACGTTTCCATAAACTGTAGGGGCGAGGTCACCTCGCCTCTACAATAAAAAGGATAAGATGACAACCGATTTTTCTTCTCTCAACCTGCGTGACGAGATCATGCAGGCGATCACCGAACTCGGCTATGCCGAGCCAACCCCCATTCAATCGGGCATGATTCCGCTCATGCTCACCGGCGCGGACGTGATCGGTCAGGCCCAGACAGGCACCGGCAAGACCGCCGCCTTCGCCCTCCCCATTCTTCAAAATTTCAAACCGCAGCAACATCCGCAGGCGTTGGTGCTCGCGCCCACCCGTGAGCTTGCCTTGCAGGTTGCCGACTCGATGGTCGAGTATGGCAAACACCTGCGCGCCCGCGTCCTCGCCGTCTATGGTGGACAGCCCTACAGTCCGCAGATCAGCAGCCTTAGGCGCGGCGTGGACATCGTCGTGGGCACGCCGGGACGTTTGAACGATCTGCTCGAACGCGGCGTCCTCAACCTGAGCGAGGTCAGGACGGTCGTCCTCGATGAGGCGGATGAAATGCTCAACATGGGATTCATCGAGGAGGTCGAAAAGATTCTGGCGACGACCCCGCCCGAACGGCAGACCTGCCTGTTCAGCGCCACCATGCCCGCGCGGATTCGCAAACTGGCGGATGGCTTCATGCGCGACCCGCAGTCGGTCATCGTCAAAAAGAGCACGCTCACCCTTTCCACCACCGAGCAGCGTTATTACCTCGTCCACGAGAACGACAAGACCAATGCGCTGACCCGTCTCTTCGAGATCGAACCAATTCACAGCGCGTTGATCTTCGCCCGCACGCGCGCCGAGACCAGCACCCTCGCCAATGAACTCGTCGTGCGCGGAATCCCAGCCGAAGCTATTCACGGCGACCTGGATCAGAATGCCCGCGAGCGTGTGCTGGGACGTTTCCGCGCCAATCAGTTGAAGGTGTTGGTTGCAACCGATGTCGCCGCGCGCGGTTTGGATATCGACGATATTTCGCACGTCTTCAACTATCACCTACCCGACGATGCCGAAGTGTATGTCCATCGCATTGGGCGCACGGGACGCGCCGGCAAGACGGGCATTGCCATCACCCTGCTTTCGCCGCGTGAAAAGCGTCGGATGCGCGAGGTGGAAGCGTTGACCAAGCAGGTGGTCACGAAGATGGAATTGCCGACCACCACCGAGATCATCCGTCACCGTGAATCGAAGACCGTTGAAAACTTGAAGGTCTGGTTGGGGCGCGGACGTTTCAAACGCGAACTGGAAATGGTGCAGGAACTGATCGAAGCCGGGCATGACCCGCTCAACATTGCCGCCGCCGCGATCAAGATTGCCCGCGCGGACGAGAAACAGCGTCCGATTGCCGAGGTGTCCGAAGTGAAGCCGGAGTTTTCCCGCAAACCTGAGCGCGGTTTTGGGCGCGACTCGAAGGGCGGCAAGCCTGCCGGCAGGCGTGAGTTTGGTCAGAAGCCTGGTCGCCGCGATTCGCACGAGGAGGGCATGATCCGCTTGAAGATCAACAAAGGCAAGGCGCACAACATCCGTCCCAACGATATCGTGGGACAGATCGCCTTCCACGCCAACATCCCCGGCTATACCATCGGCAAGATTCGCATCGAGGACAAATATAGTTTTGTGGATGTGCCCGAGGAATTTGTGGACCAGGTCATCAAGCATAGCGGCAACTACAAGATCGGCAAGGAAAAGTTCAGCGTGGTCAAAGGATAATTGGTGGGGTTATTTCATTGACATATCCCCATCCGCATGATAAAGTATCACCATTGTACGGATACCAGTAGTTCGCTTTGGAAGTATGACCATCGGCTCATGGGTAAAAGTCCATGAGCCGTTTTGTTTTTTCTGTTCTGGCGAAGTAACCGGGTCCTCCAAACTTTTTTTCTTGCCTAAGGAGGCAAACAATGTCAGAACGTATTCTCGGAACAGTCAAATGGTTTAACGGAAGCAAGGGCTACGGCTTTCTCGCCCGCGAAAGCGGCGCGGATGTCTTTGTCCACTTCTCCGCGATCCAGGGTGACGGTTTCAAAAACCTTGAAGAAGGTCAGAAAGTCGAATTCACCGTTGAGAAAGGCCCAAAGGGTCCGCAGGCTACTAACGTAGTTGTCCTCAGCTAAATTAGACTGAATACAAAAACTCCCCGGGATGAAAGTCTCGGGGAGTTTTTTTGATTCTACATGCCTTTTCTTGCCGCCAGCGCCGCTCCGACAATGCCCGCCTGATTTAGCAACTGGGCGGGAATGACGGGTGTTTCAATCGTCAGCAGGGGCAGGAATTTTTCGTGCTCCTTGCTGATTCCGCCGCCGACGATGAACAGGTCGGGCCAGAAGAGTTTTTCCATGCGCTTCAAATATTTGTTCAGGCGTTTGGCGTACTTCTTCCACGAAAGGTCTTCGCGCTGACGGGCTGCATCCGAAGCGCGGAATTCGGCGTCCTCGCCGTCGATCTCCAGATGACCAAACTCGGTGTTGGGGAGCAGATGTCCGCGGTGGAAGATGGCGGTACCGATGCCCGTTCCCAGGGTCAGCATGATGACCGTGCCGGGCTGGCCGCGTCCCGCGCCGAAGACCATTTCCGCCAGTCCCGCCGCGTCCGCATCGTTGACGAGGGTGCAGTCACAGCCGGTGATTTTGGTGAAGAGCGCGTCCGCGTTGATGCCGATCCACTTTTCCGAGACGTTGGCTGCCATCGTGGTCACGCCTGCCTTGATGGGAGCGGGGAAACCGATGCCGATGGGACCGTCCCAGCGAAAGGATTGGGCGATCTGCTTCACCACCTCGGCAACGGGTTCGGGTTCGGCTTTGGCGGGGGTCTTGATACGAATCCGCTCCGCGAGAAGCTCGCCTGTTTCGATGTTCACGGGCGCGCCCTTGATGCCCGATCCGCCTACGTCAATTCCGAGAATTTGCATGGTCTGTTCCTGAATGTGGATTTTTGTCTGCGGGTATTTAACCACAAATGCTGTCAGATGCAAGACCTCTAAAATTTTGAATTTAGTTGCCGTCGACACCGGCTCCCGGAAATGGTCAATTCCTGGGGGAGGAAAGCGCCCAGTTTTCTGCATGTCTTAACACATACTTATGAGATTGCGTCTGTGCCCTGTCTGCGTTATTCTTGAGACAACCAGATCAAAAGGGTAAAACCATGACAGATAATTCTGAAAAATACCGGGTGACCACCGCCGCGTTAAATGTCCGCGAAATGCCTTCGAACACTTCGAAGATTGTGGGTTGTTTGACCAAAAATCAGCGTGTCGAGAAACTGGATATATCCTCCGACGGTAACTGGATTCAACATAAAACCGCGGGATTGCAGGGATGGTCGTCGAAGAAATACCTGGAAAAGCTCATCCCACTGCCCGGTTCCGGCGAGAGCTTTCCGTGGATGCCGATTGCGGAAGCGGAGAAAGGGGTCATCGAGATTCCAGGCTCAGAGAACAATCCGCGCGTGTTGGAATACCTGAACTCGGTTACGAACATTGGCCCCACCTGGCGTTCGCGGGACGAGACCCCATGGTGCTCGGCGTTCGTTAACTGGTGTGTGGAAAAAGCCGGTTATACCGGCACCAAATCTGCCTTGTCCACCTCGTGGCTGAGATGGGGACAGTCCATTTCCAAGCCTGTAAAGGGCTGTCTTGTGATCTTTCTGCGGGAAAATGGGGGAGGTCATGTCGGGTTTTATGTGGGTGAAACGGTTACTTCGACGGCGACCTATATCAAGGTCCTCAGCGGAAACCAGGAACACGCCGATACAGATATTGGCGAAGTGAACGAAAAACATTACTTGAAATCGAAATTATTGGGCTATCGCCTGCCGTCCGATTACGTGTCCCCTGTAGCCTGATCGGGTCCCCCTCTTAGTCGTTGAGACAGCACATTCCTGCCGATGGGACAGTTGCTCCATCGGTGGTTGAATCCTCCAACAGGGCGATACAGGGATAAAACGAAACCGCCGTCGACTTGCCCAAGTCGACGGCGGTTTCATAGGGAGAATGTTAAACATCATTATATGCGGTGGGATAAGTGGAACCTGAGCGGATATTAAAGAACAGATGAGAGTTTTACAACTCCGCAGTCTTCAAAAACCTCGGCGCGACTCGAGCCTTCGTCGCCTGCTCGAAGGCGTAGGCGAGCTTGATGAGGGTCGGTTCGCTCCAGGCTTTGGCGAAGAAGGAAAGTCCCACGGGCAAGCCGAAGATATATCCCATCGGCACGGTGATGTGAGGATAGCCCGCCACCGCCGCCGGCGACGTGCTTTCCATATCCCAGTTGATGGCGTCGCCGTTGGCGAGGTCGATCATCCAGGCAGGTCCGCCGGAGGGGACGATCAGCGCGTCGAGCTTGTGTTTTTTCATCGCGGCATCGATGCCGTTCTTGCGAGTCAGTAGGTGATTCTTCACCAGCGCTTCGCGGTATGCCTTCTCACGCAGACCGCCTTTTTCTTGCGCGGTCAGCATGTGCTCCTGCCCGAAGTAGGGCATCACCCGCTCCTTGTTTTCTTCATTGAACTTGATGACATCCGCCATCGACCTGACCCGTCCGTTCGCGCCCGCGAGGTACTTGTTCAAATCCACCTTGAATTCGTAGTGCAGGACTTCCATTTCGGTCTTGCCGAATTTATCGAAGTTCGGCAGGTTTGCAGGGTCAATGATCACCGCGCCGAGGCTCTTCATCGCGACGATGCTTTGATTGAAAAGCGCAAGGATGCGCTGGTCTGTGCCGCACATGTTGCGGGCAATGCCGATGCGCGCGCCCTTCAAACCGTCCTTGTCGAGGAACCTGGTGTAATCCTTCAACGCCCGCTTTGCACTGGCTGACGTGGCGGAGTCGGCTTTGTCCATGCCGGTCATTGCGCCGAGCAGGATTGCCGCATCGGCGACGGTACGCGCCATCGGTCCCGCCGTATCCTGACTGTGGGCGATGGGGATGATTCCGCTGCGGCTGATCAGTCCCAGCGTTGGTTTGATCCCCACGATGCCATTGGTCTGCGATGGACAGATGATCGACCCGTCGGTTTCGGTGCCGACGGCGGCGGCGCAAAAGTCTGCAGCGACGGCTGCTCCTGACCCCGAAGATGATCCACATGCAGAGCGATCCAGCGCGTAGGGATTGCGAGTCAACCCGCCGCGTGACGACCATCCGCTGACCGAGCGTTTGCCGCGAAAGTTCGCCCACTCGCTGAGGTTGGTTTTGCCGAGGATGACCGCCCCCGCCTTCCGCAACTGTTTGACGAGGAACGCATCCCGCGCAGCAATGTTCCCCTCCAGCGCCAGCGACCCTGCGGTGGTCTGCATCTTGTCGTGGGTGTCGATGTTATCCTTGATAAGAATCGGAATCCCATGCAGCGGACCTCGCACCCTGCCTCCCGCTCTCTCGGCGTCGAGTCCCGCCGCGATACTTTGCGCTTCCGGGTTGACCTCGATGACGGAGTTAACCTCACGGTCAAGGTCACTGATTCGTTCCAAATATGATTCTGTGATTTGCAGCGAAGTCAACTCACCTGTGGACATTTTCTGCTGGAGTTCCGAGATGGTCTGTTCCATAAAGATTCCTTTGTGTTGGAGGAAATGCTGCGTGGAATTATAGTCCATTGCTTTTTACGGAAATCAAAAAGGAGCAGGGACCGCTTCGCGCGACACCCGCTCCTTCCATTACCCAATTACCAATCTGCCAATTACCCGTGCCTGCTCATAAACCGTTCCA
This sequence comes from Chloroflexota bacterium, assembly GCA_016234555.1. Taxonomy (GTDB): domain Bacteria; phylum Chloroflexota; class Anaerolineae; order Anaerolineales; family Villigracilaceae; genus Villigracilis. The sequence continues at coordinate 28,658 of JACRBJ010000058.1, read as the reverse complement.
TGCGGCGCAGGGCTTCCTCGATCTTGCTGTACTCGGTGGCATAACACGCGCGGACAAAACCCTCTCCGCCGGGACCGAAGGCGCTGCCCGGCACGACCGCCACGCTTTCCTCTTTCAATAACTTCTCGGCGAACTCCTCCTCGTCCATGCCGGAGGCGCGGATGTTCGGGAAGGTGTAGAACGCGCCGCGCGGCTCGAAGGTCGTCAGTCCGAGTTTGTTGAAACCGTCCACGATTAACCTGCGGCGGCGGTTGTATTCGGTCACCATTTCCATCACGTGCGGCTCGCCCGTCTTCAAGGCTTCGGTCGCCGCATCCTGAGCAGTCGTCGGCGCGGACATGATGGTGTACTGATGCACGCGCAGCATTCCCTGCAAAATATCCTTCGGGGCGCAGGCATAACCGATGCGCCAGCCGGTCATGGCATAGGCTTTCGAGAAGCCGCCGAGCAAAACCGTCCGCTCGCGCAGGCTGTCGCTCAGAGCGGGGAAACAGACATGCTCGAAGTCATAGACAAGGCGGTCATAGATTTCGTCCGAGACAACGATCAGATTGTGTTCTTCGGCAATCTTCCCAATCTCCAGCATCACCTCACGCGGGGCAACCGCGCCCGTTGGGTTGGATGGGTAACCAATGAAGATGACCTTCGTGCGCGGGGTGATGGCTTTGCGGATATCATCGGGGTCGACGGCAAAATCGTTTTCGATGCGCGAGGGGATTTCCACTGGAACGCCGCCCGCCAGAATCACCTCGGCTTGATAGGCGACGAAACAAGGTGTCGGGATGATGACCCCGTCGCCGGGTTCGAGCAGGGCGGTGAACGCCAGGTACAACGCCTCCGAAACGCCGACGGTTGCCAGCACTTCAGAGGGATCGTATTTCACATTGTACAGTTTTTGCAGGTTGTCCACGATTCCCTGACGCAGTTCAATCTTGCCGCTGTTGGAGGTGTAGTGCGTCTCGCCGTGTCCCAACGACTGAATGCCCGCATCGAGGATTGGCTTGGGGGTGGTGAAATCAGGCTCGCCGATGCCCAGCGAGATGACATCCTTCATCGTCGCCACAATGTCGAAAAACTTGCGAATGCCGCTTGGCTTCAAATTCGCCACGCGATTTGAAAGTCTTTGTTCCATTTTGTTTCTCTCCTACAGGGGTTGGACGTGCCAGTCGTCTGAAACTTCCTGGTACGTGATCTCAAAAGCCATGCCGTTCACCGTCTTCACACGGAATCCCTTTTCACCGGGTCCACGCCAACGGGCAAAAATTTCAGCGATCTCGTGGCGGCTTCCCTCCCAAAGCAGGGAAAGCGGTCTCTCGGCGTACTCCGTGTCGGAGCGGCACTCGACGATTTCCATGATTATGAGCTGACGACGACGCTGCTATTGTCGCCGATGTTGAGTGAGGACGGCTGTTCCTTGTTCGTCTGTCCTTCCACGCGACAGTTGCGCCCGATCAGCGAGTGGGTGAGCGACGTGCGGACGAGTTCCGTGCCATCCTCGACGATGCTGTCCGAGATGACAGCCGAATTCACGTAGCAGTTTGCGCCGATGGAGACGTAGGGTCCGATGACCGCCGCCTCGACTTTGGCTGACGGGTGGATGAAGACCGGCGGCTCGATCTTGACCGTGGGTCTGGTCGCTGCTTCGGACGAATTATCCGCCCCGCGGTCGAGCAGGATGCGGTTGGTCTCCAGCGTGGCTTCGATGGTTCCCGTATCCAGCCAGGTGCTGATCTTGTTGGTGCGGACCTTCGCCCCGCTTTCGATCATGATGGAGATGGCGTCGGTCATGAAGTATTCGTTCTTCAACATCACGCCGCGCTTCATCTGGTCGTCGATGGCGGCGAGCAGTTGTTCGGCGCTCTTGAAGTAGTAACAGCCGACGACCACCTGGTTGTTATCCAGGCTTTGCGGCTTTTCGATAAAACGTGTCACCCAGCCGTCCGCGCCGGTTTCAGCCACCCCGAAGCGGCGTGGATCGTCAACAGGCATCACCCAAGCCACACCGTCCGATGTCTCATCCTTGAGGAAGGAAAAGTCCGTTTCCATCAGGGTATCCGAGAAGCACATAATCATCGGTCCGGTCAGATATTCGCGCGCCAGCGCCACCGCGTGCGATTGTCCCTTCATCTCATGCTGTACCACGAAGCGCGCTTTGAGCTTTGGATAATTCGCCTTGATGAAGGGCGGGATTTGCGTCTCGCCGAGATAGGGACCAAGGATAAAAATATATTCCGTGTTTTCGGGGTCCGGTAAAGTTTTAAACATGTCGAGCAGGTGTTCGAGCGAGGTCTTGCCCGCCACGCTCACCAGCGGTTTGGGCTTGCTCCAGGTGTGCGGGCGCATGCGCGTCCCCCAGCCTGCCATCGGGATTACGATTTTCATGGTCATGATAATTCTCCGTTGTAAGATTTCGCGGTCATTGTACCAACCTTGACGAAACAAACATAGTGACGACTTTAGCCGTTTGATGATGACTAATGTCGTCCAAATTTACCATATCCCAACCTGCGGGCTGGCGACTTCTGCCCGAAACTCCTCCAGCCGGCGGCGGTGACCGGGCCATAGATCGTCAGGCAGGTCACCCAACGGGAAGGCGCGCAGTTCGGCAATTTCAGCATCGGGCTTGCCTTTGAATTCAAAATCGGCGCAAAGGAAAAGAACGTTGTGATCGCTCTTCCATTCGACAAAATTTGAGTATGCGCCCATCAACATGACCTCACCCAGTTCCGCTCCGGTTTCTTCGCGGGCTTCACGTCGGGCGGCATCTTCGAGCGTTTCGTTCTTTTTCAATCCGCCGCCGGGCATGAACCAGCCCGGCATGTAAGTTTGCCGCACAAGCCAGACTTTGCTGTCTTGAATCATCATCACCCGTACCCCCAAACGAATCGGGCGGAAGAGGAAACAGTAGATTCTGAAACCGAGGTAAAGAAGACGCATGAACATATTTTGGACCATGGACCGTGGACAATAGACCGTGGTCAAGGATCCATCATCCATTGTCAAATTATTTTCAGATTTGCCAGACTCGCCGCCAGCCGCTTGATGCCAACAGATTCAAAGACCACATCGACGATTTCGTCGTTGTCCTGCGCGCGACTGTCGAGGACCATGCCTTCGCCCCACAGCGGATGCCTGACGCGAGTCCCAGCCTTGAACTGGTTTTGAATCACGGGCGCGGGTTTCGACGGCGACGGCATTGACCATCTCGTGTCGCCGTACGATGACCGCGATGGGCTTGAATAACTTTGACGGATCGAACGTCCCGTGCGGGTTTTGCCGACCAGCAAATCGGCGGGGATGTCCTCCAAAAAGCGCGAGGGATAAGTGTCCTCTGCCATGCCGCGTCCGCCGCGTTGCAGGGCGCGCAACAGATACAGTTTATCCTTTGCGCGGGTGATGCCCACGTAGAAGAGACGGCGTTCCTCCTCCATTTGCTCCACTTCGTCGAAGGAGCGGCTGTGCGGGATGATGCCATCGTCCAGACCGACGATGAAGACCGCGCCGAACTCAAGTCCCTTGGCGGCGTGGAGTGTGAGCAGGGTGGGGGCGTTGGCATCGGTGATGGTGTCTTGGTCGGCGACGAGCGCGACGTGTTCGAGGAACTCGTCCAGCGTGCCGGTGGAATATTCCATTGCCAGCCGTTTCAACTCCTGCACGTTGTCCCAGCGCTCCTTGCTCTCGTCTGATTCGTCTTCGACGATATATTCCTTGTAGTTGATATCTTTCAGGATGTGGTCGAACAATTCAGGGATGGTGGCGGCAGTGGCAAGCGCGCGCCAGTTTGCCAGCATCCCGCCGAAGTCTGCGAGGGGCAGGGCGGCGCGTCCCGTGAAGGATTTGTAGAACGGCGAGTCCGAACCGTGTGCCAGGTCGAGCAAAACCGCGCCGGGCGTCATCCCATTTTGACGGGCGACCATGTGCAGGGTGGTCAGGGTCTTCTCGCCAATGCCGCGCGGCGGGACGTTGATAATCCGTCCCAGCGAGGCTTCATCCGCCGGGTTGTGGACGAGGCGGATGAACGAGATCACATCCTTCACTTCGCGGCGTCCGTAAAACCGTTGCGCCCCGACCAATTTGTAGGGAAGTCGCGCCTGCAAAAATGCTTCTTCGAGCAAACGCGACATGGCGTTGGTGCGGTACATCACCGCGCACTCGCCCGGCTCAAATTGCTTGCTCAACACCAACTCCGCGATGGTGTCCACGACGAAAGCGGCTTCGCCGTAATCGTCGCGGGCTTCATAAAACATGATTTTCTCGCCCACGCCGCGGTCCGTGAATAAACGCTTCTTGTGACGATTCCTCGCGCGGTCGATGACTCCCATTGCCGCATCGAGGATGTTCTGGCGCGAGCGGTAATTCTCCTCCAGCAGAATCACCTGCGCGTCGGGAAAATCCTGCTCGAAACGGCGGACATTGCGATAGTCTGCCCCGCGCCAACCGTACACTGATTGATCGGGATCCCCGACGCAAAATATATTTTTGTGATGCGATGCCAGATGTTTGACCAGCGCGTACTGCGCGAGGTTGGTATCCTGAAACTCGTCCACCAGCACATGACGGAAACGCTGCGCGTATTTATCGCGGACGGCTGGATTCTCTTCCAGCAGGCGGGCGGTGTAAACCAGCAGGTCGTCGAAGTCTACGGCGTTGCTGGCGATCAACCGTTTTTGGTATTCTGTGTAAACCCGCTTGACCACTTCATCGCGGTAGGTGTTGATCGGGAAATCGTCGGGCAAAATAAGTTCATTTTTCGCGCGCGAGATGGATGCATGGACGCTGTTGGCGCGGTACAACTTGTCGTTCAGGTTGAATTCCTTGATGATTGTCTTGACGATCCGCTCCTGGTCGTCCGCGTCGAAGATGACGAAATTCGATTCCAGCGGCAGGTGATCAGACTCCCGCCGCAAAATCCGCGCGCAGATCGAGTGAAACGTGCCGAGCATCATCCCTTCGGTCGCCTGCTCGTTCAGCATCGCCTTGACACGGCTGTCCATTTCCTTGGCGGCTTTGTTGGTGAAGGTGACGGCGAGAATCTGCCAGGGGCGGACTCCCTCGGAGGCGATCAGGTAGGCGATGCGCTGGGTCAGCACGCGGGTCTTGCCGGATCCGGGTCCAGCCACCACGAGCACGGGTCCATCTGCGGCGGTGACCGCCTTGCGTTGTTGTGGGTTTAATTTGTTGAGAAAATCCATGGGGTCATTATAAACGCTATGGCGGGGGCTCAGCCCCCGCCATAGCGGACACTTTGTTGAACCTGGTTATTTTTATTACTTTTGCATCATTTTTGCGACTGCAAGTTCTGAGGTGCAGTTCGGGCAGCGTGTGGCATTGATGGAAATGGTGGAGAAGCAGTATGGGCATTCCTTGGTGGTTGGTTCCGCAGAGGCCGCGGGGGCCGGGGCCTTCTTCATGCTCTTCGCGGCCTTGACGATCAGGAAGATGACGAGGGCGATGACGAGGAAGTCTATGACGGTTTGCACGAATGCTCCCCATTTGATCACAGACTCGTTGAAGGTGATGGACAGTTCGCTGAAATTCACCCCGCCCATCGCCAGCCCGATCAACGGCATGAGGATGTCGTTGACGAGGGAGCCGACAATTTTTCCGAACGCGCCGCCGATGATGACCGCCACAGCCAGGTCAAGCACGTTGCCGCGCATGACGAATTCCTTGAATTCTTTTAGCATGATATTCTCCTTGAAAATGTCGAATTGATTTCAATTTGATTCTATTTGAGGAGGGGAGGCTTGTCAACAATTGTGTTTTTCCCGTCCGTCTGCTGGAAATCCTCCTGCGCCCGCCATGGGGCACACGGCATGGATATAGTTCTCCAGTACTGTTTTTTGACCAGTTCTTAAGTAGTGTTTTTTTGTAATAAATTGGCTGTTTGCGCTACTCTGAAAGTAGCAATGTTGACGCCCTAAAAGAATTAGGTATAATCTACCCTGCTTACTATTTTGCAAGCAGAAGTTTTAGGCTTTAGGAAATACTTTGTCGATATATTCGAATGCGCCGGCAGGATGGCGGCGACAGCATCAACACAAGGTATTTATCCCAACATAGAAAAGGACCTCACGGATGCCTGATCTTTTGTTAGATATAAAAGGGCTTGAAACCCAGTTCAAGACCCCGGATGGTATTGTCCATGCTGTAAATGGTGTCTCTTTTGGGCTGAAGGAGGGGGAAACGCTGGGGGTGGTAGGTGAAAGTGGTTGTGGAAAAAGCGTGACCATGCTTTCTGTGTTGGGGTTGATTGCAAGCCCCCCAGGAAAAGTGGCGGCTGGGGAAGCACTGTTTCTTGGACAAGATCTGCTCAAAATTCCAAATGAAAAACTTCGCCATGTCCGTGGCGCACAGATCGCCATGATCTTTCAGGACCCGATGACATCGCTCAATCCTGTGTTGACTATTGGACGCCAGTTGGAAGAGCCGTTGATGCTGCATATTGGCATGACCAAGAAACAGGCTCGTGAACGCGCCGCGGAATTGCTTGGCATGGTGGGAATTCCGAACGCCAAGGAACGTTTGAACGATTATCCTCATCAATATTCGGGCGGCATGCGCCAGCGTGTGATGATTGCCATGGCGCTTTCCTGCAGTCCGCAGATTTTAATTGCAGACGAACCCACCACCGCCCTTGACGTCACGATCCAGGCGCAGATCACTGATCTGGTGAAACGCCTGCGCGATGAACTGGGCATGGCAATCATCTGGATCACCCATGATCTGGGCGTGGTTGCTGGGCTGGCTCAACGCGTGCTTGTAATGTATGGCGGATGTATTATTGAAGAAGCAAGTGTAAATGAACTGTTCGCGCATCCCACCCATCCTTATACACTTGGTTTGATAAGCAGTTTGCCACGTGTGGATAGGAGCGAACACAAACGCTTATATTCCATTGAAGGGCAGCCGCCTGTACTTCTTCAAAAACCGCAATCCTGTCCGTTTGCGCCGCGCTGCAAATGGGCAATGGAGCGCTGCTGGAAGGAAAACCCAACCCTTGAAATCGTTTCCGACGAACACCGTGTTGCATGCTGGGTTGATACCAAAACGGGGAGAACACGATAATGTCCAATAATAATGACACTCTCTTGAAAGTGGTTGATCTTAAGATGCATTTCCCCATCTATCGCGGCGTGTTCCAACGTCAGGTGGGTGCTGTGCATGCGGTTGACGGTATTTCCTTCGACGTTCGTCGCGGTGAAACACTGGGGCTGGTGGGGGAGTCCGGTTGCGGTAAATCCACAACGGGGCGTACCATCCTGCAGCTTTATAAAGCCACCGCCGGCGAGGTATTTTTTGAGGGCACGAATCTCATGTCGCTAAAACGGGAGGAAATGCGCTGGATGCGCCGCCAGATGCAGATGATCTTCCAGGATCCGTATGCGTCCCTGAACCCACGCATGACGGTGGCAGATATTATCGGCGAGCCGCTCTCCGTCCACAATGTGGCGGGGGGGAAGGAAATTCAGGAACGCGTGTTTCAATTGCTTGAATTGGTGGGACTTAACCCAGGCTTTGCCGCCCGTTACCCGCATGAGTTTTCAGGCGGACAGCGTCAGCGTATTGGTGTGGCACGCGCCCTTGCCTTGCAGCCTTCCTTCATCATTTGCGATGAGCCGATTTCTGCCTTGGATGTATCCATCCAGGCCCAGGTGGTGAACCTGTTGGAGGAATTGCAGGAGCAATTTAACCTGACTTATTTATTTATCGCTCATGATCTGTCCATGGTACGGCACATCAGCAAACGGGTTGCTGTGATGTACCTCGGCGTAATCATGGAACTGGCAAGCCGCGACGACCTGTATCTTGAGCCATTACATCCGTACACCCAGGCTTTGCTTTCAGCGGTTCCGATCCCTGACCCTGTGGCGGACATGAATCGCAAACGCGTTATTCTGGAGGGGGATGTCCCTTCGCCGGTCAACCCGCCTTCGGGCTGCCGATTCCGTACCCGTTGTCCCATCGCCGACAAGATTTGCGCTGAAAGCCGCCCCGAATTTCGTGAAGTGAAAGTTGGACATTTTGTAGCCTGTCATATGGTTACATAATAATTAAAAAGGAGGTGATGCTGCAGGGAACATTTTTGTTGTGCAAGTAATGTGTTGTGTCCAAAAAAATCACTACTATTTTTGAGGAGAAGAAAAAATGCGTAAAATGTTTGCTTTGTTAAGCCTTTTGGTCGTTTTCAGCATGGCGCTGGCAGCCTGTGGCACTCCAGCAGTAGCTACTGAAGCCCCTGCTGCCGCCCCTGTGGCGACCGAAGCTCCCGCGGCTACCGAGGCCCCTGCAGCAGGACCCACCAGCAAGTATATTGGTTCCGGTATGCTGGATGGCAACGGCATTCCCACTGACTTCTTTTCGGATGTTCACATCCGCAAGGCGTTCAACTATGCCTTTGACTGGGATGTCTTTATTGCCGATGTGGCACAGGGTGAGGCTGTTCAGTCCTTCCAATTGCCTCTCGCAGGCATGCCAGGTTTCGACCCCAATGCCCCACACTACACCTTTGACTTGGAGAAATCCGCCGAAGAGTTTAAACTGGCAGACCTTGACCATGATGGTATCGCCGCTGGCGACGATCCCGAAGGCGATGTTTGGACCACCGGTTTCCGTATGCAAATGCTCTACAACCAGGGCAACACCACCCGCCAGGCGATTGGAGAAATCCTGGCAGCCAATCTGGCTGAAGTCAATGAACTCTTCCAGGTCGAGATCCTCGGTTTGCCGTGGCCAGCTTATCTTGCTGGTCAGCGCGCTGGAACCATCCCGATCATGAGCGCTGGTTGGCAGGAAGACATCCACGATCCGCATAACTGGTACCAGCCTTACACCACCGGTTCCTATGGCGGCCGCCAGAACATGCCCGACGATATGAAAGCCCAGTTCAAGGCATTGCTGGACAAGGGCGTTTCCGAAGTTGATCCCGCCAAGCGCGATGCGATCTACAAAGAAATGAACCAGTTGTACTATGACCTGACACCTGGAAACATCCTCACCAGTGGTATCAGTCATAACTACGAACAATTGTGGGTTGAAGGCAGAGTCTATAACCCCATTTTCTCCGAGGAATACTACTACCCGATTTCCAAGGGAGCGGGTGCCAAAGACCCCACAACCTTCAACTATGTGACATTTGGTGACATCGAGACCCTGGATCCGGCCCGCACGTACGATACATTCAGCGGTCAGATTGTCCAAAACGTTTACGAGACACTTGTGTTTTACGATGGCGCAGCCACTGATAAATTCGTGCCCATGCTGGCTGAATCCTGGACCGTCTCTGATGATGGGACTGTCTGGACCTTCACTCTCCGCAAGGGCGTAAAATTCCACAGCGGTGCTGAGATGACCGCCAGCGATGTGGCATACTCCTTCCAACGCGGCCTGTTGCAGGGTGGTACTTCCTCCCCGCAATGGCTGTTGACCGAACCGTTCTTTGGCGCCGGTGTGGATGATATTGCTGCTGTCGTTGATCCTGAAGGCAGTGTCTATGATGACCGCGCCCTCATGCAGGCTTTCGACCCGGCCGCCCTCAAGGCTGCCTGCGAAAAGACCAAGGCCGCGATCGTGGCTGATGATGCTGCCGGCACCGTCACCATGACCCTTGCCCAGCCTTGGGGTCCCTTCCTCCCCACCATTGCCCAAACCTGGGGCTCTGTAATGGAGCAGAAGTGGACTGTTGATAACGGTGGTTGGGATGGATCCTGCGATACCTGGCAGAACTTCTACGTCTCCGAACCCGATATCAACCCGTTCAATGGAATTGCCAACGGCACCGGAGCCTTCAAACTCGATCATTGGACCAAGGGTGAGGAAGTTGTCCTCGTTCGCAACGATGACTACTGGCGCGAACCCGCCAAGCTCGAACGTGTCAACATTAAAGAAGTTGACGAATGGGGCACGCGCTTTGCCATGTTACAAGCGGGTGATGCTGATTACGTGGAAGTTAACCTGGAAGATACTCCTCAGGCTGACGAATTGGTCGGCGAAGTTCGCTTCTTCAATACTGAAACGAACGCCTATGATCCCGCCGTGCCGCTTTGCTCAATCGACAAGACCAAGACAGGCGTTGAGAAGTTCATCCCCTGTGCCGCCGGCGAAAAAGGCACTGGTGGACCCCTGCGCCTCTTGATCGGCCGCCCGAACATTATCAAGACCGTGGTCATCTACAACTTTACAATCAAATAGTTTTTCGGCAAGGTTTGAGTGCGGGGACCTGTTACAGGTCCCCGCACCTTCTGGGGTTTTGTCTTGCCGAGTGAATTGAATGGAACATCCAGTTTACTCGGCAGGTTAAAACTTTTGAGGTGAAAAATGACCACTTATATCATCCGCCGTTTGATGCTGGTTCCTTTATTGCTTTTTGGAGTCACAGTCCTGATTTTTGCCATGTTGCAATTTTTGGGTCCGGTCGAGCGTTCCGCTTTGTATGTTCGCGATATTCCAAGGAACGACAAGGCGATTGCGGGGATTATCAAGAGATACAAACTTGACAGGCCCATGTATGAACAGTATTGGATATGGATGGTTGGAACCGTTGATGCAAGCACGGGCAAGCGAGCCGGCGGAATTCTTTTTGGCGATTTTGGTTACTCCCGTACTGGCGCGCAGCCAGTTGCGGAGTTGATCAGCACCCGCTTCCCCAACACCCTTGACCTGACAGTTTGGGCGGTGGCGCCTGTGATCCTGGTGGGAATCTGGCTGGGGGTACAGGCTGCCGTTCACCAGAATACCTTTATTGATCAAGCAGCACGCGTCTTCAGTATTGTCGGTACATCCTTTCCGACCTTCGTCTTTGGCTTGCTAATGCTGATGTTCTTTTATGTCAAACTGGGATGGTTCCCGCCTGGCAGGATGTCGGACGCGTCGAGCATCATAGTCCGTAGCGCGGATTTTCATACCTATACTACGCTGTTGACTTTCGACGCACTGCTCAATGGACGCTTTGATGTCTTTTTGGACGCTCTCCGCCATATGGCAATGCCGATCCTGACCCTTTCCTATATCAGTTGGGCAACCTTCGTACGCGTAACCCGTTCTTCCATGCTGGAGACCCTGCGCATGGAATATGTCACCACGGCGCGTGCCAAAGGTCTGTCGGAGCATGATGTTATTTTCAAACATGCGCAACCCAATGCCATGATCCCTGTCGTTACGCTGGCTGGATTCAGTGTGATTTTATTATTGGGCGGTGTTGTGATTACCGAGACGGTGTTTAATTATCCGGGGATCGGTCAAGCTGCCGCCATTGCCGCCGCCCAGTTGGATGTCATCACCGTTCTGGGTTTTGCCCTTTTCAACGGTTTTATTCTGATCGTTGCCAACCTGATCGTTGATATTTTATACGCCGTGGTCGACCCGCGCGTGCGTTTATCCTAAGCAAGGAGTCTCATTATGTCTGAAACAACTACCCCCAGCGGTGATAATACCCTGTTACGTGAGACGGCCGCCGTACGCGATATCGGTCGCGTGGAGCGTTTCCTTGGACCGGAAAATTATCGCATTGTAACCGGGCTGCTTAAAACGCCAGCCTCTGTCGCGGGCTTTATACTGATTGGGTTTTTTATTTTCATAGCCCTTGCGGCCCCGGTGATTGCTCCGCCGGTCACCGGGAAGGACCCGTATAGAATTCCGCGCGATGGGTTCAAAGCGGAACCTCAACCAATGGGAGCTGTCTGGAAAAGCAAAGCCCCGCCACTTCCCTTTTGGTGGAAGCCGATCATGGGCACCGATCAATGGACGCATATTCTCGGCACTTCGCAGGGTCAATATGATGTGTTTTACGGAATTATCTGGGGTACACGCACCGCTTTCCGCACCGGTTTGATGGTAACCATCGCCACTTTTCTGATAGGTATCATCGTTGGCTCCGTCTCAGCCTACTATGGCGGCTGGGTGGATAATTTCATCATGCGTATTGTGGATGTTTTCATGACATTACCCTTCATCCTTGCGGCATTGATCCTGGCAACCATCCTGACGCCCAAGATCGGAAAGAGTTTGTATCCAGCCATCATTGCCTTGATCACGTTTGGCTGGATGCAATATGCCCGTATTATTCGCGGCGACATTCTCTCGATCAAGGAGCGCGACTACGTCATGGCTGCGCGTGTCATTGGGGTAAAGGACAGTCGCATCCTCTTCCGCCACATCATCCCCAACGCCATTTTCCCAACCCTGGTGATGGCTTCACTGGCTGTGGGTGACGTTGTGCTTTCATTCGCGGCATTATCTTTCCTCGGCATCGGCACAGAAGTCGGTTATGCAGACTGGGGACAGGTGCTTTCCTTTGCCCGTAACTGGATTACCAGTCTCGATACATATTGGTATATCATTGTCTGGCCGGGCTTGACGTTGATCCTTTACGTGATGGGCTTCAACCTCGTTGGCGATGCCCTGCGCGACGTGCTCGACCCCCGCATGCGCGGAAAATCCTAGTTCCGTGCGACGAAGATTTCCCCTTCAACTGTTACTCATCAGTGTTGGAATAGCCCTGCTTACGGCGGGGCTATTCTTCAATATGGACACGGCTACCGCCCAGACCATGCCCACGCCTGACCGCCTCGCCGAGCCAACGCTCCCAGCCGAACCATCCCAGGCGGACAAGGGCGCGCAGGTGTACTGGCTTGCCTGCCTTCCCTGTCACGGTGACCGCGGACAGGGACTCACCGAGGAATTCAAACAAACCTACCCTGAAGAAGATCGAAACTGCTGGAATTCAGGCTGTCATGGGGAGCGTCCGTATGAAAATGGATTTACCCTGCCGAAGACCATTCCACCAGTCATCGGTGCCGGGACATTGCAGAAATTCCCTGATGCCCAGGCTTTGCGTTCCTACATCTTCGTCACCATGCCCTTCTGGAAGCCCGGCAGTCTCACCGACGATGAAGCTTGGCAAGTGACTGCTTTCCTCCTGCGAGAAAACAACCTGTGGAATTCCAGAGACGATTTGAACGGATCCAACGCTACATTGATTTCAGTTGGCATCCCGCCGGCGGCTGAACCAACTCCGCAGTCTGTTCAGTCCCCTGCTGAAAGACCGTCGCTTGCCTTGTTGCTTCTTGTCGGATTCATTGCTCTGGCGCCGCTCTTTATCCTGTTGTGGGCTTTTAGAAAAAAATGACGGGCTTTATCTGAAACAGGTGACAGCCGCTTTCAAAAAGTGACTGCCACCTGTTTGCTTGTATAATTGGCTTATGTTTTCCCCAACAAAGGACATTCCCATGAAACCATTCAAAAGACTTGCGGCATTCACCGTTTTTCTATTCATTCTTCTGCTCGCCGCCGTTGCCTGCGGACTCCCCTCATCTCTGTCCGGACCTGAAGTCACGGTCACGCCCTCGGCGGAAATTTTCGTCGCCCCGACTGCGGTTGTCGAGCCGAAATCGCTGACCATCTGTCTCGGACAGGAACCCACCACCCTCTATCCCTTTGGCGAATTGAATGCTGCCGCCCGCAGCGTGCTGGCTGCCGTCAACGATGGACCCATCGACACGATTGGGTATGGATACCAGCCCGTCATCCTGACCCAACTGCCGTCCCTTGAAAACGGCGACGCGCAAATCGTCAAGGCGCCGATCCAGGATGGCGACCAGATTGTCGATGCGGATGGAAACGTCGTCCCGCTCAAGCAGGGAATCAAAGTCCGTCCCGCCGGCTGCCGCGCCGACGACTGCGTCATCACCTACGACGGTTCGACCCCGCTCGAGCTGGACCAGATGATCGTCAACTTCCACTTGCGTGAAGACCTGTCCTGGTCTGATGGCACGCCGCTCAAGTCGAGTGATTCTGTCTTCGCCTACAAGCTTGCATCCGACCCAAGCGTCGTTGCGAACACATATTTATTGGATCGCACACAAACCTACGAAGCCACCGACGACCAGACCGTCCAATGGTGGGGCAAGCCCGGCTTCGTCGACCCCGCGTATGCTACCAACTTCTGGACTCCCGCGCCGGAACATCTGTGGAGCGAGATTCCAGCCGCGCAGTTGCCGACCACTGAAATCGCGGCGCGCGCGCCCGTCGGCTGGGGACCGTACATGGTGCAGGAGTGGGCGGCTCAGGACCACATCACCCTGGTCAAGAACCCGTATTATTTCCGCGCCGCCGAGGGCTTCCCGAAGATCGACACGCTTTCCTTCCGCTTCATCGCCGACCCGAACACCGCCGTCAGCGAATTGATCGCCGGACGCTGCGACATCCTCGACCCAACCATCCGACTCGACGGACAGGCGAGCCTGTTGCAGGAAATGCAGGACGCCGAACAGGCGCAAGCCTTCTTCACGCCGGGCATGACCATCGAATGGCTTGGCATCGGCACAAACCCCGCCACGTATGACGACGGCTACAACACGGCTAATCAACAGGACCGCCAGGATATTTTCTCCGATGCGCACACCCGCCGGGGCATTGCCCATTGTCTCGACCGCCAGTCGGTTGTGAACAACGTCCTGCTGGGACGAACCACCGTCCCGTTGACCTATCTTCCCGTCGAGCATCCGTTGTATGACCCGAACATCGACCCCATTCCCTTCGACCCATCCGTCGGCAGGTCGCTGTTGGAGCAGGCTGGCTGGCGCGACACCGACGGCGACTCCGCCACGCCGCTGGTTGCGGTCACGGTCAAGAACGTTGCCGCTGGAACGCCGCTTTTGCTGAATTACTACACCACCACCGCCAGCCAGCGCCGCCAGGTGACGGACATCCTCGTCCAGTCGCTCGCGCAATGTGGCATCGGCGTCAACGCGCAATACTTTACCCAGAACGACCTCTACTCGGCTGGACCCAGCGGCTTGCTGTTCGGTCGGCGCTTCGACCTCATCGAATATGCGATGGGCGTCAACGGTATCGAGCCTCCTTGCCGCTGGTTTACCACCGCCGAAATCCCCAACGCTTCCAACGCATGGATCGGCACCAACGTCACGGGTTACAAGAACGACGAGTACGATGCCGCCTGTCGCGCCGCCCAGCTTGCCCTGCCCGACGAGCCGTCCTATATCGAGTCCTATTACCGCACGCAGACGCTTTTTGCCAGTGAGCTTCCAGCCATTCCGCTTTACTACCGCCTGCGGATTGCCGCCACGCGCCCCGACCTCTGCAACTTTGAACTCGACCCGACCGCCAATCCGCTTTGGAATATCGAATCAGTGGACGTGGGCGAGGCTTGCCAGAATTAATGAGACGTTTCCTCCG
Source organism: Chloroflexota bacterium (assembly GCA_016234555.1). Taxonomy (GTDB): domain Bacteria; phylum Chloroflexota; class Anaerolineae; order Anaerolineales; family Villigracilaceae; genus Villigracilis. The sequence continues at coordinate 13,463 of JACRBJ010000058.1, read as the reverse complement.
CTTTGGGCTTTTTCTTGCCCTTTGGCTTTCTGCCTGCGTCCCCCAAGCTGACCCTGTTCCTGTCAGCTTTCCCACCCCGACGGAGGTCCCGCCGCCCACGCACGCCCCGGAGATTCGATTTGCATTGATCGGCGAAATACAACCCGTCAACGTTTGGGAACTGTTCGATGGGTCAGGTTCGACTTACGCAAACCGCGCCCTGTTCGGCGAAGCCCATCCGCGCCTGTACCAGCTCTCGCCCGTCGATTCCTCCCTCCAGCCGCTTGCCGCTGACGGGTTCCCCTCCGAAGTGACTCAAGACGGCGACGGCTATTCCGCCACCGTCAAACTCCGCGCAGACCTCAAATGGACGGATGGCTCCCCGTTCACCGCCGAAGACGTTGCCTTCACCACTAACACCGTCCTCGCCTTCGAGTTCGGCTACGACTGGGGTGAATTTTTCCCGCGCAATTACCTCGCCCGCGCCGAAGCCGTTGACCCATCGACGGTGAAATTCATCTTCAAGCAAAAGCCGAACATGGGAGTCTGGCAGTATGGCGTTTTGCAGGCTCCCATCGCGCAAAAAGCATTTTGGGAATCCGTGGTGCAAAAAACCTCGGAAAGCCTTCCCAATGAAACCTTGCGAGCAGAGATTGCCGAGACCCGCGCCAGGCTGGAAGTGGCACGGGTCGACCTCGAAGACTTGACCGCGCAGGTAACTTCGCTCAGGGTCAGCGGGTTGCAAAACCGAAAAACCGAAGGCGATTACACCCGGATACAGGGCGAGGTGACTTACCTTGAAGCCACGCTGGAGAACCTGCTCGAAGATTACGAAGCGCAGGTCAAGTCGGCGCAGGAAGTCCTGCATCTTGCGGGTGACGAAGCAGAGCCGACTCTCGGCACATGGATGCCTGCCGTGCAAAAAGGTGAAATCTGGGTAAGCCAGGTCAACCCTGACTTCCTCTTTGACACGCCGAATTTTGACCGCGCTTCATATCGTTTCTTCAAGGATGAAAGCGCGGCTTTGACCGCCTTTCAAAACAACGAAGTGGACTTCATCCTTTCGCCGCTCAGCAACGTTCCCGCCGAAGCGAAATACAATCCTACGAACAGTGCTCGCTTCCTCGTCTTCAACCCGTTGAATGTTTATCTCGCCGACCCGGCGCTCCGCTCCGCTCTCTCCTGCATGATCGACCGCGACAAGTTGGCAACAGAAATTTTGCAGGGCAAGGCTTCTCCTCTCGATTCGTTCGTATTGTCGAAACAATGGCATGACCCAAACCTGAAAGACCCCTGCGCCGGCATGGACAAGGCTGCGCGGGTGGCGTATGCCGTGTCGCGTTTGAAAGACGCCGGCTATTCATGGAGTCAGGAACCTGGCACGGACGCGACGCGTGCGGGACAGAACCTGATGTCCTCGAATGGCGAGGCTTTCCCAAAGGTCACATTGCTTGCGCCGTCACAAGATGAGGATGCCCTGCGTTATGCCGCCGCGAAACACATTGCCGAACAGGCGCAGTATATTGGTGTTCCCTTTGCTGTGCGGGAAGTCACCCTTGACGACATTGTCTACGCTGTCTACAGCTCGCAGAAATATGACATGGCATTGACCGGCTGGCGACTGAGCGAATACCCTGCGTATTTGTGCGATTGGTTCGGCGGGGAGAATCGCTTCCTGTATACCAGTGACAGGCTTGGGGTGGTGTGCGAAGTGCTCGAAGCGGAGACGAAGCCCGAAGCGGCGCGTCAGGCTGTCGCGCAGATCGAATCCGCATTGTCATCCGAATTGCCGTTGCTTCCCCTTTTCACATTGACGCGGACGGACGTGTATCGCAATCTTTCATACCCTGCACCGAATATTTTGAACGGCTGGGCTGGCTTATACGGAGCGCCATCCAATGCCAGCCCTGCACCATGACCTTTTTGGCAGTTTTTATTTTGACTTCGAAGTGACGACTTTCCTGACGCCGTCCGTCAGGAAAGGTGTAGTCGTGTTTTACAGGCTAGAGAGCGACTGAGGTCGCAACTACGAGCCGAAATTGTTTGCAGACGAAGTATAATAAGCCAATTCTCAATTCAGGAGCCGAATGTGGCAAAGACCGATCAAAAGCCTTTGTTGGAAGTTCGCAATCTAAAGACGTATTTTTATACGGAGGATGGCGTGGTCAGCGCTGTGGATGGCGTGAATTTCGAGGTCTACCCCGGCGAAGTGTTGGGGCTCGTCGGTGAGTCGGGCTGCGGCAAAAGCGTCACGTCGCTTTCGATCATGCGCTTGATTGCGCCGCCCGGTAAAATCACCGAAGGGGAAATATTGCTGGATGGAAAAAACCTTCTCGCTTTTTCCGAAGATGAAATGACCAAAGTGCGCGGCGACAGGATCTCGATGATCTTTCAACAGCCGCAGACGGCGTTGAATCCCGTCTTTAAAGTGAATGACCAGATTGCGGAAGTGCTTAACATCCACAAGGACTTTGGCAGGGATGCAGGCAAGGCGCGCGCCATTGAACTCTTGAAAATGGTTGGCATTCCCGATGCCGAACGCCGCGCCGAGGCGTATCCGCATGAACTTTCGGGCGGCATGGCGCAGCGTGTGATGATCGCGATGGCGCTGGCTTGCGTGCCTGAGCTGTTGATCGCGGACGAACCCACCACCGCGCTGGACGTAACCATCCAGGCGCAGATTTTGGATTTGATGCGCGACCTGCGCGCGAAGATGAACACGTCCGTCATTTTGATCACGCACGACCTCGGCGTGGTGGCTGAAATGGCGGAGCGCGTGGCGGTGATGTATGCGGGCGAGATCGTCGAGCAGGCGGATGTAAATCCGTTGTTTGAACAGCCATTGCATCCCTACACCCAGGGTCTGATTGGTTCCATCCCAGTTTTGGGGCAACTCAAGGAGCGTCTGGATGTGATTCCCGGCTCGGTGCCAAACCTGGTCAACCTGCCGCCTGGTTGCCGCTTCGCGCCGCGTTGCGCCGCCCGCGAAAAGTACGGTCTTGCCATTTGTACCGATAAGAAGCCGCCTCTTGCGGATGCCGCTCCGGGTCACCTGGTGCGTTGCTGGCTGTATCAAAACGCCGATGGACATCAAGCGCCCTTGAAGGCGAAGTAATTTTTCCGGAGCCCATACTTATGAGTCAAACAGCAGAATTGCACAAGGCGGAAGACCTGGTTGAAGTTAGAAATTTGGTCAAATATTTCCCGGTGCGCGCCGGGTTGATGCAGCGCGTGGTGAATTGGGTCAAGGCGGTGGATAACGTTTCGTTTAACGTCCAAAAAGGCGAGACCCTCGGCATGGTCGGTGAATCGGGCTGCGGCAAGACCACCATCGGGCGTTCCATGCTGAGGTTGATCGAACCGACTTCGGGGTCCGTTCATTATGACGACAAGGATGTCCTGAAATTGCGCGGCAGGGATTTGAAGGATGTCCGCCGCCACATGCAGATCATTTTCCAGGACCCGTATGCCTCGCTCGACCCGCGTGTGCCGATTGGCGAATCGGTGATGGAGGGTCTGCACATCCACAACATCGGCACCCGCCAGGAGCGGTACGATCTGATGATCGACACGCTCAAGAAGGTGGGGCTGGAGGATTATCATGCCCGCCGTTATCCGCATGAATTCTCCGGCGGACAACGCCAGCGCATCGGTATTGCCCGCGCGCTTGCCCTGCGTCCGAACTTCATCGTCTGCGATGAACCCGTCTCCGCGCTCGATGTTTCCATCCAGTCGCAGGTATTGAATATTTTGAAGGACCTGCAAAAGGAATTCGGGCTAACCTATCTTTTCATCGCCCACAACCTGAGCGTGGTCGAACACATCTCGGACCGTGTGGCGGTGATGTACCTAGGCAAAATGGTCGAATTGACCACCCGCGACGACCTTTTCAAGGAGCCTTTGCATCCCTATACCAGGGCGTTGATGACCGCTATTCCGGTTCCCGACCCGAAGCTCAAGCGAGCTCGCGAGATTCTCAAAGGCGACGTGCCAAGTCCGCTCAACCCGCCCAAGGGCTGCCGCTTCCATCCGCGATGCCCGATTGCAGAAAAGATTTGCTCCGAGCAGGAGCCTGAATTCCGCGAAGCCAAGCCCGGTCACTGGGTGGCATGTTGGATGGCGAAGTAGGTTGATTATGGACCGAAACATTTTGCTCGTGGACGACCAGCGAGACATCCTGCGACTTTTGCGCTCCACGCTGGATACGCTTAAGAAGCCGGAAATCAAGATATTCGAAGCTCCTTCCGGCGAAGAGGCTTTGCTTCATTCGGCAAGGACCAGGGTCGATTTGCTTGTTTCCGATTACAAGTTGCCCGGCATGAGCGGCATCGAGTTGATGCACAAGGTGCGGGCGCGTTACCCGGAAGTGAAGGTGGTGCTTATCAGCGGAATCACCGATCGCAAGGTGCGCGAGGAAATCCTCAATGCTGGCGCGCTGGCGGTCTTCGATAAACCGATCCCGCTGGCGGATTTTCTGGACGTGGTGGAGCGTGGGCTTGGGCTTGTGCAAACCATCTTTCCTCCTGAAAAGCTGGTGGGCAAGGAGGAGGAACGCCACGCCAGGGTCTCGGACCTGCTTGCCAATTTCAGGCAGGATGTCAATGCCGATGCGGTCTTTTTGCTCAACGAGCGCGGACTGGTGCAGGCGCGTACAGGCAAACTCCGCGATGACAGCATGGAGGTTTCCCTCATTTCCACCCTGATGGCGATCCACAACATCAGCCTGAAGGTCGCGCGGCACAACCACCAGGAATCATTCAACTCCTATCATGTCTTTACCGGGGGAGACCACGACCTGCTCTTCGTCCCTGTCACCCCGCTTTATGCCCTGCTCGTGGCAGGGAATGGACTTGCCAACCAGGACCGCGTCCTCGAAACCCTGGCTTCCCTGCTTGCCATGCGGGGACAGGTCGAAAAATCCCTCAAGTCGATGGGCGTGACGGGCGAATTACAATTGACGCCCGCAAAGGATGTTCCCGCCACTGCCGCCGCCCAGACTCAAATTGCGCAAAAGCCCGCCGAGAAACTTGCCGCTGCCGCTCCCGCCCCTGAGATGGAGGCGTTGCTGAAGGATGCGGAGAAGAAAAAGAAACAAGCCAGCAACGTGGACGATTTCTGGGACCAGGCTGCGGAAAAGCACGGCAACAAGCCAGTCTCCTCGGATGTCATCTCTTTGGAGGAAGCCCGCAAACTTGGGCTTGTGCCGGGAGATGGAAAATAAAAAATTTGTGATACAATCCTGCCCGCACTGGGGCATGGTGCAATGGCAGCACACCAGCCTTTGGAGCTGTGGATCTTGGTTCGAATCCAGGTGCCCCAGCCAGACCCCCCGCTCAGGCGGGGTTTCTTTTCTAAGCAGGATTTGTTGGCGCTTCGCGTTGAATGAATCCTGCTTGTGCTTTAATTCTTTGTTGAGGTGAACCCCATGAAAGTAACAGCCGTTTTGCTTGCCGCCGGGCAAGGCACGCGCATGAAATCGAACCTGCCCAAGATGCTGCATGCCGTTGCGGGCAAGCCAATGATCTGGCATTCCCTGCAAGCCATCAGCCAGTCCACCACCGAAAAGCCGATTGTGGTGGTCGGTTATGGCGCGGACGAGGTGACGAAATATCTCGGCGATTCCGCCCAAACCGTTTTGCAGGAACCCCAACTGGGGACGGGTCATGCCGTGATGCAGGCGGAGTCGGCGCTGAAAGGCAAGACCGACCTGGTCGTTGTCTGCTACGGCGACATGCCCCTGTTGCGCGGCGAGACCTTGCAAAAGCTGGTCGAGACGCAGAAGAATAACACGGGACCCATCTCGCTGTTGACCGTCGTCGCCGACGACCCGCGCGGCTTCGGCAGGATCATCCGCAAGCCGGACGGGACAGTGGAAGCCATCGTCGAGGAATACGTCGCCACGCCCGAGCAGTTGAAGGTCAGGGAACTCAACGTGGGCGGATACTGCTTCGATGCGAACTGGCTTTGGGATGCTCTGCATCGCATCCCGAAGAATCCCAGGAAGGGTGAATACTACCTGACCGACACCGTTGAACTGGCGACGAAGGATGGTGTGCCCGTGCAAGCCACCTTGATGGACGACGTGGAGGAGACCATCGGCATTAACACCCGCGTGCATCTCACGGAAGTGGAAACCGCCATGCGCCGCCGCATCAACGAAGGTCACATGCTGAACGGCGTGACGATGATTGACCCTGCTTCGACCTACATCGAAGCCAGCGTAAAAATTGGAAAAGACACGGTGGTCATGCCGAACACCTACCTGCATGGCAAGACCGAGATCGGCGAAGGCAACGTCATCGGACCCAACTCCATCATCCGCGATACGAAGATTGGGAACTTCTGCAAAGTGCTTGCCTCCGTCACCGAAGGCGCGGTGCTCGACGACTATGTGGATATGGGTCCCTTTGCCCGCTTGCGAAAAGGCGCGCATTTGGGAAATCACGTCCACATGGGGAACTTCGGCGAAGTGAAGGATTCGCATCTCTTCGAAGGTGTGAAGATGGGGCACTTCTCCTACATCGGCAATGCCCAGATCGGCGCAAACACCAACATCGGCGCGGGAACCATCACTTGCAATTACGACGGCGAGAAGAAGCATCCCACCGAGATCGGCGAGGACGTTTTTATCGGCTCCGATACCATGTTGGTCGCCCCGTTGAAGATCGGCGCCGGCGCACGCACGGGAGCGGGCGCGGTGGTGACAAAGAATGTGGCGGAGGATACGCTGGTGGTCGGTGTCCCAGCCCGCGCCATCAGGAAGCTTGAACGAAAGGCGAAGAAGTAGACAGGTACGCAGTTAAGCAAGTAGAAAAGTAGACAGGTACATATGAAACTCACAAATGAAGAACGACAATCCTTGATTGACCTTGCCAACGAAGCGCGCAAGCTTGCGTATGCCCCATACTCGAAGTATCGCGTGGGCGCGGCGCTGCGGACGAAGAGCGGGCGCATCTTTACCGGCGTGAACGTGGAGAATGCCGTGTATCCGCATACCATGTGCGCCGAGCGCGTGGCAATCTTCAAGGCGGTCTCCGAAGGCGAGACCGAATTCGAGGTGATTGTCGTCGCCACCGACAACGGCGGTTCCCCCTGCGGCGGATGCCGTCAGGTGATGGCGGAGTTCGGGCTGGACATCGTTGTCGTGATCGCCGACGGCTCTGGAACTTTGAAGCAGGAAATGACCGTTGCCCAACTTCTGCCACAGGCGTTTACCCCGGCGGATTTGAAGTGAATTACGAATTACCGATATCTGTAATTGATAAATGGTAATTGAAGAGTGAGCGACTTTCGTTCCTTCCGCGCTTCCGCCGTTGTCCTCCGTCACAGTGACTGGGGTGAGGCAGACCGCCTGCTGACGCTCTACACCCGCGAGCACGGATTGGTGCGCGCGCTGGCAAAGGGGGCGCGGAAGATCACCTCACGCAAGGCGGGACATCTTCAACCTTTTACGCATGTGACCCTGCAACTTGCCAGGGGACGCGACCTGTTGATCGTGACCCAGGCGGAGACGGTCAACGCCTTTCTGCCCCTGCACGACAACCTGACCAAAACCGGTCACGCCGCGTATGTCGTCGAATTGCTTTACCGTTTTTCGCGCGAAGAGGAAGGCGGGAATCCCACGCTCTTCAAACTGCTGGTCGATACGCTCGACCGGATCGAAAAGGCGGAAAGCGCCTGGCTGCCGATTCGATATTTCGAGATGAGATTTTTGGACGCTGCGGGATTTCGTCCGCAACTGTTCGAGTGCGCCAACTGCGGGCGGGAGATTCAGGCGGAGGATCAATTTTTCTCGGCGACGGCGGGCGGCGTGATCTGTCCCCGCTGCGGGCTGGGACTTCCCAACCTGGAGAAGATTTCGATGGAGGCGCTCAAATATCTGCGCCACTTCCAAAGGTCGAGTTACAGGGACGCCTCTCGCGCAAATCCCAGCTTCGAGGTCCAGAAGGAAACCGAAATCCTCATGCAGGGATATTTCACCTACCTGCTGGAACGGGAGTTGAACACGCCGGGCTTCATCAAGCGGGTAAGATCATGAGGTGGAAAAGAGCCTGTCCTTCAAATCGGTGATTGGCTTTTCGAGCAGGTAAAAACTGACGGTGGCGATCAGCAGCGTCGCACCGAAGGAAGCGAAGAACATCTGCGGGGAGCGCAGGGAATAGTCCAACTCGTATTTTCGGAAGAGCGCCACCATGATGGCGATGACCCCGTAGTGATAAACGTACAAGCCATACGAAATCTTTCCCATGTAACGCAGGGGAGCAATTTCGAGAATTCTCGTCAAAAAGCCTGTACGCGCCACGTTATAAATCAGCACGGCGAAGAGATAATTCAACAGGGTATAGCCCCAGACCTCCTTGTAGAAGCCTGTCATCGGCAGGTCATAGCCGATGGCGAAGGTCAGGGTCCCTTTGCGCAGGAAGTCGGTGAGCAGCCCAATGGCAGGGACAGCTATCGTCAGGGCAATCAACTGCAAGCGCGGACGGGGAATCTCGAAGCGGGTGATGTACGCGCCGAAGGCGAAGGCGTCCAGATGGGAGAAAGGCAGAACGTTCACCGCCAGTTGAGGGTCAGTCAACAAAAAGGGGAGGAGTCCTCCGCGGTAGATGAGGGTGATGGCGAGGCGGAAGATGAATCCCAGCCCGATGGCGGTGAGACACAACTGTTTGAACTTTTCGCGCGGGGTCAGGAAGATCAGCATCGGCCAGACAAAATAGAACTGTTCCTCCACCGAAAGCGACCAGAGATGGGTGAAGAAACGGCTGCGCTCGAAGAAGGCGCTGGCGTGGAAGAAGTCGTATAGGTAAAAGAGCGAGACCCAAATCTGGTTGAGGAAACCCTTGTTGAGTTCGGGACGGATGCCTTTCAGGTCGATCAGGGGCAGCAGGAAGATGAGCGCGGTCAGCAGGGCGAGGTAAAAATAATACAGCGGGAAGATGCGCAAAAAACGCCGCCCGTAGAATTTGAAGAAGAATTCACGGCGCGGATATTTTTCCTTCATCCGCAGCAGGATGTCGGTGATGAGGAAACCCGAAAGCACGAAGAACAACTGCACGCCCATCCAGCCGAAGGGCAGGTTGCGCGTGTGAAAAAAGAAGACGATGAGAAAGGCAATCCCCCGTATCCCGTCGAGACCGGCAATCATGCGAAGTTGTTACTCCAGTTCATAGATGGTATATCCAAGCCGCTGAATTATAGCCCGGATGGTTTTGGCTGCGAGAATTGCCGGCGGAAATACAACCTGAGCCAGCGGAAGAAGACCCGCTGCGGATTCTCGTGGTTGACCTGTTCGGGGCGGGTGGCGCGCCGTTGGATGGCTTGACGCAATTCCTGTGTTGACCTGCCCTCGAAGTGGGTGATTGCCGCGCCGATCATCGAAGCCATGTGCGCGTCGCTCGATGCGATGCGCGCCAGCGGCAGCCCTTCGGCGATCTGCTGTGAATGTTGATTGTATGGACTGTGGCTGGGGTTCATGTTGCACACTTCAATGCCGAGCAGCGCCTCCCGCGCCAGCGGATGTTCAAGTGCCCTGCGGATGCTGTGCAGAGTGATGCTGTTCGGCACAGGCTGTTGCGGATGTGGGGCGATTGCGATCCCGCCCAAGTCGCGGATGAGGAGCAGGGTATCAATGACCGACATGCCTCTGAGGATGTCCTGCTCGACGAAGAGCGCGACCAGATGCCCGTCTTTTGTCGTGACCTCGACTCCGGGGATGACCTCGACCCCGAAGCGGGCGCAAATCTCCCGTGCTTCGAGTGCGCCTTGAATCTCGTTGTGGTCGGTGATGGTGATCACGTCCAACCCGGCGCGGACAGCGCTCTCCAACGCCTCGCGCACGCTGGCGGTTCCGTCCATGCTGTAGGTGGTGTGGATGTGTAAGTCGGCTTTGCCCATAATGGCGCTCAGTATACCTTGTGGCGGGGGGAAAATTGGCAAGTTCGTTGAAGGGCAACAGGCGTATAATTTGAATTACCCAGTTTTGGTGGGACAAACCGAATGCCCGGATCCAAACACCACCCAAGTCTTCCCTTTGTCACGCTTCGCGTTAACCTGCCAACCTGGAAATCCGCATGGCACATGGCTAAACAGTGTGAGAATTGATTTCTGTCTTGGATTAATCTCAGTCGGAAGGTATCCGTATGACCAAGGTTTTTATATCCTATTCCCGCAAAGACGTCTCTTTTGTCGAGGAGTTGGTTGCAGATTTGAAAAACGTGGGGCTTGATGTCTGGTATGACGTATCGAGCCTGCGCGGTGGCTCTCGATGGAGGATCGAAATTGAGGCTGCCATTAGAAATAGTCAATTTGTTATCGTGGTGCTTTCACCGGATTCGATTGCTTCAGAATGGGTGGAACGCGAGTTTTTGTTTGCCAGCAACCTTGAACGAAAAATAATACCGTTGATGTATTGCCCCTGCGAATTGCCTTTGAATTATCTTGATCTGAATTACATTGATGTGCAGGGTGGAAAATATCGCCAGGGATTTACGGACCTATTAAAGGCTTTGGCTGTTGAGCCGGGGATCATGCCTTTACCCGATACAGAAATAAAGATAAATTCATTTGTTTCGAAAAATAAATATGCGATAGCGGTTGTTGTATTGCTTGTGTTAATTTTTGCCGCATTGCTAAATTCGTCATTTCCTAGGAATCGGACTGAACCCACACCCACGCCAACGGCAACCAACTTGTTGACTCCAACGGAACCCGCCTCCACCACGCCCGAGTCCCCGACAGCAACGGAGTATGTGTCACCAACCCCGATTGTCCTGGTGGTAACCAGCACCGAGGTCACTCCCACCGCCTCGCCAACCGCCAGCGCGACATCCACTCCGACGCCCACTGACACGGCGACTTCAACGCCATCCTCCACGCCTACGCCAAAAGGCAGCACAATGACCGCCATCCTGCAATCCACTGATGATGATGGCAAAACGCCGTTGATGATTAACTTCGATGCGCGGACGTCCTACATCAAATTCGCCGATGGGAGCATGATACCATGCGGGAATAATCCTTTCTGCTCCTACTCCTTTGCAATTTATCGTGACAGCAAATTCGTGGACAGAATCAGCAATAATACGGGCATACTGTCGTATACTTTCGGCGCGAAGGGAAAATATTTTGTGACTGTTTATGTCTGTCGCGGGGAAGCCTGCAACGACGATGGAGTGACGGTCACTGTGAGATGACGACCGCCGGGGCGGGGCAATTATCCGACCTTCCTCTTTGCTTTGGATCATGAATCGGCTTGAAAAAAACGATTGACACAAAATACCTTTGCGGTATAATACGCCCCGCTAAGTTTAGTGAACGGCTCCGTAGCTCAATGGCAGAGCAGTTGCCTCTTAAGCAATTGGTTGAGGGTTCGAATCCCCCCGGAGTCACAAACGGAAAGGTCTGGCGTGAAAACCAGACCTTTTTGTTTTATATTGACGGGGGGACAACACCTGACTGATCCACAGATAATTCCCGAAGTTGGGGATTTTCCACCTGCAACTCTTATCCACCAGAGAAAATATCCTTGAAGAAGTTTTGAATTTTCTCCCACAGGGATGGAGTCCCTGTCTGCGACGGCGGTATAGGTGTCGAGATCGGCGACGACGTTGCCGTTGCCGTGGGAATAACTGTAGCGGTGTTCGTTGGCATGGTTGTGGCGGTTGGCGCGACTGTAGCTGTGGCTGTCGGCAGGGGTTCGTGATGGATGGCGGGGGAAGCCAAAATCACGTGGTTGCCGGGGTCCGTATTCAAAGGCGTTACATCCAAAATGAAACTAACTTTTTGACCTGCGAGAGCGCCAAGGTCGATATCGACCCGGGTAAACATCTGGTCATAGAATTCGCCTGTTGCCCAAAGGTCCGTCACTGTGCTTGAAACATCCTTATAGCTGACCCGCAGGAGGGCGGAGCAGGATGTGGAATTCATCTCGCAACCCACGACGGCACGGAAGTGATCACCGGGCTGCACCAGATATTCAGGATATATTCCCTGAATAGGACCATTTTTGTTATTCGGGCTTATCATGATCGCCGGATTGGCAAACGTGCTCCCATCTTCCAGAACCGGGGATGTGACAAGGCGGAGGGCGTTTTGCGTATCACTGCCCGCGCTCTGGCATGGCTGCTGAACATAATCGACAAACCACTGGGCGGAACACATTTCGGAAACCAGGTCGTATGCAAGCGTCTGGGATGGAGATATGTTGGATGGAATCAGCGCGGCCGGGTTGGTGACTGGTTCTCCGATTGGTCCAACGGTTGAGGTTGGTGATGGGGAAACGCTCGATGGAGTCGACACGGTTGGGTTGGTGACCGGTTCCCCAGTTGGTCCAACGGTTGGGGTTGATGATGGGGGGACACTGGATGGAGTCGATGCGGTTGGGTTGGTGACTGGTCCTCCAGTTGGTTCAACGGTTTGTGTCGGGGATGGCAGGGGTGTTGGGCTTTCAGCTGCTGCCACAACTCTTACTTGTACCCATATTTGTCCGCTTGCAGATGCGCCAAACCCAAATTTCTGCCCGTTGTTATCCTCTAAAATCCAGATCCCCTTGTACTCGCCAGGAGTGGCGGGCGCGATGAAGTCAACAGATATGTCAATTGTCTGATCGGGATCGACGTCGCTGGAAAGCAGTTTGGAATCGGGGGCACTCATTTTATCCCCATCGATAAAGATGAGTTTGTAGGTCGACTTCCATGTACACGTGCCGATATTCTTGATTCGCCAGGTTTTTGTGAATTTTTCATTCACATTGACAACCGTGTCATCTGGAATGGTTATATCCCTGATAAATGTAGCGCGGTTACATTTGGGATCGACGGTGGACGTTGAGAGCGGAAGGATTGTTGGTGTTTGAGTAAATGTTGTTGTAAGGGATGGTGTTGTTGTAGCAGGCTCATTGGATGGTGTGACAGTAGGCGTCTTCGAGGGCGTGAACGTCGCAGTGTTGGACGGTGTCGCAGTAGCGGTCAGCGTCTTCGAGGGCGTGAACGTCGCGGTATTGGACGGCGTCGCGGTAGCGGTCGGCGTCTTCGAGGGCGTGAACGTTGCGGTATTGGATGGCGTGAAGGTGGGCGTCTTTGAAGGTGTGAACGTCGCGGTGTTGGACGGGGTGAAGGTGGGCGTCTTTGAAGGTGTGAACGTCGCGGTGTTGGACGGGGTGAACGTCGCGGTGTTGGACGGCGTGAACGTCGCAGTGTTGGACGGCGTGAACGTCGCAGTGTTGGACGGCGTGAACGTCGCGGTGTTGGACGGCGTCGCGGTAGCGGTCGGCGTCTTCGAAGGTGTGAACGTCGCAGTGTTCGATGGAGTAAAGGTCGGCGTCTTTGAGGGCGTGAACGTCGCGGTGTTCGATGGTGTGAAGGTCGGTGTCTTCGAAGGTGTGAACGTCGCAGTGTTGGACGGCGTGAACGTGGGTGTCTTCGATGGTGTGAACGTCGCCGTATTGGACGGCGTAAAGGTCGGTGTCTTCGAAGGTGTGAACGTCG